>NZ_JBHOQV010000031.1:0-2159 GCF_042408735.1 Thermogemmatispora sp.
TCCGATGAGTCTCCCACTTCGCTCCGAGAGCCAGCGGGCCAGCGGATGATCAAAGCAGCGTCCCCGCTGGCCAACCTGCTCCGAGGCATGCCGCAGCAGCCAATCGGCAAAGTCATCCAGCGAAAGCTCCATGTCTGCCTCTCTGATTAGGAGACAATACGGCACCGCTCCAGCAGCAGTGTTACCCCAAAATATCGGCGCTCGCCATTCTCGCCATCGATGAGCACGCACAC
The DNA here is from genome assembly GCF_042408735.1 of Thermogemmatispora sp. Classification (GTDB taxonomy): domain Bacteria; phylum Chloroflexota; class Ktedonobacteria; order Ktedonobacterales; family Ktedonobacteraceae; genus Thermogemmatispora. Next base: position 234 of record NZ_JBHOQV010000031.1, read on the forward strand.
GCTGCCCTCCTCCGAGATGGAAGCCACGACGCCGCGCGCGGCCATCCGCTGCGGGTTGGGCGGGAAACGCCGGCGATGGGGGAGAAGCAGATCTTCGGGGATTTCAACGACCCGCCCGCAGAGCGTGCGCCGCGCGCGGGAGACGATCTCGTCGTAGCGAGGCGATCGCCGACGGCAGATCCGCCGCCGACGCGCAGGGATAAGCAAAGGGACGGACATATAAGCCCTCCTTTAAAGGAAAAGAGAGGAATATAAGAGGAATGGATTGGGGGGATGAACGCCAGGGCTGCTGGCCGAGCGCCTCCGCTGCGGCTGCTGCCCTCTCGCCCTCGATCTGCTGATCGAGAAGGAGAGAGCAGCGGCCCGCCCGCAGCGGCCCATCCGCGGGCTTCCGCCTCCTCTCTTCCATGTGGCCGCGGGCGCCGGCCCCTGGCAGGCCGATCCGTATTCGGTTGTCAGGGTTCCCTGTGTGATCACTATGCAAATGCTCTAGACTAAGATTACAATGATCTAGACCACTTTGTCAAGGGGCATTTTATAAGTATTGATTTTCCTCTTGTCAAGTGCTATTTCTAGGATATAACCTAGAGCGGAGGATTGCATGTCTCCCGACACCAAGATTGACTCTATTATGGATGACCTTCGTCGTCGTATCCTTGCAGGAAGCTACGGGACCCAAGGACGTCTTCCCGGGTTAAGGATGCTGGCGAGGGAATTCCGGACATCTCAAGAAACCATGAATAAAGTTATCCAGAGGCTCCAGGCTGAGGGGTTGCTCTCGAGCCTGGGTCAGCGAGGGATCTTCATTCGAGCTAGCAGAACCCGTATTCCAGGGCTGCTCCCTCGTTTTGATCTCTATCTAAAAGAGATGGGACTTGAACCAGTGGAGGAAAACCTGGAGGATCCCGCACTGATTCCAGTGCCGCCGGAAATTGCTGATCTTATGGGGGTTCCGCCAGATGCTCGTGTTGTCCGCCGCATTCGGAGACAAGGTACTATCACTGCTTACATGCGGATTGCAGAAAATTTTTATCCTCAAGAACTTGCTGGAGAATTCATCGAGCAGATGAAAGCGGATGCCCACATGGATGTCGTTGAGGCGATTAAACAGCGGCATGGCATAGTCATCAATCAGGTCCATGAAGATATTATTGCTCGTCTCCCCTCTAAGCAGGAGCAAAGCTGGCTCAAGATCCCAAGAGGATCGCCGATTATGGAGGTGGATCGCGTCTGTCGATCAAAGGAGGGTACAGTTGTGATGTGCAATCGGTTGCTTCTCGTCGCAAGTTTTTTCGTTTTGTCCCGGGAGTACAATGTCTCTCATTGGGATCAGGTTTAAGTTCGAAGGGGGAATTCTAGCGAGAGGAATACAAAGCAAAGCAGAGGAAGAGGAAGAAGAGGAACCTAGTGCTGTTCCAATCCCTCAACGGGCTTAAGCAGCGTTCCGACCTCCTGCTCGCCGCGCAGGATCACCCGCTCGGCGAGGTGGGTTCCAATCCCTCAACGGGCTTAAGCAGCGTTCCGACGGTCCCCTCTTTAGAGTAGCATCAGGAGCGGCGTCCGTCAAGCCGTTTCGAGCATCCCACAAAAGCGGTCACTCCTGACCGCTTTCATGCGGTCATGATGCCAGCCCCTGTGGTCCTGCGGTGGCTTGTGAGGCCCTTCGAGCATCGCTGCGTGGGAAGCCGGGAGCCGGGATGCTCGAAGCGAACGGCACGAGCGGCACCAGCGGCAGAGTGGGTTTCGTGAGCAGCGCTTGACAGCGACTGCGGGGGATGGTAAGGTAGAGGCAGCAGTGTTCAGGAGGGCCCGATGGAGCAGCGGATTGCCGACCTGGAGCGGCGCGTCAGCGAGCTGGAGTTTGTCTACCGGAACCTGGCGAAGGATACGACCATACTCTATGGCATCCTGCGGATGGATTTGGAT
>NZ_JBHOQV010000036.1:0-5042 GCF_042408735.1 Thermogemmatispora sp.
CAGGAGTGTCGAATACAAGCGCGGCGGCTGCAAGGTGAAGCCCGATGGCAGGCACATCACCTTCACCGATGGGTGTGGGATTGGACGCTTGCGACTCCTAGGCAACGCGAACCGACACATTGAGGAATTTCCCACCAGGCAGATCAAGCGTGTGCGCCTCATCCGGCGTGCGGATGACTACTATCTCCAGGCTATGGTCGAGGCAGAGCGGCACTGCAAGCCTATCCCCATTGCCAAACAGGTGGACATCGATCAGGAACTCAAAGGGTTCCTGACGGACTCAGCAGGCCATACAGTAGCCAATCCTGATCATGTGAGGAAAGCTCAGAAGCGGTTGAAGATGCTTCATCGAAGACTTTCCCGCAGACAACAGAAATCAGCAAACAGGAAGAAGGCCAGAAAGCACCTGGCAAAGGTCTATCTCAAGGTGCAACGGCAGCGTGAAGACTTTGCCTGCAAGACGGCAAGCACGCTTATCACATCTGGCGGTCTGATTGCCAGCGAGCACCTTCAGATACGCAACCTTGTGAAGAACCGCAAGCTGGCAAAGTCGATCAGTGACGCCACATGGGGGCGCTGCCTCACCTGGCTGAACGACTACGGGCAGGTCTGTCACCTCCCGGTGATGGCAGTGGAGCCAGCTTTCACGAGTCAGCAGTGGAGCAGCTGTGGCACACGAATCAACAAGTCCCTCTTCGTCAGGACCCCACATCTGTTGTGGTTGTGGGCGGGTGCTTGGCTTGATCGTGACCACAATACCGCCCTCAACATTCTCGCCAGAGCTTTGGAAGGCTACCGTACCGCAGGGTATGCGGGAACAGGCCCCATCAAGGGGCAAAACGCTTCTGGACAGACTGCCTCTCCCCTGCCGCCCGCAAGGGCGCAGGGCAGGCAGGCAAGCTGAAGGAAGAATCCCCGCCTCTTTAGGGCGGGGAGTGTCAGATCAACGCGCGTCATCACGGAAGGAGGAAAGGCACCTGGTCGGCTCCTTCTCCTGGGTGGTTGGTATTCCCAGCAGCCTGGGCCAGGACGGACAGGCGGCCTACATCTGGCTCAGTATGAAGATCCTTGTCACAGGAGGCGCGGGCTTCATCGGCTCCCACCTCGTCGACGCCTATCTGGCGGCTGGTCATGAGGTCTTTATCGTCGACAATCTCTGGAGCGAAGGGGGAGGCAACCTGGCCAATGTCCCCTCGCAGGCCCGCTTCTTCCAAGCCGATATCACCGATGCCGAGGCCATGCGCGATCTCTTCGCGCAGGTGCGGCCCGAGGTCGTCAGCCATCACGCTGCTCAGCACAGTGTCGCCGTCTCAGCGCGTGATCCCCTGCTCGACGCCCGTGTCAACGTGCTCGGCCTGCTCACCATCCTGCAGAACTGCACCCAGGTCGGCGTGCGCAAAATCATCTATGCCTCCTCGGGGGCGACCTACGGCACGCCGTCGCACCTGCCCGTCACCGAAGAGACGCCTCAGCGACCCGAGTCGCCCTACGGCATCACCAAGATGATGGGTGAGCATTACCTGCGTTACTGGCAGGCAGCTCATGGCCTCACCTATACTATCCTGCGCTATGGCAACGTCTATGGTCCCCGCCAGGACCCCGGGGGCGAGGCAGGCGTGATCGCCATCTTTGCCCGCCGGTTCCTCGATGGAGAAGGGGTACGCATCGACTGGGATGGCGAGCAGGCCAAGGATTACGTCTTTGTTGGCGATGTCGCCCGCGCCAACCTGCTGGCGCTGGAGCGGGGCGATAACGACGTCTTCTGCATAGCCACCGGGCGGCCCACCTCGGTCAACGAGATCTATCGCCAGCTCGTCAAGATGACCGGCTTTGAGGCCCCCATCCAGCGGGCCCCCAAGCGAGCGGGAGACATCCGGCTCGCTTACTTCGACTGCAGCAAAGCGGCGCGTCTGCTTGGCTGGCAGCCGCAGGTCTCGCTGGAAGAGGGCATCGGCCAAACAATCGAGTTTTTCCGTCAGCGCCAGGCTCGCGCCTGAGCCGAGCGCGAGCGCCTGAGCTACTCTACTCTTTAGGCGCGGGTTCAAAGAGACCGAGGCGATTGCCGGCGGGATCGAGGAAGATGGCCCACTTACCGATGCCGGGGATCTCCGTCGCAGGTATCAAGCAGCGTCCACCGTGGGACTCGATCACTGCCAGCGTCGCCTCGATATGCTCGCTGGCCAGGTAGATCAACGGCTCCCCTTCCCGTTGACCCTGGTCCTCGGGGCCCGGAAAGCCCCCGCGCAGTCCCTCGGGAGTCTCAAAGTACAGGTAGTCGTATTCATCGTTGCGTCCGGCCTGCCAGCCGAAGACAGCCTGGTAAAAGGCGGCATTGGCGGCGCGGTCGCGGGCTGGCAGCTCAAGATGAACAATCGTCGGTTGGGCCAAAGAGCGACTCCTTTCTGTTCTGCTGAACAACTCACTTTCCGGCTCGCCTCTCCTTGGGCTGACTGGCGTGATGCGCGAGTCGCGGGCAGCCGCTGCCGGGAGAGGCAGTAGCCAGTCTACTCCTGGCCTGGTGACAACTGTCTGTCACCATTCTTCTCTTCTTCTGCGCCAACGGACGAATCATAGCAGTCTGCAATCTGGCGGGCGATTCGCTGAAGCTGCTGGCGCAGGGCCTCCGGAGCCTCAACACGGGCTTCCGTTCCCAGGCTCAAGAGCTGACGCGCCAGCCAGTCGTAGTCATCGGGCTTCCAAGGCAGGCGTAGCCAGCCACTGCCATCGGCCTGACGCTCCAGGTGCGCTGCCAGCAGAGGATAATGCTCAAGACGCAGCACCCCGCGCTCGGTCAGACGGATGGAGATCTCGGGAAAAGTTGACTCTTCCTGCCAATCCCTGGACGGCGGCATCTCCTGCTTGGGAGGAGCACTGAGGATCTCCAGGCTGAGCAGACGATCAACGCGGTAAAGGCGCGTGCAGCGATGTTCCCACGAGTAAGCGCGGCAATACCACAGGCCAAAGCTGGTAGACAGGCGCTGGGGAAGCAAGGTCTGCTCCGAGCAGCGCCGCTCCGAGCGATAGAGCACCCGAATCCAACGGCCGGCCATCAGGGCCTCCAGCAGATCGGCGAAGAACGGTACCGCATATTCCTCGCCATCGGAGGGTTGTGGACAGCAAGAACTCAGCACCTGCTCCAGGCCCTGCCAGCTCTCGCGCTGCGACGGCAGCAGGGCGCCAATCTTGGCCCAGAGCGAGGCCCGCACCTCCTTAAAGGGAAGCGAGCGCGACTGCAAAAAGTTGCTCAGGGCCAGGCGCAGCAGCAGCGCCTCATGCAGCGAGAGCGGCAAAGGCGCCAGCCTGTAGTCTGCCGGCAGACTATAGCCCCCGCCCGGTCCCGGCTCGGCCACCACCGGCACGCCCATTTCTGAGAGCGCCTCGATATCGCGCAAGATCGTCCGACGTGACACCTCGAAATGGCGCGCCAGAGCGGCAGCGGTCCATTTGCCGCGCTGCAAGAGCAGGAGTATGGCTGTCAAGCGATCCATGCGATGCACAGCTATTCCTCTGCTAAGCTACCTTCTTCTCGTGCTAAGCTACCTTCTTCTCGTCGAGCCTTTCCTCACGAACCTCACGATTCCGGAACGATAGGCTCAGCCAGCTCATAGAGAGCTGCGGCCAGCGACCCAATCAGCTCGCACCTTGCCAGCCTGGCGCGCCGCGTGGCAGAGATGGCCCCCTCCCCATAGATAGGACGCCCGCGCCCGCTGGCTGACCACAGACCACCCCTGTTGTATCGACCTTATCGCCCATCACCGTCAGCAAGTGGCCCCTGCATAGGACGACGAACTGTCATAGAAGGCCCACAGAGCGGCCCCCCCGTCTTCACCCCATAGCCAGGGCCGCGGATCCCCGGCGGCTGGCGCACCTCAAACGAGCCAGCCGTCATTGTGGCGATTTCGGGTGTCAGAGGCTGCTCCTCCCAATAGCCGGACAACGATCCACAGAATAAAGGGGCGAGCGGCGCGTCCCTGCTCGCCCCCTCAGTCTCCCCACGATCAAGCCGGCCGGAGAGCGCCAGGCATCTACGGCGCTCGCCGTTGCATGGGTTATACGCGAGCTGAGGGCGGCCTGCTCCGGCGCGGCCTGAGAATGGCGGGCCTGACAGGCAGAGCGTCAAAGGAAAGGGGCCAGCCATATCAGCGAGCCGCTGCCCACATACAGCGGATCGCAAGAGCCAGCCAGAGAGTTTCCCCTTTTCTCACAGTGCCGCCTGCCAGCACACCCACATAGCGCTCCGTCAGGGAGAGAGCCAGCGATGTATCAGCGCTCCACTGGTCGGCCTGGAGGGCCAAAGGATCTCCGCCAACCAGATCCGTCAGCGGGGCGAAGGAGCCAGATGATCGAACACCAGCGTTGTTCTCGGGCAGCCTCCCAGGCAGGCCGGGCAAGCTTCCTCGAAAGAGGGCACGCCTTGCCATCCATCTCCCCCTCATCTAGAAATCGTTGCTGCAGCACAAAGCAACTTAAAGCTCTCATCGCCGCTATTGGAGGTTAGTAAGCTTTAAAGAAGTGATAGACGCAGAGAAAACGACTGGCAGCAGCGAATTTGGTGCCTGGAATCCACGGGAATAGACAGCCTGCCTGCGCTGTTTAAAAACATGGGAAAACCCGTTTACACCAGAAAGATCGAAGAGGGTCCCCAGGAGGTGCTGAGCCGCCCCACTGAGGGCGAGCCTCCGGGGAAGGCGTCTGCCGCGGGCGACGCTGTGCTGTGCTGGATGGAGCGGGGGCGAGGCGAAGCGCGGAGAGGAGGCCAGCGCCAGACGAGGTGTGTGCGGGCTGGCAGGGAGAGCGCTGGTAGAAGAGGGCGCGAACGTGCGGGCTGTAGACTGGTGCGGCGGCTGACCAGCGACAGTGAGAGCGATCCGCAAGGCAGAGCTAGCTGCTTGCTCTCCTGCCCAGAGATAATAGTATAATATTGACAGCCTGCTAATTTGTGAGGAGGTGCATGCATCTGGCAGAGAGGGAATCCGAAGCAGTCCTACCTCCAGAGAAAGGAATCCTCGCACTCTTCTCCGCACCATCTTTTTTTCTGGCGG
>NZ_JBHOQV010000039.1:0-19095 GCF_042408735.1 Thermogemmatispora sp.
CCAGGGCGCCCGTCAAAAAGGGTAAGCGACTAAGAGGGGCGGTCGCCAGGGCCTGTACCTGCCGCCCCCCGTCGCCCACCCAGCGGTCGTCGGGCCTCTCGGTGCGTGCTGTCCTGAGCCAGCTCTTCGGCGATCTCTCCGCGCAGATAGCAGCTCTCGGCCTTGATGCGCTCTACCTTGCTGCCGCCGCCGACTCCCAGGCCCAGGAGATTGTTGCCAGCGGAAGAAGGGGTCTGATGCTCTTGCTCGGTCGCCATACCTCAGTCCTCAAAGTTGACATAATGGATCAACTATAGTAACTATTAATTAACATACGATACAGAGCACTGTTTGTCAATAGGCGCACCAGAGCAACGGCGCGAAGGGGGCCGAGGAAGGACATGGCCCGGGGGTAAAGCCGGCAACGGTGGCAGCCAGCGAGCCGGCGCCACAGAGCGCCAGGCTCCAACGAACAACAAGCGGGTCACCGAGGGAGGTCCTCAGTGACCCGCAGCTTGCTTGAGCCAGTAGGAAACCCATCTCTGGCACGGCGTCCTGCCGCGACGGCAAGGAGGCGGCTTTGCCCCTCCTGCCGGCTGGCGAGCTGACCGGCAGACGAGCAGCGCACCGAGAAGCCCGACGACCGCTGGGTGGGCGACGGGAGGCGGCAGGTACAGGCCCTGGCGACCGCCCCTCTTAGTCGCTTACCCTTTTTGACGGGCGCCCTGGCCAGGCGCGCTCACTCATCAGACTTCTTCTGTAGCTGGATGGCAGCGATGACCGGCTGAGTGCAGCGATCGCGCTCAGCCAGGCGCTGCTCTGCCTTATAAAGATTATAAGCGCTATTGATAAGAGCGATATGAGTAAAAGCCTGGGGATAATTGCCCAGAGCCAGACGACTGTGCGAGTCGATCTCTTCCGAGAAGAGGCCGAGATTCCCGCCGTAGGTCAGCAAGCGTTCGAAGAGCGAGCGCGCCTCATCGAGGCGGCCCTGCATCGCCAGATTATCGATCAGCCAGCAGGTACAGATCGTAAAGGTGCCCTCGTGACCGGGCAGGCCATCCTCCGAGAGGTAGCGGTAGACAAAGCCGTGCTCGTCCCTGAGCTGCTCCATAATGCGATCGACCGTCGAGCGCATGCGCGGGTCATCCGGCGGGATGAAGCCGATCAGGGGCAGGAGCAGATTGGAGGCATCGAGGGCCGTGCTCTCATATGATTGGGTGAACGCACCGATCTCGGTATTATAGCCGTGGGCCAGCACATCCGCCCGAATCTGATCGCGCACGCGGTACCAGCGCAGCAGGTCAGCCTCCAGGTGGAGCTGCTCGGCGGCGCGGATGCCGCGATCCAGGGCGACCCAGCACATCACCTTTGAATAGACATAATGGCGCGGCTCGCCGCGCATTTCCCAGATGCCGCGATCCGGCTCATGCCAGTGGGCGCAGACATAGTCGACCAGCGAGCGCAGCATCTCCCACAGCGGGCCTTGCAGCTTCTCGCCGTAGCGCTCGAAGCCACCGCGGCGGCGGTAGAGGTGGATGCAATCCAGGATCTCGCCGAAGACATCCATCTGCTTCTGATCAGCCGCGGCGTTGCCGATGCGCACCGGGCGCGAGCCACAATAGCCCTCCAGGTGGGACAGCTCGCGTTCGGGCAGCTCGCGCTCGCCACGAATGCCGTACATCACCTGCAGATCCTCGCCGTTGGAGTACGACAGGCGGCGCAGCCAGTAGGTGAAGGCGCGCGCCTCATCCGTAAAGCCGAGGACGAGCAGGGCATAGAGCGTAAAAGAAGCATCGCGCAGCCAGGTAAAGCGATAATCCCAGTTGCGCACGCCGCCGATCTCCTCTGGCAGCGACGTTGTGGGCGCGGCCACCAGGGCACCGGTAGGCGCATAGGTCATCATTTTCAGCACCAGGGCGCTGCGTCGAACCCACTCAGCGTACGGGCCATCGTAGTTGATCCCCGAGATCCAGCGTCGCCAGCAATGCAGCGTATGGGCCAGCTCCGCGGTAAAGTCGCGCTGGAGCAGCTCCTGCTCCACCAGCTTCCGTGCCGCGCGCAGGCTCCGCCCCATGCCGATAGCGAAGATCAGCCGCTCGCCCTCACGCAGCGTGACCTGCGCCACCAGGGCCGGATGGAGCATTTCCGGCTCCTCGCCCTCGTCCGGCACGATCTCCAGGGAGAAGCCCGGCAGCCGATAGGCCCCGATGATCGCCAGCCCAAGATGCTGCTGGCCATCCGAGATCACCGCCCCCGTTGCCTCGGGCAGCAGCTCGATCTGGCTGGTTGTCGCCGCATAGTTGGGCGTCGCTTTCAGGGTCACCGTGATCGGCAGCTCTCCATGCGTGCATTCCACAATGCGCACCAGGCTATGGCAAGAGCCGTCCTCATACGACCAGGTATTGTTGTTCAAGCCGCGGTAGGGCCAGGCCTCCAGCGACTCCACCGGCATAAAGTCGGTGAGGACCACCTCGCCGCCAACGCCTGTAAAGCGCGTCTGCAGTACATTGCTATCGCGAAGATAGCGCTGAACTCCAGGAATCGTGTTATCGGTCGGGGCAATCTGGAAAAAGCCGCCACGCCTCGCATCCAGCAGCCGACAGAAAATGGCCGGGCTGTCAAAATCGGGCAGGCAGGCCCAGTCTACCGAACCATCCGGCGCTATCAGCACAGCTGAATGACAGTCTCCGATGACTCCATACGATCCGATGGGCTGATAAGAGCGATTCTTGGTGTTCAACCCAACCATAGCACGAATCTTCCCTTTAGTTAGCTAAACTCTTGCTTAACAGCTCCTTCCGAAAGAACCGGGCTTGCCGAGCCTTCCGCGGGGTTCCCAGGTTCCTTCCTCGCCGGCTCTTCCCCACCGAAGTCGGCTTCTGCTTCGGCCCCTTTTGTGAAGAGGACGGAGCAGAACCCTTTCTGGTAACAAGATATCAGAACAACCCTAAAAATGGGGGAAGAGCCGGTTTCCCCTCCTCTGCCTCGGGAGAGGAGAGGTCACCTCCAGAAAAAAAGATTCCCTTTCCCCTTCACTTCTAGAGACCGCCGGCCCCGCGCTTTCTTGACAGCCCCACGTCTTGTCGGCTCCTTCTCTCCTCCCTCGCCACCTTTCTCGTCCGTCCACCTCTCCCTCGCGTGCACTCCCTTGTCCATCTCGTCCAACGGCGGGAGGCGCCTCCTTCCTCCCACACTGGCCGCAACGCCACCCGGCTCGCCCCGACCGCGCTGCAGCCATGTCTATATGTGGTGAGAACGGAAGAAGAGGGCTACGGTAACGAGCGCCCGTGACCTCTTTCGCCTCCCTTCCTCCCCGCCACCGTGGTCCCACCATCTATCGTTTAGTTAGAAAGAAAAAACCGGCCATTTTATTTCTTCACTATGCTCCCGTTCGCGGCCGCTCAGCTCTTTGCCAGCCAGCCAGCCGCCCCCTTCTCTTCCGCCACCAGGCCAAAATAAAGAAAGGAGGGATGGATGGGTTCATCCATCCCGCCATCGCTGACCGGTACAGGCTTCATTCTAACCGCATTTGGAGCGGGTGTCAAATCGCCTAGGCCCTCTTTCCCCCAGCCGTTGGTGACTGGCCCGGTCCCGCAGCCTTTGATCGATATGCAGTACCTCCACCTGGTCCCAGAAGATGGCCTGCAGATGGCCGATAGCAGACCAGGGGGACAGGCCCTTTGGGGGAGAGCCGGGCGAGCCGGCGCCCGCCTGGGCAGGGCGGTCCGCTCCTCCTCACCCGCCGCTCTAGCCCTCGCGCAGCCAGCGTGCCACTTCGGGAGCGAAGTAAGTGATGATGATATCGGCACCGGCACGGCGAATAGCCGTCAGAACCTCCATAACGATGCGCCGCTCTTCGAGCCACCCCTGCTGAACCGCCGCTTTGATCATGGCATACTCGCCGCTGACGTTGTAGGCCGCCAGCGGCAGTTCACAATGCTCGCGCACCCGACGGATGATGTCCAGATAGGCCAGGGCCGGCTTGACCATGACAATGTCGGCCCCCTCGGCGATGTCCAGATCGACTTCGCGCAGAGCCTCGCGCGCGTTGGCCGGATCCATTTGATAAGAACGCCGATCGCCAAACTGGGGGGCCGACTCCGCCGCCTCGCGGAACGGCCCATAGAAGCCAGAGGCATATTTGGCGGAGTAGGCCATGATCGGTGTCTGGAGAAAGCCCCGCTCGTCAAGCAGGCGACGGATAGCGCCGACGCGCCCGTCCATCATGTCCGACGGAGCCACGATGTCGGCGCCGGCCTCGACATGCGAGAGCGCCATGCGGGCCAGCAGCTCCAGGGAGGGATCGTTTTCTACTTCCCCTCCGGCAATGACTCCACAGTGGCCGTGACTGGTATATTCGCAGAGACAGACATCGGTTACGACCAGCAGCTCCGGCACCGCGGCCTTGATGCGCCGGATAGCCCGCTGAATGATACCTTCGGGATGGTAGGCTTGCGAGCCTTGCTCATCCTTGGTGGCCGGAATGCCGAAGAGCAAGACGGCCGGAATGCCCAGGGCCGCTACTCGCTCGGCCTCGCCCGCCACCGTTTCCAGCGGCCACTGCACGACGCCCGGCATGGAAGCTATGGGCCGCGGCTCGCTGATGCCTTCGGCGATAAAGAGTGGATAGATTAACTGCTCAACCGCGAGATGGGTCTCGCGCACTAGCCCGCGTAAGCGCTCCGTCCGGCGCGTGCGCCGCAGGCGTGTGACAGGAAACTGACTCATGCCAAGGCGCTCCTTTCCTTGCTACCTGTCCTTGCCACCGGCCTTTCATCCGCTGGTAGCCATTTCTTCCGCTCAGGGCTGCCCGCCGGCACCGCTCGCCGCCACGACCTGGAGGGCCTGCTCAATGGCCTCCACGGTCTCTTCCAGCATGGCATCAGTGTGAGCCAGCGAGAGAAAACAGGTTTCAAACTGCGAAGGCGGGAAGTAGATGCCGCGCTCCAAAAGGGCCCAGAAGAAGCGGGCATAGCGTTCACTATCGGCTCGTCTGGCCGTTGCGTAGTCGTGCACCGGCTCAGCGCTGAAGAAGAGGCAGAAGAGCGAGGCGAGGCGCACCACCTGCACTGGCAGGCCCGAGGCCGCCACAGCCGCGCGCAGCCCCGCCTCTAACAGGGCGCCCTTGCGCTCCAGTTCTTCGTAGCAGCCGGGCTTTTGCAGCTCTTTGAGGGTGGCGATCCCGGCGGCCATAGCCAGGGGATTCCCGGAGAGAGTGCCGGCCTGATAGACCGGCCCCAGGGGGGCCACCAGCTCCATGATGGCGCGTCTGCCCCCGTAGGCCCCGACTGGCAGGCCGCCGCCGATGATCTTGCCGAAGCAGGTCAGGTCGGGTAGAACCCCCGCCCGGGCCTGCATGCCGCCCAGGGCTACACGGAAGCCCGTAATGACCTCATCGAAGATCAGGACAGCCCCATACTGCTCGGTCAGGCGTCGCAGGGTCTCGAGAAAGCCTGGCTGGGGCGGCACCAGCCCCATATTGGCGGCCACCGGCTCCACAATCACCGCCGCAATCTCTTCGGGATAGCGCTGGAAGACTTCTTCAACCGCGGCGCCGTCGTTATAGGGCAGGCTGAGCGTGTGGGCCGTCGCCTCAGCCGGCACGCCAGCGCTGCCGGGCAGGCCCAGGGTGGCTACCCCCGAGCCGGCCTGCACCAGCAGCAGGTCGGCATGACCATGATAGCAGCCGTCGAACTTAATGACCTTGGAACGCCCCGTATAGGCGCGGGCCAGGCGCAAGGCACTCATCGTGGCTTCCGTGCCCGAGTTGACGAAGCGCACCAGTTCAACCGAAGGGACGCTCTCTACGACCAGCCGGGCCAGCTCGTTCTCGGCCTCGGTCGGGGCCCCAAAGCTGAAGCCCCGTCGCGCCGCCCGGGTCACGGCCTCCACTACTGCCGGGTGAGCGTGACCAAGAATCAGCGGTCCCCAGGAGCCTACGTAATCAAGATAGTGGTTTCCATCGACATCATAGAGGTGGGCCCCCTCGCCGCGCTCGATAAAGATCGGCTCCCCCCCCACGGCGCGAAAGGCCCGCACCGGACTGTTGACGCCCCCGGGCATGAGACTCTGCGCCTCCCGGTAGAGAGCCCGCGACCATTCTCGTCCCGCCTTTTTGCCTGACTGTTGCTGCTCCGTTTGCATTGCCTGCTCCTTCTCTAGCTCCATAAAGACCTGCCACCGGGGATGCCCGGAGTCCTCTCCTGGAGGTCAAAGACGGCCTCCTCCGCATCAGCCTGACCTTGTCGACCACCCACCCGCTCCTGTCGCCCGATCGTCCCCTCGGGCGGGCGCAGACCAGGCAAGGGAGGCCCTGCACGATGCGGCCATGGCCTCCCCTCACGCGAGGGGACAGTCCGGCCTGAGAGCGATCTGCCCCGCTCCGGGGCAGGGCCAGGGTAAGGCGCAGAGGGTCACCGGTTGCCCGGGTCAGTCCCTGCAGTCCCTGGCTTCAATCAGGGGCTGTCAAGTCTGGCTCGTGCCCATCCGCAGATCGCTCTCGCTCTCTCCCGGCCGCTCACCAGCGCTTCCCCCCTCTCCGGCTCCCGGGACGCCACGCCCAGCTCCCCACTCTGTTCCCCGCTTCCCCCAGCTTCTGCCTCGCTCAGACCCCGATGTCGTCAAGGATCTCCGGCAGCGAACGGGCCACACAGGTAAACATGGGCGTATCGCGCAAGGTATACTGGCTAGCCTCACTCTCGCGCATCTCCTGCACGAGATCAAGGAAATCCGCAACGCTGTCGGACTCGAAGGCAACGACGAATTCCTGATCATCCAATCCGAACGAGTAGGTGGTGTGAATCTTGATGTTGGGATAGGCAACCCCCATGCGAATATGCTCGTCCATCATGCGCTTGCGCTCTTGCAGGGACAGAGCATACCAGGGACGGGTCTTGACAAAGGGATAGACAAAGAGATAAGGCTTGTCTTCCAGAGTAATGACCAGCCGCGGATCGTGCGCCGCTCCACGCGGGCCTTTGCCCACATAGACGGAGCGCTTGGTCATCGAGAGGAACGAGCGCACTTCGGGCAAATAGGGGCCAATGCTGCTGCGCCGGATCTTGCTGCTCAATCCCTGCAGATGCCCAAGATCGTAGGTCGCCTGCCAGAGCATGAAATCGCAGTCGGAGCGCAAGCCATAGAGGGCGTAGCTGCGAATGAGCGAGCATTGAGCATACTCGTTGTAGATGGCCAGCAGCTCTTCACGACCGGCGCGCCTCTGCTCGGCAGGTAGGCGCAGCCACTGAGGATCAAGCTTGTAGAAGACGAAGCGCACCAACTGACGAGGCTGCTTTGGCCGGGCCCGAGCCGCCTCCTGCTCGGGCTGCGTCGTAACTGTCTGCTCAACCGTTTCCATCTGACCTGACATGGCCTTTCTCTCTTCTCGGCTTCTCTCTATCTACTCTAACACACCTTGTCCGGTGTTGCTATCTGTTTCTTGCCACAGACACCTCTGGCTCGCCCCCAGGAAAGGTAGCCAGACACCGCCTGGTCCCGTTTCGCCAGGTCGAGTCACACGTTGCCGCACCTATCCAGAGGGAGTCTGAGCCGGACGCTGGTAATAGGCAACGATCGCGGCGACCAGCCCATCGATGGTAAAAGACTGAGCCTCGATGGCGACCTGCAGGCCGAGAGTGCGGGCCGTGGCGGCAGTAATCGGGCCAATGCAGGCGATCGCCACCCCCTGACGGTCCAGGAGGGCGCCTGGCGAGACCTCTTCGGCCTGTCTCTCTTCCAGCCCCTGCTTCAGCCAGCTCACGAAGGAGCGCACCGTCGAGGAGCTGGTAAAGGTGGCCAGCGAGAGGCGGCCCTCCTCGATCAAGGCCAGCACCTGCTGACCACGCGGATCATCGCCAGCCGCAGGCAGGGTACGATAGGCCGGCACCTCCTCAACCAGCATCCCGGCCTGGCGCAGGACCTCAGCCAGCACGCGCCGGGCCTCGGCGGCCCGTGCCAGGAGCACGCGCTGGCCGGCTGGTTCCTTGCCCTGACGGCGGCATTCGGCCAGCAAGGCAGCGGCCACCTGCTCAGCCACATACTCCTCGGGGACCAGCACCCCGCGCAGGCCATGCTCGGCCAGGGCTGCCGCCGTGGCCGGTCCAATGGCCGCCACGCGGGCCCTGGTCAGCAAAGACGGATCCAGCCCTAGAGCTTGCAGGCGCTCAACGCAGAAGCGCACCCCGTTGACACTGGTGAACACCAGCCAGTCGTAGGGGGTGCGCTCACCCTGGCCGCCGGCCGCCAGACGCCGCAACGCCCGATCGAGCGGCGCCCAATCCTTCGGCGGAACCAGGCGAATCACCGGGAAGCTCACCGTTTCAGCGCCGAGGGCCTGTAAACGGCTACTGAGGGCCTCCGCCTGCTCTTGAGCGCGCGTCACCAGGATCGTCCGTCCGCGCAGCGGCTGTTCCTGAAACTCCGCAGCAACCATCGTCGCACATCCTCCTTCGTCGGTAGCGGCGCCGATTCGCTCCCCTCGCGCTGCATGGGCTTAGACCTTGCCAGCAGCGCGGATCTCGGCAATGATCTCCTCCGCCCCCTGGGCCAGCGCCTGCTCGGCCAGCATCACCCCCAACTGGACGGCCAGGCGTGAAGCCTGCTCCTCCCGCCAAGCGATGCTCCCCTGGACTCGCACCGCGCGCCTCCCGTCCAGGCTGATCACCAAGGCGCGAAGAAACAGACGCTGATCGAGGCGCTGGGCATAGGCGGCCACCGGCAGGTAGCAACCAGCCCCCAGATGGCGCATAAAGGCGCGCTCGGCGCTCGTGGCGGCCTGCACCTCCACATCGTTCAAGGGAGCCAGCAAGGGCACCAGCTCCGAGTCCGCCCGCAGCTCCAAAGCCAGGGCTCCCTGGCCCGGGGCCGGCAGCAGCCTCTCCACCGGCAATAGCTCCAGACGATCGGCCAGCCCCTCGGAGAGGCCAAGGCGACGCAGGCCCGCCGCCGCCAGCACAATCAGATCGTAGTCGCCCGCCTCTAACTTGCGCAGGCGCGTATCCACGTTGCCGCGCAGCGGCAGAATCTCAGCTTCGGGATAGAGCGCCCGTAGCTGAGCCGCGCGGCGCAGGCTGCAGGTTCCAATACGTACCCCCGGCTCGGCAGGCGAGCCGAGAAAGTCGCGACGGCGTACCAGCACATCGCGCACGTCCTCGCGCGGCCCGGGCACCAGGATCAGCAAACCCTCGGGCGGAGCCGTCGGCAGATCCTTCAGGCTATGGACCGCCAGATCGACCGCACCCGCCCGCAGCGCGCGCTCGATCTCGGTCACAAAGACCCCATCGCCGCCGATGCGCGCGAGCGGCACCTCTGTCACCCGATCACCGTGCGTATGAATCGGCTCAACCAGGATCTCCAGCTCGCGATGCAGCTGCTGTAACCTGGCGATCACCGTCTGCGTCTGCGCCAGGGCCAGCTTGCTGGCGCGCGTCCCGATCACCAGTCTGTTCATCATCCGTGGCCACTTCCAGATCAAAGAGATAGCGCAGGGCCTCGGCGTAGACATGGCCACGCCCCGCGGCGGCGGCCTCCTTCAGGCGCGTCACCGGCTTATGAAGGACCTTATTGATCAGGCGCGTGGTCAGCTCCTGGATGGCCGCCAGCTCGCGCTCCGAGAGCGAAGGGGTGAGCTGGCGCAGCGTGCGGGCCAGCTCCTGCCGACGCAGAGCCTCCACGTGCTCGCGCAGCTCGACGATCGTATCGGTCACGCTCAGCGAGCTGAGCCAGCGCGCAAAGTCTTCGACCTCCTCTGCGATAATGCGCTCAACCTGAGCCACTTCCTGTAAGCGCAGGCGAATGCCCTCATCGACAACCAGGCGCAGATCATCAATATTGTAGAGGTGAACGCCAGGCAAAGCCCCCACCGCCGGGTCCACATCGCGCGGCAAAGCAATATCGATGATGAGCAACGGGCGCTCCTGCCGCTGGGGCAGAACCGCCCGCATCATCTCCTCAGTAACGACCGTATGAGGAGCCGTCGTTGAAGTAATGACCACATCCGCCTCCACCAGAGCCGCCGCTAGCTCGCTAAAGGGACGAAGCGAGGCCCGCTCACCAAGCTGCTCCACCAACTGCCGGGCATGCTCAGCGGTGCGATTAACAATGACCAGGCGACGGGCCCCATTATCGCAAAGATTGCGTGCCGCCAGCTCGCTCATCTGGCCCGAGCCGACGAGCAGAACCGAGGCTTCGTTGAGACGGGGAAAGAGCTGGCGCGCCAACTGGACCGCCGCATGGCTGATCGAGACCGCCCGTCGACTGATGCCTGTCTCGCGACGTGCGCGCTTGCCCGTGACCAACGCCGCGCGGAAGAGGGCCGAGAGGACCGGCCCGGCAAAGCTGCCTCCCTGCGCCAATTCCAGGGCATCGGCCACCTGCCCCTGAATCTGCGGCTCCCCCGGGATTAAGGAGTAAAGCCCACAGGCCACCCCAAACAGGTGCCGCGCCGCCTCCAGGTCGCTATAGGTGTAGCAGTGCTGCTCTAGCAGCTCCCGCTCCACGGCGCGCTGCTCGCAGAGCACCGGCAGCAGGACCTCGCGCCCCCCTTGCTCCGCCTCCAAGACCGCGTAGAGTTCGAAGCGGTTACAGGTCGAGAGTAGCACCGCCTCCTGTGCCTCCTGGCGCACCGCCCGCAAGAGGGCCGCCACCTGTCGCGGCGCGCAGGCAAGCTGCTCACGCAACTGAATCGGCGCCGAAGTGTGATCAACGCCTACCAGGACAATCTGCATGCTCTCCTCAACAGCTCACAGAAGAAATCTCTAAAATCTCAAATCATTGGCGGTCTATGGAGATTTTAGCGGTTCTTTTTGAAGAGTCAAGGCCGAATCCCCGGATATCCCATCGGGTAATCACCGTATTTTGTCTCAGGTGGGTGGGATCGACGAAAAAAGATGGCGACCGTCCGGGGCCCCTCTGCACGCCGCAGAGATCCCTGGCCCGCCAGCCGCCATGCTGCTCTTGCCGGGCAACACTGTTCTGCCGCTGTATATAGATATATAGTAGCACTGACCAGCTCTCTCCGCCAGTCAGGACCACGTGGGAGGGAAAGCAAAGGCCCACCTGCCAGGACTGGCCCCAGCCCCCGGACCAGGAGAGCTTTCCTGCTCGTGGGGAGGATCGCCTTCGAGGAACCATTGTGAAAACCAGGCGGGCAGATGAGACCGGCAGCCCGATGGCCAGCGGCGCAAAAAAGCCCACAGCCTCTTACTTGCCCGCCTGGCTCAGAGTAGAAGGTAAGGAGAGAAACGACGTACGCTTAGGCTCTGCTCCGGCTGGAAGGCAGCCCGAGCCGCTAGCGAGAGGCTTCGGACTTCCTAGGCAGCCAGCACCTTTTCCAGGTTCTTGAAGAACGTGCTCAGAGAATTCTTCGCCACACCCTGCCCCACCGGATTGTTCGCAACCGCGATCGGGCCGCTCATCTCGGCATTGGCATCGTAGGAGAGCAAGGCCCCATCCGGCTCATCGGCCAGCGTGATCTGGGCCGTGGCATCGATGGAGCCACCGCGCCCCTGACGCTGTAGCTGCAAGACAAGCAGGTTGGGCGCCTGACGCTGGACAATGTTGAGCAGGGCCGTGTAGGTGCCCTTCAGGCCCGGAATGGGAACCGAGAGCGTGACCTTCAGATGGTTCTCGTCCGCGTACTCGACGGCCTCGCACCCCGGAATACACTGCTTGAGCACCGCCGGATTCAAAATAGCTTCATAGACGCGCTGGCTAGGTGCATGAAACTTATGCGTACCGTTGAACTTCATCCAGATCCATCCTTTTGCATCAGCGAAATAGCTGGTGTGTGCCGCGTTCCTCAGTCAGCCAGCCTGCCTGAGAAGCAGCTCCTGACCACTGGGCAACGTCGGGCTTTATTCTAGCCACTCGCCGCAGCACTTTCAAGACCGCAAGATTGAGGGTACCGTATATTCCTATGCATGAAGCGGCCCTCACCCCCTGGCCTAAATGTGCTATCTTCCCCCTGCCTCCGTCTCGCTTTGTGTTATACTGCCTGAAAACGTGCTATCGAGTATCAGCGTATGTAGAGAGGCCAGATCTCTTCAGCGCCGCAATGTGTACGTGTTCGTCTGGAAGGGAAGCATCATGGTTCGAAGAGAAGAAGACGGTATTTTCGAGCAACAGCAGTATCAAGAGCCGAGCCGCTGGCACAAGCGAGCTGAGAGGGGCCGCAAGCGGCTGTCGGCCTCTGTCGAGGATGTGCTTGCCGAGCGCGCAAGCGGCGAGCCACTACTAGAGCCGGAGGAAGAGGAGGCCGGCGAAGAGCTGGTCAGCGCCCCGCAGGCTGATGCTCGTCCAGCCGGGCTGGTGCCACCGCGCCTGAGCCTGCAGTCGCGGGAATTGGCGGTTCCCTCCAGTGGGGATCAGGCCACGCCGGAGCAGGAGCTGTCTCGGCCCGGCTCCTCTCCTGAGTCGCCCTCCCGGTCGCTGGCCGCCGCGGGAAGCCAGAGCGGCCCCTCAGAGACGGCGGAAGAGGCCGAAAAGCTGGCGGCCAACCGTGTTCTGGCGGCCTTCGCACGGCGGGTGACCGCTTCCCTGGCCGCTTTGGGTAAAGTGCGCCAACCAGGCCAGCGCCTGCCCGCTCCAATCACGACCGTGCTGCCCGCTTTGCCAGCGGGCGGTGAGGGCGATGCCGCTTCCTCGCCTTCTCCCACGGTTACCGCTGGGAGCGCTCCCGCTGCCTCGGCGCCGGAGCCTGGGCCGACACGCGCGGGAGAGAGGCCAGGTGCCCCCTCTGCCCAGATGGCAGCTCCTCCCCCAGCCGAGAGAGGTCCTGAGAGCGGGAGCAGGGCAGCGGCTGGTCCCGCTTCTGCGGCGGCCTCGCCTCAGCCACGTGAGACGCCAGCCCGCCCCTCTTCGCAGCGCCTGGCCGGGCGGACAACGCGCGTGCGCCTGGAAGCGGCTCCCAAGCTCGCCAGCCCTCCTGCTGTCCCAGGGCCGGCTGGCCCGACGCAGGCGACGCCTCCCCAGACTACACGTCCGCTTCCAGCCCTCACCGGCACCTATCCCTCGTATCCCGCCAATCCGGCGCGCCCGGGCGCGCCGGCCTCCTCTCGACCTGGCGAGCGCCCGCTGCCGACCACGGCCCTGGCCCGTCCTGTTCCCGCGGGTCGAGCGGAGCAGCCGGCCCCCGCCGCCCTCACGGCTCCCATGCCTGGCCCTCGCTGGCAAACCGGCAAAAGCTGTTTCACGCGCGGACAGGGCGAGGTGGCGGTGAACTGCCCCGTGGTAAGCGAGGCCAGCGTCGTGCTGGTCACCCTCACAGGGGATCCTGGGCCGGTCGTGGTGCAGTACGTCTCGCTGCAGCCAGGACGCGGCTTCACGGTCCACCTGAGCGCCCCTGCCCAGCGCGAGACGCCCTTTCACTACGCCGTATTGGAGAGCGCGCCCCTCAACAGCGGCGGCGAGAGCACGCTGCCTGGCAACAGCTAGGCCCAGGAGGTCTTCCGTCGGCCCTCGCGCTTGCCACCCAGTCTAGCACTCGCCGCGCGCCTCCTCCTCCAGGCGCCGGAAAAATTCACACATGAAGGCGTAGCGCTGACGGGCTAATGCGCGCCCTGTCGCTGTGCAGAGCTGCTCTGGCAGATCGCTAAAAAGGAGACGAAACTCGATCGAAGGGGAGTAATCGGGGCGATTGCGCAGCTCGCGGACCTGCAGCGGGGACACCGGCAGAACCAGCTCCTCCGGGAGGGGAGTATAGACGCGCTGTCCGCGCCGGCCCGTGATCATGTAGAGGCGCCCGATACCGATGGCGCCCAGAGAATCGAGCTTGTCGGCATCGTAGAGGATCTGGCCTTCCAGCGAGCGCGGTCGTCGACCGGCGGTCAGGCGGTGATCGGCGATGGCCTCCTGCACGGCAGGGATGGCCTGCTGAGGGAAAGGGGTTCCGCTCAGCAGCTCGGCGGCCATCTGGGCCCCAATCAGGGCGTGGTCGCCCCCCTGGCGCCGCTCGCGCTCCTGACCAATATCGTGCAAAGCCACCGCTGCCCAGATGACTGGCAAGTCGCCGCCCTCGCGCCGCTGAATGCGCTCAGCCAGAGCCATCACCCTCAGAATATGGTCCATATCGTGAGCCACGTCGCTGTTCCCTTCACGCGCCATGCTCGCCCGTGCCAGCTCCAGCAACCAGCTTCGTAGCTCAGGGGATTGACTCGGGAGTTCGCTGACGTTCGGCACCTGCCCGCTCTTACCTCCAGCACTCGTTTAGTCTTGCAGGGCCGGCAGCGTCAAGATAAAGCGACTCCCCTCGCCGGGAACACCACTGCTCTCAACATGGATGGAGCCGCCATGCATGCGCACGATCTCGGCGACAAAATAGAGACCGAGACCAAGGCCCCGGCTCTGACTGGCGCCAGTGTTGGGGGCACGATAGAAGCGCTCGAAGAGGTGATCCTTTGCCTCCGGCGGGATGCCAATCCCGCGATCCTCTACCTCCACCTGGATGAGGTCGCCGTTCTCTTGTGGGCAGCGACAGAGCGAGAGGAGTACCGGCCCTCCCTGCGGGCTGTATTTTATCGCATTCTGAATGAGGTTGACAAGCACCTGGAGCAGACGCTCGCGATCGCCGCTGATCAGGTAGGGGCGTCCGCTCTCGTCAACGCGGCAGCTCAGGTCGTGCAGGGCGGTGGCTGTGCGATGCTGGGCGATTACCTGCTGCGCTAGCTGCTCCAGATCGACCCGTTCGCGCGCGATGACGAGTTGCCCTCGATTGATCTGGGTGGCCTCCAGGAAGGTGTTGACGATGTTGGTCAGCAGGCGTGTCTGCTCTTCGATCATTGCGAGCTGCTCCAGCAAGCGCTCGCGCTGGCGCGGGCCGCTGCCGCGGTTAAGGGTACGCCTGGCGTACTGGGCATTGGTCAGGATGATGGTGAGGGGCGAGCGGAACTCATGGGCGGTAATGGCCAGGAACTCATCTTTGAGGGTGTTGGCCTCGCGCATGGCCGCCTCGCTGGCCCGGGCCGCGATGGCCTCGTGCTGCCAACGAGCCTGCTCGATCGCCAGACCGGCAAGCTGGGCGACACCTTCGATGACGGCCATCTCCCAGATAGTAAATTCGTACTGCGGCTCGGCCCCCTCATCGGCGCTCTCGCTTTCCTCGACAGCCAGGGCAGAGGGGCGGGTCAGGAGCATGACGCCCAGCAGGCGCCCGCCGTGTGTGATGGGGGCCACCAGGGTCAGCCAGCGAGCGCTTCCGGGCAGCAAGGCTGACCACTGGCTCTGGCTACTTTCCTGGCTGCGGGAGAGGCGTCGCAGATGCAGCAGTTGACTGGGGGTGAGAATGAAAGCGTGACCGGCCCGCAGTTGGAGAAAATAGTCTTCGTAATTCAGCAGGGCCGTCAGCAGCCAGTCAAGCTGCTGAGCTTCCTCCTGGCTCCCGCTCTCCTGCCGGCCCTCTTCTCTCTCGGAGGCCGGCAGGCCGGGGCCTGGCTCGCTGCGCTGCGACTCGCGCTCCACCAACAGCCGCTCGCCTGGCTGGTTCTGTTCTGGCTCGTAGAGCGCGACCAGCCCACGCCGGCAATCCAGAGCCTCCAGGGCCATCCCGAGGACGCTGCGCAAAATGGCTCGCACCTCGGTGAGGCCGGAGAGGGCTTCCGCCATGCGCAGCATGGTCTCGAGAGCCTGATGGATATGCTGCTCGATACGCATCTGGGAAGTGATGTCGCGGAAGGCACTGACGACGCCCAGTTGCTGACCCGTCGGAGCCAGGAGGGGGGCGACATTGATTTCGAGGATGCGCTCGCGTCCATCGGCGCGGCGCGTGATGAAGCGCTCTCCGCGCACCTGCTCGCCGCGCAAGGCCCGGGCCAGAGGGAAATCTTCGCTGCGCAGGGGCTGGCCCTGCAGAGTGTAGACCGGATGGCGGCGCAAGAGCTGCTCGAGGGTGACCGGCCCTTCCAGCCGCTCCCCCACGAACTCGCGCGCGGTGGCGTTGGCCATCAGGAGCCGCCCCTGCATGTCAAGCACAGAGATGCCTTCGGTCATGGCATGGAAGACGGCGTTGAGCGTGTTCGCGCGCTCGGTGGCCAGCAAGGCGGCCCGACGAGCCTGCTCCAGCAGCTGGGTCTTCTGAATGGCCAGCGCACACTGGGCGGCAATGTCCTGGGCAAAAGCATAGTGATCCTGGGTGGGGCGAAACTGGGGATCACCGAAGCTGACGAAGGCCAGTCCCACGCAATGCTGACCGGACTGGCTGTGCGCGTCCGCGGGCAGGGATGAGCGCACACCGACCATGAGGGGGATAATCAGGGTGTGCTCCAGATTCTGCATCTGAAACCAATGCAGCTCACTGATGCCCAGACGGTCAAGAGGAACAAAGAGCGGCGTGCCACTCGTTGCAACCTGACGACAGAAGGGCAGCTCGTCCAGAGAAGCGGCCACACGCCCTCGCGCCTGCGCCAACACGGCCCTGGTTTTGGCTGATTGCCCGGCTTCCCCCTCCTCGCGCCCCTCCGTCGGCACCGTTCTCCGCGCCCACTCCGAAGCCTCCTCTTGCATGTCGGCGCGCTCGTCGGGAGAGCAGAGCTGGTAGAGGCGCCCTTCTTCCAGAAGGAGGATCTGGCCACTGTCAGCCCCTAAGACCTGCTGGAGCTGCTGGGTGGCGATGCTCAGGATGGTCGGCAGATCCTCGTCGGAGTTGACGGCCATCGCCACCTGATAGATAGCCTGAGATCGCTCAATCAGTTGCTCGGCCCGCCGACGCTCGCTTTCGGCCCGCTGGTATAGACGGGCGTTGTCGATCGCCACCGCCGCCTGCTGGCCAATGGCACGCGCAAGCTGCTGCTGCTCTGTCGAAAAACTGCCGTGCTCACCCGGGTTGTCCAGCGACATCACACCGACAGGACGATTCTCACGTACCAGGGCCACCAGCAGAATGGAGCGCACGAGGAATAGCTCAGCTAAAGCTCGCAACTGGCGCTCATCGCGCAAATCGTAGACGTAGAGCATTTCGCGCCCGCCGAGCAGGCGGCTCATTAGAGGATTGGTCGTGGGGATCGTACTGCGATACCAGAGCTGGTCAGCGATGCGCTGGCGCTTGGCATCGACCAGCTCGCGCGCCAGATGGTAGACGACGGGACGCAGGAGCTGGCGCTCCTCATCGTGGAGCCAGACGGCACAGCGCCCAACCCGGCATACCTCGGTCGTCCGCTGGACCAGGACCTGCAGCACCCGGTCCAGATCCAACGAGGAGGCCAGCAGGCCAGCCAGCTCACGGAGAATCTCGCTCTCTCGTAGAGCGCTGAGCAAGCGCTGATGTTCGCGTTGTGAGCTAAAGGCAGGCTGTTCCTGGGGCGGCATGCACACGACCTCGCACAGTTTCCTGTTTCAGTCCCATTTCAATGATTGCAATCCCAAGCGGGCTTTCCTGCAGGGCCGACTCACACGGGTACCCCCGCTACTGGCCAGGGCTGGTGGTAAGAGCGCGGAGGCGAGGCGGCTGGAGCTGCTCCGCGGCCCGAGAAAAGAAGGGCATCGCGCCGGCAGCCTGTCGGCTTCACGTTCATGGCGCTCGTCTGCTGGTATCTTATGCTCTTATTGTCCCATCACCAAAGATATCTGTCAAGGGGCTGAAGAGCGAGTGGGAGACCTCCCCTCGCCCTGGCAAGTCAGGTATCAGGCGGGCCGGCCTCCTCTCTCCTGTGACAGGAACCCGCCAGGCCGGACAGGGGAGCGCTAAGAGGATGCACGAGAGCGTAGTGACATGCTATAATTCAGGCAAAGACCAAACCTGAGCCGTGGGTGGCGGAGAAGAGCAGCGAGCGTGCACAGCAGAAGGAGGCCTGTCCGCGCCTCGCATCCTGGCGGAGGAGGGCATGGGAGCAGAGACGATGAGTCTGAGCATTGGCATCGACTACGGTCGCAGAAGTTGGAAGCTTTGTCTGCTAGATGAGGCTCAGTCGCCGGAATATCAGTGTTTCGCTTCGCCCGCCGAGCTGCTGGCCAGCCTGACTCGCCTCTGTGCCCTCTTCCCAGAGCCGGTGATCGCCCTGGCTGCCGGCAACGGCCTGCCCCTTGAGCGGCTCGACCGCCTGCTCGCTGAGCAGGTGACCGCGCTGACCGCGGGCTGCCCTGAGCCGCTTCCACCTGCCGAGAGGCCAGGCACGGGGTCGGCCAGCCCCTCGCCCGAGAGCGCTCCTCTGGGATTGGCAACTTTTGTGGAGCGGCTGCGCAGCCTGAATCTCCATAGCTATGTGCTCCCCAGCCTGGCCCACCTGCCAACGGTGCCCACTTATCGCCGGCTGCTGGAGCGCCTGCCAGCCAGCCCAGCCGCAGTCTGCCGCGCGGTGACGCTGCTCTACCGCCTGCGCCAGCGTGAGACTCCCTGGCCGGAGATGCGCTTTCTGCTCCTGGAGGCCCGCAGCACCTCCTGGCAGGTGCTGGTCGTTGAGGACGGCTACCTGACCAACGGCGTCTGTGGCACCCCCCACAATCCAGCGCTGCCCCCGGCTAGCCCTTCAGCCGAAGGCCCCTTCGAACAGGCTTACTGGGAGGGACTGCTGCGCGATCTGGCCGGCCTGCTGGCCATCCACCACCTGGATGAGGTGGTGATCAGCGGCCGACGCAGCGAAGCCCTGGCCTCCCGCCTCGGCGAGTTCTATCAGTTCTACTACTTCCCCTACACCCCTCATGAACCTCATGGCTTCGAGGCCGCTCTGGGCGCGGCCTTGATCGCCTCCGGCCTGCAGCATCCCCGCAGCCTGGCCGCCGAAGTTGTGCAGCACCTGCAACTTTGGAGATCCGTCCCCGTTTTTTAGTAGTTTAGTAAAAAATCAACGCTATCGTTTGATAGTTCAGCTCGGCATTCGTCATATTAGAGGCAGCCTGCATGCAGATAACAATGGCCGGCTGTCCGCCCAGGTGCGGGGCCTTGGGGTAGCACACCTGCACAACTTCTGCTGAAAGGGTGGCATGCTGCTATGACTGACCGGTCAATGCCGCAAAAGATCCTCTGGATAGTGGAATACACGCTTGGTGATAGCCAGTACCATCATTTGGAACCCATTTATGCCTCTTCGCGCGCTGAGGCTGAAGAGCACTGCCGACACTTGCTGGCCCGTCATGGAGAGCAGGCCCATCTGATCGATCTGCGTCCCTATCCTCATGGCTTTGTGGTCA
>NZ_JBHOQV010000044.1:0-2469 GCF_042408735.1 Thermogemmatispora sp.
GCAGGAGGAGTTTGAGCGGAGTGTGTTGGTGGCGAGTGTGGCGTTAGGGAGTTACGAGGAGGGGCGGCGGCGCGGAGACGAGCGGCTGGTGGAGCAGGCGAAGCGGCTGGCGGAAGCGGCGTTGGCGCGGTGGACGAGGTAAGAGGGTTGATCGCGGTGTGTAGTTCTTTGGCCAGTTGTGGTTGATGAGGTATGAGTGGTCTCCGATCTGTGTGAGTGGTGGGTGAATTGAGCGGCGGGTGGACCTGCCGCGGCTGGTCGCCAACGGCGCGCGCGCGCTGGCCGTGGCCATCGCCGAGGCGGTGCAGGCGGCACAAGGCAAGCACTAACCACCATCACGGAGAAAGGAGAAGAAGGAAATGGGCGTCAACATACCGCCGAGACCACCTGAATTCAATGGGGATCCAAAGGATCCTCTTTACCAGAAGAAACTGGTGGATTGGCAGACGGAAATGACCTTGTGGCAAATGGCCGTCCAAGCCGCGCAAAACGAGCAACAGCGTGAACAAAACATGGCGTCAAACATGCAGAAATCGGCGCACGAGGCTTTGATGGCTGTCGTCAACAATCTTAGGTAGAATCAAGAGATAAAGGTTTATCTGTTCAAGTCATGGAGCTGCGCTCCATGACTTGAACGATTTAGAAAGGAGATGCACGTATGAGATGGGCAATGAACCTGAAAGAAAATCGTCTTATCGCAGTTATAGCAATGACGTTCCTTACTGCAATTAGCACTAAGGTCATGGCGCAAGGCTTGGGATACAACCCATGGAATCCGGGTGTATATAACCCTTGGCCAGATATCTGGATGCGGAACGCCGTAATAAATGGCGAGATTCTAAAAAGAAGGGATGGAGGAGCAAGCAATGGGAAGTCACGCACGGTATCGCGCGCAGGGAGCCGCAAGCTGAGCGACAAGGTGAAGAGCGGTGCGGCCGGGCGAGGAGCGAGGCGAGGTGGAGCGAGCCCACGGCGCGGCACGACGCGATTTGTGAGCACGGCCGCGCCGTTGGCTCCGGCGCGACTGGCGGCCGAGTTGGGGCGCACGCCTGCGGAGCGGTTGCAAGTGGAGCGGGCGTTGGCGGCGATGTTGGCGACGAGCAAGCAGATGATGGAGCGAGCCGGGCTGGCGGTGGATGATGTGGCGAGCGGGGCGCAGTATGCGGTGTTGGTCGGGTATCGTGTGCGAGACGAGCAGGAGTGGGGTGAGGTTGTCAGGCGAGCGGACGTGCAGCAGGCGTTGGTGCGGGCCACGGAGCGCGCGCGGGAGTTGAGCGACGCTGAGGACATGGAGAAGCAGGAGGAGTTTGAGCGGAGTGTGTTGGTGGCGAGTGTGGCGTTAGGGAGTTACGAGGAGGGGCGGCGGCGCGGAGACGAGCGGCTGGTGGAGCAGGCGAAGCGGCTGGCGGAAGCGGCGTTGGCACGGTGGACGAGGTGAGCAGTTGGTCGTGGTGGGGTGGTTGTGGATGGAGGCAGGAGGCGAGAGGGTAGAGGTTTTGGGAGAGGAGTTGAGTGATTCTTCGAGTGGGTAGAGGTTTTGGGAGAGGAGTTGAGTGATTCTTCTTTCTCTGTGAGAGTGGCTTGACCGAGAGGAGAAGGATGCTGCTGCCAACGGCGCGCGAGCGCTGGCCGAGGCGGTGCAGGCGGCACATGGTGAAGTGCAACGCCCTGCAGAGAGCAGGTAGCTAATTACCACAGAGAAAGGAGAGTAGAAAGATGAGCAGCTTCAATATCGGTAGTTTGCCGAACAAGCCGGATTTCAGCAATGTAGATTTCTCGGATCCGAAAGCCGCAATAGCAGCACAACAACAGCAACAAGAATACTGGTTTGCTGTCAACGCTTTGCAAAATGCGGTAAAGCAAGAGGGGGAAGCCAAGTCGAACATGCAGAAATCAGCTGCAGAAGCTTTAAACTCCATAATCCGCAATTTGGCCTAGCTACTACTAGTAGGTAATGGTCAAATTGAAGGCTGGGAAGGATGCGAGGCAGAAGGCACATCAGCCCTGCCTCGCGTTCTCAAACCCATGTCCTCGCATATCAGGATGTAGTGTGGTAGCAAAACCCTAGATCAGAAAGGAGCAAGCAAATGAAGAAAGGTTGGTCAGCATTGGTTTTTGCCGCGCTTTTTTTGATGATGGTATTTGTGAAGCAAGGAAAAGGACAGTATGGTCCACCGCCACCGTACCAGCTTGGCCAAGTTATACAAACCAACAACATGATGAATCTAATTCGTACTCGACGCCTTGCTAAGGGAAAGAGGTTGGCAAGTGGCAAGAAATTGAGCGACAAGGTGAAGAGCAGTGCGGCCGGGCGAGGAGCGGGGCGAAGTGGAGCGAGCCCACGGCGCGGCACGACGCGGTTTGTGAGCACGGCCGCGCCGTTGGCTCCGGCGCGACTGGCGGCCGAGTTGGGGCGCACGCCTGCGGAGCGGTTGCAAGTGGAGCGGGCGTTGGCGGCGATGTTGGCGA
>NZ_JBHOQV010000046.1:0-1689 GCF_042408735.1 Thermogemmatispora sp.
CTGACCGTCGAGCAGATCCTGCCGGTGTATGCGCCGGCGGCAGACGGCAACGACCCGGCGGCCTACATCCATGATGTCCTGTCCCATATGAGGCAATGGAGGCTCGTATGACCGCTCGACACGAGGCCCAGCGGCCTCAGCAGCAGCAGCCTGCCGCCGAGGTGGGCTGGACGGCCTACGTACAGATGCGTCTCGTCAGCTCGCAGGTGAGCACGCTCCTGGAGCGGGAAGGCTTTCGGCTCACCTTCCGCCTGCCAGCCTGCCGGCGCCGCTGGGGATGGCTGCCGGCTCAGTATCATTACACGGACGCGGCAGGCACGGAAGTGATCTGGCTCTCGGGCCAGGACCCGGAGGCGCGCGAGCAGGACCCGACGGCCCCGGAGCACCGCAGTCGGTTCTGGGTGTATGCCGCCCGACGGGCGCCGGAGCGGGCTGAGCAGATCCGGGCGCGCCTGCGCCAGGTCTGGGGCCTGGACTGGTACCCCTTGCCGGCGCCGCAGGTCAATCCGCTGCGCCCCATCTTCTGAGGGCTTCCTCAGCCCACATCAAGTCACCCTTCTGCCACAGCGGACCATCGTGCCCATGCGATGGGTCGAGAAAGGAGCTCTATGGACCACCTACAACACCTCACGACACTCCTGCGCCAGATCGAGCAGCTGGGTGCGACCGTCATGGAACCGCTGCCTCACCCGCTCTCCCTCGCCGAGGTGGAGCGTCGTCTAGCGCAGCGGCGCCACCTGCAAACCCTCCTGCAGACGCTCGAACAGACCATCAACGAGCTGCCGGCCTTGCCCGATCCCGAGCGCATGGCCTGGGCCCAGGCGCTGCTGGCTCTCCCCAGCAGCCGCATCTTGGAAGTAGACACGACGCGCCTGGGAAGCACCGCGGAGCTGCTCCGGCTGGTGCTGGTACGCCCCAGCGACGGAGAGACGGTCTTCGACCAGCTGATCCGTCCCCAGCAGGGGTACGACCAGGCGGCGCTGACCTACAATGGACTGACGCCAGCCCAGCTAGAGCAGGCCCCCGAGCTGGCAACGGTCTGGCCTGCCTTCGAGCAGCAGGTCCGGGGGCAGCTCCTGATCAGTTGGAACTGGGCCTGGGATGAGGAGCAGCTGTGCCGGGCGAGCCGCCGGCTCGGGTTGGGGGTCCCGGTCCTGTTGGGGATCGATCTGCAGGAACCGGCGCGGACCTTCTTCTCGCAGTCCTATGCGGGCTTGCCCACCCTCTGCCGGCTCATTGGTGCTCCCCTCCCGCAGCCAGCCACAGCCGTGGATCGTGCCCGGGGGCAGCGAGCCATCCTGCGCGCGATGGCAGAAGGGCGCCTCGGTCCCCTCCACGAGCAGGAGGAAGTAGACGAGGGCGACCTGGATGCGCTGGACGACCTGGACGATACCCAGCCGTTCTAGTCCTGGCCAGGTGAGGGGATGCGAAGAGCATCCCCTCGCTCTGGGGCACACGACGATCCTCATCAGCAGGAAAGGAGCATCCCATGAACATGAATGAGGAGCTAGAGGCGCTGGCCCAACGTGCCAGCGAGGTCTACGAAGCAGAGCAGCGCTCCTTCCGCGCCAGGCAAGCCGCCCAGGCTGCTGAGGAAGAAGCGGAGCGCCGCCAGGCCGAGCACCAGGCCCAGGAGCGCTTCGAGCAGGCGCTCACCCTCTTGGAGCGCAGTGGTCTCCCGTCTGTGAT
>NZ_JBHOQV010000048.1:0-50942 GCF_042408735.1 Thermogemmatispora sp.
AGCCTGCTTCGCACGCTCGACCAGCGGTTGATCGCCAAAGGCGGTCAGCAGCAGCACCGGCGCGATGCGTTCCTGCGTCAGAATCTCGGCGGCAGCAATGCCGTCCATATCGGGCATGCGAATATCCATGATCACCAGGTCCGGGCGCAGTTCGCGAGCCAGGTTCACAGCGCTCTGCCCGTCACCGGCCTCACCAATGACCAGGTAGCCCTGCTTGGTGAGGACATCCTTCAGGTCCATGCGTTGAATGGGTTCATCGTCGGCAATGATCACACGTGTTGGCATGCTCGTATCCTGTCCGTATGACTTCAAACAAACCAGACTTCCAACTTCTCAAACGACATAGTCGACCTGGCCGCTAGCACAGACGCAACGACCGTCCTCCGGCCTCTGCTCTGTGCTCTCTGGCTTGTATCAAGAGTATACCATATGTGTTTGATGAGAGTCGAGATAGAGTTTTCTGCCAGTTCTTTGCACTCGCGGTCTTGTCGCCGCGCCCTCTCAGCTCGCCTGTCAAACGCTGCCCCATCCCCCGCCTCTCCACGCCCGCCGCTGCGATCTCCCTTGCCCTGAAAGGCCAGTCCCAGCTCAGACGGCCCACCAAAAAAAGGGCGCGCCATCGCACCCCTCGGCTTGCTCTTGCTGTCGTTCTTCGCCTGTCAGAGCGCCGCCGGCCCTTGCCCACAGCGGCCTCGCCTCCGCGGCCTTTCCCGCTGCGCTGGCCGATTAGCTGACCCGTTAGTCAGTCAGTGCTGGCAACGTCGCCAGCGGAGGCGGACGGAGGCCAACCTTGCCTCTGCCGTCCGGCCTGGTAGTGGCTGCCGGCCAGAGTCAGGCGACTTGCGATAGTCTGTCGGCCCCCTGCATGATCTGAACCATCAGGCGCGCCTCGTAGACGATGGTGCGCAGCTCAGCTGGGGTGATGGACTGGCGCCCGTCGCAGAGGGCGCTGTTCGGGTCGGGATGAACTTCCAGGATCAGGCCCTCAGCCCCAGCGGCAATGCCGGCGCGCGCCATTGTAGGCACCAGTTCGCGCCGCCCGGTCGCGTGGCTGGGATCGACAATGACGGGCAGGTGGGTGAGTTCGTGCAGCAATGGGACGCAGGCCAGGTCAAGCAGGTTGCGGGTCTGGGGATCAAAGCTACGGATGCCCCGCTCGCAGAGGATGACGTTCGGGTTGCCGGCGGCAACGATGTACTCGGCGGCGAGCAGCCACTCGTCGATGGTGGCCGAGAGTCCTCGCTTGAGCATCACCGGCTTGCCTCGCCCGCGCCGGCCCACGGCCTGTAGCAAGGGGAAATTTTGCATGTTGCGGGCCCCGATCTGCAAGATATCGGCATAGTCGGCGACGACCTCGACCATCTCCGGCTCCATGACCTCCGTGACCACCGGGAGGCCGGTCTCCTGGCGGGCCTCCGCCAGCAAGCGCAAGCCTTCAATGCCCAGCCCCTGGAACTGGTAAGGCGAGGTGCGCGGCTTGAAGGCTCCCCCGCGCAGGACCGTAGCGCCCGCTTCCTTGACGGCCCGGGCCGTCTCGAGCAGTTGCTCGCGGCTCTCGACGGCGCAGGGACCGGCCATGATGACGGGCCGGGGCTGCTCTCCCCCTATGAGGACCGGCTCGCAGTGGCGCGCATCTCCTGCGATGATCTGAGTGGGACTGGCTTTGAAGTGTCGGCTGACAAGCTGGTAGGGAGTGCTGGGGGTAAGGACTTGAGCGACAGCGGGTTGGCGGCGGATGGCCTCCATGGCCTGGGCATCGAGGAGGGCGTGGTCGACGGCGATGACCTCGCTTTCTCCGATACAGGTGGCGGCGACCGGTCGCCGGTGCCCGGTCACCTGCTCTACTAGCGCCAATAAGGCGGTACGCTCTTCCTGGTTGGCCTGTGCATCAATGACGATGATCATAGGGCTGTCAGTTCCTTTCTCCTAAACTCCTGACTGACCGATTGACTGGATCCTGGCAGACAGGGCAAGATTCCAGGGAAATAAAAAAGCAGAGGTTTTTCGCCTCTGCTTACTCCAGCATGCTGGGGATCTGGACGGATCAGGTGGTTCTGCTCAGCTCAGCCTGAAGCGGCCCACCAGCATGCTGGAGGGCTAAAGTAAAAGTAGTAATAAAAAGCGCAGGCAACCACGGCGCGCTGGCTCTGCCAGGAGCGCGCTCCTGCAGGCTGTTCAGTCTGCCGTTGTGGTTGCCAGGGCTTGCTGAGCATCAGATCCTCTATCCTCTTTTTGCTTCCTGTCTTGCCGCCACGCGGCGCAGACGCCAACGGGCAAAGCGTTCTTTCTCGCGCGGCTCACCCGCCACTGTGAGATAATCAGGCTGAGGGCGCTACGGCCTCGGCCACGCGAATGGTCTTCTGTAGGAGAAGTATAGGCGCGATTAGCCCTGCTGTCAAGGCCAAAGCCCGAAGGTCCAGCGCAGCCAGCCAGAGCAACGGCACCAGCAGGCCCTAGCGTTTGCGCGCGCGCCGGCGCAGGTAGCGCCGTAGATCGCGGTAGTCCTCGTAAAGGTGGTCGTGCTCGCCCTTGGTGACCCCCTTTCCCTTGCCGCTGCTACCGGCCTTGCTCCGGCTGCCGCTGCCCTGGGCCGCGCCTCCGCGGCGTGCCTCCGCAGGCCGGCTGAAGGAGGGTAGCAGGTCGAACCTGTTCAAGAGGAGCAGCAAAGCGACCAGCAGGACCAGGTAGATGACGAGGGCCTGGGTGATGACTACCGGAAAGTTAAAGATCGAGAATTGGAGCAGCACCCGCTCCAGATGGAAGGTCTGCGAGAGATAGGCCAGTGGGATCTGCAGCAAGGTAGCTGCAAAGATGTAGATGAAGAGGCCCACAAAGTGGCGCGATTTCAGGAGAGGCCGGCTGGCCTGAGCGGAGGAGCCAGCGGTCGTCTGCCCGCCGCTCCTGGCTGTAGAGCCGCGGGCTGCTGGAGCTGTTTCCTGGGTGGGCTGAGCCTTCTTGCTATTGCGCAGGACCTTCTGGGCCTGTCCCCTGGCCTCCGTCCCGCTCACCGTTTTGCCGGCGCGCTCCGCGCTGGCCGCCTCGCCCTCGGTACTTTGCCCTCGGCGCAGGCGCAAGGCCCGCCAGAGACGCATCTTGCCGGCATCGGTCTGCAGCCGCTGACGTTCTGGCGGCTCCTGTTCCCTGGCAGATTGGGTAACCGAGGCAAAAAAGCCGGGCTGGCGCCGGGCGCCGCTGCCACCCGTGGAGCCTGAGGCCCGGGCTGCCGGGGAGGAAGAAGCCTGCTCCCCTTCATGGGCCGGCGCCTGCTGCGTCCCTCCCTCGGATGATTGGTCACGCTGTTGATCGGCGGCGCTCCCGCCGCCACTGGAGATCACCAGTAGCGGGCGCTGACGCCGTGGATTGGTCGGGCGCTGGTCAGCATCACGAGTCATGAGGGACCTCCCGCAAGATGTTTCCGCAAGGATGTATCATCGTTCTGAGGAATCTGCTCACTGCCCTGCTGCCCCAGCTCACCTTCGTTGGCCGCCGCCGGTTGGGCAGCGGCTTGTTCCTGGAGAGCATAGTCGGCAGGGTTGCCTGCCCTGGCCGGCTCTTGAGCAGGATAGGGTGAGCTGGCAGGATAGGCCAGAGAAGGTTGCAGGAAGGATTGAGCCGGGGAGGCGACGCCCGCAGATGGGAGCTGGGGCTGAAACTGGGGCTGAGGTGAGTGCACGGAACCCAGAGCTTCCAGAGCCGCCAAACCGGCACGGGCGATCTCATCATCGCGCCCCGGGGCGTTGCCCCCACTGATCCCTATCCCCCCAATCGTGGCTCCCCCAAGGCGAATCGGCCAGCCGCCCGCCGCCATGATAAAACGCCCCTGGGTCATCGCCGCCAGGCTGGAAGCAAAACCCGGAATGGCTGACCCCCACTGGGCTACCGCATCCGTCGGCTGGTTGAACATCACCGCCGTGGTGGCTTTGGCAATGCTAATATTGGCCGTGGCCCATCCATACGGCGCCATCATGCGCTCAAAGAGGACTAGATGCCCCCCAGCATCCACAATGGCAATGCTGACAGGACTGCGTAATTCTCTGGCACGCTGCTTGCATGCCTCCGCAATTCGGCGCGCAATCTCAACTGACATGCTCACGCGGTTCGCTCCTCCTTGACACCAGCAGGCCGGCCCTCTCCGCTTGCCAGCAGCCTCTGCTTCCAGTATATCCCCTGGTGCCTATTCTGCTGCTTCAGCAGGGACCATCTCCAGTGTCCATTGCATTGCGCTCATTGTATCGCACTCGATTAGACGGTGCAATAGATAGAAATCTACGGCTCCTGCTCCCTATCAGGCCCCTCTACCGGCTTTTTCTGCCTGCTCAGCGCCTCGCCTACTATCTCGCTAGACCAGGCCCGGGCTATAATAAAGCAAACGCGTCGCCTCATTTTACGTCATGGAGGTAGCTCTAGACATGCACCTGGGCCTACAGGTAGCGAACTTTACCTGGCCGACCGGGCAGGCTTCCCTTGGCGAGACCTTTGCCCTCATTGCCGAGCGAGCCGAGCGCGCCGGCCTCTACAGTCTCTGGGTCATGGACCATTTCTTTCAGATTCCGGTGTTCGGACCACCCGAGCACGAGATGTTGGAGGGCTGGTCGGCTCTGGCCTTCGCCGCCGGACGGACAAACCGCCTCCGTCTGGGCACCCTGGTCACCGGGGTGACCTACCGCCATCCGGGTCTGCTGGTGAAAACGGCTACAACCCTTGATGTGCTTTCTCATGGGCGCAGCTATTTTGGCATCGGGGCCGCCTGGAACGAGGAGGAGCATCGCGGCCTGGGGGTGCCTTTTGCACCTCTGGCCGAGCGCTTTGAGCGTCTAGAGGAGACGCTGCAGATCGCGCTGCAGATGTGGGCCGGCGACGAGCGCCCTTTTCACGGCAAGTACTATCAGCTTGAACGCCCGCTGAATTCTCCTCGCCCCGTCCAGCAGCCTCACCCTCCCATCCTGATCGGCGGCAGCGGCGAGCGCAAGACGTTACGCCTGGTGGCCCGTTACGCTGACGCCTGTAACCTCTTCGCTCATGGTAACAGGGAGCAGCTACAGCATAAGCTGGATGTCCTGCGCGAGCACTGCGCGGCCCTCGGTCGTCCCTACGAGCAGATCGAGAAGACCACTCTGAGCAGTCTGCGCCTATCGCGCGACGGGCGAGCCGGCTCGCTTTCCCCCGCCGCCGCGGTGGATTTCTTCGGCGGACTGGCCGAGTTAGGCATCGATCAGGCGATCTTCACGCTGCCCAACACCCACGAGCTGGAACCGTTCGAGCTGCTGGCCACCGAGATCGTCCCCCAGGTGGAAA
Source organism: Thermogemmatispora sp. (assembly GCF_042408735.1). Taxonomy (GTDB): domain Bacteria; phylum Chloroflexota; class Ktedonobacteria; order Ktedonobacterales; family Ktedonobacteraceae; genus Thermogemmatispora. The sequence goes on from NZ_JBHOQV010000048.1 coordinate 5,296, forward strand.
AGATCGCCGTGGCCGGTCGCTGACCGCTGGGGAGGCCTGTGGGTCGCTGTCAAGCAGCGAACAAGCTGACACCGGCGCCTCAGGTTACAGGAGGGAGAAGACCGTCCTATGAGGAAGCGAGCGATACTGACTGAAGAGGAGCGCCGTTTCGTGCTTGGGCAGCGCGTGGCTCGTCTGGCCACAGCGGACGCGGCGGGCCATCCTCATCTGGTGCCGGTCTGCTACGCTTTTGATGGAACCTGCTTCTATACGCCGCTCGATGAGAAGCCGAAGCGCGTGGCTGTCAGGAAGCTGCGGCGGGTGCGCAATATCGAGGAACGGCCCGAGGCGGCCCTCTTGATCGACCACTACGAGGATGACTGGTCTCGGCTGGGCTATGTGCTGGTCGAGGGAGAGGCCCGCCTCCTGCAGCCGGGCGATGAGCAGCAGCGGCAGGCCCTGCTTCTGCTGCGCGCCCGCTACCCGCAATATCAGGGCATGGCGCTGGAGGAGCTGCCGGTGATCATGCTGACGCCGCGCGCCGTCACTTCCTGGGGACCGGCCCTTGCCCAGGCTGCGGATCGGAACCGATCCTCCGGCCCTCCCTCTTCAGAGTCAGAGCCAGCCTGAGTCGGCTGGGGCCAGGCTGAGCCGAACCGGCCGGCTCCGCTCAGGTGCCAGAGCCTTCGGCATGGGCCACCGGCAGGGTAAAGGAGAAGGTGCTGCCTTTACCGACGGTGCTTTCGGCAAAGATGCGTCCGCCATGAGCCTCGACAATGTGGCGAGCAATGGCCAGGCCCAGGCCACTGCCGCCACCGCCAGCGCCGACGTGGTCGAACTTGGAGCGCGAGCGATCAACCTTGTAGAAGCGCTCAAAGATGCGCGGCAGGTCCTCGGGCCGAATGCCGACTCCCGTGTCGCGCACAAAGAAGCGCTGGCTGTGCCCGCCTGGCTCGGCCAGGGTCCCGACAACGACCTCGCCTCCAGAGGGGGTGAATTTGATGGCGTTGTGGATGAGGTTGACGAGCACGCGTCCGATCTGTTTGCTGTCGGCGGCAACCAGGACCTGGCCGTCGCGAATCTCCGTCCTCAGCTTGACGCGATGGCGCTGCGCCTGGGGCAGGAGACGAGCCATACCTTCCCGCACCAGTTGCTGAGCCTCGATTGGTTCGATGACCATCGGGAGCTGACCCGACTCGATGCGCGACAGCTCTAGTAGTTCGGAGACGAGAGAGGTCAGATACTGGACTTCCTTCTCAATGCGCTCGACAAAGACCTGCGCCTGCTCGGGATCGGTCTCGATGGTGTCTTCGAGAGTTTCGGCCAGCAGGCGCACGGAGGCCAACGGGGTGCGTAGCTCGTGCGAGATGTTGGCGACGAAGTCGCGACGCACGCGCTCCAGGCGCCGCAGCTCGCTGAGGTCCTCGATGGCCACAGCAAAGTAGTGGTAGTCTTTTTTCAGCCCTTCCCGGCCCGCTGGAGGTCTGCGATGCTCCAAAGGCGTAACTGAGACCTTCCAGCAGGGACCAGTGGGGCCTTCGTTGAACTCGGCGCTCTGGGGACGCTGACTGGCAATGCTCTCTTGTACAAGCTGGATGATGGCGGCACTGGTGATGAGCTGATCAAGCCTGGCTTTCTGCAGCGGCTCCGCCAGGCCGAAGAGGCTGCAGACATGACGGTTGTAGTAGCGAACGATCAGCGCACGATCAATGACGAGCACCGGCCAGGGCGCAGCCTCCAGCAGTTGCAGAAAGAAGTGACGATAGTTGATGCGTGTCGCCTTCTCGGCGGTCTTGCCCTCTGTCAAAGCTCTTTCCTCGCTACGCAGCATAACCGAGCGAACCAATCAACTACCAGGGATGACCCCGCCTTCAACCTCCGTTTCCGCCTGTGCCGGTACCAGCCAGACGGCTGGCTCCGAAGTCTAAGGCTACGCAGGCTAGCCCGCACCAGCCGCCCTTTGCTCCGTCGCCCCTTCGCTGGCCGGCAGCGGCTTGGTGGCCACGTGCACGGCAACGATGCCGCCGCTCAGGCGATGGAAGTGAACGGCGCTCCAGCCGACCTCTTCCATAATGGCTTTGAGGGTCGGTGCGTCGGGGAAATGGGTGAGCGAGCGCGGCAGATAGTTATACTCCTCGGCAGCTTTGCCGATGATAGCCCCAAAGAGCGGCGCAATGCGATAGAAGTAGAGATGGAAGAGAGCACCGAGCAGCCTGCCAGGTGGATGGCTGATCTCCAGACAGACCATCCGCCCGCCAGGCCGCACTACGCGCAGCATCTCGCGCAGGGTCTGGCGCAGATCGGTAACGTTGCGCATCATAAAGGCAGAGCAGCAGCCATCGACGCTGTTGTCCGGAAGATCGATGTGCTCGGCGTCGCCTACGCGCAGCTCGATGCGGTCGCGCAGTCCCAGACGCTCCAGCTTGCGCCGCCCCAACTCGAGCATTTCAGGCGTGATGTCCATGCCAATCATACGCGCCCCAGGCCCAGCTTGCCGAATGACGGCAATCGCCAGGTCCGCCGTGCCTGCCCCCAGGTCCAGCCCAACCTCGCCCGGCCCCAGGGCCAGACACCGCGCCGCAAAGCGGCGCCAGCGGCGGTCAAGGCCAAAACTCATGAGGCGGTTGAGCAGGTCATAGACGCGCGCAATGCGCGCAAAGAGACGCTGGACGTAGGGGCGCTTCCCTCCAGCGCGCCTAAAAGACTCCTCTAGCACTTTATCCCCTGTTACAGGTTTTTCCATTCCTTCCTCCCTCATCTCCAATCCAGGGCGACAGCAGCCACCCCTCCTTTGTGTGGGCCGCTGGCAGCTTAGAGGCCGAGCGGGCGCAGCAGGGCTGCGGCGGCGATCCCCACGGCCAGCAGCAGGCCGAACTGCAGGTGCAAGGCGGCGGTGCGCTTGAAGCCAACAATAAAGGCGGCGCGTTCGCGCGCGGTGAGCACAGAGCGCACGTTGATCCAGGCCAGCGGGAAGCTGATCCAGACAATCAGGGTGTGCAGCGGCAGCAGGCCGACCAGAGCGAAGAGGCTCAGCGCCAGGTAGCTGCCGATAACGAGCGCGGCATGATAGCTGCGGGCGAAGGTCTGACCGAGGCGCACGGGCAGGGTTAGCTTGTGCACGGCGCGATCCTCTTCGTAGTCACGAATGTTGTTCATATTGAGGATGGCCGTCACCAGGAAACCGACCGGGACGCTGGCGGCAAAGGCCGCCCATGACCAGCGCGGGATCTGCACATAATAGGCTCCCCAGGTCATGAGAAAGCCCATCGCGATGTAGACCAGCGGATCGCCCAGGCCACGCGCCGCTAGCTGGAACGGCCTGGCGCTGTAAAAATAGGCGATGACCATACCGATGAGACCAAAGAGCAAGATGGCCGGCCCACAAAGGGCAATCAGCGCCAGGCCGAGCAGCGAGGCCAGCACGAAGCAGGCGACGCCGCCGCCCAGGACCTGACCCGCGCTCATCTCGCCGCGAAAGATGACGGTGCTGGCTCCGAGCGACTGCGGACTATCAAGACCATAGCGATAGTCGAAGTACTCGTTAAAGTAGTTAGTCCCTATCTGCAGGAAAAGGCCCGCCAGCAGGGCCAGCACAAATGGCCCAGGGCGAAAGGTGCCCTCATAGGCGGCCACCGCCGTGCCGACCAAGAGCGGACTGACGGTCGCCGTCAGCGAAAAAGGGCGGGCGTTCTTGACCCAGATCTTCCAGTCTTTCCAGGAGGCTGGCACGTTGTCTTTTCCCCCTTGTAGCGCTCTCTGCCCGGATGCCTATCGGCATCTTCAGGCTCCCTCGCTTCTCTCCCTTCTCCACCGGGCCATCCTGTCTCAGCCACCAGTCAGTTGGCCAGACCACCGAGATAGCGGCCAGGCAGATAGTCAGTCAGTCAGACTGGCTGGCTGGCCGGCTGAGGCGGGAGCCGAGCGCGGACAGGTCCGACGGAGTGGGTACAGGGCAGAGGCAGGCTGTTCTCTGCATCTCATCCTCATAATTAAGGATAGTGCGCCAGCCGGAAAACGTCAAACTGTCCAGGCACTTCCCAATCAGGTCAGGGGACCAGGCCGCGGCACCAGGCAGGCAGACAGACAGACAGGCAGAGCACAGGCCAGGGGGAGAAGGCCAGGCGGCGGAGATCAAGGGGAGAGCACAGGCCAGCGACCTGGCAGCACGATGGTCGCGGGGGAAGCTGTCTCCAGCATGACCCCGCGACCCGTCAGACACTCAGGCGCGTCTCCTCAGCGCTAAGCTGGCGTTCGACATCCTGACGATAGGCCGCTTTGAGGCGCTGCACCTGCTCGGAAGACCAGCCATGCTCGCGGGCCATCAGCGAGGCGACCGTCTCCAGAGCCTCCAGGCCACGCTTGCGGTCCTCCAGGATCAGCGAGGTGCGCCGGGCCAGCACGTCGGCAGGCGTCATAGCCATTTCATAGCGACAAGCATAGACAACCTCAGCCTGAACATAGGGGAGATCAGCCACCAGACGCTGAGCAAGAGCCGGCTCGTCGGCCATCAGCTGCAGAAGAATCCGCGTCTCGGTGCCATAGCTCTGCAGCAGGTGAGTGACAATATCGCCCGCCAGTCCAAAGGCAGCCGCGCTCTGCTCAAGCTCCTGTCGCGCCAGCGACCAATCCTCGCTGCCGGCCAGGCGCAGGCGCAGCGTCGGGTGACGGGGACGGCGCCCATCACGCTCGTCAAGACGATCGACCGTGTCCTGGGCCATACGACGGTAGGTTGTCAATTTCCCGCCCACAATAGTCACCAGGCCAGCCTCATTCTCCAGCACAGCGTGGGTACGCGAGAGACGCGCCGTATCGCCACCGCTCTGCTCGCGCGGTTTGAACAGCGGTCGATAGCCAGCGTAGCTGCTGATAATCTGCTCGCGTGTCAACCTGAGCGACAGGTAGCGGTTAAGATGCTTCAGCAGGTAGGAGATATCAGCGGCGTCAGGCAGAGGATGGTCGAGATCGCCGGAGCCAGTGTCGGTCGTGCCCACAATGACGCGCGACTGCCAGGGAACAACGAAGAGGATGCGGCGATCCTCGGTCTCGGGCAAAACAATGGCCGCCTCCCCCACGCGCAGATCCTCGCGGGCAAAGATCAGGTGGACGCCCTTGCTCGGCTCGATGCTCACCCGTGGCTTCAGGCCACAGAGGGACTCGACACGCTCGGCAAAGACGCCCGCGGCGTTGACAACATGACGCGCCCGCACCGCGATCTCGGCCCCATCGAGGACATCGCGCACGCAGGCCCCGCAGATGCGCCCCTGCTCGAGCTGGAGAGCCACCACCTCACAGTAGTTGGCAATGACCGCGCCGAAGCGAGCAGCGGTACGGATGAGGGTCATCGTCAAGCGGGCGTCGTTAGTCTGGGCATCGTAGTACAAGAAACCACCCTTGAGGCTGGTGGTCACCAGATCAGGAGCATAGCGCAGGACCTCCTGACGGCTCAGGCGCCGATGACGCTCGATGCCGTAGCGACCCGCCATCAGATCGTAGAGCGTCAAACCAACGTCGAGCACAGCGCTCAGGCCCACACCCCCAGGCGTCGTGAAAGGAATACCGACCGGATGGCGATCTCCGCGATAGAGCGGAAGAACAAAGGCCAGGGGCTGCACCAGGAAGGGGGCATTGTGCAGCAACAGGCCACGCTCAACCAGGCTTTCGTGCACTAGCGGGAAATCAAAATTGGGCAGATAGCGTATTCCGCCATGAACCAGTTTGGTCGATTTACTACTGGTCCCCCCAGCAAAGTCGGCCTTTTCGACCAATGCGACGCGGTAGCCGCGAGCGGCTGCCTCCAGAGCGACACCGGCGCCGGTCACTCCGCCCCCAATGACCAGGACGTCGAAACGCTCCTGCTGCAGCGCGTTGAGGTTTTGACGGCGTGTGGTTGCTGATAGCAATTGCATGGCTCCCATCTGTAGAGATCTGGCCAGCGCCGGCCTGGGGCCGAGCCACGTCCGCTGCTGGCGGCGCTTGCGCAGAGGGCCACGACGCCCTTTGCACAGGATCAGCCCCCAGCGCCAGCCAGCGTACGCGCATTGCCCCAGGGCTGCGTCCGCTGGACGAAGCCCTGGGGGCCGTCAAAGATGGATCGACCGCCACCAGACGGCTCCCTCCGACTCTACCCCACGGCTACCGTCACCCTGCCAGCAGGGAGGCAGACCAGGCCGCACCAGGCAGGGCCAGGCCCCCACTGCCAGCGCAAGAGCGAAGCGGACAGCCACCCGAACAGCGACCACAGCGCTTCGTGAGATGTAGGGTAGACTGCTCATCATGACGCCACTCCTGACCGGGCTGGCAGCCGGATCCAGCCCCAGAGGCTCGTCAGAGAGGTCTTGGTCTTTTCTAACGAGCGCCAGGGCCAGGCCAGGCTCACCACCGACCCCGCTCGGCGACGGCAAGAAGCGCCCTTCAAGGCTGAGTCGATCGATCCTATTCTTCCATCTTGGGTCAGGTATCCTGCCAGCAGGTGGCGCAAGCGAGTCGGAAAGCAAGGAGGAGGAGACGGGCCGACGAGCGCCTATCTCACCCGACCAACCCACCTCAGTGGGTCTCTGCCGACGAGCTACAGGCGCTCAGAACGGGTAGCCATTGATCGAGGCGAGTGACCGCCACCGCCCGGACCCCACTGGCCAGAACGGCGCGCAACTGGTTCGCCCCATAGAGCAAGCCCGAGGCCATATACGGCAAATCAAGAGTTGGCCTGAGCGCAGGCATAATGTAAGGCACCACATGCGCCGGGGTGAAGTCCAGCATATCCACCACAGCACGGTCCACCGACTCCAGAGCCATCTCCAGCCCCGTCGAATCGACCGCGAAGATACGCTGAATCGCCTCCAGCCCCAGCTCATGGGCCAGGACCATCACTCTGGGATGGCTGGAAATGACACCCCGGATGTGAAAGTGAGTCGCAAGGTGGCGCAGGCCCGCGTAATCGGCGTTGACGCCATCGATGTGATCCATATTCACATAGAGGGCATAGCCGTTGCGATGGGCGCGCTCAACCAGTGCCTTGAATTCAAACAGATTGCAGTGTCTGAGCAGAATGGCCCGCACCGTCGGCGTCTCCAGCGCCTGCACAAAGCGCGGGCGGGTCTCCACAACGGGCACCAGCACGCTGGAGGCCGGTAGGTTGAGCAGGGATACACCGGACTGCATATGCATCACCCATCTCGCACGTGCCTGGAACAAACGCCAGAAAAACAATAAAGTCCTGAGCCTGCCACCGTTGTGGCAGAGCCAGGACTTCTCAAGTCTCTGTCCGGACGATATTCGCGATGATCAATCACACCGGGGAGAGAGATCCTCCTCCCCGCTGCGCTGTACCTGCTGGTTAGGACAGCCTTTACAAGAGTAATCATACCTGTCCCAGGTACTTTCTGTCAAGTGGCGGCCGTGCCCTGGCAGGCGCCAGATTTTCTTTGCTACAATGAGAGCGGAATGACCAGAGAGGAGTTTCTCAGGCTGGCCCGGGTCTACCCGGTGGCCGCCGCCATCAAGGCAGAGGAGGACTGGTCTCCGGCTTTGGAGAGCCGGGCCAGTCTCCTCTTTGCGCAACAGGGCGATGCCTTCGCGCTGGAGCCACTGGTCGAGCAGGCCCACGCGCGAGGAAAGGGCGTTGTTGCGCATCTCGACCTGCTCGCTGGCATCGGCAAGGATCGCGCCGGCCTCGCCTACCTGCGCCAGATCGGCCTTGACGCCGTGATTACCAGGCGTCCTTCACTGGTGGTCGCCGCTCGGGCCGAGGGGCTACTGACCATCCAGCCCCTGCACCTGACCGAGGAGCCAGCCCTGGCCAGCAGCATCCGCCAGATCGTTCAGGCTCAGCCCGACCTGATCGAAGTACTCCCCGGGATCATCTTCCCCGACTTCGCCCGCACCGTCCGCTCGCTCCTGCCTGGCCCCTTCATTGCCAGCGGCTTCATCCGTACCCCGCAGGAGGTAGCCCACCTTTTAGCGACCGGCTGCGTGCTGATCAGCAGCAGCGCGCGTCAGCTCTGGCAGGCGGCCTAGCCTAAGCCAGGTTCTCGGCTGAGGTGCCAGCGGGGTTTTCGCCCCGGGGGTCACCCGCTTCGTCCTCCTCGTCGAAGTTGCGCCGGACCAGCTCCGCTATCGAGCGGGCTGCCTCCTCGGCATCTTCTCCCTCGGCCCGCAGATGAATCGTGCTGCCGCAGCGCGCTCCCAGTCTGAGCACCCCTACAATGCTCTTGGCATTGACGGTCTGTGTCCCATACTGGAGCAAGATCTGCGACTGAAAGAGGGCAGCCGTTTGCACCAGCAAGCGGGCCGGACGGGCGTGTAAACCGACTTTGTTGGTAATCACAAGACTGCGTTCCACAATGGGCATGATCGTCGTTTTCTCCCTTCCTCTCACCTCTGCCCAGTGAAGTGAGCGCTTGGCTCAGCTCGGCGCGGTCTCCTCTTCGCTGTGGCGTCCCTGGCAAGCTCTTTGGGATCTCTCCCGGCGAGTCGACTCCTCTCCTCCGGCCTCTCGAATCGCCGAGATCGTCAATCGGGGCCACCTTCTCTCTCGCCCGCCTGCTGCTCTTCTGTCGCAGGCAACTTCGGCAGGGAGGTGGCAGCCGCTGCCGCCTCGGCTACTGCCGCTAACTGGCTGCCGATGGAGGCCTCCACGGCGGCCACAACCGCCCCTTCGACCAGCGGAGCGCTACTAATCATCACCGGACAATCATGATCCTGCTTGAAGAGTTCCAGAGCCATCTCAGCCGCAATGCCAGCGCTGCCGAGATCAAGCAAGATCAGGACCCCATCGGGACTGGCCGCCCGCTGCAGGGCCTGGAGGATTTTGTCAACGGAGGTGCCGAGACCTCCCTCGGCGGTGCCCCCTGCCGGCGCAATGACGACCTTGCCCTGTGCCATCTGGCCCGCCAGTTCCGCTACGCCCTCGGCCAGACGGGCGCTATGCGAGACAATCACTAAGCCAACCGTCATCAGATACTTCTCCTCGCCATGAGCAACAGAGGAGGGCCGGCTGTGGGCCTCCTGCCGCGGTCCCGAACTGTTGCAAGCCTGGCCTGGCCTGCGAATGGACGGCCTTGCCTCCAAGGCCGACAAAGGCCGCCCCTCGTCTGCGCAAAGCAAACGAGGCTCTCCTGTATGGTCTTCTCACCTGGTCTATGCCGGCGTTCCAGCCGCCTCCGTAGCCAGGCAACACCTATAGATAGCAAAGCAGACGGACTCGCGGCTGTTTGGAAGCCTGGCAGCCAAAATGAGAGATTCCAGATACGACAGCTCTGGGGCTTCGGCTCAGCCAGCGACTTCGGCGAGCGTTTTCAGCAGCAGCCAGCTAGAGGTCGCGCCCGGGTCCTGATGGCCGATGCTGCGTTCACCCAGGTAGCTGGCCCTTCCTTTGGTGGCCAGCATCGGAATGGTTCCCTTCATGCCTTCTTCGGCGGCCTCAGCCGCGCGGCGCAGCAGTACGGCCAGCCCCTCATGCTGCTCGTGAGCTTTGCGAGCCGCAGCCAGGGCCGGTTCCAGGGCGTCCACCATCGTCTTCTCCCCGGTATGGGCCTTGCCGCGGGCCTTGATCCCATCCAAAGCCGCTTGCAACATCTCGACAACGTCCGCCTCATCCAGCTCATGCTTGCCGGCGGTCACCATGCCAGCGCGCAGAAAAGCCGTACCGTAGAGCGGACCGCTGGCTCCTCCGACCGTCGAGACCAGGGTTGTTCCAACGGTCTTCAGAATGGAACCAATATCCATGCCGCTCAGTGAAGGCAGCTTGTCGAGAACGGCCCGAAAACCGCGGTCCATGTTGACGCCATGATCAGCATCGCCGATCGGCGCATCAAGCTGGGTCAGATAATCACGCTGCTCGTGAAAAACCTGGGCCGATTGCGTTATCCAGCGTAAGACATCCTCTGTTGTGATCGGCATAGCCTGCTCTCCTCCGTAGTGTTGCGGGCGGGTGCGGGTCACCCTACCAGGGTGGACGAGAATCCCTGGCTTCCAGCCTGAGCCTGGCGCCCGGCGCGCGACGCGAGCCGGCCCTGCCGCCAGACTGTCTGCTGTCCGCTCTGGCCTGGCCTGGCGTGGACAGCCGTGGCGGGCGGGAGATGAGCCAGCCAGAGAGCAAGGCAAGGGGTGGGCGCTTGTGATGGTCCCTTGCCCTGCTCTGGCTTTCCTTGCTTGTCGAGGAGCCGCGCCAGGTCAGCCAGGACGAGCGATACCAGCCAGCCAGCCAGCCAGCGAAGGAACGATCGAGCACAGCTCAGGCGCTCTGATCCGACTCGGTCAGACGCCCCAGCGCAGAGCCGGGGTCAGCACAGGGGCATCCCAGTAGCGCAGCATCTCGTCATCGACGCGCAGCAGAGTAATGGAGCAGCCGGCCATCTCCAGCGAGGTGATGTAGCTGCCTACCAGGGAGCGGGCGATCGTAATGTTGCGCCCCTTGAGGATACGCGCCAGCTCGCGAGCCACAACGTACAGCTCGATCAGGGGCGTCCCCCCCATGCCATTGACAAAGGCCAGCACGCGCTCGCCGGCCTTCAGGCCGAGGTCTTCGATGACGGGGTTGGCCAGCATCTCCACAATGTCGGCCGCCGGCGCCAGCTTGACACGCCGCCGTCCCGGTTCGCCGTGGATGCCGATACCGATCTCCATCTCGTCCTCGCCCAGCTCAAAGGTGGGTGTTCCCTTGGCGGGAACGGTGCACGAGGTGAGGGCCATTCCCATGCTGCGCCCCTGCTCGTTGACGCGCTTGGCCAGGGCCGCTACCTGCTCCAGAGGGGCACCACTCTCGGCCAGGCCCCCAACGATCTTCTCTAGCAGAACCGTGACGCCGACGCCTCGCCGCCCGGCGGTGTAGAGGCTGTCCTGAACGGCAACGTCATCGTTGGTGATAACGCTGGCGACCTCGATGCCTTCCGCCTGGGCCAGCTCGGCCGCCATTTCAAAGTTGAGGACGTCGCCGGTGTAGTTTTTGATGATCTGGAAGACGCCAGCCCCGCCGTTGACAGCTCGCATGGCCGCCAGGATCTGGTCGGGAACCGGCGAGGTGAAGATGGCACCAGGACAGGCAGCGTCAAGCATACCTCGCCCAACAAAGCCCCCATGCATCGGCTCGTGACCGCTGCCCCCTCCCGAGACAACGCCTACTTTGCCACGCACCGGCGCGTCCGCCCGCACAACGATCTGATTTTCCAGATCGACGCGGATCAGCTCGGGATGCATGGCAGCCATGCCTTCCAGCGCTTCTTTGACGACCGTCTCTGGACTGTTGATGAGCTTCTTCATGCTGCCTCCTTTTCCCAGAAGTCGAGGGCTGCTGCGTTGCCCTCCCGTGGCCTCGAAAAGCGGCTCTGCCGCCTGGCTCGCCCGCGTCCGTTCGCGCCCTGCCCTAGAGCCGTCCGCCCGCCGGCCCGCCAGAGCGCGCGGAGACCTTCCTCCGCCGCCGCCGGCCCTGCTCAGCATAATCTTCTCGCCCGCCCGCCCGCCCAGCCTACCCGGCGGTCCGGGCGCCCACCCAGCTCCTTCCCCCCACGCGCTACAGATGAGAGCCTCTGACTTTGCCTGTCTACTTAAGAGACATGCAAGATTCGTGCCAGCTTCCCCAGGGCGGCCGGCAGGCAGGCCTCCCAGCGCTCACTCCAGCACCGCCCGCCGGCCTGGCGCGGCGCTCTCACCGTTACATTTCTGCAACAAGAGGATCCTGCAGTTTCATTGCTGCAACACAAGGTGTTTCATTGTGGAAACGAAGGCCCCTGGCCAGAGGCGGCCGGCGGCAGGGCGGCGGGAGGGGGACGCAGGCCGTAGCGCACCATTTTGCGCCACAGGGTGGTACGGCTGATTCCCAGCAGGCGCGCCGCCTCGCTCGGGCGGCCTTGACTCCGCTCGAGGGCCTGCAGGATGGCGCTCGCCTCGCTTGAACGACTGTGTTCTTTGAGCGGAGGCAAGACTGGGGTGATTGCTTCCGGCTGCCAGTGGCTCTCATCAGCCTCGGGCCTTGGCTCCGGAACCGGAAGAGGAGGGGCCTCGGCCGGGGCGGGAGACATACTGTCCGGGTCGGCCTCCGCTGCCTGACGGATCTCCGGCGGCAGATCCTGGGCGGTAATGGTATCGGAGCGTGCCAGGTAGGTGAGGCGCTCCAGGAGGTTCTCTAGCTCGCGCACGTTGCCCGGCCAGCTATAGCGCTCCATCAGGCTGAGAGCCTCGGGGGTGATGGCGAAGGGGCGCCCCAGTGTCCGGCTCTGCCGCTGCAGAAAATGGTCGACAAGCAGGGGCAGGTCCTCCAGACGCTCACGCAGGGATGGGATATGAATAGAGAGGACATTGAGGCGATAATAGAGGTCCGAGCGGAAGGTGCCGCGCCGGACCTCCTCGCGCAGATCCTTATGGGTGGCCGCAATAATGCGCACGTCGACGGGGATCACGCGCTGCCCGCCAATGCGCATGATGGTGCGCGTCTCGATGGCTCGCAAGAGGGTCGTCTGCAGGTCGAGAGGCATATCGCCAATCTCATCGAGAAAGAGGGTGCCGCCGTGGGCCTGCTCGAACTTGCCCGAGCGCCCCTGGCGGTCGGCACCTGTGAAGGAGCCGCCCTCGTAGCCAAACAGCTCGGTGTTGATCAGCTCGCGGGGAATAGCAGCGCAGTTGATAGCGACGAACGGTCCATCGGCCCGCAGGCTGCTGTTGTGAATGCTCTGGGCAAAGATTTCTTTGCCAACGCCGGTCTCTCCATGCAGGAGAACCGTGGAATTGCTGTGCGAGGCCAGGCGGGCCAGGCGGAGGGCTTCCTGTAGTGCGGGGCTGCGCCCAACTACGTTGGCGAAGGTCAGGCGCGCCCGCGCTCCGGTCATGCGGTTAACAAGCTTCTGGACGCGCTCGATGCTGCGCAGGATGAGAACGAAGCCGTCGGAAATCAGCGCTCCCCCAGAGGCCGCCCCGGCTGTCAGGCGCCCGAAGACCGCTTCAGGCTCGCCCGCCGTCAGGGCGATTGGCTTGAGGGAGCAGAGGCAGGTGACACGGCCCCGCGTTGTTTCAAAGACGACTTCTTCCTCGTTCAACGGCTGCTGGCAGGTGAGGGCCTGCTGGAGCAGCGGGGGCAATGGTAGCACATCGCGCAGTCGCCTCCCCATGACGCGCGCCGGCACGAGTCCGAGCAGGGTGCCAGCCGGTCCGTTCATCTGGGAGATGACGCCATCGCGCCTGAGCAGGAGAATGCCCTCCGGCAAACTCTGAAGAATGATCTTTAACTCGGCGAGCAGCTCGTTGGCATTCCCAAGCCAGACCTGCATCTGGAGCTGGCCGCTGATGACTTGAGCGGCGGCGGCAACCATGCCCAGGGTGTGGGCATGGTTGTGCTCACAGGGGCCGGCGACCGCCAGGACGCCCACCGCCTGCCCAAGCGGGTCATGGACGGGCGCGGCAGCAGTGTAGAGGGCGTGCAGGGCGGCGCGGTAGTGCATGGCTCCCTCTAGCTGGATGGGAAACGATTCCTGTAAGGCCAGGGCCAGGGCATTGGCTCCCTGCTGCTCTTCGCTCCAGAGCGTCCCCAGGCGCATGCCCAGCGGCTCAAGCTGGGTCCGCGTTTGGCTGTCGCCAATGAGGTCGATGATGCGCCCCTCGGCATTGGCAAAGGCGACCAGGCAGCCCGACCCTTCGATGAATTGATAGAGGTCTTCCATCGCCGGTCGGATGAGAGCGAGCAGGCGCCGCGAGAGAGGCGGCGCGGCCGAGAGAGTGGGGTCAGGCGCCGGTGGCTCTCCGTAGGGATCAAGGCCCAGCGCCGCGCAGCGCCGCCAGGATTGCGCCAGAGCCGGCGGCAGGAGTTCCTCGCGTAAGCAACCCTGTCGAACAAATTGCTCCCAGATCGCACGGTAATCTTGGGGGCTGCTGAGCATGTTCCCTCCATTTGTGGGCTGGCTGTTCTTCTCAGCTTCGACTGGCCTGGATAGTACAGTATAGCACAGCGCTGGCCCCACCAGGGGTCTCCCCAGCAGAGCCAGCGCCTCACCTCTTGGCCCTCCTCGCGACCGATCTCACTCCGCCAGCCCGCAGCCCGAACGGGTCAGCAGGCCCGCCCAGCCAGACGCCTGCCCTCCTCCCACTCTCCCCCTCAGTAGCCCCCGTACTCGCCTTTGGCCGTTACTTTGCCCCAGAAGAGGCGGTAGGTGAAGACAAAGTAGATCACGGCCAGCAGGATGCCAATCAGCCACCAGACCAGGCCGACGGTCAGCCCATAGGGACTGCCGGAAGCGTTATCGATGGTCAGGCTATGGGCCGGATCGACAGCAGGCAGGACGTCAGGATAGAGTCCAAAGGCCGAGCTGGCCAGCATGCCGGCAATGAAGGCACAGGAAGAGAAGAAGGCCGCCAAGTCGCGCTTGCGAAAGGCAAAGTGTCCTACGCCGAGCAGGCCCACGAAGGCGATCAAGGGGAAGATGGCCCCCCAGGGCCGGGCATTGAAGCTGGCATAGATCTGGGGCTGCACGGCAAAGGTGGCGATTGTGCTCACCACGGTTAGAGCTATGGTAATCGGCCAACTGATGCGCAAAATGCGACGCGCGCGCGCGTTCAGAGCGCCGTCGGTCTTGCGCGCGATATAGGCGGCGCCATGCATGGTCAGGGTGCTGGCCGCCATCAGGCCGATCAGGATCGTATACCAATCCAGGATTCCGGGCGTCTTGCTAAAAGGATTGAAATCGGTCCACAGCGGCTCAAAGAAGACGCCGTGTGCATCCAACGGCACGCCGCGAATCACGTTTGCCAGGGCGGCCCCATAGAAGATGGCCAGCAGCGCGCTGCCGATAAAGAACATACCATCCCAGAAGGAGGCCCAGACAGGGCTGGGCACCCGCGAGCGCAGCTCAATGGAGACGCCACGCCACATCAACAACCAGAGCACGATACACAGCGGCAGATAGAAGCCGCTGAAGCTGGAGGCATAGAGTACCGGGAAGGTGAAGAAGAGGGTACCGCCGGCGGCGATAATCCAGACCTCGTTGCCGTCCCAGACCGGGCCGATGGCGCGCAGGATCAGGCGCCGCTCCTGGTCGGTGCGGGCCGCGATCAGGTGAATGATGCCGGCTCCCAGGTCGAAGCCGTCCAGCAGAACGTACATGGTCAGCATGAAGGCCACGAGAATAAACCAGAGTGTTGCCATGAAGCCTGACCTCCCTCGCTCAGCTCAACTCAACTCAACTCAGTTCAACCTTCGGCCACGGTACCGGTAGCCAGACCGGGCAGGCCACCCTCCCCGGCTACTTCGGCCTCCTCGCCCTCGCTGGTCTCAGGCCCCTTGAGGGCCTCGGTGACCGAGAGCACGACGTAGAGCAGGCCGAGCAGGAGGTACATCCCGGCGAAGCCGAGCAGGGTGAAGAGGACGTTGCCCGCCGAAAGATTGGCCGATGAGCCTTGGGCGGTGGGCAAAAGCCCGTAGATGATCCACGGCTGACGGCCCAGCTCGGTGGTGAACCACCCGGCGGTATTGGCGATCACCGGGAAGGGGGTCGCCAGCATCAGGATCCAGAGCATCCAGCGCGCCGTGAAGAGGCGCCGCTTCCAGAGCCAGAGCAGGCAGGCCAGGCCCATGATCGGGATAAAGAAGGTGCCCAGGCCAACCATGATGTGATAGCTATAGTAGAGCAGCTCAATCGAGTCGGGCCGCTGATTGGCCGGAAAGGCATCCAGGCCCTTGACGACCGCCTCCCACCGACGATAAGTCAGAAAGCTCAGAACTTTGGGCACAATCAGCGGGTTATCAAGCTGGCCCGTCGCCGTGTTGGGCTGACCAAGAATGACGATCCCCGCCCCCTGCTCGGTGTGAAAGAGACCTTCGAAGGCCGCCAGCTTGGCCGGCTGGTATTTCGCCACCTGTTGGCCTTCCAGGTCGCCGCTGGGGTAGAGCTGGATCACGCTGGCGATGAGGCCGACGATGACGCCCAGGGTCACGAAGATGCGACCGTACTCAACGTGATTCCGGGCCAGCAAGTAGTAGGCCCCCAGACCGGCCATGACGAAAGCCCCCGTGATCACGGCCCCGCTCATGGTGTGCAGGTATTGGGGAAAGATCCAGGGATTGAGCAGGACCTCCCAGTAGTTGGAGATGTGCAGGCGGTTGCCTACGATGGTATAGCCCACTGGATGCTGCATCCAGGCATTAGAGGCCACGATGAAGGCGCCAGAGGCCCAGGTGCCCAGCCAGACCATCACGGCAGCCAGCCAGTGCACCTTTTGTCCAAAAACCTTCTCTCCGAAGAGAAAGACCCCGAGAAAGGCCGACTCCAGGAAGAAGGCAAAGGCTCCTTCCATCGCCAGGGTCTGGGCAATGATGTCGCCGGCATAGGCCGAGAAGCGCGCCCAGTTGGTGCCAAATTGGAACTCCATCGGGATGCCGGTGACAACCCCCAGTACAAAGGTGGTCGCGAAGATCTTCGCCCAGAAGCGAGCACTGATGTTGTAGCGCTCGTCCTTCTTGATCAGGTAGAGCGTCTTTAAAAGCACGATCAAGAAGGCCAACCCCATAGTAATCTGGGGAAAGATATAGTGATAGCCTACGGTAAAGGCGAATTGTACGCGCGATAAGATGGTCGACAGGTCCATATGCAGGCAAAACCTCCCACGGACTGACCGAAACGCCGCCCCTGTGGGCATGGGCCATCGCTCCTCTCTATCCGCCGGCGGGGCGGGCAGAGCACTGACTGGCTCAGGCAACAGGAAGCAGGGCGTTCTGCACTTCCCACAAACGTCGATAGAGGCCGCCGTTCGCCAGCAGCTGCTCGTGTCTGCCTCGCTCGACAATGCGTCCTCTATCTACTACAAGAATCTCATCCATACGCTCCATGTGCAGGAGGCGATGGGTCACGAGCAGCGTTGTGCGGCCTCGCATCAAGCTGTCCAGTGCTTCAAGCAGCGCCTGCTCGGTAAGACGGTCCAGATTCGCGGTAACCTCATCCAGCAAGAGGATCGGCGCATCCTTGAGCAGGGCGCGGGCAATGGCCAGACGCTGGCGCTCGCCGCCCGAGAGCTTGAGGCCCTGCTCACCGACCCAGGTATCGAGGCCAGCCGGGAGCTGACGCACGAAGTCGTCGAGCTGGGCTAGCTCGAGGGCCTGCCAGAGCTGCTCATCCGTGGCCCAGGGAGCGGCCAGGCGGAGATTGCCGCGAATGGTGTCGTTGAAAAGATAGGTATCCTGCGTTACGACGCCCATCAGGCTGCGTAGATCGGCCAGCGAGAAAGAGCGAATGTCTTGTCCCGCGAGCAGGATGCGCCCGGCTTCCGGGTCCCAGAAGCGCAGGGCCAGCCGGAGCAAGGTACTTTTGCCAGCGCCGCTCGGGCCGACGATCGCCACCCGTCCCCCGGGGGGAACGCGGAAGGAGATGTCTGCCAGGGTCACCTGCTGACCTTCCTCTTCTCCTTCGTAGCGGAAGGTGACGTTCTCAAAAGCCAGCTCCAGCGATCTGGCGGATGGCAAGGGCGCGGGCTGCGGCGGGTCGCTCACGGCGGGCGGAGCATCGATAATGCCGAAGAGGCGCTCGCCAGCGGCCAGCGAGTGACCGAGTTGTCCGAAGGCTTGCGCCAGCGGAGTAATGGCCTCGAAGGCTGCCAGCACAAGCATGGCCAGGAAGCCCAGATAGACGCTGTTGATCTGCATGCTGGCTGCCAGAGGAATGGCCAGCAGCAAGACAGTCCAGACAGCCAGGCCCGTGAGCAACTCCTGTAGCCCCTCTTGGAGGCCGCCCGCCGCCGCCAGACGGCGCTGGAGACGATCGAGCCGCTCCTCCCAGGCCGCCAGCTCAGCGCGTCGGGGGGCAGCCTGTCCATAGGCCAGCAGATCAACCATCCCTTGCAGGCTCTCGACCACCTGCCCGTTTACCTTGCCGCGCAGAGCGAGCTGCTCCCGCCCCAGGCCGCGCGTGAGGCGCAGGGCCAGCAGGGGTAGCCCCAGACCCGTGAACAGCAGGAAGCAAGCAGTCGCCAGGGCCAGGACCGTGTTGAAAATTGCCAGGAGCCAGCAGGTAGCGACAATCACCAGGGCCGCTACCAGGACCGGCGCCACTACGCGCAGGTAGAGATTCTGCAGCTCGTCGACATCAGAGACCAGACGCGCCAGCAGGTCGCCGCTGCGCAGGCGGAAGAGGCGCGCCGGCGCCAACGGCGCCAGTCGTCGGTAGACCGCCACTCTCACGTGGGCCAGCAGGCGGAAGGTCACGTTGTGCGAGAGCAGGCGTTCGCCGTAACGGGTGGCGGCTCGCACCAGACCCATTAAGCGCACGATCGTGATCGGGATGCTGAGCAGGACGATCATGGTCACGATGGCCGCCCCGGCGATCAGGTAGGAGGCCATGCTCAATAGCAGCATGTTGGCCAGGATCATGACCCCACCCAGGATGACCGTCACGGCAACCTGCCACGTAAAGGGACGGAGAAAGGCCAACAGACGCCAGGCCGTTCTGAGCGTTGATGACGACTTGCCAGTCATCGCTGCTCGGCCTCCTTTCCAGACAAGACCTCCGCCGCGCTCGCTCGGCCTCCCATCAAGCGCGCGTAGGCGCTGGTGGGCCGCTGCAGCAGGCTGGCAGGCTCCCCAGCCTCGACCAGTCGCCCATCCTCGAGCACAAGCACGCGGTCGGCGGCGGCCACAGTATTGATGCGATGGGCGATGACGAGCAGGGTGCAGGTGCGGCGCAGGCGGGCTAGAGCTTCGCTCAAGAGGGCCTCGCTCTCTGGATCAAGGCTAGAGGTCGGCTCGTCAAGGATCAGCAGTGGCGCCTGCTTCAAGAAGGCCCTTGCCAGCGCCAGGCGCTGGAGCTGGCCGGCGCTCAGCCGCAGCCCCCTCTCCCCTACCTCGGTGTCATAGCCCTCGGGCAGCTCCCGAATGAAGTCCGCAGCTCCCGCCAGCTCGGCAGCGCGCTCTATCTCGCTGTCGCTGGCCCCAGGCCGCGCCAGGCGAATATTTTGGCGCACCGTGCCGCTGAAGAGCGCCGGTTGCTGCGGTACCAGGGCCACATACTCGCGCCAGAGGTCGCTCGGGAGCCGATCCAGCGGCAGCCCATTGACCAGAATCGCCCCGCTCTCGGCCTCCATGAAGCGCATGAGCAGGTTCACCAGCGTGCTCTTGCCAGAACCGCTGCGTCCGACGAGGGCCGTGCAAGAGCCAGCCGGCAGAGTAAAGGTCACATTCTGCAGGGCTGGTCGCTCCCTTTCCCCATAGCGGCAGCTCACCTGCTCAAAGGCAATGGTTAAAGGAGCGATGGGCCGCTGCGACGGCTCCTGCTCGGGTTCGCGCACGGCTGGCCTGGCGTCGAGCACCTCTCGCATGCGCCCGGCAGCTACACGCCCTTCGAGACCGGCATGGTACTGGGTTCCCAGCTCGCGCAACGGACGGTAGAACTCAGGCACGAGCAATAAGACAAGAAAAGCCTGTTCGAATGGTATTTCACGATTGATGAGACGGACGCCCAGGAAGACTGCAATGAGGCCAATGGCCAGCATGGTCATGAATTCCAGGACGGCCCCCGAGAGAAAGGCGTAGCGGAGTACCTTAAGGGTACGACGGCGATATTCTTCGCTCAGGCGCGCCACACGCGCCTCCTGGGAGCCGCTGCGTCCGAAGAGGTGTAGGGTCACCAGCCCCTGGATGGTATCAAGAAAGTGGGCGCTCAGGCGCGCGAGCGTTGTCCACTGACGCTGAATATGCTTCTGGGAGTAGCTACCAACGGCGATCATCAGCACCGGAATAATGGGGCCGGTGATCAGCAACAATACGGCACTCAGATGATCAAGCGGCCAGATGATGGCAAGCAGCAGCAGCGGGATTGCCACGCTCCAGACGGTCTGCGGAAGGTAGCGCGTCACAAAGGTCTCCAGGCGCTCGCAACCCTCGTTGAGCAGGGTGACCAGCTCACCGCTGCGCTCTCCACGTACAAAGAGTGGACCAAGCTGCAGCAGGTGTGCGAAGAGACGACGTCGCATCTCGCTCTTGACCCGGCTGCCAGCTCGCCGCGCGCTGTACTCTCGCAGCCCGACCAGGCTGGCACGCAGGCAGATGATGGCCAGCAAGGCCCCGAGGGCCGGACCAACCTGCCAGAGACCAGCATGGCCCAGGAACACCTGGGCGACAATCTTGCTCAGCAGGGCCATTTGCCCAACGGTTGCCAACAGCGCTAGCAGGCCGACCAGCACACTGAGCGCCAGCGGCCAGCGCGCCGAGCGGCAGTAGCGCAGAATGTCCTTCTCCATCGCCTTCCTCTTGGCAGAAGCTGCCATCTCATCTCTCGGAACTCTCGGAACTCTCAGACACGCTTTCGACACACTATACTCTAGCGTAAGACCGGGCCACTGCAATCGGGGAAGAACCTGAACTTTTTTGCGGCGAATACCGTATTCAGTACGTCCTGAGAAATAGTAGAACACCTGAGTGGCGAAGTTGCAACGCCGCCCGCCTACGGGAAAGGCTCGCAGGCCTTTTTGTGAGACGATCGTAAGAGCAGATCAGCAGGAGAGAAGCGGCCTCTCAGCACCATCCAGCGGCTGGGAGCCTTAAATCGGCGCCCTTTCGAAATTGACAGACGGCCTCGCCTTGGTCTCCACCCAGATCGTTCCTCTCCCTGGCGCCAGGCCCTGCCTGGACCTCGCCGGCCCGGCCAGGCACCAGACCGCCACGGGTCACTCACAGGGCGCCAGTTTCCTGATCGATAGCACCCCAGGCTCGAACGGCTTCAGCCAGGTCCTCCCAATCCAGAAAAAGGGTGTTGACTAATGCCGCCGTCCGCGTTATAATAAAGTCGCAAGCCGTTGTGAGAACCGCATTCCTCGATAGCTCAACGGTAGAGCAACCGGCTGTTAACCGGTGGGTTGCAGGTTCGAATCCTGCTCGAGGAGCTTCGCAAAAGAGAGCCACAGAAGTCAATGCTTCTGTGGCTCTTTCGCTTTGCTGGGAGGTTGCCCAGCACTCGCCTGGGGCAATCGCTGCCCTGAGCCTCCTTCCTGCTCTCGCTGGAGGAGAAACTGGCGCAACTAATCAGCCGACAGGAGGCTCGACGGGACCGGCGGAACCGCTGCGCTGGTCATCGTCCTGGACCGCTGTCTGTGTAAGGCCAGCCTCGGCGAAAATCGGGCGCAGCTCACTGATGGTCGGTGGCCGACTGCCCGCGCCGCTACGGCGCTGCAGGCAAAGCCGATAGCTCACACGATCGGGCCGATAGTAGCGTTCCTGTATATAGACAGGCGCGTTGCCTCCTGTACAGGAGAGGCGCCGGATCAGCAGCAGGGCCGTCCCCACCGATACCTCGAGCAGACGGGCCTGCTCGACGCTCGCATTGGTAGCCGTGATCTCAAACGTTCCCCCCTCAATAGGGATGCCGTAGCGCGATTCCAGCAGATGATAGATCGTCTCGCGGTCCAGCTCCTCGGGAGGCAGGAGCACGCCGAAGCGCATCGGCAGCCAGGTGACATCAAAAGCAATGGGCCGTCCATTGGCCAGGCGCAGGCGCTCAAGGCGCATGACCTCCTCGCCCTCGCGCAGACCCAAGGCCGCAGCTACCGCCCGGCTGGCCGCCTCGCGTTGAAAGGCCAGCACGCGCGAAGATGGCTCTAGCCCGGCCAGCTCCATGTCTTCGACAAAATCGGTCAGACGGACCAGGTTCTGCTCGATGCGCTTCTCGGCCACATAGGTACCTTTTCCATGACGCCGCACTACAAGGCCCTCGTCCTCCAATTCGTTGAGAGCCTGGCGCACCGTAATGCGGCTGACTCCGTAGGTCTGCATCAGCTCCTGCTCGGTCGGCAGACGATCGCCAGGATGGTAGACGCCTCGCTCGATCTCGCCACGCAGAATCTGCTTGAGCTGGTGATAGAGGGGCGTCGGTCCAGGCAGCAATTGCTGTGGTGTTGGCATACTCCTCCTCAGCCTGGCCCTGTTTGCTTCTATTCGCTTCCGCAGCTATGGTCATGACGATATGTTCACTGTATCGGCCCAGGAGGCCCCCATCATCCATGCGAGGAGAAACGGGCCTTTCTTTCTTGTTCGGCCTGGGCACAGGGGGACCCTCGCCGATCGACAATCTCTTTCAATCAGGGATCAAGCCCGCGTTTCGGCCTGAGGGCGCCATCAGCTATGATCCCCATGTGATGTCCTTCAAGGCTCTCAATCAGGTCTCCCTGCTGATGGCGCAAGGCCGCGTACCTGGTTTCCTTTCGCAGTGGAGGGTATCAGGAGGCCCGCCCGGAGGCGATAAGAGGACAGGCCGACCTGCTCTACCGCAAGGGGGTATTCTCCCTGGCAGTGACTCTGGAGGTGTTCACTCCAGAGCCAGAGGTCCGCTCCGCCGCTCTTGCCTGGAGACGACCGGGGCACTGTGAACCCCGCCACCGACTTGGAAGGAGAACCCGTTAGCGGCACGGCTATCGAAACAATCCGGCAACGGCTATCCTCCCTTCGGCAATGCCTTCAGAGGCGCGACACCAAGTCCGCAAAAAGACCTCTCAAGAAGCTTTCTGGCCGCGAAACCAGATTCCGCAGGAACATCAATCACGCCACGAACAAGCGCATTTGCGCTTCTTCCTTTCCTACACGGCTGCTCTCACAGGTCTCCCCTTGCGCGTTGCGATCCCCCTCCGCTCCACGCCGCCAACGTGCCCCGCGTGCGGTAACGGAGCACGCGAGAGCGGCAAGAGGCCGTTCCAGCGCTGTCGTGTCAGGTGCGGCTTCTCCCGTAGTGTTGGCCCGAACGCCGCTCGGAATATCTCTAAGGCATCATCAGTCATGAGATCTATTGCATCGGGCCATACCCAGGTGCAAGCTCCCGCGCTTTAGCTGGGGGCTTATAGCTGCGGAACGCTTCCCTTCATTATAGGACACCAGAGCACGTGCGACAAGCCAGGCCACTATGCTGAAGGAACACTGAGTGGAGCAAGAGCAGCCAGGGCACGCTGAAGGCGGGTCCGCGCCTCTTGAGCGATTTGCTCAAGCCGCTCGTTACCGCTGACGGCCAGCATGGCCTGGGGATCGGCGATCTCGACGCGACAGCCATTGGCCACGGAGCGCACGACGACGTTACAGGGGAGCAGAAGCCCGATCTCCGGCTCGATCGCCAGGGCCTGATGGGCCAGATGGGGATTGCAGGCACCTAGAATGACATAGGGGGCTGTCTCCAGCCCCAGCTTGTCGCGCAGGGTGCGTTGCACATCGATTTCTGTCAGGACGCCAAACCCTTCCGCCTTGAGAGCCTCCTTGACGCGCTCGATGGCCTGCTCGCAGGACAAGGCCAGCGTGGTGCCGAAACCATAGGTCGCCATTGCTTTTCTCCCTCCTTCTATCATCTGCTCAGTTGAGATTCGCCAATTCTTCGTCTCTTAGTACTCTAAGCCTGTTTCGCGTTCATAAAACGTTCAGAGAGCAAGGCAGAGAAAGGGGTCCCTCCCTCTCGCCTGGCCGCCAGGCGCTCAGGCGAGGGCGGCGCCCGCCAAGCCCGGGCGCAGTCCCCCCCGGAGCTAGTGCGAGGGCAGCGGTTCAGCTCCCCCCTGCTGCTCAGAAAGCTCTGTCGGGCGGCTCTCGGCTGGCTGGCTCGCCGTTCCAAGCTGAAGGGCTTGCGCCAGGGAGGCGAAACGCTCCTGCACGCCAGCACAGACAATGTCGCACAGCGTCAGGACGCTGGGATCGGCCAGGGCATAGTAAATGCTGGTGCCCGCCTTGCGCCGCCTGACAAGTCCTCCCTGCATGAGGGCCGCCAGATGCTTTGAGACGTTCGGCTGGCTGGCCCCTGTCAGGGCCACCAGCTCACCGACACTGCGCTCGCCCCCCGTGAGAGCCCCCAGCAATTTGAGGCGCAGCGGCTCCCCCAGCAGGCGAAAACGCGCCGCAATCAGCTCAAGCAGCGGATCAGGGAAGCCTCCTTCGTCGCCGCCCTGCTTCCAGGATATCGCCCTCTCTGGATGAGCCTGCCGCTCCTCGCTCTCCTGAACCGGCTGGAGTCTTCTCTCCGTCAAGATGCGCTCCTTTCGCTCTGTGAGTAGTCAGTCGCCAGGGGGCTGAGGTACTGCCCACCACTTGACTTCATGACTATATAGTAATATAATTAGAGAGGAAAGTCAAGGAGGAGGTCGCCCCGCCGAGGGTGGGGGATCTTCCAGCAACGCGAGTGAAAGAGAGAGCAAGGCCGATGTTCGAACGCTTTCTAAGGCGCACAGAAGAGGAGCAGACCATTTCGACCATCGATGTCCGGCAAGCCTGGGAGCGACTGGCTTCTCCAGACAGCGAGGCCGTTTTGATCGACGTGCGCGAGCCGTGGGAATATCGTAGCGGTCACGCGCCACGCGCTATCAATATTCCTCTCGGGCAGCTTCGTGCGCGCCTCAATGAGGTACCGCGCGACCGCGAGGTACTGCTGATCTGCCTGAGTGGTCACCGCAGCGCCCAGGCAGCCAGGCAGCTTCAACGTTTGGGCCTCTCGCGCGTAGCCAATGTCAAAGGCGGGATCGCCCGCTGGCGCCTGCTTGGACTCCCTATCGAATAGGGCCGCGCCGGCCAGGAAGATCGGGCAGTGCCCGGCGAGCCAGGCGCCAGCCGCTTCCGCCCGTTGGGACATTGCCGTCAGCGTTGCCTGTTTTTCAAACCACCGTGAGGTTATATCAACATGACGTGTTAAGATGATATACTAATGTAGGTCAGCCGCTCACGAGGTAGGAGGCAAAGCGAGCGAGCGGCTCAGCCTTGGGCGAGCGCCACCCCCCCGAGGCTGGCAGCAGGTGGGTGGCAGCGAGGTGAGAAGCATGCAGATCGAACAATTCTTCATCGAAGGTCTGGGACACCAGTCCTACTTTGTCAGCGATGGGCGCAGTGGTCAGGCGGCGGTGGTTGATCCGCGCCGCGACGTTGACGTGTACCTGGAAGCGGCGGGGCGCTCGCAGGCGCGCATTACCCACATACTGGAGACGCACATTCACAACGATTACGTCACTGGAGGGCGCGAGTTGGCAGCGCGCACCGGTGCCACCATTGTCGCCAGTGCTGAGGCGCATCTGCTCTACCCTCACCAGCCGGTGCGTGACGGTGAGCGCTTCCGAGTGGGCGAGCTGACCTTCCAGGCCCTGGCCACCCCGGGACACACTCCCGAGCATATGAGCTACCTGGTCTACCAACCGGAGAGCAGCCAGCCCTACGCCCTCTTCAGCGGCGGCAGCATGCTCGTCGGGAGCGCGGGCCGCACCGACCTGCTCGGTCCCGAGCTGACTCTGACCCTGACGCGCCAGCAATATCATTCGCTGCTACGTCTGCTGCAGACGCTACCGGATAGTGTGCTGGTCTATCCAACCCACGGTGCCGGCTCCTTCTGTGTAGCCAGCGCCGTCGGTGGCCGGCGCAGCACCACTATCGGCCAGGAGCGCCTGGCCAATCCCGTGGTGCAGGCCCACGACGAGGCCGACTTTGTGCGCCGTCAGCTTGCCAGCTACACCGCCTATCCGCACTACTACCGCTATATGCACGATATCAATCAGCAGGGGCCGCGCATCTTGGGCCGGCTGCCGGAGCTGCCGCCGCGCTCGCCACAGGAGGTGCAGCGCTGGCTGCAGCAGGGACTGCCGCTCATCGACGGACGCCCCCGCACCGAGTTCGCCCGCGAATATATCCCCGGCTCTCTGAATATCGAGCTGGATAGCTCTTTCGCCACTTACGTCGGTTGGCTGCTCCCCTTCAATACGCCGCTCCTGCTGCTGATCGAGGACGAGGAGGGCCGGCGCGAGGCGGTGGTACAGTTGATCCGCATCGGCTACGAGCAGGCCCAGGGCTACCTGGCGGGCGGCATCGCGGCCTGGAAAGCGGCGGCCCTGCCGACTGGCAGCTTCGAGCGCATCGACATCGATACGCTCCATCGGCGCTGGAAGGGCCAGTCTTCGCTGACTGTCCTGGATGTGCGCCGCGCCGACGAGTGGCGGCAAGGCCATATTCCGGGCGCGCTCCACATGCACATTGGCGATCTTCCGCAGCATCTGGAGAGCCTGCCTCGCCATACGCCTCTGGCCGTCATCTGCCACAGCGGTCACCGGGCCTCAATCGCAGCCAGTATGCTGGCGGCTACAGGGCACGAGGTCGTGGCTGTCGATGGCGGCGTCGCCGACTGGCAGGCCCGCGGCCTGCCGTTGGTCAGTGAGCCAGAGGAGGAGCCGGTCCTGCCAGGGACCGAGGATCTGGCAACTCACGCCCACCCGTGAAGCCTGCCAGCCTCGGCAGCTTTCTCAACAAGAGGAAGCGGACTGCCAGCCAGAGAGAACGGAACAGGCCAGTCCGCTTCCTCTTCTGCCGTTTGGTCAGCCTGGTCAGAGCAGAGCGACTATGGCTGTGCATGCAAGCTTCTTCGGCAGGCGATAGAATGGGTGGGTCCTCTGGCTCCGGGGGAGAAGACCGAGCCGAGCCTTTGGTCCACAGCGCAGGCACAAAGATCGAGAGGAGCAAGAAAACAGTGAATAGAGCAAATGAGCAGAAAGGATGGTGAGATTATGGCTTTGATTGCGGCAGGCGATCGTGAGAAGATTCGCGAGCTGTTCAAGGATCTGGATAGCGAGGTGACGATCACCTACTTCACGCAGCGCGAGTCGCCGCTGCTGATTCCCGGCCACGAATGCCAGTTCTGCAAGGAGACGCGCGAGATCCTGGAAGAGGTGGCCACCCTCTCGGACAAGATCAGCCTTCAGATCAAGGATTTCTACCGCGATGAAGCCGAGGCCAAACAGCGGCAGATTGAGCGCATTCCGGCCTTCATTCTGGAGGGCAGGGCCAGAGGACGCCTGCGCTTCTTTGGTATTCCAGCAGGCTATGAGTTCAGTACGCTGATCGAGGATATCCGCATGCTCTCGCGCGGCGAGACGACGCTCAGCCCCCAGACGTTGCAGCAGCTCCAGTCGCTCCAGCAAGACCTACATATTCAGGTGTTCGTTACACCTACCTGCCCCTACTGTCCCCGCATGGCCCTGCTGGCTCACGAGCTGGCCATTGCCAGCCAGCGCGTGACCGCGGACGTCGTGGAGGTCTCAGAATTCGTCGATCTGGCGCAGCGCTACCGTGTCCAGGGAGTTCCCAAGACTGTGATTAACGACCAGGTCGAGGTGCTGGGCGCAGTGCCAGAGGCGCGCCTCATGCAGCAGATCGTCCAGACCTTTGCCCCCACGGGAACGGCGACAGAGCCTCCTCACTCTCCTCAGCCGCCAGCCTGAGCTGAGACTTGAGGAGCGGCCACTAAGGAGCGCGAAGAAGAGAGCTGATCCGAGCAGACCAGGCGCCGGAGCCGTCCGCAAGTCGATGAGCGCTATCTCCTCCCCGGCCGTTTGTCCATCTGGCTGGCTGGCCGGCCGGCTGCTGGCCCGAGCGGGGCCTGGCCCCCCGCTTGACATCTGCTACATGACCTGCTACACTAAAACCAATCCGAAAAAAGGCGCACTCGATGCGCCATTATAGCCATACAGACGCTGAACAGGAGGAGTAAGCGCTCTGGCCCCGCGCAGAGAGGGAAGATCACCGGCTGCAAGTCTTCCCCGGATGGCAAGCGCTGAAGGTCGCCTGGGAGTCTGGTTCAGATAGCTCGCCGCCCTGCTGGCAGCCGAGAGGCCAGATGTAGAAGGCGGAAGTCAGGAGAGGCGCGAGCCGATGCGGGTGTGCCCGTTAGCGCACTAATGAGGGTCGGTCGTCCTCGGTGAGGGTGAGGGATAAAGGCAGGATAGCGACAGACAGCTACCCCGACCGCGGCTTTGCTGGCTGGAGACAGGGCGGATGAGGAAGAGGACGATTGGCCGAAGCAAGGTGGTACCACGAGTATAAACCCTTCTCGTCCTTGACGGCGGGAAGGGTTTTCTGTTAAAAGCGTTATCCGCCGCCTAACTCCCTGTCCCGGGACAGCGAGCGCCCTGGTTGTGCCAGAGGGAGCCATGGTGAAGCAAAGCAAAGCAAAGCGGGGCAGACCGAGCCAGGCGCCAGTTGTCCCCAGCGGCCCAGTCTGGCTTGAGGCGCCTGGAATGGCGGGACAGGGGCCCGACTCAGGCTGACGGCAAAACTACTATAGATCTATCTACTATCATTCATTGTCGTTATCATCGCCATAGCCTTTATCAGGCCGACAAAAGCAGCGCAGTCAGGTGGTGACAGCGAGTTGAGTCAGCAGCGCAGGAGGGAACATGATTGAACAAGACAGGACAGCCAGCAGCGAGGAGCAAAAGCGGTTGCTTGCCGCTTTACCGAAAGCCTATGACCCCCAGGCGGTCGAGGGAAAATGGTACCGCTTCTGGGAGGAAGGAGGCTACTTTAAGCCGCGCCCGAATGCGCAGCGGCCTCCCTTTGTGATCAGCATGCCTCCCCCCAACGTGACCGGCGTGCTGCACATCGGGCACGCCCTCACGGCGACCATCGAGGACATCATGATCCGCTACCATCGTATGCGGGGCGATGAAACGCTGTGGGTGCCGGGCGAGGATCACGCGGGCATTGCCACGCAGGCGGTGGTTGAACGTGAACTGGCCAAAGAGGGCACCAACCGCCACCAGCTTGGGCGCGGGGCCTTCCTGGAACAAGTCTGGCGATGGGTCTACCACCATCGCCAGCGCATCCAGGACCAGCACCGCCGGCTTGGCGCCTCCTGCGACTGGTCACGGGCCCGCTTCACGCTCGACGAGGGTCTCTCGCGGGCGGTGCGCGAGGTCTTTGTGCGCCTCTACGAGGAGGGCCTGATCTATCGCGGCGAGCGCATCATTAACTGGTGCCCGCGCTGCATGAGCGCCATCTCCGATCTGGAGGTGGAGCACGAGGACACGCCCGGTAAGCTGACCTACGTGCGCTACCCACTGAAGCCCACGGCAGGTAGCAGCTCGGATCAGGCAGAATACATCAGTGTGGCCACAACGCGCCCCGAGACGATCCTCGGCGATACGGCCGTGGCGGTCAACCCGCGCGACGAGCGCTATCGGACCCTGGTGGGGCGCACAGCCATTTTGCCGGTAATCGGACGCGAGATTCCCATCATCGCCGACGAGGCCGTGGAAATGGGCTTTGGCACCGGCGCGGTCAAGGTGACTCCCTTCCACGATCCGACCGACTTCGAGATCGGCCAGCGTCATGCCCTGCCCCGCGTGCAGGTCATCGGCTTCGACGGCAAGATGACTCCCGAGGCCGGCCCCTACGCCGGTCTGGACCGCTTTGAGGCTCGCAAGAAGCTGGTCGAGCAGCTCCAGCAAGAGGGACTGATTGTCAAGATCGAGGACTACACGATCCCCTTGGGCCACTGTCAGCGCTGCAATACAGTGATAGAGCCACTGGTCTCGAAGCAGTGGTTTGTGCGCATGAAGCCGCTGGCGACGCCGGCTCTCAATGCCGTGAAGTACGGCCAGATCCGCATCGTGCCCGAGCGCTTCACGAAAATCTATTGCGATTGGCTGGAGAACATCCACGATTGGACTATCTCGCGTCAGCTCTGGTGGGGCCATCGTATTCCAGTCTGGTACTGCGACGACTGCGGTGAGATGATCGTCAGCCGCGACGATGTGGCGCGCTGTCCCCATTGCGAGAGCGAGCGCCTGCACCAGGATGAGGACGTGCTCGATACCTGGTTCTCGTCCTGGCTATGGCCCTTCAGCACGCTCGGCTGGCCCGAGGATACGCCCGATCTGCGCCGCTACTATCCAACCTCGGTGATGGAGACAGGCTACGATATCATCTTCTTCTGGGTGGCGCGCATGGTGATGGCCGGCATCCATTTCATGGGCACAATCCCCTTCCATACCATCTACCTGCACGGCCTGGTGCGCGACGCCAGGGGCGAGAAGATGAGCAAGTCGAAAAACAACGTCGTCGATCCTATCGAGGTCATGGATCAGTACGGCACCGACGCCCTGCGCTTCACCCTGGCCACCGGCAGCACGCCGGGCAACGATATGAAGCTGGTGCCCGAGCGCATCGTGGGAAATCGCAATTTCGCTAATAAGATCTGGAACGCCTCGCGCTTCGTGCTGACAGCTACGGCAGAGATCCCCGGTGGGGTGCCTCCGCTGGAAGAGGTGCACCCCCGCACCCTGGCCGATCGCTGGATCGTCAGCCGCGCTTCCCAGTTGATCAGCGATGTGACCCAGTTGATCGAGGAGTTCCAACTCGGCGAGGCCGGGCGCCGCATCCACGAGTTCTTCTGGACAGAGTACTGCGACTGGTACGTGGAGATCGCTAAGGTTCAGCTCCAGAGCGACTCCCAGGCTCGTGAGACGACGGCTGCTATCCTGCGATCCGTGCTCGATACCTCGCTGCGTCTGCTCCATCCCTTCATGCCCTTTGTGACAGAAGAGGTGTGGCAGCACCTTTACCGCTTCAACGAGCCGGATAGGGGACGCTGGCCGGCTTCAGCCCTGATCGTGGCCCCCTGGCCCCAAGCCCTGCCGGCCGCCAAAGACGCGGAGGCCGAGGAGGACTTCGCTCTGCTGCAGGAGTTAATCACGCGCATTCGCGACGCGCGCAACCAGCTCGGCGTGGAGCCGGGGCGCCGTATCCAGGTCCTGCTGGCCGCTGGCCCGAAGCTCGCTCTTCTTAGCGAGCAGGCCCCTCTGATCGAGTTCCTGGCACGCACGGAGAGGCCGCGCTTCTACGAGCGCCTGGAGCCAAAACCCCAGGGTGCTATGGGTCTGCTGGCCGGAGCTGTGGAGGTCTACCTGCCCCTGGCCGGAATGTTCGACGTGGAGAAGGAGCTGGCGCGCCTCGATAAAGAGATCGCCCGCACAGAGCAGGAGATCGCCCGTTTCCAGGCCCGCCTGGCAAACGAGGACTTCGTGAAGCGGGCCAGGCCCGAGGTGGTGGAACGCGAGCGCGAGCGCCTCAGCGAGCAGGAGGAGCGACTGGCCAAGCTGCGCGAGCGGCGTGCGGCTCTGGGCAGCTAACAGCAGGCGCCTGGCCAGGAGAAGGCCCGGCCAGGCCAGACTGGGCCGGCCAGGATTGCGCGAGCCGCACCGGCCCGGGCAAGCGAGCAGACAGGTACTCCCATGTTCCTCCTTTTTCGCGCGCACAGGCAGGGAGCGGCTCATCGCAGCGAGCGATGGGCCGCTCCTTTTCCAGACACGCCACCGACAAGGAGAGAAGCTATCTACCCTTCTTTTCTTGTCTTGCTGGTCTTTCTGGCCGCGGATACCCAAACAGTCAGCCAGCCAGCTAGCCAGCCGTACAGCCTGTCACTCAGATCTAGCCAAGCTGCTGCCAGCTTTGGCCACCGTCGCTCGTCTTCAGAATGCGAGTTGTGGCCGGCGGCGCCAGGCACAAAGCCCAGCCGGTGCTGGCTGTGAGGAAATCCAGTTGAATGACGTCGCTAAAGGGACCAGTGGGTAGCTGCTGGCTCCAGTGCTGCCCCCCGTCGCGCGTCACGTAGAGCGTTGTGCGGTCGGTCGCATAGCCGACACTGGCCGAGACAAAGGACCAGGCGATGACCGAGGCCGGCAGGGCCGCCCCGTAGTGCCAGGTCTGGCCACCATCACGGGTGATATAGAAATAGAGGCTGGCCTTCCCGGCGGCATAGATATTGACAGGTAAGAGGCCATCGCGCCTGGAGAAGAAGCGCGGCGGCAGGGTGGCGATCTGGGCTTTCTCGCTGCCAATGGGCAGGGGCAGAGACTGTGCCTTCCAGCTCTGGCCCCCGTCGTGCGTGACATAGAGCCAGGCGCGACTAAGGCCCGGCTCGCTGCCAGTGGCCCAGCCGGTGGTCGTGTCGATAAAGGCCAGGCCAGACTTACTGCCACTGTAGGGAAGGGTCGCCGCCCCCTGAGCTGTCTGTGAACGCGCCGCGGAGACCTGCATAACGCGCTGCCAGTGGTCGCCACCATCGCTGGTGCGCCAGATGGCCACGGCCTCAGCATT
This sequence comes from Thermogemmatispora sp., assembly GCF_042408735.1. GTDB lineage: Bacteria > Chloroflexota > Ktedonobacteria > Ktedonobacterales > Ktedonobacteraceae > Thermogemmatispora. The sequence goes on from NZ_JBHOQV010000048.1 coordinate 37,103, forward strand.
GGTAGCAATGCCCAGATTGACCAGCAGCCAGCCGTGGAGAGCATCGACAAAGGTCAGCTGCACAACGCCGATACCGGGCGCGGGCACTTCGCTGCGTTGCCAGCTCCGGCCCCCATCGCTGGTATGGTAAATGGGAGTCGTGGCTCCATTTTGGAAGATCAGGGCCACCCAGGCGGTTTGAGCATTCAGATAAGCAGTGACAATGCGCTCTATGGGTTGCCGGGGAGCCGAGCCAGCCGGAGGCTGAGGCGTGACATCTTGCCAGTGCGCACCACCATCTGTGGTGCGCAAGATGGAGCGCTGCGTCGAGGCCCAACCATGTAGCTCATCCGCCATCAGCAGGGCCTGCATCTGCTGAGCCGCCGCACTCAGCGCCGGCGAGGTCGGAGAGGGCGGTGGCACGTTCCCCCAGGGTGCACAGCCACTGCTCAAAGCCAGAAAGCAAAAAGCCGCCACCAGCAGCCGCCTTAGAGCAAACAGGGACTTCTGCCGGCCTGGCTGTTGCTGAGCATCGCAATATGCCGCTGCTGCTTTCCGCATAGAGCAGACCTTTCTCCTTGCGCTTGCTCGCCAACAGGCAAGGGATCCATAGCCCATGAACTGCTTTAGCAAGGTACTGCTTGCCCTCACTTTATTGGTCGAAGAAAGAAAGAAAAGGAAGAAGAAGCAGGAAGATCGCCAGGCCCTATAGCCAGGACAATACCAGACAAGACGAGACGAGAGAACAGGGCAATCAGCCCCAGACGAGGCCGCCGCTTCCCGTGGTGAGAACCTGGGGGCCATCCTCGGTCAGGGCAATGGTATGCTCGAAATGCGCGCTGAGCGAGCCGTCGGCTGTAACGATTGTCCAGTGGTCGGGCAGAAGGCGAATCTCCTTGCCGCCCATGCCTACCATCGGCTCAACAGCGATAACCAGGCCAGGTCGCAGGGGAAAATCCATCCCGCGATGGTAAAAGTTGGGCACCTGCGGCGGCTCCCACATTTCCCGTCCGATGCCATGCCCGATGAGCTGCTCAAAGATCGTGAAGCCGGCCTGGCGGATCGCCTGCTCCATGGCTTGCGCCACCTCGGCCCAGCGCGATTTACGCCCAAGCAGCTCGATCGCCAGATGGAGAGCACCTTCGGTGACCTGTAGCAATCGCCTGGCACGCGCATCGATTTGCCCAACGGCATGGGTGACCGCGGCATCGCCGCACCAGCCATCGAGGCGACAGCCAATATCGATGCTCACCAGATCACCCTCCTGAAGACGACGCTTGCCTGGAATGCCATGGACGATCTGCTCGTTGAGCGAGATGCAAGTAGCCGCCGGATAGGGGACCGGTCCAGGCACACCTTTGAAGAGCGGGGCCGCCCCCTGCTCGGCCAGAAAGGTTTCGACAGCCTCGTTGATCTCGGCTGTGCTCACCCCCGGTTTGACAAGCGAGGCCGCCACCTGATGGGCGCGCCAGACAATCTCTCCTGCCGCTCGCATGGCCTCAATCTCGGCACGCGACTTTAGCCGATAGGTCACTCCCTTGCTGCTCATGGCTTTTGCTCACTCATTCCCAGCGATCTTCAGTCAGACACCCGCCGCAGAGAGCCTTTCAGCCCGCCCCGGCTCGATCCAGCAAGTGGGCGGGGCCAGGACTCGAGGCCGTCTGGTCCGACCGTCCGATCCTCTGTTGCCGATACCCTCTGCCAGACACCTATGCCTTTTTTCTTTTTGTCTTATTGTCTTACCCGTCCTCTCTCCAGGCGGCCCTCGCTTCCCAGTCCCCATGCTCCGGGCCTGCCTCTGCTGCCTGCTTACCGTCGGCGAGCAGCCTGGCCCTGACCTCAATGGGCCGCCTTCACTCCCCCATAGGTAAAGATGTGGTGAAAGGAGAAGTTATAGATCAACACCAGGAAAATAGCGATGGCCTGCGACAGGAGCGCGGGCACATGCGCCAGGCTGGTCAGGCTCAGCTCGATGCAGAAGTTCAACAGGCTCCCAACAATGGCCGTGAGGTGAAAGCGACAGCAGCGCTGCCACCACGAGCGTTGGTGACCTGGGAGATGGCGAAAGGTAAAGTAATCGTTGGCCAGAAAATTGGCAACGATCGAGATTTCAGCGGCAGAGATATTAGCAATGGCATTGTGCAGCGTACTATTGACCGGTATAGCCATGCGATAGAAGACGATATAGAAAACGAGCATATTGACAACAGCAGCTGCTCCCCCAATGAAGAGGTAGGTGAAGAGCCGCTGAAACCAGCCGGCCTTGCCATCGGTGAGATCATCGACGAGATCCAGGAGGCGGTTCACGGGCGCCAGCGGGGTTGGCTGGTAACTCGGCAGACCGGGAGCCGAGCCTTGAAGGGCGGTCCCGGCGCTACTGGCCGAGACTGCTGGCTGTGGCTGTGTGCTATGTTCAACCAGAGCAATCAAATCCAGTAGGTCGTCCTGACGATCTTGCGCGATAGTATTCTTCATGCGTTCTCCGTGCCTACAATGGCCAGTCAGAATTGTTACATTGGCACAAGCGAGTGAGAGAGCGCCAAAGTAACAGCCCCGTTTCCATCCAGGGATGTTAGTACCAGACTGGTCCTGAGCTGGCCGGCCAGCCCTGAGCGGTAAGTCGCTGAGGAGCGGGGCCAGTCTGACCTCTCCCTCCCCCTCAAGCCAGCTCCAGAGTCCTGACCCTGGCTCGCTTTGGAGCGAGCATGAGCCGGCTGGCTTGCCGATCTAGCGGCCTGGACTGGGTGGCTGAGGTTCTCTTTTTCAGCATAGGTAGCGTATCTAATGATGAGCAGCAATCTGGCCCCTTCCGCAGGATTACGGTGGACAGGCGAGGAGAGAATAGGCTTAACTACTGGCAGACTGGGGCTGCTCTCTCTGGCTTTCGTCTGAGCACGGGGAGTGGTCCGTCCCAGTTAGCTGAAAGGGAAGGAGCGCTTATGTCGCGCTGGTTCTACAGTCTCTTGCTCTTCGCGGGGCTGGCAGTGGCCCTGGAGCTGCTGGGAGTGGAGATTCCTCCTCTGCTGCGCTTTATCTGTGCCGCGTTGGGGATTCTCCCGTTAGCGGCTCTGATTGGGCGAGCTGTTGAGGCCGTAGCCGAGCACACAGGTGAGCGGATCGGAGGACTGCTGTTTGCCACCTTCGGGAACATAACCGAGCTGATTATCGGCCTGTTTGCCCTGAGTGAAGGGCTAGTGGATGTGGTGCGCGCTTCGATTATCGGCTCTATTTTGGGCAATATCTTGCTGGTGCTGGGCGTGGCCACGATGGTTGGCTGCCTCAAGCATGGACGGCTGCGCTTTGAGACGCGCCCGGCCAGCCAGTACGCCTCTCTGTTAGCGCTCTGTATCGCCGGCTTGTTGCTGCCAGCGGTGGCCGAGCTTCTGGCATCGCGGGCCGGTCAGAGCCAGGTTGTCGAGCGCGGTATCCAGCTTTCCGACTTTATTGCCATCCTGCTCCTCGTCGGCTACGCGGCCTCGATTCTCTTTAGCGTCTTCCGCTTTCGCGACCACGGCCCCGGAGGAGAAGAGGCCACGGGGGAAAGCTTTGAGCCGCTTTTGGGCGCCCGCTCCGAGAGCGCTTTGTTGCGCCTGCTGAGCTATCGTCAGCGCCTGGCCCAGAGCAATCTGCCGAATAAGAGCGGTGTGCTGCGCGAGCTGGACCGCACCCTGCAGGCTATGGTAGCCCCCGAACGGGCCGAAGCGGCCACGGCGCCGCAGATCCAGACGCCGCCTTCGGCAGCCAGTGGTGGCGCCACCGCTCCCAGCGGAGGTGCCCAGCAGCAAGGAGCCGCCTCCCGCGAGCAGACACCTGGGGGAGAAGAGCATCAACAGCGACCGGCACGGCCCACCGAGAGCACCGCTGCCGAGAAGAAGCCCAATCTATGGCTGGCACTGCTCCTGCTGGCGGCCTCTACCGCTGGGGTAGCAGTTGTTTCGGATATCCTGGTTGCCTCGATCGAACCGTTTACGCAGCTGCTCGGATGGAATCCCGCCTTTGTCGGCCTGGTTTTTCTCCCACTCATCGGCGGCCTGCCCGAATATTTCAATACGATCAATATGGCGCTGGATAAACGCATGGGCATGGTGCTGGCCGCCTCGGCTGGCTCGTCTATCCAGATCGCACTGCTGGTAGCCCCGATTTTGGTGCTCGGTAGCTTACTGGCTCCTCAGCGTCTCGATCTGGTTTTCAGCATCGTGGAGATCGCAGTTCTGGCTCTGGCGGCTTTTCTTTTTAGCGAGATCACCCACGATGGGGAACTGGTCTGGTTGGAAGGTCTGCTCTTGATCTTGCTCTACGCGATCATGGGAGGAACCGTCTTTCTCTTCGGCGCCTGAAAGGCCAGTCGCCGCAGCCCCAGGCAGCGAAAGTCGAGGGAGAGTGCAGGCCAGCAATCGGCAGAGGGGAAACCAGGGTAAGACCACGAGGAGCGACGGCGCTCCTCGTAGCCGTCGCTGCAACCGGGAGAACGCTGAGGGTCCCGCACCAGATAACTGGGGCGGACCGAGCGATGGAGACCGGCCCGGTCTCCCACACGGGGAGGCCGGCGCGTCGCCCGACGCTCGCTTCAGCGGATTCGTCAGCCAGGCTAGTAGGGAATAGGTAGGGCTTGATGGCCCTCCTGGCCAGGACGCACCAGCGGCGAAACCAGGATTTCAATGGCAAACGGTTTTTCGTAGAGCGGGCGCCGGTGCTCGTCGGTAAAGACGATGTGCAGGCGCTCGCGGCGTCCTCCCCGCCCTTTGAGCGGCGGCGGCATGGGGATCGTTACCTCGGCCATGTAGCCCCGAGCCGGCACGGTGATGACCGCTCGCTGTACAACGAAGGCGTAGCGCTGGTAGATAGCCGAACGGACCTCGATATGTACGCGCTCGCCGTGAGTGAGAGCGCTTAAGCCTACCGGTCGGCTGCCCGCCCGCGCGCCGGGGGGAGGTAAAGCCCGATCGCGCCCCATCAGTCGCACGCGAATGGCAAAGCGCTGGCCGGGCTGCACACGCAGAGGCGTTTCGATAATGGCGGCGGCAGCCGTGCCACGCTGCTGCTCACCGACGATGAAGCGCTGAATCTGGCGCAGCAGCGAGCGCTCTTGCAGGCCCTCAGCCGGCTGAGCCTTCACCAGCGCGGTGCTGCTGGACCTACCTGAAGGCAGCAGCTTGCTTTGGAGGGCCGGCAGCAGACCTGTAATGCGCTTCTGCAGCTGCTGAGTGACGCGCCGCGCCAGCTCCCCAATCTCCTCCAGCTCGCTGCGACGGCGGGCCAGAATATAGGTCGACAGAGCCGCGATATCTTCCTCCTGTGATGGCCCCGCCGACGCGGCCCGCTGATCTCCTCCAGCGGCGGAGGGCGCTGGCTGCTTTCTCTCTTCCTCCTCGTCAGCGCCAGAGGCCAGACCAGGGGCAGGTACGCGCGGGCCGTGGCGCGGGTCGACGTCCTCGATTGGTCCCGTGCGAGCGCCGCGCCTTGTGGGGCGCCCTCTGGCGCGCTCGCCCGACCCATTCTGCGCCTCGGGACTGGCGGCCTGCTCCTCGAGAAAGGCCGTCGTGGTCGAACGCGGGTAGCGCACTACCTGGGTGCTGATGTAGGGGTTGGCCAGCGATTCGGCCAGGGAAGCGGCGCTCTGGAAGCGCTCGGAGCGCTCGAAGGCGAGTGCCCGCATCACCACCGTCTCAATCTCCGGCTTCACGCGAGGATTCAGCTCGCGGGGCGCGCGCAAGTGTGGCGCCGGGGCGGAAGGAGGGGTTCCGGTCAGCAGCAGATAGAGCAAAGCCCCCAGACTGTAGACATCGGAGCGGGCTTCGACCTTGCCTTGCTGCACCTCTGGGGCCGTGAAGGGGCTGGGCTTGAAAGGGCGCGTTGCCCCGGTCAAAACCGGCAACAGGGTGCGGATATAGAGCGGGAGCCAGCACAGCAAGAGCGCCGGCTGACTACCATAATCGAGGCTGCCCAGAACCAGGGCCTGGGGGTCCAGCTCGCCGATCACGATCTGGTGTCCGTGAAGGCGATCGACGGTCCCGCACAGCTCCTGGATCCAGCTCACCGCCACCTGTTCATCGGGCAGGCCAATGCCGCTCTGAAGAACGCTTTCCAGAGTATAGAGCTGCCCGCTTCCATTCTGGCTGGCGGGCGTTCTCCCCTGGTCCCGAGCGGCTCCAGCCCCGTCGTTGCCGGCCGTCTGCTGTTGGGAGAGAGCAAAGGGGTTGCCAGCAATAACGTAGATATGGCCCTGATCGTATTCCTGACGCAGAATAGGCGTCAGGTGAGGGATCGCATGACGACGCAGCAGGTCGTATTCGCGCCTGACAAGCTGCGCCGCGCGCTGGCGGGCCTCGTCATCCAGCATGCTGATATCGACATCGCTGACGACCACCGTCTGCTGGGTGCTGGTATCGGTAGCCAAGAATAGGCTGATGTAGGGACGGCGGCGCACCAGCGAGGTAATGCGATAGCGTTGGCGAAACCCGGCCTCGGCCTCATCCGCTGAACGGGGCGAGGCAGCCCCCTCGATGCGCCTCCCGCAGGCGCCACAGAAAGCCGCATAGGGCGGTAAGACGGCGTTACACTGGGGACAGCGCTGCGTTTCGGGAGAATCCCGCCTGCCGGTCGTCTGTGTCATGCTCATGGACAGGTGCCTTGCCGTGTGTTATTGCGCAGATTATTGCTCGCGAGAGAAATGATCACCAAAAGATTATAGCATAGCGAATGGGCGATGCGTAGCTGAATTGGCCCTATCTCCGCCAAGGCCGCCAGGAGAAGATGGGCGCGCGCGCAGCTTGAGTGAGCCTCTCCAGGCTTTCGCTCCGGCCAGCCCACTCCAACCAGCTCCAGAGGAGGCCGGGGCCAGGAAGGTTTCTGCCCTTGTCACCTCGTCAGGCTTTTGTTAGAATCTGACGGGAAACAGCGAGGAGTTGCTCACGTCGCACGTACGTACGCACGCACGCAAGAAACGAGACAAGAACAGGGCAGATAGATCCACCGCTTCAAGGCCGGTCTACCCTGCTACAATGGGAGGGAGGGAGTATGCAGGGCGCTAGAGTGTACACTGGCTCGTTTCAGAGGAACCTGCTTTTAACCTGACTGAGACCTTCGCGCCGAGCTTTGTGCTGTGTCCGCTTCGCCCCTCTCTCTCACGTTCTGGCCGCTCCGACGGCAGAGCTGGCCAGGACAACAAGGCTCGTTTGGACGGTGCTCTCAGTGCCCGCTCGATGGAGGACATTTTTTTTATGGATTTAGCCAGCCTGATCTTCTGGATCATCGCCGTTGTGCTGGTTGCTGCGGCGCTGGTCGTCGTGGGCCAGCGAAACATCGTGCATAGCGCGCTGGCGCTGGTGGTGGTCTTTGCAATGGCCTCCGGCATCTTCCTCCTGCTCAATGCGGAGTTCATTGCGATCGTGCAGATCCTCATCTACGCCGGCGCGGTGACGATCCTGATCCTGTTCGCGCTGATGCTGACACGCATCGCCGGGCAGCGTGTGACAAACCCCAACGCTCGCCCGCTGTCGATGGCCGTGGCGCTGGTGGTCTCGGCCCTCGTCGGGGCCGGCATCATCCTGGCTGCGACCGTCAGCCAGTTCGCGCAGTCGGCTCCCGCCGCCCAGTTGCTTCAGGGGACGGTCTGCTCGCCCCCCGCCAATAACGTGATCGCGATCGGCCAGCTCCTCTATAGCCCCTCCTGCTACAGCTACGTGCTGCCCTTCGAAATCGCGACGGTGGTGCTGCTGGTGGCTATCGTAGGCGCGATCGTGATCAGCCGCGAGGAGGAGTAAGTTGCTATGGGCCTGACTCTGACCCATTTTGTGGTGCTTGGCGCGGTGCTCTTCTGTATCGGCCTCTATGGCGCTCTGACAAAGCGCAACGCGATCGCCATCCTGATGAGCATTGAGATTATGCTCAATGCGGTCAATATCACGCTGATCGCTTTCTCTTTCTTTAACCACGTCAAGCCTTACTCGAATCTGTTGACAGGACAGATCTTCGCCATCTTCATCATTACTGTCGCTGCGGCGGAGGCGGCGCTCGCCCTGGCGATGATTATCGCGATCTATCGCAAGCGCCAGACGGTGGATGTTGGCGAAATCGATATGCTGAAGTGGTGATTTGCTATGTACGGTCTCTATGAGTACGCCTGGCTCATTCTGGCCGCTCCGCTGGTGTCGTTCGTGGTGATCGTCTTTGGGACGCGCATGGCCGACCTGTGGAGCCGCCATCATGGGCAGACCGCGCAGGACTATGCGGCCTACCTGCGCGAGGCGGACCCGGCCTTTGCCGCCTGGGAGGCGACGCGCGGCGCCGGCGGGCCTGGCGCGCAGCACGCCAGTTCTCCTTCCCTCTCTCACTCCGCCAGCGCTCACGCGGCGGAGCATGCTGGGGATCACCAGGGGCACGCAGGGCACGAGGGAGAGCACGGCGACCCATACGATGATGATCCAACGGTGCCGTATTTGACTCCCTGGGCCAGGCTGAGTGGCTATGTGGGCATCGCCTTGATGCTCCTGGCCTGCCTCTATTCCTGGCTGCTGCTCTTCGCTTCGCTCGGCCTGCTTCCCGGGGCTGCGCGCCTGCCCGAGGAGGGAATCACGCTCTTCTCCTATACCTGGGGCAGCGATGCGGCTTTCCAGCCCTATACGATCGCTTTCCATCTCGATAATCTGGCCCTGGCGATGACGGTGGTGGTGACTACGGTCTCTCTGCTGGTGCAGTTCTATTCCCAGGGCTATATGGCAAGCTCCGCCGGCTATGCCCGCTTCTTCGCTTACCTGTCGCTCTTTGCTTTCTCAATGCTGACCATCGTCTTCGCCGCGAATTTCCTGGTGATCTTCGTCGGCTGGGAACTGGTCGGCCTCAGCTCCTACTTGTTGATCGGTTTCTGGATCAATAAGCGAGCCAAGCCCGCTGAGGAGCGACCCGCTCCCGCTAGCGCCGCCCTACAAGCCTTCGTCATGAACCGCATCGGCGATGTGGGCTTTATTCTCGGCATTATGATCCTGTTCGCGACGACGGGCACCTTCGATTTCGCGACGCTGGCCGGTAGCGGTCCCCACGGAGTGGCTCAGGCTTTCGCGGGCAATCAGGCGCTGCTGACGGTGGCCATGATCCTGGTCTTCTGCGGCGCGATCGGTAAGTCGGCCCAGGTGCCGCTCCATACCTGGTTGCCGTCGGCAATGGAAGGTCCCACGCCGGTCAGCGCCTTGATCCACGCGGCGACAATGGTGGCCGCCGGCGTCTATATGGTGGCGCGCACATTCGCTCTCTTCTCCGCCGCCGGCCCGCAAGCCTTCGAGGTGGTGGCCTGGATCGGCGGGATTACGGCGATCTTCGCGGCGACCATCGGGCTGACCCAGACGGACTTCAAGCGGGTGCTGGCCTTTTCGACGATTAGCCAGCTTGGCTATATGTTCGTTGGCCTGGGGGTGGCCGGTCAGGAGCTTGGCCCTGGACCCGGTATGTTCCATCTGTTCACGCACGCTTTCTTTAAGGCGCTGCTCTTCTTGGGCGCCGGTAGCGTGCTGCACGCCCTCCACCATGCCATGCATCGCGAGGTCCAGGATATGCGCCTGATGGGCGGCCTGGCGCGCTTCATGCCGGTTACGGCGGTCACCTGGCTGATCGCCGGCCTCTCAATCTCTGGCTTCCCCTTCTTGTCCGGTTTCTACAGCAAGGAAACCTTGATCTCGCTGGCCTTCGAGCACGGCGACTACGCGCTCTGGGCGATTACGCTGCTCACGGCTGCTCTGACGGCCTTCTATATGTTCCGCGCTTTCTTCCTGGCCTTCGGCGGCAAGGGTGGCTCGTTCTTTGGAATGTGGGGCGGCCCCTACCGCGGCGAGGGGACGCCGCATGAGTCGCCGCTGACGATGACGCTGCCACTGGTAATTCTGGCGGTCTTCTCGATCTTCGCCGGTTACTGGGTGGGCTTCTTCCAGTATCTGGATCCCCATGCGCCGCTGCTGGACCTGGGTAAGCTCTTTAGCGATGGTCTGACCTGGCTGGGCGTGGCGCTCTCGCTGCTGGGAATCGCCTGGGCCTACGTGCTCTATTGCGCGGTCGGTTGGGAGCGCGTCCATAAGGTGGTAGAGGGCAATGCGGTCTTGCGCTTCTTCCATCGGTTGCTGCTGCACCGCTACTATGTGGATACCCTCTACGATTGGATTGTGCGCTATGTGGTGCTGGGCCTCTGCCATGTGGCGGCGGCTTTCGATCGCTTTGTGGTGGACGGCATCGTCAATGGGGTGGCCGGCCTGGTGATGGAGCTGGGCAGCGGCCTGCGGCGCGCGGAGACCGGCAAGGTGCAGGCTTATATGACGGTCTTTTTCGGTGGGATCGCGGTCTTCGCCGTGGTTGTCTTTGTGCTGGCTACGCTTAGATAGAGGGGAGGAAGCGCTGTGATCTTTGCCTACGATCTCACCTGGATTCTTCTGCTGCCGACGCTCGGCGGGGTGCTGGCGATGGCGGCGCCGGCGCGCCTCTCACGCTGGCTGGCCCTGGCCTTTAGTGCGGCCACGCTGGCGCTCTCGCTCTGGATCTTTCTGCGCATTGCTCTGGCTACTGGCTACCATTTCGGGTCGGTGACGGACCCGAAGGCCGATCCGGCCTCGATCGATGTGGTCCAGCTCCCCTGGATTCAGTTCCAGCTCGGCTCGGTGCCCTTCCGCATCGATTATTATCTGGGCGTGGATGGTCTGAGCCTGCCGCTGGTGATCTTGAATGCTTTGCTGACGATGCTGGCGGTGATCGGCGGCTGGGAGAAGCCCCGAGTGAAGGAGTATATGGCCCTCTTGCTACTGCTGGAAGCGGGAGTGATGGGGGTCTTTATGGCGCTGGATCTCTTGCTCTTCTTCCTGTTCTGGGAGGTGGAGCTGGCGCCGATGTTCCTGTTGATCGGGATCTGGGGCAGCGAGACGGAGAAGCATGGCATGCCGGGCCGCATTTATTCGGCCTGGAAGTTCCTGCTCTATACCTTCTTCGGTAGCATCTTTATGCTGGCTGGGATCTTGCTGGTCTATTTCCAGGCCGGCCAGAATACGGCCAGCCTGCCAGTACTGATGCAGCACCTGTTGCCGGCGACGGGCGGGGTGACTGTTCCGCTGCTGGGCGTGACGCTCGGCTCGCAGTTGCTGGCCTTCTTGCTGGTCTTTGTGGCCTTCGCGGTCAAGATCCCAATGTTCCCCTTGCATACCTGGCTGCCGGATGCTCATACGGATGCTCCTACCGAGGTCAGTGTGATTCTGGCCGGGGTCCTGCTGAAGATGGGGGCCTATGGGCTGATCCGAATCTGCCTGGGCCTCTTCCCGGATGGCCTGCAACAGTTTGCTCCGCTGTTGGTGGTGCTGGCGGTGATCAATATTCTCTATGGGGCGGCTATCTGCCTGGTGCAGAAGGATATGAAGCGCCTGGTGGCCTATTCCAGTGTAAGCCACATGGGGGTGATTCTGCTGGGCGTGGCTGCGGCGGCTATGGCGGTCCATACAAGCAATCCCGATGTGGCCCGCTTTGGGACGGCGGCTTTGATGGGGGCCACGGTGCAGATGATTAGCCACGGGCTGATCACCAGCCTGCTCTTCTTCTGCGTGGGCGTGATCTACGATCGGGCCCATACGCGCGAGATCGAGATCTTCGGCGGGGTGGCCAAGCGCATGCCGCTGTGGGCAACGCTCTTTACGTTCGCCGGTCTGGCTTCGCTCGGTCTGCCGGGCCTGGCCGGCTTTGTGGCAGAGTATATGGTCTTTACGAGTAGCTACCGCATCTGGCCCCTGCCGACGGCGATCGCCGTCTTTACGATGATTCTGACGGCGGCTTATCTGCTGTGGATGCTGAAGCGGGTGCTGTTCGGACCCTTCAATCTGCGCTGGAATTGGCTGCCCGATGCGTCGTGGCGCGAGGCGATTCCGCTGGTGACTCTGGCGGCCTTCATTGTGCTGGTCGGGGTCTACCCCGGGTTCTTGCTGGATGTGATCGTGCCGGCGCTGCATCACCTGCTGCCGGTGGCTACAACGGCGCTGGGTCGCTAGGAGGCGCGTGCTATGGCTACGGGTTTTAAGGTCGCTGATCTTTACTTGCTTTCGCCGGAGCTGAGCCTGACACTGCTGGCGCTGGTGGTGATGGCAGTGGACCTGTTCGTGAAGCGCCGCGCGGTGACGGCAATGGTGGCGCTGGTGGGCTTGCTGGTGCCGGCCTTTTTGACGGTTTCGCTGATTCTGACAAACACTGGTGCGACCCGCCACGCCTTCTTTAATATGCTGGTGGTCGATAACTACGCCCTGTTCTTTAAGGTGGTCTTTCTGTTGATCGCCGCGGTGATGATCTTGTCTTCGTACTCGTACGTCTCGAAGTACGTGCGGGGCGCAGGCGAGTTCTATACGCTGCTGCTCTTTTCGACCACGGGCATGATGCTGATGGCCAGCACCGGCGAGCTGATCTCTCTCTATATCTCGCTGGAGCTGACAAGCTTTCCGCTCTATGTGATGGCGGGACTGCTGCGTACCGACCAGCGCTCGGCGGAGGCGGCGGTGAAGTATGTGTTGCTGGGGGCAATGTCGTCGGCGATTCTGCTCTATGGTATGGCCCTGCTCTACGGACTGACAGGGACGACGGATCTGTTGAGCATCGCCGGCACTTTCGCTAAGGGCCTGCAGGATGGAAATCTATTGGTGATCGTGGCCGATATTCTGATCCTGGCAGGCTTCGGCTTTAAGATCTCGGCGGTCCCCTTCCATATGTGGGCACCCGATATCTATGAGGGCGCACCTACCCCCGCAACGGCTTTCTTCTCGGTCGGTTCGAAGGCGGCAGGCTTTGCCGGCTTGCTGCGCATCTTCTTCTATGGCGGGCTGAATCTGCGCGATCTGCCTCAGTTGGTGGTGGTGGTGGCTATCATGGCCATTCTGACGATGACGCTGGGCAATGTGGTGGCGGCAGTACAGTCCAATGTGAAACGTTTGATGGCCTATTCGAGCATTGCTCAGGCGGGCTATTTGCTGGTGGGCTTCTGCGCGAGTCTGGCCACGGGCCGCCCAGAGGGCAATGCCGCTGTGCTCTTCTTTATCCTGGTCTATGTGTTGACAAATTTGGGGGCGTTCGCTGGGATCATTGCCCTGGCCAATGCGACAGGAGGCGAGCAGATCGAGGATTTCCGCGGCCTGGCGCGCCGGGAGCCGCTGGTGAGTTTGGGTACGGCCCTCTGCCTGCTGTCGCTGGCGGGCATTCCGCCGGTGGCCGGCTTCTGGAGCAAGGTTTTCCTGTTCAGCGCGGCCTGGAGTCAGGGAGTGGAGATGAATCAGCCCTGGCTGCAGTGGCTGGTGATTATCGCTCTGCTCAATAGCGTGGTGTCGCTGGTCTACTATGGGCGCATTGTGAAGGCTATGTACTTCGATGCGCCTCCGAAGGAGGACCGGCTGTCGACGCCGCTGGGCTTGAGTTCCTCGATTGTCCTGGCGACAGCGGCCCTGCTGGTTTTGATTGTGGTGGCCCAGGTGGTGCTGAATTGGGCTTTGCCGGCGGCTTCGATGCTCTTCGCTTCGGCACAGAGCGTGCTGACGGCCCTGGGCCATTAACTCCCAGCGCTTGTCGGTTTAGAAGCAATAATAGAAGAAGAGGACGGCTCATGCTTCGAGCCGTCCTCTGCTGCTTTTGGGAACAGGATGGCATCTCGATGAGGCCATTGGTCATCGGGCTGGTCTTGTGGCAACTGGCAACCTTGCCGCTCTCCCAAATGTGCAGACATCTCACTTTGCGCAGGATGTGAGTTTGGAACTGCCATGCCCCAGGCAGGCGGGTGAGCGATCTCGCCCGCCTGGTCCAACGAGCAGGGCACCTCAAGCGCCTTCAGCACTTGCGCCAGGCCGTTCATTGCCGCGCGCTCGTCCCA
>NZ_JBHOQV010000049.1:0-1627 GCF_042408735.1 Thermogemmatispora sp.
CTCATCGAGCAAACTTCTCCAGCTGAGGCCAAGCAAAGCAGGAGGAATAGAGAGAACTCTACAGAGGAGCGTACGGCGGTTCATGTCTGAAAGATACACCTGGCTTTCCCAGTAGGCAACTGTTTGTTTATCAACACCACAGATAACAGCGAGCGCCTCCTGGGTATAGCCATTCCTTTTGCGATAGTCAGCAATAACCTCCCCCATATGAGGCAGGCCATAGAGTCCAGGCGAGTACTTCCCGTAGCGCCAGAGCTGCTTCCCCATACTGAGACTCCCCACTTGCTACAAGGTGGCTGCCAGCAAATCTCTGCGCCCATTATAGCAGGCTGAATGGGGAATTGCAATGGCTCTACCAAGAAGCCATTTGTGCTCCCCTAACACTTCCCAGACTTCTAGGGAGCTTTCGTCTTGGTTCCCTTGGAAAAGTTCCCTACTATTGTCCACGGTAAGACTCTGAGCTGATCCACGACGATCTGAGAAGCAAATGATTCTCTTGTCAACGCTCTGATCTAGAGGACCGGGCACCACGGCAAAAGAAAGGAGTGCGAGCCAATGGCGACAGCTTTCCAAGCACTGACTGACGTGCAGACGCTGCCCCCGTCTTCCTGCCCCCGCTGCCACCGGCGGCAGCCCCAGCCCGAGGCGGCTGCCCTGTCTGGCCTGGTACCGACCATCTCCCTGGTTGCTGGAAGCAGGCCAGGGGTTTCTACCGAGCCATCCTCTCATCCTGATGAGAAGACGTCCCTTGCTCAACGAAGGGAGCACTGAGATGGCTTTCTTGCGTCACCTGTTGGGCCGCCGCCGCGCACGGGCACGGGTCATCGCTTCTTCTGTTCCCGCCGTGGTCACCTCGACCGCGGCTCCCGGGCAGACGGGACCCGCTCCCCTGGCGCAGCGGCAGTACCTGGAGGACGTGCCCTACCTCTTGCCCAAGGACCCGCTGGAGGATCAGCGGCTCAATTACCAGCATCATGCCTTGTACCGGACCTTGAGCAACCATTATCTGGCCCCGCTCTCCCCAGAGAGCACCCGCACCATCCTGGACGTGGGCACCGGCACCGGCATCTGGGCCTTTGAGATGCAGGCCCTCTTCCCACACGCCCTCATCGTCGGCGTCGACGTCTCCCTGCAGTCGCTGCCCCAGCCGGTGCCCCCCACGTGCCTCTTCGTGCGGGCCAACGTGCTGGAGGGCCTGCCCTTCCCCGACGGGCAGTTCACCTTTACCCATCAGCGCTTGCTGGTGGCTGCCATCCCGGCTCGCTCCTGGCCCAGTGTTGTCCGCGAGCTGGTGCGCGTCACCCGCCCCGGCGGCTGGATCGAATTGTTGGAACTCAGCGATGTCATCCAGCCCGCCGGACCAGCCACCCGGCGCCTGCTCGACTGGTTCACCGGCATCAGCCGGCAGCTTGAGGCTGCCCAATCACAACGAGGTCCCTCGCTCCGGTGAGAACCCGCTCACCGGTCTCCCACCTGGTCGACGGCGAATCTCCGTAAGACAGGATGGCAGGAAGTGCCTGGGCCACCTCACTGCCTGTCAACGTGTCGGGAGCGCCAGGAGCCACTGCTCCAGCGAGGGTGAGCCAGCCAGAGCGCTGCCTCTGTCTCCTCCGCACCAGGTCCCTTC
>NZ_JBHOQV010000052.1:0-4383 GCF_042408735.1 Thermogemmatispora sp.
GTCGAAGCGGGAGGAGGTGAGGACGGCGCCGGAGAGGTTGGTGTGAGCGAGCAGGGAGTGGTCAAAGGAGCAGGAGCGCAGGAAGGCGTCCTGGAGCTGGCGGCCGGACAGGTCGAGCTGGGAGAGGTCGAGGTTGCTCGCCAGCCAGCGCTGGCCGTGGGTGTGAGAGGAGGCGAGCCAGCGCTCATGGTCTTGCAGGCGGTTGGCGATGGGATCAGGCAGGGTGCGGGTCATGCGACTTTCCTCACTTTCTCGGCAGGCTAGATCAGACGGGTCAGCAGTCTCATGGGAATGGTTACTCTTGCAGGGCCTCGAGGCCGGCAGGGAGAGGGGAGGTGGCGGCCCAGCGGAGCCAGCGGTGGGCGGCCTCTCCGAAGAGGGGTTCGGGTTGCTCGAGCGGGCCGACATTGAGCCAGTCGGCGCGGACGGTCTCGAGGCCGATGGCGCCGAAGAGGCGGGTTCGCCAGAGGCGGGCGCCGGAGAGGTCGGCATGGGAGAGGTCAGCGCGCACGAGAATAGCGCTCTGCAGGTCGGCGCCGCACAGACGGGCGTGCTGCAGGCAGGCCCAGTGGAAGTCGGCCCCCGTGAGATTGCTCTCGGAGAGGTCAGCGCCGGAGAGGTCGGCCAGCTCGAAGGAAGCGCGAATGCCGCGCAGGCGACGGAGGCTGGCCTGCCGGAAGCGTGCTCTCCAGCAGGTGGCCTTCGCCAGGCAGGCTTCATCCAGGATGGCCCCATTGAAGGAGCAGGAGTCCAGGGACGTCCCCGAGAAGTCGCAGCGGCGCAGGAGGGCGCCTTCGAAGGTAGAGGAGGAGAAGGAGGTCTCAGCCAGCAGGCGGCCAGAGAGGTCGAGGCCGTGCAGGTCGAGGCCCTGAGGATCCAGGTCCTTCTGGAGAGGGGAGGCCTCGCGTCGATCGGTCTGCAGCCAGCGTTCGTGGGCCTGGAGCCAGTCGAAGAGCAGGGGAGGGCGGGAGTGGGCGGGGGCCTGCAAGAGCCAGTGACGGGCGGCCTGGCCGGAGAGGTGCTGGGGCTGGTCGGGAGGGCCGACATCGAGCCAGTCGGCGCGCACGGACTCGAGGCCGGAGGCGTGGGAGAAGACGGCGCGCCAGAGGCGGGCGCCGGTGAGATCGGCACCGGAGAGGTCAGCGCCGAAGAAGGAGGCCTGGTGCAGGGTGGCCTCGCGCAGGCAGGCGTGCTGCAGGCAGGCATGGTCGAAGCGGGCCAGCCGCAGGGAGGCCCCAGACAGGTCGGCGCCGGAGAGGTCGGCCTCGGAGAAGTCGGCGCGTTCGGCCTGCAGGCGGTGGAGAACGGCCCCGTGCCAGTGGGTCTGCCAGCAGACGGCTCCAGCGAGGGAGGCGTCAGGCAGTCGGGCGTGGTCGAAGCGGGAGGAGGTGAGGACGGCCTCAGAGAGGTTGGTGTGAGCGAGCAGGGAGTGGTCAAAGGAGCAGGAGCGCAGGAAGGCGTCCTGGAGCTGGCGGTCGGACAGGTCGAGCTGGGAGAGGTCGAGGTTGCTCGCCTGCCAGCGCTGGCCCTGCTTGTGGGGGAGAACGAGCCAGCGCTCATGGTCTTGCAGACGGTTGGCAATGGCATCAGGCAGCGTGCGAGTCATGCGACTTCCTCACTTCCCTAAAGAGGCAGAAGAAAGCTTGTGCCTTACGATCTCTCGTTATACCATATCAACGCATAGGATTCAAGCAGCGGAACCAACAGTGACCCTGACGTGTGGAGCTGGAATGTCAGGTATGCCTGGCGGTGCGGGGGGATGAGGATACCAGAGAATACGATTCTTCCAGCCTGGATCGCCTTGCTGTAGTAGTTGTTCCAGTTGCTGCAGGTCTTGCAGCTTGAGATTGGGATCAGAGCAGTCAATAATGACATTCTGATCGGTCCGGATAAGTTCTTGGCTAATCGTACTAAACCACTTTGAGACACTGTCTGTGCTCTTAAGACTCTTAATATCCCATTGCTTGCCAGTACCGTCCTCGAAATCGACCTCTGGTGTTTCACCTCGCCAGATAGGCAGAGGAAGCTTTCCCTGAGCTGCTAAATCAAGAGCTATCTTTGCCTCCTCGTAATTGAGTTGATTTTGCGCTAGATCATAAGCGAGGGAGAGGATCCAAATCTCGAACGCCTCGGGGCTGCCGGCCACTGGTTCTAGCTGCTGAAAGGCCTGTTCGAGGGCTTTGATCTTGTTCCAATCGACTTGCAAGGAAACCGCCTTATCGGCTAGCATGATTATCCGTTCCCAGATCTTTTGGATCAACTTCTGTTGACTTCTCAAATCCGAGATTTTGAGGTATTCTTTAAAAGAGATGTATAGGGATACAAAGCTAAGAAAAAGTTCTATTGGATCATTTCCTAGAAGATTTAAGAGTGAGGAAGGTAATTTCCCTTTCAGCTTCTGTATTAGCATTGAAAGTTCTGCAACTGTCAGATCCCCGTACTTCTGCTGAAGCTCTCGAAGTAGACTTTCGGAAACGCCCCAGGACTTGGCAAGCTCTGCGATCTCCTGGTCCGACAGATCTTTCAGTTTGGCCGAGGCATTGTAGGGAATAAGGGAGGGTAAATCAATGGTCACGGCGGAGGAGATCTGGTCAGGATCACCTGGCAGCGGCGGCAAAGGCTCACTGGCCAGGGTTTCCATCTTTCCCTGCCAATCTTGGAGATCATCGATGGCAGGAGTGAGCTCTAAGATTGAGTCCACTGCAGATATACCCAGGGCCCCTAGCACGAAAGATATGAGGGCCGGACCAGTTACTCCTGGTGGAATCTCGAAAGGCTCAGGATTGGTGACAGGCTCAGGATTGGTGACAGGCTCAGGATCAATAGTGGGTGGAGGATTCCTGACAGGCTGAGTCACAGAGGGGGGAAATGATGCAGGACTCTCAGGAGCTGGAGGAGCCAGAGTAATCTGTGACTGTGAGGCCAGGCGCTGAGCTGTGCCAGAGGCCCACTGGATCAGCTCATCGAGCAACTGGTTAGAGTCAGAAAGGAGAGATCCGATACGTGGTGAAGGTCCTGGATCTTGCCAATCGCATAGGGTACGCTCCATTTGCAGATAGCGATTGACCAGATCGAAGAAAGCTTCGGCGGCTCGCCCCCGGAATAAAGCGTTATCACTGAGGAGCGGCGCAACGGCATTGGCGAAGTCACGGACAGCCTGCTTGTAGGTCGCATCGAGGGCACTAATGGCATCTTGGGGCAGCAGGACTAGAGGCTGAACGACATAGGCATCAAACTGTTGGAAGATATCCATATATCCGCTCATTTTGCTCCTCCGTTAGAAAGCGGTGGGATTCTCAGAAGAGGGGGCATAACCGTGCGAAGGCTCACTCGTCTGGCTGCTCTGTTGGAAATGGGACTGCATCTGTTGATCAAGATCCCCCGCCTGCTGGATGAGGTCAAAGAGAGCTTGAGCTAGCTGGATCTGCCAGTCATAGGCAGCGCGCAAACGCCTGGCATAGGGTTCGAGGACGCTTCTCACATAGGAACGAATCTCTATTAAGTTTGCCATATCAGGCGAACGGCTTTGGCGTTGCTCATAGACGTACTGGCTAGGAGTTGTTCCATCGTCCCACCAGCGGTCAACAGCCCGATCAATGACTCCTGCTGGGGTCGGAGGGGAATAATAGCCATTGACCTCTTCATCAAGCCAATTCTGGATAATTGCCCAACTCTGATCGTGCTGATCACGTGCGAGCGAGGCTTTTACCAGAATGGAGGCGGCGGCGTTGCGCAGGGTATCGAGGGGATAGAGAGCCCAGTCGCTGGAGCTGGAATCATCCGATGGACTAGTAGGCTTGACAAAAGCCATCGTTCCCTCCTTAGAGGACAGCCGCTGAGAAACCCTCAGAGGAACACTTTCCTCCGTGAAGCATGAAGCCAGAACTGTCATGCTCTGACCTTATCTTCAAGAGATATAACGTTACATCATCAAATTGTCAATATTACAATTTTCCTATCTCTGAACCTATGAACCCCGAAAGGAGCTGTAGACCTATAGCCTGAGCAAGAGCGTCATCTGCTCTAGACAAGTGAGGGGTAGATCAAGCATTCTTCCTTGCCTTGTGGACAAAGTGCCCTTTGAATCTGGGCCGTAACTCAGTATCGCGACAGTCCTGGTAATATCACCTGCGGGTCATGTCTGGCGGGGCGGCTTGTAAAGGCTACTGGCCTTCTATAATGGTGATTATAAGATAATAATCTATATGAAATATAAAGTGATATTGATAGAGCAAAAATGATAAAAAAATTCCAGTGCCGTACACACTTCCGGGCACTGGAATCAATATAGTATCAGCTCTTGAGGCACAATAAAAAGGGGCGAGATTGAAGAAGACCGGTAATAAAAAAGCGAAGTAGAGCGAGAGAGGCCGTCAGCAGCCT
>NZ_JBHOQV010000056.1:0-34072 GCF_042408735.1 Thermogemmatispora sp.
CAATTCTCCCAGGCGGAGGGCCGAAAGGGGCGTCTGCTCGGCTGGCTTGAGGACGATCGTGCAACCAGCGGCCAGAGCCGGAGCCAGCTTCCAGGCCGCCATCAGGAGCGGGAAATTCCAGGGGATAATCTGCCCAACAACGCCTATCGGCTCACGCAGGGTGTAGGCAAAATACTCGCCCGGCGTGGAGATGGGAATAGTGTGACCCTCAATCTTGGTCGCCCAACCGGCCATGTAGTGGAACATGTCGACGGTGAGCGCCACGTCGCCGATGCGCGCAATACGCAGGGGCTTGCCATTGTCGAGCGACTCAAGCTGAGCAAATTCTTCGCTGTGCTGCTCGATGAGATCGGCCAGCTTCCAGATGAGACGCCCTCGCTCCGACGGCTTCATCTTGCGCCAGGGACCGCTCTCAAAGCTGCGACGCGCCGCCTGCACCGCTCGCTCGATGTCTTCCTTGTCTCCCTCGGCCACCTGCGTCAATACCTCGCCGGTGGCCGGATTGTAGACGGGAAAGGTCTTACCCGAAGCAGCCTCTTGCCATTGACCTCCGATCAGGAGCTTCTTCGGCCCAGCGATGAAAGATTGAACTTCCGGTAAGACAGCGACATTGCTTTCGGCCAGCGTCATGATCGTTCTCCTTCTTCGTTGCTGCTGGTTGACCGCGCCGTCCGTAACGCCTCACATTCGGCCTGTCCTTTCGGGCCGCTCCCAAAAAAAACGCCGCACAAAAGAAGAGTCTCAATGCGATGAGCGCTAACCACGCTGAAACTCGCTCTGCTGGTGAAGACTGCCGTGACGACGAAGCGCGAAGTGGGCGGCAGTGTCTTGCTCATCGATTGAGTACTCAATAATTGAGTATAAGCAAAATGTGACGAAAGTCAAGAGGTGGCAGAGGGGGGGTTGTGGGGATAGCAGCCGGGAGAAGGGGGGCCGGCGAGCCAGCCAGCTAGCCAGCGGGCGGGGATTGATTCTTATGGGTCCCAGCCAGCTAGCTGGCTTGTCGGCAGCTAACTACTCCTCATCGAGTTGGTCAGTGGCCAGCGTAGCCACCATAAGGGCCTTGATGGTATGCATGCGATTTTCTGACTGCGCGAAGACGACGGAGGCCGGCGATTCAAAGACCTCATCGGTGACCTCGAGGGCCTCCAGCCCATAGCGGGCCGCAATAGAGCGACCCAGGCCCGTTTCGGTATTGTGGAGAGCTGGCAGGCAATGCATAAATAAGACGCGAGGGTTCTGGCTCAGGGCCATGAGCTGGGAAGTGACCTGGTAGGGGGCCAGAAGCTGGATGCGCTCCCCCCACAGCGCCGGGTCCTCGCCCAGAGAGACCCAGACATCGGTATAGATGACATCGCAGCCACGCACCGCCGCCGCGACATCCTCGGTCAGGGTCAGACGGGCGCCACTGCCCGCCGCCAGGGCCTGTACCTCCCGCAGGCGCGTCTCGCCAGGCCAGAGTTGGCGCGGACCAGCCAGGCGCACATCCATTCCCATCAAGGCCCCGCCAACCAGCAGCGTATCGGCCATGTTATAGCTCACATTCCCCACAAAGCAGAAGCTCACGGCCTCCAACGGCTTCCCGACCTGCTCCTGCATAGTGAGCAGGTCGGCCAGCACCTGCGTTGGATGCGAGCGGGCAGTCATAGCATTCCAGACCGGCACCCCGGCATAGCGCGCCAGCTCCTCAACCGTCTCCTGAGCCTGGCCACGGTAGGCAATGCCGTCGTAGAGCCGACCCAGCACGCGCGCCGTATCTTTGATGCTCTCCTTCTGCCCCACGTGCGAGCCACTCGGGCCGATGTAAGTGACATGGGCCCCTTGATCGAAGGCCGCCACTTCAAAGCTCGTACGGGTGCGCGTCGAGTCTTGCTCGAACAGCAAGACAACGTTCTTGCCGCGCAGATATTGCTCTTCCTTCCCGGAAGCCTTGGCCGCCTTCAGACGGCTGGCCAGCGCCAACAGGGCGCGAATCTCCTCAGCGCTGAGGTCCTCCAATTTTAGCAAGTGCCGCTTGCTCAAATTGCAGGCCACGGTTGAGTTAGTCCTCCTCAACAAATAGCATAGCAACGATCTTTCCTGGTTCAGCCCAGTTCTCCCCCTGCTCCAAGAGCGCCCCGCCCAGCCAGCACGACCGGGGGCTGTGCTCATAGGCTATCA
The DNA here is from genome assembly GCF_042408735.1 of Thermogemmatispora sp. GTDB lineage: Bacteria > Chloroflexota > Ktedonobacteria > Ktedonobacterales > Ktedonobacteraceae > Thermogemmatispora. Next base: position 2,161 of record NZ_JBHOQV010000056.1, read on the forward strand.
CGTTCCCGTTCCCGGTGCAAGCTATAAGCAGAGCCATCTGTCCTGCCGGCTGTCCGAGCCGCTGCCGTGGCTGGAGTAGCGCTCAGGGCGAGGAGAAGACGATGATCACCTTCCCTGGACCAGCAAGGCAGAATAGAATCAGCAGGAGGGGGCAGGTTCGTTTGTCCGCCGAGGTGGGTCTGACCTGCCGCCTCGGCGGCGCCGCGAGTCGCTCTCTCCCACGCTTAGGTAGGCCCCCTTTCGCCGCCTCACAGAGGGGAGGATGTGGATCATGCTCGTTGCCTATGGACCGGATGGCCAGCCTGTGGTGGCCGATGAGCGGGCCTTGAGCCAGCTCCAGGAATGGTCGCAGCAGCGCCTGCTCTTCTGCCCCAACTGCCGGGCCGTGCTCCACCTGCGCGGCGGCCCAGCCCGACGCACCCAGCTTCATTTTGCCCACCGCAAAGGAGCCTGCCCTTGGAGCACCGAAGAGGAATCGGAGCGTCACATGCGAGGCAAGGCCATACTAGCCGCCTGGCTGCGTCAGCAATTTCCTGCCGCCAGCGTCACTCTCGAGGAACGGCTCCCAGAGCCAAACCGCATCGCCGATGTCTTTGTCACCCAGCCCGATGGCCGACGCCTGGCCGTTGAGTTTCAGTGCGCCCCGCTGGAACTCGACGAGTGGCAGCGGCGCCACCAGGCTTATCAGCAGGCCGGCATCACCGACCTCTGGATCATCGGCAGCAATCGCCGCGACAAGCAGGAAGCCTTTCAGGAAGCTATTCTTGAGAGCTGCAGCTTGCTGGTCTTTCTCGATCCCCTGCTCACCCCCGCCCGCGCCTGGCTGCGCTGGCCACTGAGCGCCCAGGCCCTTCAGGAGTGGCAGGCAGAGCGGGCCGGCCCTACCCGCTCCCTCGACCTGAGCGCCGGCGGCTGGGTCGGGCGCCTGGGCTATGGCCTGACTCTGACAACCACACTGGCCGAGCTGCACCTAAACGAGCAGGGCGAAATTAACCACCCACTGCGCGCCGAGTACGAGCGCCGTTTGCGCCTCCGCCACCTGATGACCTTCGCCGATAGCATCGACGAGGAACTTCTTGCAGCTTATCTCTATAATACAGTTAGTGCCGACATGTGGCAGCAGGTGCTGCGCCCCCTGCTGCGGGCTTATCGCAGCGATCCTGACCTGCTGCGCCGCTACAACTACGGGAGGGGTACCCCGGAGCAGCCGGTACAGGAGGCCGATCGCCAGCGCGTCGCCCGGGCCTGCGCCTGGCTGAGGCGCCTGGCCAGACAGGGCTTCCCGCCTACCCGTCTTCGCGAAGTGGCGCAGGAGATCCCTTTCGTCGGACCTTACGCCGCCTTCGTCCGTTACATCGAAATGTTGGTCACGCTCGCCCAAAGTCACCGTTGAAACCGTTCGCCTTACTCGAGCGTGTTGACCAGAGAAGAAAGGCAGCTGCCGGGGCGGGGCTATCGTCAACGATGACCTTGCCCAGGCTGACAGCGCCTTCTCTATCTGGCAGGAAGGAAGGAAGAAGGAAGGAGGGCAGGATGAATAACTTCTTCAGAGGAGTCCTGGTCGGTGTTGGCATCGGGCTGTTGATCGCTCCTATGCGCGGCGAAGAGATGCGCCGCCTACTCAGCGAGCGACTGCAGCAGCTGCGCGGCTATCTCCCCGAGAACGAGCAACTGAACGAGTACGTGCAGCAGGTCTCGAGCCGCGTATCACAGACAGCCAGCAACGTCAAGGAATACGCCCGACAGGCCGCTACGCGTGTGCGCGACACCGCCGAGGAACTGGGTAACCTGGCCCAGAAATCGGCGGCAGAGGTCCGCGACAGCGCACGTGCCATCCAGCAACCCGGCCAGAGCTAAGGCAGCCGTTACTCGCCTGGGCTATCCTTTCCAGGCGATCCGGCTAAGCCCCACCTGGAGGTTCAGCCTTCCAGGCAAGGCGGTGGCCCAGCTCCCCACCCCAGCAGCGCCTGCCTCGGACTCGAGGCAGGCCGCTCTCTTACTTCAGGCTTCCGCCACTGCCGGCGTGCGATACGGAATGCGCTCAATCTTGAGATTCATGGCCGCCAGCCTTGGCACTATATTCCCGTAACCCCTCTCCAGGAAATGAATGCCGGTGATGATGGATGTGCCGCGAGCAATGGCGGCGGCGATCACATAGGCCAGGCCGGCTCGCAGATCGGGGATCACAATCTCCTCATCTACCGCTGTAAAGGGCGTCGGGCCGATAATGATGGCGCTATGCTCATAGTTCATATCGCGGTAGCGGCACGGCACGCTCCCCAAACAATGGGTGGTCAATTGGGTGCGCGCCCCCAGGCGATTGAGAGCCTTGAGATAGCCAAAGCGCTTCTCATAGACTGTCTCGTGAATGATCGAAATGCCATCGGCCTGGGTGAGCAGCACAGCAAAGGGCTGTTGCCAGTCCGTTGAGAAGCCTGGGTAGACATCGGTCTCAATAATGGCCGGGCTGAGCTGGCGGCGGCGGAAAAAGCGAATGCTATTGGCATCGACGAACTCGAAGCCACCGCCCACCTGCTGGTAGTAGGAGAGGAAATTGCCCAGGCTATCCGGACGGATACCACGCACCGTCACATCGCCATCGGAGGCGCAGGCCAGCGATGCCCAGGAAGCCGCCTCGATGCGATCGCCTAGCACCGTCATACGCGTGCCCGTCAGACGCTGGACGCCCTCTACGCGGATATCGCGGCCTGGAGAAGTGAAGATGATCGCCCCCATCGAGCGCAGCATGGTAATCAGCTCAAAGATTTCCGGCTCGATGGCGGCGTTTGAAATCAGCGTTCGCCCTTCGGCCAGAACGCTTAAGAAGAGGCAGGTCTCGGTCGCTCCCACACTCGGGTAGGGCAGATGAATGTGGGTGCCGCGCAAGGGCTGCACTCGCTGCGCCACATAACCCTCGGGCGTCTCCTCAACCAGGCCCCCAAAGCGCTGAATGGCATCAAGGTGAAAATCTACCTTGCGCGCCCCAATCTGGCAGCCGCCTACCACCGGCACGGCGACCCGCTCGAAACGGTGGAGCAAGGCCCCCAGCAGCAAGATCGGCGCGCGGTTACTGCCAGACTGAGCCAAAGGTACCGTTGAAGAATTGACCGTTGTTGGGTCAATCAAGAGTGTGGTCTCATCGAGCCGCTCGACTCGCGCCCCGATACCCATCAGCATCTCCGCCGTGATCTGAACATCCCCAATGGGCGGCACGTTGGTGAGCACAGTTGGCGTCTCTCCCAGCAGGGCCGCCACCATCGCCTTGGTCGCAAAGTTTTTGGCGCCCAGACAGGTAATCTCGCCCACCACGGGATAGCCGCCCTCAATGCGATAGGCGTAGGTCGTCTGCTGCGGTGTTCCTGAAGCGTTGGGCATAGATATCATCATCGCACTAGCACATTCTTCCCTGGCACATTTTCTGGTAACAGCTTAACAGAGGCAGAAAAATGCGACAGCCTGCACATTATTGTATCATCTCTGCACAGGCCATCGCCTTCTCCATAGAGGACTGAACGAACCTCAGCCAGGACAGCGAGATCCACCCAGCCCAAGAAAGGCGGGGACCGGCCTTTGCTTCGCCTTGCTTCGTCCACCAGGCCGGCCCCGCCAGTACTTCTGGCTACTACTTACTACTACTACTACTACCTCTACCTGGGACCTAACCAGCACCTATACCACACCTAACCTAATACTTGTAGAAATGCTGACTGGCCACCTCCTCAGGAGTCTTTTCCCGGAAGAAATCGGCCTCGGCTCGCTTGACGGCCACGTAGGAGCGACCCAGCAGCGGCCCCAAAGCATCCATCAAGACTGCATCGCGCTCCAGCTCGTCCAGGGCCTCATCCAGCGTCGTTGGCAGTCGACGAATGCTCCGCCGCTCGCGCTCCTCATCGCTGAGGTTGCCCGGATCAACCTCGACCGGCTCGCCAGGGTCGAGCTGGCGTTGGATACCATCCAGTCCCGCCGCAATCAAGGCCCCCAGGGCAAGGTAGGGATTGCCGCTATGATCGGACGGCTTCAGCTCCAGGTTGAGCGATTCGGCCTCCCGGCCCCAGAAGGGAGAGGGCACTCGGATCGCCCCTTCGCGGTTGTCGTAGCCCCAGGCCGTATAAGCCGAACTCCAGAAGTGCGGCAGCAGGCGGCTATAAGAGTTAGGACTGCCACAGGTCAGCGCCACCAGTGCCGGCAGGTGATGCAGCACTCCCCCGATGAAATATTTGCCCGTCTGGCTCAGACCGCCCCGCTGCTGAGGATCATAGAAGAGATTCTTTCCGGCCTGGGGACCTCCCTCGGCCCCCCAGAGACTGAAGTGAATGTGGGCCCCACTGCCGGCCTGATCCAAAAACGGCTTGGGGGCAAAGGTGGCGTAGAGACCATAGTGGCGCGCCGTTCCCCGCACGACCTCCCGTACCAGACAGACATGATCAGCAGCCGTCAAGACATCGGCGTGGCGGATCGACAGCTCCTGCTGAGCCGGCCCCAGCTCCGTATGGAACAGCTCCACCGAGAGGCCAACCGCCTCCAGGGCCGAGAGGATGGCGTCGATCACTTCTCCCTGTTCATCAAGGCCAATGCTGCTATAGCAGAGACTCTGGTCGGCTGGTACAAAGCGCCCTCCCACCTCGCGCGCCAGGTAAAACTCATGCTCGATCGCCGCCTCAGCCCGCATGCCTTGTTCCGCCAGACGCGCCACCATGCGCTTCAGAAACGTGCGCGGACAGGCCTCCCAGGGCTGGCCATCCAGACGCACCATGTCGCAGAACATGCTGGCGCTGGCCGGCACATAGGGTAGCACCACAAACGTCTGCGGATCGGGAATGAGACGGAACTCACCTACCGGTCCCATCCCTTCCACTGCCGCCAGGGTCTCGACCGCCGTGAAGGCTTGCATTGCCAGCGTCTGTCCGATGCCTTCGCGCATGCGCGCTGCCAGCTTTTCGACATGGGTCGCCTTGCCCCGAATGATCCCCCCGTTGTCGCAGTAGAGGAAGCGCACCAGACGCACATTCGCGGCGCGCGCCTGGCGTACGACGTCGCTAATATCCATAAGAGACCCTCCTTGCTGGTTTTGAAGACAGCCCGCCACAGGCCGAGCCTGCTCTGCTGCTGCTGCTAGTATACCCCAAACGAGCGGCCTGTGCCCGTCCCAGGACTCTGGACCGGAGAAGGACCTTCCTTCCTCAGCGCAGCCGGGCCATGCATTCGTGGGCAAAGAGGCGCACGGCGTCCAGCTGGGCTGCATCGGGAAGATAGACAAGTACCTCCTGAGCCCCGACCTCCTCATAAGCCGCCAGACGCTGACGGATCGTTTCAGGACTGCCTACCAGCTCGCGCTCACGCAGCTGCTCCGGTGGCACGTTGCGCCCCATATAGGACTGCTGAGCCTTACGCATGGCCTCTTCATCGGTCTCGGCAATGGCACAGTTGAAGAGCACTGTCCTTCTGATCGACTGATAGTCGCGCCCGATGGCCTCGCAGTGCTGCCGAAGGACTGCGAACTTATGAGCGATGCCCGCCGGGTCAAGATGGCCAACGTTACAGGCGTCAGCATACTGAGCTACCAGCTTCAAGGTCACCTGCTCTCCCCCACCCCCGATGAGGAGAGGAATATGCGGCTGCTGCACGCCCTTGGGCTGGTTGATCGCGCCGCGCACCTGATAATAGTGCCCCTCGAAATAGGCCTCGTCTTCGGTCCACATCTTCAAGATGATCTGCACGGCCTCGCGCAACATGCGCAGGCGCTCAGGCGCATCTGGGAAACCGTAACCATAGGCCCGCCACTCGTGCTCGTACCAGCCGGCTCCGATGCCGAAGTCCAGCCGCCCATGGCTGAGCACATCCACCGTGCTGGCCATCTTCGCCAGAAGGGCCGGATTGCGATAGGCACTGCAAGTTACCATCTGTCCGATACGCACCCGGCGCGTATCGCGCGCCAGAGCTGCCGTGCTCGTCCAGCATTCGAATGTCACCTCTTGCAGTGGCTGCGGCACCGTATGGAAGTGGTCAAATAACCAGATCGAATCGAAGCCCAGCTCTTCGGCTTCGCGCGCCACGCGCGTCATCGTCTCATAGGCCTCAACGGGGTCGGCAATCCCCACCAGGTCAAGGCGCCACCCCTGGGGAACCAGGAGACCAAACTTTAGGGCCATGATTGCTCTCTCCCTCTTCTCTGGCATCTCTTGGGAGCCAGGCAGGCATCGAGGCGAGGAACCGCCCCAGCCCTCCAGACCACCTGGAGCCAACCAGCACCGACGAGGCGCGCGCCCCCTGGCCGGCCTCGGCCCGCCCCCGACCCATTATATACCACATCCGGCCTTACAAGACTTGACCCTTTCTTCCCTCCCTGGCCAATCAGCGCCTGCCTCTTGACAAGACCAGCTCTCCTGTCTATATTAGACAAACGTCTGTACTAAACAGTACAGTCACAGTGATTGGATAGTACAGTCTGCTTGCTTCCGGGGAGTTGAAGTCATGGCTGAGCGTGATCCCAGCCCTGGCGACGCCAGAGCCAGCGGCAAAGAGCGCCTGATTCAGGCAACGGAGAGCTTGCTGCGCAGCCGTCCTTTCGAGGAAGTGACCGTCGAGGAGATCACCAAGGAGGCCAAACTGTCGCGTCCGGCTTTTTACTACCACTTCGCTGGTGGCAAGGAGCAGTTGCGGGCGACGCTGGTGGAGCGCGGCCTGCTGCGAGAGAGGCCGGCTCCGGATACGCGCGAGCTGATTCTGGAGGCGGCCTTGCGAGCCTTTGCCCGCTCCGGAATCTCGGCCACCACGCTGGAGGAGATCGCCGCCGAGGCCGGGGTCTCGCGCGGCACCCTCTGCTGGCACTTCCACAGTAAGGAGGAGCTGCTGGCGGCGGTGATCAGGCACTACAGCCCGCATGGGACGCTGCAGTCCGCTATTGCCGAGATCGTTCGGCAGGCCGAAGCGGGCCAAATCGATGATCACACGGCTGTCTACCGCATCGTAGCGGCTTTCCACGACGCTCTGATGGCTACCCCTCAGGGCGATCTGCTGCGTCTGGCCATGCTCCTGATCCATAGCCATCCCGAGGCGGCCCAGGTCCTGGCCAGCGTGATTACCGAGAACCGCAAGTACCTGATCAACTACGTGCGTACGCGGCAGGAGCAGGGTCGCTTTCGCCGCACCTTTGCGCCAGAGCTGATTGTGCAGATCCTGGCATCGGTGCTTGTCATGCGGGCCGTCGCGCGCAGTCTGCTCAGCCAGCTCTCCGTGAAGCAGTTTTCCCGCGAGGAGCTGATCGAGCAGTTGGTCGACCTGTTCTTTTATGGCATGGTACCCTGCGATCAGCCCGAGCGAGTCTAAACTGACAGGAGTTCTGCCAATCGAGACCGATTCCCGCTCTGTGTGATCAAGCAGTAAGTTTCGCGATAAAGAAGAGGAGCTTTGCTATATGCAAGCAAGCGAGCAAACAAGGGGGCGAGGGGGTGGTCTGGCCTACAAGTGGATCGTGGCGATTGTGGTGATCATCGGCGTCTTTATGTCCATCCTCGACCAGACCATCGTCAATATCGCCATCCCGCACTTGCAAGCTGCCTTTGGGGCCGATCTCCATACGGTCCAATGGGTGCTGACGGCCTATATTCTCACTCAGGGCGTGGTAACCCCAACGGCGGCTTTCTTCGCCGATACCTTGGGGATTAAGCGCTTCTACATCATCTCGCTGGCGGCTTTCACGCTCGGCTCAGCGCTCTGTGGTCTCTCCTGGAGTTTGCCAGCGCTGATCTTTTTCCGTATCATCCAGGGAGTGGGGGGCGCCTCGCTCTTCCCGCTCTCGATGGCGCTAGCCTTCAAGGAGTTCCCCCCCGAGGAGCGCGGCATGAGCATGGGCCTCTTCGGCGTGCCAGCCCTGCTGGCCCCCGCCATCGGCCCAACGCTGGGTGGCTACCTGGTAACATATGCTGGCTGGCAGCTCATCTTCTATATCAATGTGCCGGTCGGTATCCTGGCGGTCATCCTGGCGCTCATCCTGTTGCGCGAGCAACCGGTGGAGCGCAGGCCGCGCTTTGATGCGGCGGGTTTTGTTTTTGCCGCCGGTGGACTGGCCTCGCTGCTGTATGCGCTCTCGGAGGCCAGTACCTATGGCTGGGGATCGACGCTCGTGCGCGGTTTCTTGATCGCCGGAGTGCTGGCGCTGGCGATCTTCACGGCCATCGAGCTGACGCTGGCGGCCCGCGGCGGTGAGCCACTGCTCGATCTACGGCTCTTCGCCAACGGTCCCTTCACGACCAGCACCATTGCGCAGGTCTTCATCATCTTCGGGATGTTCGGAGGGCTGTTCCTTTTCCCGATCTATCTGCAGGATCTGCGCGGTCTCAGCGCCTTCCAGGCCGGTTTGCTCCTCTTACCCCAGGCCCTGGCTTCGATGGTCAGTTCTGTTCTGGGCGGTATTCTGGTCGACCGGTTGGGGGTGCGCCCGGTGATGATCCCGGGCCTGCTGGCTCTGGCCCTGGCAAACTGGGAGCTGACCACGCTCACGGTCCATTCGCCTTTCGCCTGGTTCCAGTGGATTCTGGTGCTGCGCGGGGTGGCCCTCGGCCTCTCGGTCCAGCCATTGGCCGTCGCCAGCCTCTCAACGATTCGTCCCGAGAAGCTGGCCCAGGCCTCGTCAATCAGTACGGTGACCCGCTCGGTCTCTAGCTCGCTGGGTATCGCCGTGCTGGCAACCCTGGTTCAGACCCAGAATCAGGTCCACTTCGGCCACCTGGCGGAGATGGTGACGGCCAGCTCACCTCTGGGACAGTTGCTTCCGCGCATCCAGGCCCTCTTCATGCTGCACGGGGCCGACGCTCGCTCGGCCTATAACGCGGCTCTGCAGTTGATCGCCCAACTGCTGCAGCAGCGCAGCTATGTGTTGGCCATGCAGGATGCTTTCCGCGTGACTCTGGTGGCCACGCTGCTGGCCATGGTGGCCACGCTCTTTGTGCGCTCGGGCGTCCGCCCTCGTTGGGCACGCCGACGCGGCCCTTCCGAGGCCAGCGAGGAGCGAACGGCCGCCGCGATGGAGACTATGTTTGCCGGTTAGCTCCTCTCATCGCCCAGGCTGGACTACCAGCCGGCCTGAGACCGATGAGCACCCGAGGGAGCCTGACTGACGGGCTGGCTATAGACTATAAGACAGACAAGACCCGCACGGAAATTTGAGCTTGTCGCCTGGCCTTCCCTCTCGTAAGGAAGGCCCACCGAGGAGTGTGATTCAGATGAGACGTTTGATTCTGGTCCCTGTCCTGACGGTGGTCGCCTTATTCGCGATCGCCGGCGGGATCGCCTACTGGATTTACTATAACTATACGTACTATAGTACCGATGACGCCCAGGTGACCGCTCCGATCGTGACGATCAGCGCGCCCACTGGCGGCACGCTGACTGCCCTGAGTGCGAACCTGGGCGACCACGTGAACGCAGGCCAGACGCTCGCCCAGGTGACGCCTGTGGCGGTAACTACTGCCAGCAGCGGCGCCAACGCTGCTGCCTCAACCCAGAATGCGGCATCGGCCACGGCTGCTACTCGTACGAGCACGGCGCGCGCCCTGCCTTTGACAAGCCCTATCAGTGGTACGGTGATCCAGGTCACCGCCGTCCCCGGCCAGCAGGTAAGCGCCGGCTCCCCCCTGCTGGAGGTCTACGATCCCAGCCATCTGACTGTGACAGCCTACGTCGATGAGAACGCTATCAATAATATCCAAACTGGCCAGAGCGTCGATATAACAATCGATGCATATAAAGACACTAAGTTCACGGGCCACGTGAAACAGATCGTCCAGGCGGCAGCCTCGGAGTTCTCGCTCTTGCCGGTCCAGGATAACGCCAGCGGCAATTTCACCAAGGTCGGCCAGCGCATCCCTGTGATTATCAACCTGGATGGAACCGCAGGCAAGACGCTGATGCCAGGCATGAGCGCTGAAGTGACGATCCATCTCCACTAACTCAGGCGCTCTTCCAGGACATGACGAGCAACTGCCCTCTGTCAGCGCGCGAACCTCCTTTAAGCAGGAGGCAAGAGCGCTGATGGGGGCAGACGCTCCCTGTCGGGAGGGGACCGTCCTGGCCTCCGTCAGCGCCGCTCACTTAGCCTGGCGCCTCGTGAGGGGGATCGCCATAAGAGAGCGGAAGCAAGGACAAGAGGCAGAAGAGAAGGATCCGTCGGAGATTTGAAGCCCTCAAGAAAAGGAGCAAAGCAGTGGTCTTGCTCATCTCAGGAGGCTTACTCGTCCTTGGTCTGCTGGCCATTGTGGCCATGATCTGGGTGATTAGAAGCACTCCAACCGAGGACCGCCCAGCCCGCGGTCTGGCCTCGGCTCCGCCACGCGTTGAGGTCGCCCCCGCCCTTGAATCCGAGGAGCGGGAGGCACTGCCAGCCGGTGAGAACCATGCTGGTCCTGCTCTGGCCCTGCTGAACCCGGAGCTGCACGCCCTGGCAACGCAGCTTCGGACCCTGCATCAGCAGTCAACAGAGCTAGAACAGCGCCTGGATATCTTGATCCAGGTCGTGGAGCGCATCGAGCGCTCACTTCCGGCGCAAACGGAGGCCGGGACCAGCGCCGGAGCTGGGCCACAGGAGCAGAGGGCAGGCCAATCCTGATCTGTTCTCGTCACTACCAGGGCCAGGGGAGAAAGGCCACCTACGGCGAGAGATCCAGGCAGAGCAACATCCCCTGGCCCTGGCTTTTCCTATCCCGCTCTTTCTATCCGCTCGCTGGCCCAGGTTCAGATCCGCCTCCTCTTCGCTCCACCGACCAGCGCTCGCCAATCGCGCAGGATGATGTAATCAAAAGGAAAAGCCAGCTCGGGCACCTCCTCGGGACGAAACCAGGCCAGCTCGCTTACTTCGCCCGCCTGGGGCGCCAGACCATCCAGCGAGTCGTCGCGGGGACGGGCCCAATAGGCTACGAGCAGATGCGGGCTGCCTTTCCGACTGTAGAGGCCCAGCAGCTCTAGCAGCTCGACGCTTAGATTGGTCTCCTCTTTCACCTCGCGTAGGGCTGCCTCTTCCAGCTCCTCTCCCTGATCAACGTAGCCGCTGCAGAAGCTCCATTTTCCTCGTCCAGGCTCGATGTCGCGCCGCCCCAGGAGGAGCTGCCCCTCGTGTTCAATGACAACTACAGTCACGACCTTTGGTCCCAGATAGAGGACGAAGCCGCAGACCGGGCAGCTCGGTCGCGCTACCGCTCCCAGGACCTGCTCGCGCAGAGGGGTGGCACAGAGAGGGCAGTAGCGATAGACAGGCTCAACCATCGATCACCTCGCGTTTCCAGCTCAGTCAAGAGGCAGCGCGGCCAACACGCTGCGCCGCATGAGCTACCCCCTCCATTTCCGCTTGAGCGATCGGCAAGGGCCCGCGCCAGAATCACAGCCGCCACAAACTGGCGGTAGATGTCTAGAAGATTGTCGCCACTCAGGCAGACCGTACGCGCCGCCGCCCTCTCTACCCCTCGGATGCTGCAGACCATCTCGGCCATATCGGCCACCAAAAAAGTGATCTCCAGCCGTATTGGCAAACTGAAGCCGGGAGGTGCCAGACGCTCGCCACTCCCCAAGCGCTCGACGGCGCGCCGCGCCCCCGCGCGCAATAGCTCGCAGGCTTTGGTTGGATGGAGATGGGCAGCAGCAAAGCGTCCTAGAGACTGCTTGACGACAATCTTTTCTGCGGCGGGCGCGATCAGCTCAGCCTCCTGGACCGTCACATCGTCGCCACTGATAAGGATGATGGGGACCCCATAATGGGCTGCCACCAGGGCGTTAATGCCGGCTTCACCCACCACCTGGCCGTTGAGGCGGACCTCCCAAATGGCCGCCGGGCTATAGGTGTGACAGAGTACAGCCCGCTCCGCCCCAATCGAGCCATGATAGCTGACAAAACAGACACCAGCGAAACTGCTGTCCAGTCTCTCTATGAGAGAGGCTTGTAGCGACCGCTGATCAGCGCGGCCTCTCCAGCCAGCTCCTGGGGATGGAGGTTGCGCATCAAGTGATGGGCATCGTTGACCACAAATTCGCTGGCTCCGGCCTCCTGGGCTCCCAGGATGACGGCATTGACCTCGCGCGTCAACAGAAGTCGCCCCTGCTCGTACTCCGCTTGCCCTTCGATGATCTGCTCCCAGGCCACAATACCGCTGGTACCTTCGAAATCAGTAGAGAGAAAGAGCTTCATCACTCAACTCACCGGTTCCCTACTCAACCAGGCTGTTCGAGAACATTCACACAGGCCAATAGAGAGCGCCTGGCCCCCCAGCAGCCCGGCAGACCTCGACGCTGGCTGGCCGTCCAGTCTGCCGTGGATACTCCTCCATAATCGCGCTCCGCAGCTCTTCAACCGCCTCCGAGCGGACCAGGTTAATGGTGCAGCCGCCGAAGCCACCCCCCATCATGCGCGCTCCCAACACTCCCTTAACGCGGCGCGCAATCTCCACCAACGCATCAAGCTCCGCACAGCTCACCTCGTACTGGTCGCGCAACCCGGCATGCGTCTGCCAGAGATAGGGACCGATCGCCTCCACCGCTCCCCTCTCTAGCAGGCGGGCCACCTCTAGCACCCGCTCATTCTCGGCCACGACATAGCCAGCCCGCTTGCGCAGCACCTCGGGCAGTCGTGCAGCATAGCGCGCGAATAGCTCGGGCGTCACATCGCGGAGAGAGTCAATCGCTGGTCTCGCAGCTTTGCCCCCAGGCTCTCCTTCCTCCTCAGCTCGCATCATGTCTGCGAGCAAGCGAGCGGCTTCTTCACACTGCTGGCGCCGCTCATTGTAAGCCGAAGCCGCCAGCTCACGACGCACGTGAGTATCGGCCACCACCAGGGCCACACGCTCGCTCTCAAAGGGGAGATAACGAACGTCCAGCGAGCGGCAGTCAAGCAGCAAGGCCTGGCCGGGCCGTCCAAGGCACGAGGCGGCCTGATCGAGAATGCCACAACGCACTCCCGAAGCCAGATGCTCGGCACGCTGGCAGAGACGAGCCACCTCCAGCGGACTGAGCGCCGTGGATGCCGCCATCGCCTCGCCAATGGCAAAGCGACCCCCGGAGAAGAGAGCCGCCGCCCAGGCTGTTGCCACCTCCAGGGCCGCGGAGGAACTCATCCCTCCCCCCAGCGGGACATCACCATGCAGGACCGCGTTGAAGCCCCGCAGGTCCAGGCCCGCCGCCTTGAGTTCGCTCAAGACCGCCAGCACATAGCGCGCCCAGGTCGGCAAGCGACTCGCCTGAGCTGCGAAAGTCCCAGGCAGACCCTCCAACTCGATCTCGGCCAGTTCCTGAAACTGCTGAGACCAAAGGCGGACTCGCCCATCCCCCCGTGCACGCCCGGCAAAAGCCGTCACACGGTCGACCGCCAGGGGAAGGACGAAGCCCTCGTTGTAGTCGGTATGCTCACCGATCAGATTGACTCGCCCAGGCGCCCAGGCCACGCCCAGGGCGGATAGCCCCTCAACCTGACCCTCATCCGCGCCAAAGACCGTCGGAAATTGCTCCACCGCTACCCGTGCAGCCGCCGGAAGTTCTCGTGGCTCATTCGTTAACATGGGCAACCCTCGCGATCGCTTCTCGCAATTCTTGCGCTTTTTGGAGAGGAGAAGAATCGTTTGTCCACAGCGACCAGAGCATCTCGGACGAGGCGGCATACTTTAGTTTGCCTGGAGCACGCCCAACCGCTAGAATCTCGATATGGAGATGAAAATGCTCATCCGCGAGCTGATGAACGCCAAGCATATAGGGCATGGGGGCCATACGGCCTTCGTCGAGCGCGTTGTAAGCGCGGATCACCTGCAACAGCAGGGCGGCCAGCTCGGCTAGCTCCTCGTCGCTGGCTGCCGCCAGATCGGCAATATGGCGCCGTGGATAGAGATGCGTTTCGTAGGGATAGCGCACATAAGGGGGAAGAAAGACCTGCCAGTTCGTGCCGGCCAGCAGCTCATAAGGGCTGTTTTCCAGCTCGGCCCGCACCCGACAGAAGGGGCAGCCCCGTCCGGCTTCCAGCTCCAGCCTGACCGTCTCCAGTTCACGCTCCAGAATCGGTGGTACTACCGAGACCCCATAAGCCTGGCCATGAGGATGTAGCTGCGTCTGGCCAATGCTTGTGCCGCTGTTCTCAAAAATCATAACCGCAGCATAGCGCTGGCTGAGGTCACGGTAGAGCTGGCGCCAGAGCCGCATCACGGCACCCACCTCTGCCGCATTGAGGCTCGTAAAGGTCCGTTCGTGATCGCGATGGTAGATCACCACGTAAGCCTCGCCGACCGGGGGACGAAAAGGCGGGAAATCATTGGGATGCAACCAGGCCTGCGTCTCAGGTGAAACCCGTCCTTCACGTACATCAGCACAAAAGGGGCACCGATCCGTGCCTTCCCTGCGATGCATCCGATGCGGCGCATTCACCACATAGTGGCGCAAAATAGGATTCCATACCAGAGCGTTCGAATCTTCGTGCATACCATCCCTGCATTCAGAGAAGACATCGCTCACAGATAGCGGTGAGCCGTTTGTGTTCCCAGCAAGACACAGCGTCCAGCCTGAGCCAGGGCGGTCAGTAAGGCGCCCTTATCGACCGCCTTTTCTGGCGACTGCCCCTCATCGGAGCCAAGCAGCCATTCATTCCAGGTTTGCCAGTCAGTGAACAAAGCCCAGGCCACAGGGGCAACCAGGGCATGGGCAGCGCGCAGAATGGCCAGGCCATCCTCGTAGCCTGGCTCCAGCTCCTCCACCGCTTTCAGGCCCGCTGCCCGCAGGGCCTCGAACGTACGCAGCGAGCGGATTTCTCCCCCTACCACCTCGCACACCAGCCCCAGTTTGAGTCGTTCGGCGCCCTCCGTCGCTCCCCGGTCCTGCCCTGAAAGCTGCTCCGGCAGGGCCGCTTGCCAGACAGCCGCCACCAGGCTGCAGGGTGAGGGCAGCCCCCGCAAAAAGGTCTCGATCTGCCGCCTGGTCCAACCATGCCAGACATAGCTCTCCTCCTGCTGCTCAAGCAAGAGAGCGGCATTCAAGAGGGCCCTGGCGCCTTCCCAGAGGGGTGAATCCCCATCAAGCACAGCGACCTCTTGGGCTAACACGAAGCACACCTCTTCAACAAGAGAAATAGATCCGACCTTCTTATCATACCATCTTCTCCTGCGAGGGACGATGGCGTCAGCGGGGGTCGCAGCCAGCTTTAGCCGGCGGCCAGGCAAAGGTCTTCTCCTCTAGATTCAGGGCCGGCAGATAGGGTATAATGCAAACAGCCTGGGCGCCGCCTGGGCGCTCAGCCACCTTTTCATCCCATCACACGCGCAATAAGGAAGGTACCATACCGTGCCCTGGTGTAAATTTTTTGTGCCCAAGATCGCTACTGCCGGGATCAGGCCCGATGATCCCGCGCTGAACGAGCATATCGAGTACGCGAAGTGCATTAAGGGGCATGTCCTCAGAGACGCCAACGACTGGATTCTCTGCGAAAACCTGCCGGCCCCCAATGCTCGCTGCTGGCAGGAAGGCGGTGAAACCCTCTTCTCGTTGGCGGGTCGGCGTGGGGGCGGCTCAAGCTCCTCGAGCGGTTCTGACGGACGGGGCAGCCCAGACGACGCCGTGGCCCGGCGCGGCTAAGCTTGCAGTGTCGGCACTGAGGCTGACCCGCCAGGGAGGAAAAAAAGACAGGTAGAGCAGTATGCCTGGAAACTCACCGTCATCCTCGACTTCCGTGCAACCCGCGCCTGAGCAGCTCGCGCGGGTTCATAATCTTCTGCTGGAGTGGTACGCCCGCGAGCAGCGCCCACTGCCCTGGCGCGCGACCAGCGATCCGTATGCTATTCTGGTCTCCGAGATCATGCTCCAGCAGACCCAGGTAGAGCGCGTCATTCCCAAATACCACGAGTTTCTGAGTCGCTTCCCCACCCTGGCGGACCTGGCCGCGGCGCCGACGGCAGCGGTCATCTCGACCTGGGTCCCCCTGGGCTATAACCAGCGCGCCGTGCGTTTGCAGGCCATCGCCCGCCAGGTCGTCGACCAGTACGAGGGGCGCATTCCCGACCGCCTGGAGGAGCTGCTCAAGCTCAAAGGGATCGGGCGCTATACTGCCGGGGCCATCGCCTGCTTCGCCTACCGGCAGCAAGTGGCCACCGTTGACACCAACATTCGCCGCGTGCTTCACCGGATCTTCATCGGCCTGGAGCATCCCGAGCCGCGCCTGAACGAGGCCGAGACACTGGCGCTGGCCGAGCAGGTCCTGCCCCCTGGTCAGGCTTACGAGTGGAATCAGGCACTCATGGATCTGGGAGCTACGATCTGCACAAGCGCCAGCCCTCAGTGCGAGCGCTGTCCTGTCCGCGAGACCTGCACAGCCTATCGTGAGCTGAGCGTTCACAGCCTCTTCCCCTCGGGAACGGTCCTGCGCACCTTGCGCAAGGTGGCCGAGAAGAAGAGTAGCTATCAGGCCCAGCCTTTCACCCAAAGCGATCGCTATTTCCGGGGGCGCATCGTCGCTCTACTGCGGACCCTGCCGCCAGAGCAACGTCTTCCTCTGGCCGAGCTGGGACCGCGGATCAAGCCTTCCTACACCGAGACCGACCTCCCCTGGCTTCAGCGTCTCGTCCGACGCCTGGCCAGTGATGGCCTGGTTGACTACCACGAGGAAGAGGGGGTTCGGCTGCCCTAGTTCGCTACCCGCTTCGCTCGCTCTCGCTCGCTCATGGCAGGCGAAGGCAGACGTGGCCCTGGCCTCGTTGGGGCCGCCGCTTCGTTTCGTTATCGGCCCTCTCGCAGAGGTAGTAGCTGTCTTCGGGATACCTCCCTACGGCCCGGTCCAAGCCGAGGGCTTCTCAGGTGTCTGCCTGAACGCTCTGTCCGAGCGCAAGGATATTTTCAGGCGGCGTTGTGATCGCGGTCAAGCTCGGTGCCACACTCGCGCGCATGCCAGCCTCCCAATAGCCCCTTCCTCTTGACCGCGCCACACCCGCTACACACCTGGCTGGGATAGCCGGGATTGATGAACAGGGCTTTTTGCAGGTACAGAACCACAGGTACACAGGTACAGAACCACGGGAAGCTGGTCCACCCAGCCAGCATCGACAATACGTTTGTTCAATCCGCCTTTGACAGACGCCCCGTTTGCGAGATAGGCCCCGTTTTCATCCTGTTCGAGCTTGGGACGCTTGCCCATGGCGGCAGGTATCTGCGTTTTGAGCGATGGAACCTCTTGCTCGGGTAGTCGGGGAGCCGCGGCGGCAGATCTCACCCATCTCCCTTGAGGATACAGAGCCTGCCGGCGCCAGCGCCAGGCCAAGGCAACCAGCTCCACCGCCCAGGCCGACGAGGCGGCTGGCCACCCGAGCAAGCCCCTGGCTTGAGCCGGGAGTCGTTGACTGCATTGCAACATAGTGTATGATATGTTGCGTGGAGAGCGCGGCCCCACCAGCATCGCGGGGCCACCTGCATCCAGTGGTCTTGATCGAACTACTCACGGGAGGGCTTACCCTTGCAGCTACAGAGCATTGCCGATATCGCCAGAAAGCATCGACATATATTTCTTTCTCCTCACTTCGACGACGTCGTCTTCTCCTGCGGTGGAACGATCGCCCTGCAGGCCAGCTGCGGCCTACATCCTCTGGTGATCACGGTCTTCGGCGGCCTTCCACCAGCTAACCAGTCTTTGAGCGCGCTGGCCACCTCCGTTCATCAGAGCATGGGCTTCGGTCACGATGCGCGGGAGGCCGTCGAGACGCGGCGGCGAGAGGATGCGCGCGCGCTCGACTACCTCGGAGCTGACTATCTCTGGCTGGACTACCTCGACGCGATTTACCGCGGGAATCCTCCCCACTACACGCGCGAGGAGGAGTTATTTGGCTCCATCCATCCTGCCGATCTGAGCATCGATCAGCAGCTCGGCCAGGTGCTGGTGAACCTGAGCGAGCTGCTTCCCGATACCGTCTGGTATGCCCCCCTCGGCGTGGGCCACCACGTTGACCACCAGCTGGTCTGCTCGGCAGCCGACCGCCTGGTCCAGCGCCACGCCAACGTCAAGTTCTACGAGGACTTCCCTTATGTTACGCGCCTCGGCGAGCTAGAGCGGCGCCTGCACGAGTTCGGCGATACGCTGGAGCCAGCCTACGTCGAGATGTCCGAGCTGCTGCCCCTGCGCCAGGAAGCCTCCCAAATGTACGCCTCGCAGATCGCTGCGATCTTCGGCGATAAAGAATCTATGTATAGATTGATGGACGAGTACACCCACAACATTCGCCCGGTCGAGACCGTCCATCTCGAACGCTACTGGACTCCCCGCTACCGCTAGATCAGCAGAACGGTACTTTCCTGCAGGCAGGTGGTGCGAACCACCTGCCGGGGGCCTTCCATATGGTATGATGGTCATAAAATGATCCATACTTGTTCCGAAAAATAGATATAATAAGGCCCAGTCATCAGCAAGTGCGTTATAGGCCAGAGGGGCTTTCTAACCTGAAAAGAGAAAGAGCAGAACGGCCAGCTTGGAGGTAAGCATCATTTTACCGGAGCGAGGCAACGGATCAGGAGTCATAGGATGAAGGGGATCGAAGGACTCACGCTTGGGCGCTATGAGCTACGCCGCCGCATTGCCCAGGGAGGCATGGCCGAAGTGTACGTGGCCTACGACCGCCGTGTCAAACGGCAGGTCGCTATCAAGGTCCTATACGGACGGGACGAATCGTTTATCCGCCGTTTCGAGAGGGAGGCGCTGGCGGTTGGCGCCCTATCCCACGATCACATTTTACCACTCTACGACTTTGGAGAGCAGAGTCCCTGGTATTATCTTGTCATGCCCTATGTTGAGGGGGGAACGCTGCGCGACTATTTACACCGGCGCAAGCGACTGACTCTGGAAGAGGCCGCCAGCTTTCTTGACCAGATCGCCTCGGCCCTGCAGTACGCTCACGACCATGGCGTACTCCACCGCGACGTCAAGCCCTCGAACATTCTGCTGCGGCCTGACGGCTACGCCTACCTTGCCGATTTCGGCCTGGCAAAGGCTATCATGGGAGCGGAGTCGCTCACCAGCGACGGCACGATCGTGGGCACACCTGAATATATGGCGCCGGAGCAGTCCAACGGCATCAGCGATTACCGCAGCGATATCTACTCGCTGGGCGTCGTGCTCTTCCAGATGCTGACAGGGCGCGTGCCGTTCACGGCGGAGTCGCCGGTCGCCATTTTTTTGCGTCATATTCAGACGCCCCCACCCTCGCCGCGTGAGTTCAATAGCGAGATTCCGCCCGCCGTCGAAGAGGTGATCTTCAAGGCGCTGGCCAAAGACCCGAACGAGCGTTTCCAGGAGGCACAAGAGCTGGCCCTCGCCTACTGGCGAGCTTTGCAGCAGGAGCGCGGGCGCAGCAGCCGGCCTCGGCCCGGCACCCTGGCCCTGCGAGAGTCGGGGGCCTCCGTCGCTACGCCGGTCAACGATGACTCGACCGTGATCGCCGAGGAAAACCAGACCGAGGCAAGGCCCAGTCCCTCCCGCCTGGCCGAACAGGAGACCTTTATCGTTCCCGACGAGGAGCGGGAAATGGTGCGTCCTCCGGCCACCCCTCAGCTTTTCCCTCTTACGGACCTGCCGGAACCCCCAGAGGACGATAGCCAGCTCGAGCCAGGTCCCCACGGGAACGCCTCAGCAGCTCCTCCTCCCCAGGAGGTTGTCGCCAGCGAGAGCACGCTCCTCGCCGCAAGCGCCACGATCAGGCGCCTGCCGAACCGACGCTTCCGCCTGCTCTCCCTTGTTGCAGCTTGCTTGCTCTTAGCCTTGCTGCTTGTTCCCCTCATGACCCTTTGGCGCAGCTCACCCTCGGCTGGCAAAGGGGCCGGCTCCGGCAGTGCCACGCTAAACCCTCAGCAGATCCAGGCCACCCAGACCGCCATCGCTCAGGCCAACGCGATGGCCACTCAGTTGGCACGCTCGCGCGCCCAGGCCACCGCCGGCATCTCTTCCTCAGTCGGAGCGGGGAACCTGCTCTACCAGTACGACCTGAAAAGTCCCGGCGGCGGTTGGGCTAGCTCTGGGAGTCAGTGCTTTTTCTCCTCCCAGGGTTACCACGTGCAGACCCTGGGTCCCCACGAAGCGGCCTGGTGCTTTTCCAGCCAGGAGCATATGACCGATGCCGTAATCAAGGTTCAGGCGCGTCTGCTGCGCGGCGATTTCTGCGGCGTGGTCTTTCGCCTCGATCCGACCACCCCAAGCTTTTATGTCTTTGAAATCAATAGCCAGGGCCAGTATCGCTTCGTGCGCGCCACGGGTACCAATCCTCAGGCCTGGCTGACGCTGATCGATTGGACCCACTCGAATGCTATCCAGACGGGCTACAACGTTCCCAATATGCTCATGGTCCTGGCTCACGGCTCCTCTTTCCGCTTTTACATCAATAACCAGCTTGTCATCAACAGCTTCACTGACTCGGCCTACAGCGAGGGTCTGATTGGCTTGCTCGTGGGAGGCGATAGCAACAACGGCAGCGAGGCCATCTTCAGCGACATCTGGGTCTTCGCCTACCAGAGCTAGCCACGCCTCAGCCACGCTCACCGACTCCCGTCCTGGCTCGGCTCCGCTCGGCTCGCCTCCGCTCCGCGCTGCGAGCCTCACCCGGCTTAGGCCGGTCCGGCGGCTAGCGCTCCCCCCAGGCCACCAGCCTGCCCGGGTGGAAGGAAAACCTTCCGCCCGGTGTTACAATACGATGAGGATGCTATCCGTTCAACTATGGAAGGGGCTTCCAGGAGGATCACTTTTTTTATGAGCTTGGACCTGACTGCCTCAGCCGGGTACTCGTCGAATGGCAAATCTCCAGCGAAAACGCATATCGTCTATCTGGAGCTCGGCTCAAATTTGGGAGACCGACGGGCAAATCTGGCCGCAGCACTCCAACGATTGCGGGAGGTTGTTGAGATCAGCAGGGTCTCCTCGGTTTACGAGACCGAGCCGGTGGGGTACACTGAGCAGCCCCGCTTTTTTAATATGGTCTGCGTCGGACGCACTGCCCTCTCCGCTGAGCAGTTGCTGGCCTATGCCAAAGCCATTGAGACTGCCCTGGGACGCCGTCCAACCGTGCGCAACGGGCCGCGACCCATAGATATCGATATCCTTCTCTACGATAATCTGCAGATGCAGGCAGAACATCTGACTATTCCTCACCCCAGAATGGCCGAGCGAGCCTTTGTGCTGGTACCGCTGGCCGAGATCGCCCCCGAGCTGATCGATCCGAACAGCGGGCGTCGTATCAGCGAACTGCGGGATTCCGTGCCCCAGGATGGCGTTAAAAAGCTGGCCGAGAGCCTGCGCGTCCCCCTGGAGCACGACATTCAAAACAGCAAACCGGCCGTCCATGTACGCCTGGGACGGGTGGGGGTAGCGGGACTGCAGAAGGCTATTCTGATTGGTAACGATGAGCGGGCTCAGTGGTTTCAGATCGCTTTCGACCTTTACGCCGATCTCGATCCTGTCCGGGCGGGCGTGCACATGTCGCGCTTTAGCGAGGCGCTGGAAGAGGTCCTGGATGAGACCAGCCTGACAACCTGGCCCCGGGTCGAGCTGCTGGCCGAGCATCTGGCCCGCCGGATTGTCGAGCGCCAACAGGTGTTACGGGCTGAGGCGCACCTGCGTACGGCCTATCCCCTTCAGAAATGGACTCCCATCTCGGGACGGCCAACTCAGGAAGTCTACGGCTTGCTGGCCCAGGCTGTGGCCACAGGGAAAGGAGCGCGTCGCCTGATAGGCGTCGAGGTCGAGGGCATGGTGGCCTGCCCCTGCGCCCAGGATATGGTGCACTCCTTCGCCCGCGTCCGCCTGCGCGAGGAAGGCTTCCCGGAGGAGACCATCGAGAAAATGCTCGATGTCACACCGCTGGCCACTCACAACCAGCGTGGAAGAGCGGTGCTGATGATCGGCTCCGAGGAGCTGATCGACGCTCAAGAGCTGATCAGCATCGCAGAGAATGCCATGAGTTCGGAGAACTATGCCCTGCTGAAACGGCCCGATGAGCTGTATGTGGTCAATAAGGCCCATGCTAATCCGCGCTTCGTGGAGGATGTTGTCCGCGAGATGCTGCGGGCCGTTGTCGAGCGTTATGAGTATCTCCCTCCCGATACCTTTGTCTGGGCCAGCCAACGCAACGAGGAGACCATCCACAAATATGATGTGGTGGCCGAGGGATGGGGCACGCTAGCTGAGCTGCGAGCAGAGATCTGCGAGCAGGCCACTGTGAGCCACCATACGACGCGGGAGGAATGGCTCAGGAGGATCGAGTAGCTCTCGCCGATCGACTATCCCCCTGGCCAGGCTTCCCACCAGCCACCAGGGGCTTCGCAAAGCACCCAGAGACAGCAGGAAGAACGGCCAGACCCTCCTGTACTCTGGCTAGCCAGCCAGCCCGGTGAGTACCGGGCTGGCTTCATTCCTCCCCCCACCGTGGCATACCCTCCTCAGAGCACAGGCCCCTTGCTCCGGCAGGCCCCAATTGGTTGAGGTTTCTTTTCCCTTCAGCCAGCCCCTTAACAACTTCTCTCCAACGTGTTATAATGCCGTTACAATAGAGCGCGCAATGAATCCGCATCAGTCTGAGAGGGTCTGTCTCTCCCTTGGCTGCAGACAAGACGGAGGTCCTGTAAGAGTCACTGTGGAACAACTGCTTCTGAACCCAGGCAAATTGGCACGGACGGCGGTCGACGTGGCATCTGATAAAAAGGCGTCAGATGTCGTCCTGCTCGACCTTCAGGGCCTGAGCAGTATCGCCGACTACTTTGTCATTTGTAGCGGGAGCAACGAGCGCCAGATCCAGGCCATCGCCGATGCCCTGGAAGAGGAGCTGGAGAAGCAGGGCGCTAGCTTGCTCCATCAAGAGGGCGACGCCTCGACAGGCTGGGTCCTCTTGGATTTCGGCGCCGTAATCGTCCATATCTTCGGGCCAAGAGAGCGGGAGTACTACCGGCTCGAACGCTTGTGGAGCGAGGCAAAAACGGTAGTCTACCTGCAATAGCAGACTCTACTCTAGAAAAGGTGGTCAACGATGACATTTCTGCGCAACCGCATGTTCCTCGAGGGGGCAGCCTTCGGCGGCATCTGCGGCTTCATCATCGGCTCGGTAATCGCTTTTACGCTCGGTGAAAGCAGCGTTGAGGCTCTGCGGAAGCTGCTGCACCGACGGCGCACTATCCCGTTTGAATACCTGTATCAGTGATTTTAAGAGCGTAGTGCCAGCGCCAGCGCGCTACGGCAGACGCAGAAAGGGGGCAAAGCCTGCTACGCCTCCGGTCAGTTGGGTCTTGCTTGCTGTCTGCCTCGTCAGGCTTCGCCCATCCGGAAGGCTGGCTCTGGCCCGTTACCTGCCCGTCTACGGCCTTTGAAAGGTCTACTGATACTCAGCTCTTCTTCTCTATAGTAAGCTAAGCAAAGCAGAGAAAGCATAAACGAGGAAGGATAGTAGTAGGGAGGTCCATGTGCGGTATACGGTAGTCTTACTCGCTCTTGCTTTTTTTCTTTTTTTGTCCGCTGTGACGGCGAAAGGAGGTGAGGCTGCCGCCGTGCATGGCTGCGCCTCCCCCGTCCCTCTCCCCATATCGGGCGCTCAACCCCCACCGCTGCGCTCTCAGGCGATTGTGCTGAATGAGGTCCTCACCCGGCCCGCCAGCGCCTGGAACTGCTCTTCCGCCGGCACACCTACCCTCAATCGCGACGCCTGGGTCGAGCTTTATAACCCCCTCGATCAGCCCATCGATCTCTACGCGGTCCACGCCGCCCTCGATACCGGTCCTCAGACTACCCTCTTTCTGCTGCCGCTCTCCTCAGCCTTACCCGCCCACGGCTTTCTGGTGGTCTTCCCGGATTCGCAACTCTTTTTCCCTAATGGTCCTTTTACGCTTCGGCTACTCTTTAACGGCTCAGCAGTGATTGATGCAGTCAATGTACCCCAATTAAATATCGATGAGTCTTTCGCCCGCACAAGCGATGGAGCCGCAGTCTGGCATTCAACCACCGATCCCACACCTGGCGCCAGCAACGCTCCGGTCCCCCAGCCATCCCCTCAAGCCACGCCCAGGGCAACCGCAACGGCCCCCACAAGCGCCTCCCCAGGACGAACCAGCGCTGGAGAGACCGTCTCAGCTACGCCAGCCTCAGCCAACGCCGGCACTCAGCCAGACTGGAACGCCTTGCGCTTGCCATCCCCTTCACCGGCGACGGCGAACATGGCTTCCAGTCAGAGCGCTTCCGACCATTCGTCGCTCTCTTCTTTCCCTTCTTCGTCCACCAGTCCCCAGACGGAAGGGGACTCAACCAGCGGGCCTGGTCCGCTGCGGCTGGCACTCCTGATTGGCCTGGCCCTTGCTCTTGCTGCTAGCTGCCTCTGGTGCTGGCGTCTCTTTCGCTCACCTCCCCACGGAGGATAGGCGCTTCGCTCAGCGTGCAGGAGGGGGGCCGCCCACAGGATGATCAGGACTAGCCTCTCGCTGGGCCTCCCTTCCAGTTCGCTCAGCAAGGTGATATCATTCTCTCTGAAGGGAAGAAGGAGCTGGCGAATGTGGCTCCTCCTTCCAACGGCCTTGATTTAATATGGGCCGAGAGCAAGCAAGGAGCTTGAACGAACAGAAGCGAGCGAGCAAACAGGCAAAGGCGCAGCAGAGCAGCGGCGCCAGAGGAAGAAGGGCCAGGCTTATGAGCATTACAGAGTTGCCAGCAACCAGCGCCAGGGAAACGGTTGCCCCACCTTTCGAGCGTCTCTCGGAGGAGCGCAAGGCCAGAGTGGTGAGCGAGCTGAGCGCTTTACTGGGAGAGCGCTATGTGCTCCACGAGCCCTACGATTTGATGCTCTATGAGTATGATGCCTCCATCGACCGGAGCCGGCCAGATATTGTGGTCCTTCCCTCTTCTACTGAGGAGGTAGCCGGGATAGTCAAGATTGCCGCCCGCCACCGCGTTCCGGTTGTTCCACGCGGCGCCGGAACGGGCTTAAGCGGCGGCGCGATCCCCCTTTATGGAGGCATTGTCATCGCCTTCGCGCGGATGAACCGTATCCTGGAGGTCGACTACGACAATATGCGGGCCGTGGTACAGCCAGGCCTGGTTAACCTGCACCTGAGCAACGCGCTGAATCCGCGCGGCTTCTACTATGTGCCCGATCCGAGCAGCCAGCGCTCGTGCACGATCGGCGGGAACGTGGGCGAGAACGCCGGCGGCCCCCATACGCTGCTGTATGGAGTAACCACTAACCATGTTCTGGGCCTCGAAATCGTGACTGCCGATGGCGAGGTCGTCGAAGTGGGCGGCTGGACAGCCGATCGGCCAGGGTACGATCTGACGGGCCTGATCACAGGCTCCGAGGGTACTCTGTGTGTGGTGACTAAGATCATCACGCGCATCGTCCATCTGCCAGAGCAGGTCAAGACCATGCTGGCGGTCTTCAACAGCATGGACGATGCTTCGAATACGGTTTCAGAAATCATCGCGAGCGGAATGATCCCCGCCGCCATCGAGATGATGGACCAGATGATTCTGCAGGCCGTGGAGGCGGATATGCATGCCGGCTACCCGCTGGATGCCGCCGCGGTCCTGCTACTGGAGGCGGAGGGCCTGCGCGAGGAGGTGGAGGAGCAGACCGCCCGCATCGTGGCGATCTGCGAGCGCAATCATGCACGCTCGGTACGTATTGCGGCCAACGAGACGGAACGTCAGTTGTTGTGGGCAGGGCGCAAGAACGCCTTCGGAGCCGTGGGCCGCATCAGCCCCGAGTTCTATGTACAGGATGGGGTTGTACCCCGTACTAAGCTGCCCTATGTGCTGCGCCGTGTGAGTGAGATCTGCGCCCACTATGGCTTGCGCGTGGGCAACGTCTTTCATGCCGGCGACGGCAATCTCCATCCACTGATCCTGTTCGATTCGCAGGTGCCCGGCGAGGTCGAGCGAGTACGCCAGGCTGGCCATGAGATTTTAACGGTCTGCGCCGAGGTCGGTGGGTCGATCACTGGTGAGCATGGCGTGGGCGTCGAGAAGCAGGAGGAAATGGCCCTGATTTTCAGCGCCGTCGATCTCCGTGTGATGCAGCAGGTTCGCGAGGCATGGAATCCGGAGCAACTCTTTAACCCCGGCAAGCTTTTCCCACGCCCAGGACGCTGCGCGGAGATCAAACAGCTCTGAGGAAGGCAGTCCCTCTGCGACGAGCGCCGCCAGCCTCAAGAGGCATCTTCGGCGCCCCGGGTGCCCTCTCGCCTGCCCGTCGCGCCGCAATGCTCGCTCTCGCCCGGCTAGCTTGCCACTCGCGCTTTGTCTTCTTTAGCAAGCAAGCAGTGTTAGGACAGAGACGGGAGCGGGAAAAGGCTGGTACGCAGGCTGGGTGAGCAGCCCTATCCTCCAGGCTCAGCTTTGCCCATCCTGGCCCTGCCGCTCTTCAGTCGCGGCAGAGGTGCCTGGGGGACTGGCCGGTAGCTCTCCCTCGGCGCTGCTGAGCAGCGAACGGGCTAGCGTGCGCATGTGCCCCAGGATCAGCTCGCAGTGATGCACCGCCTGCTGCAGGCAGGCCCGCACGCTCATAGAGGCAATCTGAGCCAGTCCTCCCGGCGCCAGGGCAAAAGCCAGGGGCTCACCAAGCGCTTCATCAGGAAGCCTGTCAAGAATGCTATGGACTTCCTTTAGCCAACGCTGATAGCGGGCTACCAGCGCCGGCAGGGTCCCCGTGGCACAAAACTCGGCCAGGCTCGGAGAAGGGTGCGGCTTCTTGCCAACTTGTCCGACAATCCAGAATTCTCCAACTTCGACCAGATAGGTGGCTAGCATGAAGAGGGAGTAGCTTTCAGGTGTCGGGAAGGGATGGTCAAGTAGTGCCGCTGGAACCTGTTGTAGCAGTTGAAGCACTTCCTGCGCAATACGATCAAACTCGCTGGAAAATTGCCGGGCCTCGTTCGTCATAGTTTTCATTATAAACGCTCCTGGCCTCGGAGGCTAGCAAACCAGGCAAGGTAATGGAGGGCAAGAAGAGAAGGGCAGCCCGTTGGCCTGCCTCTGCCCCTTTGCTGGTTCCTCTGCCGGTCTGGCTCGTTCGCCCTCCTGCAGGCCGAGGACCACGGCAGGGAAGAAAGGACAGGCGCAATAACTATGCTATAATGTCGACGACGGTGCCGTGTGGAGCCAGCCGGTGAGTCTGTCGTTTGAGCCTGTGCGGTCTGACGCCTGGCGATCTCACAGCGCAGCAACGGCTTCGGCGCTAACCATTCATTCTGGAGGAGCAGAGCCTGATGGGTGACTTCGCCAGCTTCATTGCCGCCCTGCAAGAGCAGATCCCCGAGACAGCCGTCCTTCTTGATTCTGCAACACTGCAGCGCTATGCGGTAGATGAGATGCAGCCTCGGGCTGTGATTATTCCGGCGACCGTGGAGGAGGCGGCGCGCGCTGTGGCCCTGGCTCATCGCTATCGGGTGAGCCTCTTGCCACGCGGTGGCGGGACCCATCTCGGACTGGGCGGCCTTCCCGCCAGCCTTGAGGCTGTTATCGAGCTGACCCGCCTGTCACGCTTGCTAGAGCACGAGGCGGCTGATTTGACTTGCCAGACTGAGGCAGGGATTACGCTGGCCGCCCTCCAGCGTCAACTGGCCACTCGCGGCCAGCGTCTGGCCCTGGACCCTCCCCATGCGGAGCAGGCTACGATCGGGGGTATCCTGGCAACTAATGCCAGCGGCCCTCGCCGCTTTCGCTATGGAACCGCGCGCGATCTGGTTATCGGGTTGCGGACGATCCAGGCCGATGGCGAAATCGCCCGCAGCGGGGGACGGGTGGTGAAAAACGTGGCTGGCTACGACCTGAATAAGCTCTATGTCGGTTCGCTGGGAACGCTGGCGATCATTGTGGAGGCGAATTTCAAGCTCCATCCTCTGCCCAGCGCGGAACGAACGTTGCTGCTTACTTTCCCGGCAGTGACTGATGCGATGCGCCTGGTGAGCGCGGTGCTCGGCTCTGTTCTGACCCCAACAGCTATTGAGCTGCTGGATGGAGGCGCTGCCAGAGCCATTGCGGCCCGCTCCGGCCTGGCATTGCCAGTCAATGGTTATACACTGGCTTTCGACTTCGAAGGGGGCCTCAGCGCTATTCGCCGCCAGATGGATGAAACCCGTCTGATGGCTCGCCAGTACGGCGCGCTGATGGGGGAGGATCTTGAGGGAAGCGAGCAAGAGGCGTTCTGGGAGGCAGTCCGTGCCCAGACGAGTGGTGAGTTAACTTGCAAGGCCACGATGTTGGTTACTTCGATCGCCGGTTACCTGCAGTTTGCTGAGCAGCTTTGTCGGCGCTTCAATCTGGAGATGGCGGCGGTGGCCCACGCGGGAAGCGGAATCGTTTATCTTGAGCTGCGCCCCGTGGAGGTAAGCAGCGAGCTGCTGGAGATGCTCAGGCTCTTGCGACAACAGGCTCAGGAGGGCAAGGGCAGTCTGGTCGTCGAACGCGGCCCCACCGCTTTAAAGCGTCAGTTCGATGTCTGGGGGCCGGTCGGTTCTGATTTTCCGCTGATGCAGCGGTTGAAGCAGCATCTGGATCCGAGCGGGGTCTTTGTGAAGGGTCGTTTTGTGGGAGGTCTGTAGCTATTCGTGAAGGCGATGTCTTATGGAGCCTACGATAGAGCGCGAGTGATCGTGACGGCTCAGGCGGAGTTCCTTGAGCCTGCCCTGGCTGAACTGCAGTTGCTCTGCGGCGAGCTGAAGCTGGAAGAGGAGTTGGCCCCCGGCATTGCCTTGTGCGCTGTTTCCGATATGAGGAGGTTGCTGCGCCAGGCAATGGAGCATAGGCCCATCTTTGCGCGCCATTTGGCGCCCGCCCAGGCTGTGGTCGAGCTGAGCGGCACCATAGACGAGGATTGCGCCCGCCTTGCCGTTGCTCTAGCTGCTTTGCCAGAGTTTGCCTGGCTCAGGCCAGGCGAACACTTTGCTGTCCAAGCCCGTCTGCTGCCACCAGGGCCACATCAGTCGGTTCGCCCTCTCTTCTATACCAGCGGCCAGCTCAATCAGAAACTGGCCAGCGCAATTAGCGAGGAAACGGGAGCGCGCGAGTTTGTTCGTAAGCCGCACGTTGTGCTGTCGATAGCGTTGACCGCTGAGCGGGGCTTTGTGGGGATCTCGCTGGCAGAGGAGAACCTGAGCTCCTGGCCAGGCGGCGAGCGTCACTTCGCTCGTTTGCCTGAGCAGATCAGTCGCTCAGAGTTGAAGCTGCTTGAGGCGCTGGAGGTCTTTCATTTGACGTTACCAGAGGAGGGAGAGGCTCTGGACCTGGGGGCCGCTCCTGGCGGCTGGACACGTATCCTGCTCCAGGCGGGTCTTCACGTGGTAGCGGTTGACCCGGCGGCTCTTGCGCCCGCTCTGCAGGAGCTGCCGCCCTCCCGTCTTGAGCACCGACGCTGCCCGGCTGAGGTCTATCTTGCCGCGGTGACCCCGCGCCAGGCGCGGCGCTTCGCCGTTATTACCAACGATATGCGCATGGATGCCCGCGATGCGGCTCGCCTGCTGGTACGAGCTGCAGAGCTGCTTAGGGAGGACGGCTTTGTTCTGAGCGTTCTCAAGTTGCCGCACGCCACGAAGCGCATTCAGCCGCTACCCGTTCTACGTGAGGCGCTTGGGATTTTGCAGGGGACATATGCCATCGTGCAGGCTCGCCAGCTTTTTCACAATCGCCAGGAAGTCACTGTTGTAGCCGCTTCTCCTCGTCAGGGTCAAGGCAGGCCCTTCTCAGCTCGTCGCCTGGGCGAGCGGGAGCGCAGGCGCTGATTCGACTTGCTCCGGCCAGGCCAGGTCAGGCCATCGGCCACGTGAGCTGAATGAAGGGTCGGCAGACAGACAAGACAGGTAGTGTGGAGCAGAGGAGCGATTAGATGGACGGGGCAGACTGCGAGCAGCCAGGCCGTCCCAGCCAGGGAGAAGGCTCTCATGGTGACGCTCACTCGCTTGACCGATCGAACGCTCCTCTGCGAGCAAGACTACTCTGGGAGGTAGAGATGTCCAGTCACTCCACGGCGCTGGAAACGATGCTGCCCATTACCGCGCCTGGCGAAGGGCCGCTTCGCCGCCACACACACACTTACCAATTAATGCGCCAGTGCATACACTGCGGCTTTTGTTTGCCAACTTGCCCTACGTATGCCCTGCTCGGCGTTGAGATGGACTCGCCGCGTGGGCGCATCTACCAGATGCAGGCGGTGGCAGAGGGGCGGATTGCTATCAGCCCAGAGTTCATTGAGCATATGTACTGCTGTCTGGGCTGCCGCGCCTGCGAGACCGCCTGCCCCTCGGGGGTGCAGTTCGGGAAGTTGATCGAGGCAGCGCGCGAGCAGATTCAGCTTGAGATCGAGCGGATGGAGCAGGCTCCGACAAGCCAGCCCCCTGGTGGTTCCTCTGCAGCGGCTCTGGAGTCAGGCACTACACGATTGCTACGCCGGGCTTTCTTCGATTTTCTTTTGCCCTCGCGCTTGCTGCTCACGCTTTTCTTTACAACTCTCAAGGTTTATCAGCGCAGCGGCCTTCAGTCCCTGGTCCATGCCACCGGCCTGCTGGATCTGGTCAATGCCCTGCCGACTCCCTTCCGCGGTCAACTGAAGACTCCCGAGGCCCTGATGGCGACTGCACGAGGGGATCTTTTCCCTCGCCCTCTACCCGAGGTGACACCGGCTCTGGGAGAGCGTCGCTATCGTGTCGGCTTTATCAGTGGCTGTATTATGGATCAGGTATTTCGTGATGTGAATGAGGCCACGATTCGCGTGCTGGCAGCCAATGGCTGTGAGGTTATTACTCCTCCTCAGCAGCGTTGCTGCGGCGCCTTGCATGTTCACGCCGGTGAGGCACGGCGTGGGCGCGAGCTGGCTCGCTACAATATCGATGTCTTCGAGTCCTATCACTGCGACGCGATCATCATTAATTCGGCAGGCTGCGGCTCCAACCTCAAGGAATATGGTCACCTTCTGGCAGATGACCCTCTCTATGCTGAGCGTGCCGCCGCCTTCAGCGCTAAAGTGAAGGACATCAGCGAGTTTCTGGCCTCGATCGATCTCAATCGGGAGATGGGCGAGGTGCCTCTGACGGTTACCTATCATGACGCCTGCCACCTGATCCACGGCCAAAAAATCAAGCAGCAGCCACGGCGCCTACTGCAAAGCATCCCTGGTCTGCGACTGGTAGAGCTAAAGGAGGCTGATTGGTGCTGTGGAAGCGCGGGTATCTACAATATCACGAATCAGGAGCTGGCCGGCAAGCTACTAGAGAGAAAGATGCAGCATGTCGCCGCGACAGGCGCTCAGGCAGTTGTTACCGGCAATCCAGGTTGCATGATGCAGATTGCCCTTGGCATCCGCGAGCGGGGTTTAAAGATGCAGGTTCTGCATCCGGTCGAGCTACTCGATCGGGCGTATCGAGCCGCTGGCCTTTACCGTCAACCCGCCGCTGCCGCAGTAGCGCATCGACGGCGACAGCGTCAGCGTGCTCTGCTAGTTGGCATGGGAGCGGGTGCCGGGGCGGTCATTGGTTTCTGGTTGGCGCGTCGCTCACGCTGATCGCTCCCACCGTTGCTCCGTTGCCAGCCGGGGCGACACTCTCTGCAACTGAAAGCCAGTGTTCTCCTGCCAGGTCCTCTGCAGGGAGACGTCCGCGAAAAGCGAGAAGGAGAGCCTGCTCGTCAGAGCGACCAGCAGGTTCTCCTTCTCGTTTAGGAACTCAAAAAATAACAGATGCCGAAGAACGCTTAACAACTGGGCAATTCTTGCCTCAATTTTGCCGAGAGGAGCCGCAGACAGTGTAACGTGGCAGAGGCGAGGTTGCAAAGGGAGCACAAGCCGTTCGGTCATTAGGGCCGGTCAGCTGCACCTGTTACCAGGTGTCCACCTCCGGTCTATCAACCAGGTCGTCTTCCTGGGACCTTATCTGTCCTGTTGGGACAGGACAGCGGGAAGCGCCTCTTGGGGTCGGC
>NZ_JBHOQV010000060.1:0-1834 GCF_042408735.1 Thermogemmatispora sp.
CGCGGCGGCGGTGCTCCGGCATTCCCAGCTTATTACCGGCAACACGATGCCTCAACTTAACTAACCCTCCCTTTCGTGATCGCCGTTCATCTCGGCCCCGACCGTGCTGGCGCGCAGATTCGTCGGGAGGAAGTTGCGCGCGATCAGGCGATCGCGCAACTCCTGCAAGCTCTTCTCGCCAAAGTTACGCACGCCCAGCAGATCTTCCTCATTCATCGAGAGGATCTGGCCGACCTTCGTAATATTGCTGCGCTTCAAGCAGTTATAAGCGCGCACCGAGAGATCAAGCTCTTCAATCGGCGTATCGTAGATCTTCTGAGGAATCGGCAGACTGCTCAGCGGCGGCTTCTCCTGCTCGGTCGTCAGGGTCGTATGGTAGTTGGCGAGCTGCGAGAAGAGACGCACCAGGATATCGGCCCCCTGCCGCAGAGCCTCCTCGGGCGTAATCGTGCCGTCGGTCCAGATCTCCAGAACGACCTTTTCAAAGTTGGTCATCTGACCGACGCGCGTATGCTCCACGGTGAAATTCACCTTTTCGACCGGGGAGTAGATGGCATCGACCGGGATGACGCCGATGGGCTGATCCTCCTTGGAGTCGGCGGGGACGTAGCCACGCCCGGTCTCGACGACCATCTCCATATCGAGACGCGCGTTCTCGTTATCCAGCGTGGCGATGTAGAGATCGGGATTGACGATCTCTACCGTGCTGGGCGCCGTGATGTCCGCCGCCGTCACCACGCGCTCGCCGGAGACGTTCAGGTGCATCGTCACCGGGTGGTCCGAGAAGCTGCGCAGGCGCAGCTTCTTGATATTGAGCACGATATCGGTGACATCCTCCATGACGTTGGGGATATCCTGAAACTCGTGCTGGACCCCCTCGATGCGGATCGACGTCACCGCCGCACCCGGCAACGACGACAGGAGCACACGTCGCAGGGCATTGCCCACCGTGACGCCGTACCCCGCCTCCAGCGGCTCAATGTCGAAGCACCCGTAATTGCCCTGGGTTTTCGTATTCCTGATGCGCGAAGGCAGAGTGATGTCTTGCAAGGTTCTAACCTGCCTTTCTTGTACTACCACCGCCTACAACAGCTTTGCTCTGTTCGACTTGCTTCGCCTGACTAACGAACCTGATAATACTCAACCACCATTTGCTCTTCAAAAGGCAGTTCAAGATCGGTACGGGACGGCAGCGAGAGCACGCGCCCGCTCATATTGGCGATGTCCAGGCTGAGCCAGCCCGGCACGGCCTTCTGCGAAAGCTGCAGGGCGCGCGTCTTAAAGTACTCCAGCCCCTTGCTGTGCTCACGCACGCTGATCACGTCCCCAGGCTTGGCCACAAACGAGGGGATATCGGTCTTGCGCCCATTGACCTCAAAATGGCCATGCGAGACCAACTGGCGCGCCTGCGCCCGCGAGTCGGCAAAGCCCAGGCGGTAGACCAGGTTATCCAAACGCATCTCTAGAATCTGGAGCAGGTTCTCGCCCGTGCGGCCCGGGCGGCGCAGGGCCTCGTTATAGTGGCGGCGGAACTGGCGCTCCAGCACGCCGTAGGTGCGGCGAATCTTCTGCTTCTCGCGCAGCTGCGCGCCATAGCCCGAAAGCTTGCGCTGGCGGCTGCCGCCATGCTGTCCGGGTCGGGTGTTGCGCCGCTCCAGCGTACAGTTCGTCAGGCACTTCTCGCCCTTCAGAAACAGCTTGACCCCCTCACGTCTGCACAGCTTGCAAACAGGGCCTGTATAGCGTGCCATCTTTAGCTCATCCTCCTCACACGTCCAATCGCACAGCGCACCTACACACGACGCCTCTTCGGCGGTCGGCAGCCATTGTGCGG
>NZ_JBHOQV010000063.1:0-3755 GCF_042408735.1 Thermogemmatispora sp.
CTCATTCTCACGATGGCCGGGATGTTCCTCTGCTTGCGGCTCCTTCATCACTTCTCCCCAGCTCAAGACCTGGTGTAGCTTCTTCATAGCTTCTGCTTCCATCCCCTGGAGCAGGTGGGCGTAGATACCTTTCAGCCCCCCTTGAGCGACTGCCGTACGCAAGCGGGCTGGTTGTTCCTGCCCCTTTAGTACGTACGGCAGTCGCTCTTTGCGCCGAGCACCTTCTCTCAGCGAGCGCCTCCGCCTCAGGCCAGCTCCCTTCTTCGTCCTGGTGCTGAGCGATTCGTCCGCAAGCCCGACTTTCCAGAGGCCGGCGCAGAGACGGAGAAGGAGAGGTCCAGCTTCTCAGTCGCCTTCCCCAAGATAAGTTGCGAGAAGAGTCTGGAGATCGCTCTGTGCTCCCTCGTCAAGCCACTGTTCCAGGGCGACTCGCAGGGTAGCAACCTGGGTCGCTACCAGCAGGCGGAGCTTGCTGCTCTCACAGGTGCCTCTCATACGCTCCTGGAGCAGATCATTAAAGGCTATTTCGGCATCCAGAAGCGCATACAGGTAGAAAGCCGCTACTGACGGTACCTGCTGGGCAATCCGATAGCGGAGCAGAAAACCTCGACGCTGCTGCTGGTAGAGATCGGCAATGCGCAGCAAGGCGATCCTCAGTGCGTCGCGCGCTCCCTCAATGCCGGACTGGCCCGGCGGCAGTGCGCGCAGATGCTCTAAGCCGGCCTGCATGACGGCGCGCGTTGGGCCTAGTAAGACTGCTTCCTTGGATGGAAAGTAGCGGAAGAAGGTCCGCGGCGAGATCATGACCGCCTCGGCAATGTCTTGAATCGAGGTCTCTTCGTAGCCACGCTGCACGAAAAGCTTGAGTGCAGCCTCTTCGATGGCTTCCTGGAGAAGGCGCTTCTTGCGCTGACGCAGGCCAGGCTGCCCCGCCTGGTTCTGCTCTGAAATGGCTGTGTCACTCATTCGCTTTTTTCTTTCATTGACTTTTGTCAGTTAGTGACATTATAATGCGAGCAAGCGGCGCTGACAACCAGCTCGCGCGTGCTCTCATGTCGCTGCTCTGGTAGTTAGACGCCGCTTGGGATCAAGCGACTATCACTACATCAAATCAAGCAGTAGGCACGGCTAGAGTTTCAAGTGCTTCTTTCTCAGTTGTTCTGTTATCTCCAGCCTGGCAAAGAAGGAGTATACAAGAGATGATGCGCTTTGAGCAACAGGTCGCCGTGGTGACAGGAGCCGCGTCGGGCATCGGTCGCGCACTGGTGCAGCGCCTCACCAGGGAGGGTGCCGCTGTGGTCGCCGTCGACATTGTCGAGGAGCCGCTGCAGGCTCTGGCGGCAGAGCTGCAAGAGCAGGGCGCCAGGCTTCGGGCCTGCACTGCTGATGTGGCCTCGGAGAGCGGCGTTGAGACGATGCTGACGACTGCTATCTCGACCTATGGACGGCTCGATATCCTCTGCAACAATGCGGGCATTATGGACCTGATGACCCCCGCCGCCGAGGTCCCTTTAGAGCTGTGGGAGCGCGTTCTGGCCGTCAATCTCTACGGTCCTTTCCTGGCCTGCCGTCGCGCTATCCCTATCTTTCTGGAGCAGGGGGGTGGCACAATCGTCAATACCGCCTCCGAGGCTGGGCTACGCGGTGGCGCTGCCGGCACCCCATATACGGTCTCCAAGCATGGCCTGATCGGTCTGACCCGCAGCATTGCTTTCCACTACGGCGAGCGCGGTATCCGCTGCAATGCCGTCTGTCCAGGAGCGGTCGCGACGGCCATCGGTCTGGGAGCGGGTCAGCCGAATCAATCCGGTCTGGAACGGGTCGGAGCCTTTATCCGCGCCAGTGCGCCTTCGCGGGTAGCGGCGCCCGATGAGATTGCGGCCGCCATTGCTTTTCTGGCCTCCAAGGAAGCAAGCTATATCAACGGGGCCATCTTGCCCGTCGACGGGGGCTGGTTAGCGGCCTGAGTCTGGCCCATGGGAGGAGCCGCCGGAACTGGTCACTCCTTGGCCGAGGCTGCTCCTCTGCTTGTTTTCCTCCTGCTGAGCTGTTCTGTCGGGCGATAGGTCCACGCGCTCGAGGCCTACGGCTGGGTATTTCCTCTCTCACAGGCTTGCTTTCCAGACGCGCTCAGACCGCCAGGGAAGTGCTCTGGCGGTCTGCAGCCAGGTTTCAGCAGCAAGATCGATATGGTATGATTCTTTCAGAAGAAGACTGAGCGCTTCTGCTTGATTGGACCTGGGGGAGCTCGGGCAAACGACCGGGCTGAGAGGGCCTCTATGAGCGGGGCCGACCCCTCGAACCTGACCCGGGTAATACCGGCGGAGGGAAGGGTCCGTCTGGCCGCCCAACCCGCTGCCGGTTCCCCTTCAGGTCACTATTCCGACCGGAGGTGGAACAGTGCCAACCCAGCTTGAGCAGGCCCGTCAGGGCCAGATTACTGAGGCGATGGCCTATGTGGCCCAGGCCGAGGGCCTCTCTCCCGAAGAGATCCGCGACAAGGTAGCTGCCGGCCTGGCAGTCATTCCTGCCAATCCCAACCACCGCAGCCTCTCCCACTTCACCGCTATTGGCCAGGGCCTCCTGGTGAAGGTCAATGCCAATCTCGGCACCTCTTACGACTATGTTAATCTGGAGGAGGAATGCCAAAAGCTTGCTCTGGCACAGGAGGCAGGTGCCGATGCGGTGATGGACCTCTCGACCGGCGGCGATATCCCCGCCATTCGCCAGACCCTGCTCGAGTCCTGCGCCGTTCCGTTGGGGACGGTTCCTATTTACGAGGCTGAGTTTCGGGCGGTGCGCGAAAAGGGTTCCTTCTTGAAGATGAGCGCCGATGCGCTCTTTGAGACGATCGAGGAGCACGGCAAGGCCGGAGTCGACTTTATCACCGTTCACTGTGGGGTGACCCGCCAGTCTCTCGATCACTACCGCCAGGCGGCCCGTGTGACTGGCATTGTTTCGCGCGGCGGGGGTCTGTTGGCGGCCTGGATGCTGGAGAACGGGGCCGAGAATCCGCTCTATGAGCATTTCGATTGGCTGCTGGAGATCGCTCGCCAGTACGATTTGACGCTGAGCCTGGGCGATGGCCTCCGTCCGGGGTCGCTGGCCGATGATCTTGATGGCGCTCAGGTGGGCGAGCTGATTATCCTGGGTGAATTGGTCGAGCGGGCACGGCGCGCTGGCGTGCAGGTGATGGTCGAGGGCCCGGGCCATGTGCCGCTCAGCGAAGTGCAGACCAATGTCCAGCTTCAGAAGAAGCTCTGTCGCGGCGCTCCTTTCTACATTCTGGGCATGCTGCCTGTCGATACCGCCGCCGGCTTCGATCACATCGCCGGGGCTATCGGCGGGGCACTGGCCGGCATGCACGGGGCCGATATGCTCTGCTACCTGACGCCAGCGGAGCATTTGGGCCTGCCCAATCCGCGCCAGGTCTACGAGGGCGTGGTCGCTTTCAAGATCGCCGCTCACGCCGCCGACGTGGCCCGCGGCCATCCTCAGGCACTGGCCCGCAATCGGCAGATGTCGGAGGCGCGCTATCATCTCGACTGGGAGAGACAATTTGAGCTGGCTCTCTATCCCGCGGAAGCCCGGCGCATCTTCGACGAGCGCGCTTCCAAGACACGCGCCTGTTCAATGTGTGGGCCGTTCTGTCCGATGAATCTGGTCGAACATGTGCTGCGTCGACAACGGCGCAACGGCGCTTCCTCTGCTGTTTCCGCCTCGCTGGCTGGCGAGCAGGTCGGTCTCTAAGGCGG
>NZ_JBHOQV010000064.1:0-3167 GCF_042408735.1 Thermogemmatispora sp.
ATCCGGCAGGCCCCTCTCATCGCTGGGCTGCTCCGCGTCGACCAGCGGCTCAGCGAGTGCAGGTAGTCTATCGTGGCTCGATCTTCAGCGTGAAGCAGTATGATATTCCCCTGGCCAACGGAGGCATCGTGACTCGTGAAATCGCTGAGCGCCCTGACAGTGTGCTGGTTCTGCCTCTGGGGCAGCAGGGAACCATTCTCATGATTGAAGAGCCAGATCTGGCCGTGGATGTCTGGCAACTGCGACTGCCTGGTGGGCGGGTTGCCTCTTCCTCTCCTCAAGCGCTGGTGGAACAAGCCCAGCGGGAGCTGCGCGAGGAAACTGGCTATCGAGCGGGATCCCTGCAGAGGTTCCTCTCCTGCTATGGACATCCCGGCTATGTGAGCCACCGAGTCCATCTGTTTGTGGCCTCCGATCTGGAGTGGGACCCGTTGGAGCTGGAGGCAGGAGAGGAAATTCGCGTCAGAACGCTTCCTCTGGCCGAGGCCCTGGCGGCAACACGTCAGGACTATCGTTGTGATCCTGAGGCAGCACTGGCGCTCTGGCTCTATGCAGGCCAGCATCTGCTTGCCACCAGGTGAAGCGCGCCTGGGACTGCTGGGACTGGCCTTCTCCTGTGAGAAGGCTCTCTGGCTTCGGTGAAGCTGGCTCTTACGGAGGTGGAAGACGATGCCTTCAGATCTCCCCCATCATGGACAGGTGATTCAAGCCTACCGGCGTTCACAGGGACTCACACAGGCTGAGCTGGCTCAGCGCCTTGGTCGGAGCCGTCGCAGCGTTGTCACCCTGGAACAGCAGCGGTATATCTCTGATGTCCGTATACGGCGCACTGTGGCTCTCCTTCTCAAGATTCCCCCTCAACTGCTTGACCTTGAGGAAGTACCACTTCCCCCATTGCCTCTGCTCCCCCCTCTCACCATTCAGCCATCAGCCGAAGGTCCCAGGCTTGGGAAGATGGTGATCAGCACGCTGCTGGACAATGTGCGCATGCGGTTCGATCTCTACTACTTCACCAACTCCCACTCCGCTGCCGAAGGATTACGAGAGCAGCAGCAGACTCTCACCATGCTCGCCAGGAAGGGAACCGCCCGCGATCGACGTTTGCTGTTGCTGTTGTTGAGTCACCTCTATCGACTGGAAGGCCTCATCGCCCGCGATGACCTTAACTACCCAATGGCAGAGACTTGTTTTCAGCAGGCATCTCTCCTTGCTCAGGAAGCAGAGTGTCCAGAGCTTGATGCCTTATCACTCGCCTGCCGCGCGGTGCTTTTTGTGAGACAGCAGCAGGCAACGATAGCTCTCCAGTGCTATGAAGCGGCTTGTGCAATAGCTCGACGCTCCTCCCCCGCCTTAAAAGCCTACCTGGCGATCGGCGCTGCTGAAGCGCAGAGTATGCTCAGAGAGACGAGCTGCCTTCGCACTCTTGAACAGGCCCACCGCTGGTTACGTCAGATGGACCCTGCTGATGACCCACTCCTCTTGTATCGCTCCACACGCTGTTCAGAACAAACCCTTCTGGACTGCTCTCTGATGTGTCAAGCGGCGCTTGGGCGCTATGAGCCTGCCCTCGATTACTATAGCGACATAGATCAGCGGATCGATCTGAGCATGCCGCGGAGGAAAGCACGGCTTCTCATTCAGTGCGCCAAGCTCCTCTATCAGAACCGCGATATGAGTTGCTGCTTTTATGCTACTGAAGGATTTAGAATCGCAAAGCGTATCGATTCTCACTATAATATGCAGCAGGCAAGAGAACTGGCCACAGTGTTGAAGGCCCGGCTCCCTGCTGATCCCCGTGTTCAAGAGCTGGCAGCGATTATTGAAGGCCTACAGTAAGGAGACTTTCTCGTTCCTCCGAAACTGCCTCTTGCACTCTTCTTCTCCCTCCGTGCTACGCTTCAGTCCTCTCGAAGCGCCTGCCAGGGAGGAGGAGCGTGTATGCCGCTGAGTGATGTGCAAACCGTGTGCAAATGGGTCTCGCCGTACCGAAGGTGCTCCTTTTCTCCTGATAGAATTCCAATAGAGGGCTACACTTGAAGAGAAAAGCTCTGCTGGACGATACGAGGATAGCCGCATCTGGCCCTTTTCCATCTGAAGAGAGATTTCCTCATGCTAGCAAGGACACAAGAGCCGCAAGATGACTTGATGGGATCAAGCCCGAGAAAGGGAGATGCCTCAACGGGTACCAGAGGTCAGAGAAGGGGCACCTGGCACCTGCTGAGAACCTACCTTCCTGCTCTGCTTCCTCGCTCAAGAGAATGAGCAGACGAGTAGTATTCTTCTCATCCTAATGAATATGGAGCGATCTCTGCAGCCTCTAGAAAGGAGGACTCGACCGATGGTTCCCCTGCTGCAACGGGTGCATCCTTCCACGGCGTTGCCAGCACGCCCAGGGGCGCGCTGGCTGTGTCCGGCGGGCCTCGCATCGCAGCCGTCGCAGGCCCGACCCGCCACCAGCTCCAGTCCCGGCTTGCTTTCCCCAGCGCCGCCAGCGGTCCATGCACCGGCGCTGCTGGCGCCGTCCCACCTCGCTGCTGGCGCACCAGCTCACGCGGCCGGGCCTGCTGATCCGTTCTCTTCCTTGCCCGAACGCATCCCCTCAAGACCAACGACAGGAGGCCTGCTATGACCCACTGGCATCGTCTCTTCCCGCGCCGCCGCGCCCAGGCCCAGGCCAGTGGGGCCTCTACCCCTGCGGCGGCAAGCGCGGCCCCCTTCAGCGTCTCTGGGGAGGCGGGACCCGCTCCCCTGACGCAGCGTCACTACCTGCCGGACGTGCCCTATCTCTTACCCAAGGACCCGCTGGAAGACCAGCGGCTCAATTACCAGCATCACGCGCTCTATCGCACCCTGAGCAACCATTACCTGGCTCCGCCGCTGCCCGAGCAGACCCGCACCATCCTGGACGCCGGCACCGGCGCCGTCATCTGGGCCTTTGAGCCGTCAGAAACTGGAGCTGGGGAAGGGTATCCACGCGGTCGTGAGCTACAGGAGTTAGTCGTACCTGCCTCCTTCTTTCTCAGGCAGGTCCTCTGCCACCTGTTACTATCACGAGCGTTGGGCCTGAGCATCAGCATCAGCAGCCAGGGAGGCTACTGCTCGAAGCAGGTCCCTCGCCATTTGTACGAGACAAGGATGATACTGCTCCGCCTGGCTGATGACGTGCT
>NZ_JBHOQV010000067.1:0-1067 GCF_042408735.1 Thermogemmatispora sp.
CACACAGCTCCCCCCACCTCTCCGTCAAGGGCGGCGCATGCTGGAGCGCCTCATCGCTGATCCCGTGGAGGGCCCGCGCCCCTGGCGTCACAGGCGCATCCGGCTGGATCAGCGAACGAAAGAGCAGCTTCCCCTTCCCATCGATCACCGCGATCTCTCCCACTTGGAAGCCCGGGTCTTCGGGCAATCCTGTCGTCTCCGTGTCAACAATGGCAATGTCCCGGGCCAGCTCTTCCCGCAGTCAGGCCCGTATCTCCTGCTGCTGCTGGCGCACCCGTTGCGCTTCCTCACACACCCAGCAGAGCCGGAGCCGCCGGCGGCGGCGCCCAGGCTCAATCTTCCCCCCACAGCTCTCGCAGGTCAGCCAGCGACGCCAGCCCTCCCTTGCCCGTTCCAGCGCTTGCCGCTGCGCTTCCGTCAGCGCCTTGGCTGAAGCTGCCTCATGGACCCAGTAGAGCAACACCTGCCGGGGGCGCCCCGCCGATCGCTCATAGCAGCCCGCGGGCTGCTGGCCCGGGGCCAGGCGCAACCCCCGGCGGCGCAGGCCGGAGACGGTTGCCAGCCGCTCCCAGTCAATCTGGGCGTACGCGAACACCCGCAGACCCCCACACTCCGTCCGAGGCTTTGCCTGCCACGTTTTGTGGCAGACGGTACATCGCCATCCTGTGGAAATCCGTTCGAGCTGATGTTCTTGATATTCCTGATGTTCTGCCATCGCTGACCTCTCCTTCTTCATGACTTCGGCGCCGTGCTTCCGCAGTCCGAGGAGCGACGCACGTCGTCCCTCGGGAGCGGCAGCGCGCAGGGGTGGGCATGAGATCCCTGTCGTGGGTCGGGAGCAAGGGAGTGGAGCTGTTGGAGGTGGAGGATCAGGGGATCAGCTCCTGCCAGTGGCTGGGTTCAGCGCACAGTCCTGCGCCACTGGGACACGCGCGTCGGGTCGCCTTGCGCCGAGGCGGCAGTCGATCCACAGAGGCAGCTAGCGCAGGTAGTGACGCAGCACCACCTCCACACGACGATGCCCGAGGGCCGACGCCACCGCCTCCACGGCTGCCCGATCATAGTCC
>NZ_JBHOQV010000069.1:0-1747 GCF_042408735.1 Thermogemmatispora sp.
GCGCAAAAGCCTTAAGGCCTTATTTAAGGGCTTAGGCGCCTCCACTCGCGTCCCGTCGGAAAGGACCAGGAACGACGCAAGGCCCAGGTCCACCCCCACCGGATCACCCTGTCGGGGCGGTGGACTGGGCCGCTCCACATCGCAGGTAAGGCTCACGTACCAGCGGTCGGCCTCTCGAGAGACCGTGGCCGAGAGGATGCGGGCCTTCCTTTCGGCCAGCAGGCTTAAAAGCTTCTCCGTCGGCTCCTTGGTGCGCACTTTGCCGATGCGGGGCAGCTGCACATGTCGGGGAAAAACCTGAATGGAGCCGGTAAAATGCACCTTGTTGTCGTCTAAACTCTTTTTACGCTTAAAGCTGGGCCTTCTGGCCCGGCCATGCCGCCAGTTGCGGAAGGCGCGCTCGAGGTCCCGCAACGCCTCCTGGGGTGCGCACTTGGAGACTTCCACCCACCAGGGAGCGTGCTGCCGCTTCCAGTGGTTCCACTCCTTGTGGAGCTGGGCCGCAGAAGGAAGGGGCCGGCCTTCCTCCAGCGCCTCAAGGCAGCGAGCAAGCCCCCAGTTGTAGGCAAAGCGAGCAGCCCCCACATGTTTGCCCAGCGCAACGCGGGCGGCACGGCTGGGATCCATTTCAAACCGGAATGCCTGATTCACCCGCATTCATTGCACTCCCGTTCCCCTTTCATGGTCAAATGACCGGCCAAGCACCATCCGCCTGAACTCATCCATGTCAAGGAACTTACCTGGGCACTTCGTGAACTGCGCAGGAACCTCCCTATGCCCCAGCACATCCTTGATCCCATAAGCCTGCACAATCTCTCTTGTTAGCCACGCCGCAGCAG
Organism: Thermogemmatispora sp.; assembly: GCF_042408735.1. Classification (GTDB taxonomy): domain Bacteria; phylum Chloroflexota; class Ktedonobacteria; order Ktedonobacterales; family Ktedonobacteraceae; genus Thermogemmatispora. Next base: position 840 of record NZ_JBHOQV010000069.1, read on the forward strand.
CAAGCTGCTTATCGGTCGGCTTATCCTCCTCGAAATTCCCAATTAAGCACACACATAGGCTTGGGACGTTCCCCTGAGCAACGCAGTACGTGACGGTGCTAGCCGGCCAGCACTTATAGATTATGCCAAAGTGATCGACCAGGTAGTGATAGCCAATCCCAGGCCACCCCCTACCGTTCACGTGGAACCTAGCGATCTCCTCAGGCTCGATGTAATACGGAGTAGCAGAGTGATGGATCACAACCCTTGTGATCATACTAAGCTCCCTGGTCCTATACTTCCGAGTCGGGTGGACCGGGAGCTTCCCAATGAGATCAACGATTGTGAACTTGCGTCCCTCGTCCTCAACGCTCACTGCAACTCCCCCCTAGGCACAACAACCCCAGAGCCAGTTACCCGATGGACCTGGATAACGCCCAGATCCTCAAGCACCTTAGCAATCTGAAGGACGAACCCAACAAGCAGCTTGAACTTCTCCTCAAGATCAGAGACTCTGCTAGATAGGACCTCGATTTGCTGTTCAAATTCCATACTTACCCCCCATCCTCTTCCCTGATCGTAGATAGCCCCAGTGCTTCGCAAATCTCATTAGCAGCAGGGATTCTCCACTTCACAGCACCCCCCTCCTCCCTCACCGCCACGATACCAAGGATCTCCTTAGCCTCAAACACGAACTTCGGATGAATCCCCAATAGCCGGGCATCCCCTAGAATATCTGCTAGCTCAACCTCTCTCCCGGCCTTCCTCGACAATAGGTGAATCGCTTTCACCCTACTCTCAATATCGAATTTACGTCCTCTTCTATTCTCGAGGGAGTACATCTTGTCCAGAACTGCAGCGAGCAGGCACCGCAGCTCATCTACCCGATCCGCAATACTGTAAAGGACTAGATTCAACGCAGCACTAGA
>NZ_JBHOQV010000081.1:0-14514 GCF_042408735.1 Thermogemmatispora sp.
CCCCCTTACCCCCTCGGGCACAGCGTACCCCTCTTCTGGTATCGGCAGGGGTGCTACTCTTGCAGGCACTTCCTGCTTTGCTGAATATACCATTCCCCATTTACAATTGTCAATACCAATTGCATAGTCTGTAGGGAGAAATTTCTGTACAGAAGTCACATAATTCACCCGGGGAGAGTGGACAGGATCGACAAGGCGGGGGAGAGTAGGCTATAATTGGATGGCAGTCTCTCTTAAATGGGGCAGAAGCCATGCAAGAACCCAGAACCTGGCGCGAGTTCCTCGCTGCAGTTATTCGGGATACCAAAGAGAAACAGCGCATCGCCAATGAAATGGGCGTTGATCCGGTCACGCTCACCCGCTGGGCAACACACGAATCGTCGCCGCGGCCCCGCTCGTTGCTCAATCGCCTGGTTGAGGCGCTGCCGCCCCACCGCGAGCAGCTGATTCAGCTGATCCGCCAGGAATTTCCGGACGCGCTGGAGGATGATCCGGGCTCGGTCTTCATCGATCCGGTGGTGAAGGATGTGCCCCCGGTGCTCTACGCGCGTATCCTTGAAGCCCATGCCACGGTCGTCGAGAGCCTGCGCGCCTGGACGATCATGAACCTGGTGATGCAGCAGTTGATCCGCCAGCTTGATCCGCAGCACAGCGGGATCGCCGCCAGCATTGCCCAGTGTCAACGCCCCCTTCCTCCTCAGCAGAAGGTGACCTGCCTGCACGAGGTTTTCCTGGAGAAGAGCCAGGGGCTGACCAGTGTGGCCCGCCGCGGCTATTTTCTCGGGGCCGAGTCGCTGGTTGGTTACGCCGTGAGCCAGTGCCGCCCGGTGGTGGTGCAGAATCTGCAGCAGGAGGCTTCCGACCTCGTCATTCCCCAAACCCTGGTGAGCGAGGCCCGCAGCGCCGCCGCTTACCCCCTGCAGCGCGCTGGACAGGTGGCCGGCGCCCTGCTCATTATCAGTACGCAGCACGATTACTTCCTGCATGGACGGCAGGCACTTATTCAAAACTATGCCTATCTGCTGAGCCTGGCCTTTCGTGATGATGAGTTCTACGATGTCAAAGATATCGAACTGCGTCTGATGCCGTCTGAATATGTCCAAAATGCCTATATGGCGACCTTCAATCAGCGCGTCAATGAACTGCTAAGCCGGGCCGAGCGACAGGGACAGCCGCTGTCGCGCCGCGAGGCCGAGGAACAGGTAGTAGCGGCCTTTTTAGCCACTCCTTTGCCTCCCTCAGCGGAGCAGGACGCTGAGGGCCGCTAGCCCGACGCTGGCCGCGCTCCGTTCAGGCAAGGAAAGGGAAGGGCAGAGCAGAAAGGATTGCATGGGCTATGTTGACCAGTCTCCAGCAGATTAAGACCACCTCTCATTCTAAGCGAAACGGCACCTACATTATCGATACAGAGAATACGGCGGAACTGGCTCGCCTGCTGCACCACGGCCAACTGGCTACCCAGGCGATGGGCGGTCCGCTGCCGGAGCTAGCCGATGTCTCGGGTCTGCAGGATGTGCTCGATGTGGCCTGTGGCCCCGGCGGCTGGGCGCTGGAGCTGGCTGAGACCCACCGCCATCTGCGCGTGGTGGGCATCGACATCAGCCAGCGCATGATCGAGTTCGCCCGGACGCTGGCCGCCACTCAGCAGCTGACGAATGTCTCCTTCCAGGTCATGGACGCTTTGCAACCTCTGGCCTTTAAGGATGAAAGCTTCGATCTGATTAACGCTCGCTTTATCTCGACGTTTATGCCGGCCCGCTCCTGGCCCGCTTTTCTGCAGGAGTGCATGCGCATCTGCCGCCCCGGTGGCATTATCCGTCTGACAGAGGCCGATCTGCCGATCTGCAATAAGCCGGCCTGCGAGGAGCTGTGTCTGCTGCTGGCCCTCGGCCTGACTCGCGCTGGCTATACGTTTTCGGAGACGCGCCACCACTTCGATGTCTTGCCGATGCTGGAACGCCTGCTGCGCGATGCTGGGTGCGTCTCGATCCAGATGCGCGCCTGCGCCGAGAGCATTTCCGCCGGCACATCTCGCTATGAGGATTGGTATCAAAATGGCCTAGTCTCCCTCAAGCTGCTTGAACCTTTCTATCTGCAAGTGGTTGGCTTGAGTCGCGAGACGTTCAATCGCCTCTATGAGCAGGCACGGGCAGAGGCGGCGGATGAGAGCTTCTGTGGCCTGCAGTTCTTTCTGACGGTCTGGGGCTATAAGCCGCGGAGCTAGCGCTCATGGCTCGCTACATAGGCCCGGATGCTGGGCAGCCGCGCCAGCCGCCGATAGGCATGGTTTCGCAGCGCGACGCGCTGCTCGTGCTGCCGTCGATCTTCCGGCCAGTCACGATAGTGGCTGAGATCAATGCCCCGCTCCAGAAAGGCCCTCTGGAGCGCTGTCGGCTCTTGATCGAAATTCATCAATTCAGCCAGATCGATAAGAAGGGCGCGGCGCTGCCCTTGGGGGAAGTGCTCTACCTCGCGGGCTATGATGGCAAAGAGTTCTTGCTGATAGATCCCCTCCAGGGCCTGCTCTGCCAGTCCCCTCTCTTCACTCCCCCGGCACACTGGCAGGCGCTCCCCGCCGGTGTGAATCAGGCGGCGCTCGCGCCGATAGAGGTCCCGACAACAGTTGTAGGCAATGGTAAACAACATCTGCTCAGGGGAGCGCGCTGGCTCAACCTCCCCACGCTCAACCCGCGGCTGACGCTCGATGAAGCGCCTGACGCTCTCCTGGACGATGTCATCAACCAGGTCCTCTTCCTGGCCGCGCCAGGCTGCAACGCTGTAACGCGCTACCAGTCTCCGTACCAGACAGCGCAACCGCGCGTAGATTGCTTCCCAATCCAGGATCACTTTCGCTGGCTTGCTCATCTGTTCCTCTCCCTCCTCGCCAGCAGTGCCGCGCTTGCTGGCCTCTTAAGACGAGTAAACAGAACAAAAGGATCGATTGAATAGATTGATGCAATGAAATTGACTTTTGACTGAGATAAAAGATAGCTGGGAAAATGGAGCAGAGAAACCAAAGAGAGGCGACATTTCACCCCCTCTTCGCGGCCAGTGAGCGGACAGCGGGGGGACCGTTTGGGGGAAAAAGGCGGGTTGGCCCTGCCCGAGCAGGGGCGCATCCGCCACTCCGGCCGGGAAGAGGACGGGCACGCGAGGCCAGCGGCCAGTTTAGGGTGGACGGCATTCGCGCTGCGGAGTGAACCAGACGCCAGAGGAGAGCGGGAGGCGGTGCCGGTCCGCTTCGGCCCGGTTGAGCCAGAACTCTGCCGGCACCGCCCCGAGATAAGTAAACAAGAGGAGCGCCAGGTTCGAGACGAGAGGGGAGATTGCCATGCTCCGAATCGCCTTTCATCAGCAGCTCAAACGTGAGAGACTGCGCCGCGGCTGGTCTCAGGAAGACCTTGCCGAGCGCATCGGTTCGGATAAGAAGACGGTGCAGCGCTGGGAGACCGGCGATGGCCTGCCTCGCCCCGCTCTGCTGCGTAAGCTGTGTGAGGTGCTGGAGAAGACCCCTGAAGAGCTGGGGCTTGTCGAGGAGCCTCGTACCAATTGGGGGGCAAAGCCGGCTACTTCCCACTTTTTCGGTCGGGCGCAGGAGTTACGCGCCTTACAGCAGTGGTTCGCCGAGTGCCGTCTGATCGCGGTCTGTGGTCTCGGCGGCATCGGAAAGACGACCCTGGTGGCCCGCCTGGTCGAGCAGGTAGAGACGAAGATTGAGTATGGTTATTGGTGTTCGTTGCGCAGTGCGCCGCCGCTGCCTCAGGTGCTCAGAGACTGGTTGCTGTTCTTCTCGAATCAGCAGTTGGGCAATCTGCCTTCCTCGCTAGAGGAGCAGCTTTCATTGCTGATAGAGCTGCTGCGTCAGCGTCGCTGCATCCTGGTGCTTGACAATTTCGATGCCCTGCTTCAGGGCGGTCAGCGCGCCGGTGCCTATCGCTCCGGGTACGAGGTCTACGGTCGTCTATTAGAGCGCCTGGGCAGCGAGGAGCATCAAAGTCTGGTCCTGGTGACGAGCCGCGAGCGACTGCGCGAGGTGGAGCGCTTGAAGGGCAAGAGCGGTCCGGTGCGCTCGCTGACCTTGCAGGGTCTGGGAGCCGAGGCCGGGCAAGCCATTCTGGAGGAAAAAGGGATCGTTGGCAGGGCGGAGGAGGTGGCCAGCCTGCTGCGTCGCTATGGGGGCAATCCCCTGGCGCTGCGCCTGGTGGCCGAGACGATCCGTGAGCTGTTTGGTGGCCAGATCGCGGCCTTTCTGGCCGAGAATCAGGCCGCCTTCGGTGACATTCGCGAGGTGTTGGAGGAGCAGGTCCAGCGCCTGGCTCCGCGCGAGCGGGAGGTACTTTCCTGGCTGGCAATCGAGCAGGAGGCGGTCACGCTGGAGGAGCTGCGCGCCGATCTGCTGCGCCCGGAGGCCCAGCGGGGATTGATCGAGACGCTGGACTCGCTGCGTCGTCGCTCGCTGATTGAGGTCTATGACCAGGGGCGGTTTACTCTGCAGCCAGTGATTATGGAGTACCTTCAGGATGAGCTGGTGCACCAAGCCTGCCAGGACTGCCTGCAGGAGACGTTCTTGACCTGGGAGCAGTTCGCTTTTGTGAAGGCCCAGGCGCGCACGTATGTGCGTGAGAGCCAGGTGCGCATGCTCCTGGCGCCGCTGGCGGAGATGTTGTCTAGCGAGTTGGGGCAGCCAGCTCTCAAGGAGCGGCTCAAGCGAGCTTTGGAGCGACAACGGCAGGCGCTCTATCCCCACGGAGGCTACCTGGCGGGGAATGTGTTGCAGCTCCTGATCTATTTGCAATGGGATCTGCGCGAGTTTGACTTCTCAAGGCTGACGATTCGCCAGGCCTATCTGCAAAGGACGCGCCTGCAAGGGGTGAACTTCGCCTTCGCCCACTTTGTGTCGACGGTTTTCCAGAGTACGCTGACCAACGTTCTGGCCAGCGCCTTTAGCCCCGATGGGCAGCGACTGGCCGTGGGAACGGCGAGCGGCGAGATCCGCCTCTACGATGGCGATTGCGAGCACTTGCTGAAGCGGCTGGATGGCCATACCGACGGCGTCTGGACCCTGGCTTTTACTCACGATGGGCGCCGGCTGGTCAGCGGCAGCGATGATCGGACCCTGCGCCTCTGGGATCTGGAGACGGGCCGCTGCCTGGCCGTTCTGGAGGGACATACGAATCGGGTGCGGGCCCTGGCCCTAAGCCCAGACGATCGCCTGCTGGTGAGTGGGAGCGATGATGAGACCCTGCGCCTCTGGGACCTGGAGGGCGGTCGGTGGCTGCGCACGCTGGAGGGACACCGGGGACGGGTCTGGGCGGTCGCGCTCAGCCCCGATGGCCACTGGCTGGCCAGCGGCGATGGAGCAGGTACGCTGCGCCTCTGGAGGCTGCCTACTTGGGATCAGCCGCTACATGTCTTGCAGGGACATAGCGATCAGGTGCGTTCGCTGGCCTTTCGGGCCGATGGAGCCTTACTGGCGAGTGGCGGCGATGATGACACGGTGCGCCTCTGGGAGGTGGCTAGCGGGACCGAGCGAGGCGTTCTGCGTGGGCATACGAATCGCGTTTGGGCGGTAGCCTTTAGCCCCGACGGGCAGTGGCTGGCCAGCGGTAGCGAGGATACGACTGTGCGTCTGTGGCGAGTTCCGACAGGTGAGCAGGTTTTTGTTTTGTCTGGCCACACTCACGGCGTGCGCACGGTAAGCTTCTATCCTGAGAGCGGACGGCACTGGCTGCTCAGTGGCGGCGACGATCAGACGATTTGCCTATGGGACTGGGCCACAGGCTATCTGCTGACGCGCCTGCACGGCTATACGCGGCGCATCCGGTCGCTTGCCTTCAGTCCCGTGGGCCGTTGGCTGGCGGCGGCCTACGAGGGGGAGGGAATCGCCATCTGGGATTGGACCAGCGGACGCCTGCAGCACTTGCTCCATAGGCCACGGCACGAACCGCTGAGTCTGGCCTTCAGTCCCGATGGTCGCTGGCTGGCCAGCGGCGGCCAGGATGAGGTGATCTGGCTCTGGTCAATGCCCGAGGGGGGGGCACAGCGACAATTCGTCGGCCATCGCGATTGGGTGCATAGCCTGGCCTTCAGCCCCGACGGGCGCTGGCTGGCCAGCGGTAGCGAGGACGAGATCGTTCGCCTGTGGGATCTGACCAGCGGCAGAATGGTGCATGAGCTGCACGCCGGCTGCTGGATTCGCGCTTTGGCCTTCCGACCGGGGGAAGAAGCCGGGCGCTGCCTGCTGGTTAGCGGCGGCGATGATACGCTTTTGCGCCTCTGGGACGCCACCAGCGGTCTCTGCCTGCGCACGCTGAAGGGCCACGACCGACCAGTGCGCGCGCTGGCCTTTAGTCCCGACGGGCACCTGCTGGCAAGTGGAGCCGAGGATAGCCAGGTACTGCTCTGGGAAATCGAGAGCGAGGCGGCCCCGCTGCGGCTGCAGGAACATCGCGGACGGGTGCGCTGCGTGGCCTTCAGCGGCGACGGGCAGTTGCTGGCAAGCAGCGGCGATGATCTGCAGCTCTGCCTCTGGCAGCGCGATGGCCGCTTGCGTCACTCTCTGCCGAGTGGTCATGAGTACATGGTGCGCGCGCTCGGCTTCGCCCCGGCAACCAAAGGCTACCTGCTCGCCAGCGGAGGGAATGAGGGGGAGATCCGCCTATGGGAGGTCGAAAGTGGGCGCCTGGAGCAGATTCTCAGCCTACCACGCCCCTACGAGGGCATGAACATCCAGGGAGTGCAGGGCCTGAACGCTCTGGAGAAACAGGCCCTGCTCGCGCTGGGCGCCGTTGAGGAGAGGGAATAGACTGGAGGTCATCCCGCCCCGCTGCCCTGGCCCCTCGCCTGCTCCGAAGCTGGAGCCAGGGCAGCGCAACCGGAAGACCCTCAAGACGAGTGCGCGCGGGAGGGTCGATACCACGCTCTAGACAGGAGATTGCTCTCCGTCGGCCAGGCGACGAGCCCGCTCGCGCTCCTTGAGCTGGCGACGCAGGATCTTGCCCGAGGGCACACGCGGAATGGCCTCGATGAACTCCAGGCGGTGGAGCTTTTTGTAGCCCGCTACTTTGCTGTTGACGAAGGCCATCAGCTCATCAGGCGTGGCTGTCTGACCGGGCCGCAGGACCACGAAGGCTTTGGGGATCTCCCCGGCTTCGGGATCGTCAACCCCGATGACAGCGGCATCGAGCACGGCAGGATGCTCCAGCAGAACGGCTTCGATCTCGGCAGGGGCGATGCTGAAGGCTTTGTACTTGATCATCTCCTTCTTGCGATCAACGATGTAGAGGTAGCCATCGGCATCGATGTGGCCAATGTCGCCGGTGTACAGCCAGCCGTTGCGTAGGACGCGCGCCGTCTCCTCTGGATCTTTCCAGTAACCAAGCATGACCTGGGGACCGCGTACCACAATCTCGCCGTCCTCTCCAACGGGCAGTTCATGCTCACCGGTCTCAATGTCGACTATCTTCTGTTCGGTATCGTAGACCGGCAGACCGCCGCTGGCTGGACGAATGCGCGCCGGGTCCAGCGGCGAGAAGTGGGTGTCGGGCGAGGTCTCGGTCAGGCCATAAGCCTGGATGACGTTGATTCCTGTGCGCTCATGTAGCCTGCTGGCCAGGTCAGGCGCCAGGGGAGCGGCCGCCGACATGAGATACCTGACTGTTTTCAGCCTGGCAAGCTGCTCATCGCTGGCGTTGAGAAGCGCCTGAACAATCGGCGGTACGGCAAAAAACCAGGTGACGGCCTGCTGCTCGCAGAGGGCCAGAGCTGTGCCAAGATCGAAACGCTCCATGAGGATCTGGCGGGCACCAGCTATCAGGAAGGTGCCTGTCAGAAGGACGCCGTAGATATGGTAGAGAGGGAGAAAGATCAGAGTGGCATCGGCAGGCGAGAGGTTGGCGGCGGTCACAACCTGGAGATGATTGCAGACCAGGTTGCGGTGCGAGAGCATGACACCTCGTGGGAGACCAGTGGTGCCCGATGAGTAGGGCAGGGCAAGCAGATCGTCGGGAGCGATGGCAATAGGCTCGGGCCGCCGCGGCGAGGCTTCACGTAGGAGACGAGCGAAAGGAATGGCCTGTGGCAACCCTTCGGGAACCTGGTCGCCAGTAACGATGATGTGGCGCAGCGCCGGAAAGCTCTGCCCTTCAAGGGCACTTTTGAGCATGGGAACCAGCTCGCGCTGAACAAGAACGGCGCAGGCTTCGCTGTTTTCAAGCTGGTACCTGATTTCCCGCTCTTTGTAGGAGGGATTCATGGGGCTGATGACTGCCCCAATGGAGGAGGCGGCCAGAAAGGTAATGGTATATTCGGGACGGTTGAAGGTGAAGAGGCAGATAATGTCACCCTTGCCCAGACCAAGAGCGCGCAGCCCGTTGGCTATGCTGTTGGTCATGGCGATCACTTCGCGGTAGGTCAGGCTGAGGTTGTGGTAGATAATGGCCGGCCGCTCGGGCTGCCGCTCGGCTACGGCTCGGACAAGGGTGTCATAGGGAACCTCGGGATAGCCCAACGGCGGGCGGAAAAGCTCGGGAGCACTTTGCTTGTCGACCATGCCTGAAGTCCTTTCTTCAAAGGCCAAGAGAACGCTGCTCCATGTTTATGAGCATAGCCGGCACTACTCTGGTCGTCAAGACGCTGCCCCCCACCCATTCGATGACCCGACCTTGCTAGCCTCGTTCCAGCCCGCTCCCTCGATCCTCTACCTCCTCTGTTGCGGCGCTTTCGGCGAACGCCACGAGCGATCACCGACGCCGGCTCTTCTGCTATTCTGTCTTTTGAGCTGGATTCGGTTTCATTCCCATTTCAACACCGGCTGATGGCAATGCGGCTGGCGCTCCTGGCTGGCTTTCTTGCGCGCTCTCCTACCGGCGACGCTCGGCCTGTCCTCGAAGCCGCGCGTGCCGGGCCGGCGTTTAGTCTGGTAGCTATCTCGATCGTCCTGAATATTACAGGAAGCTTTTTAGCCCCGGCTGCCCACAACGGTTGACCAGGGGAAGGAAGGGGACGGTAAATTCCGCCGGGGCAGGACGTTTCTTACTAGAGGCGGAGAGGGAAGTTATTTGCCGTCCTCAGCCGCCAGCGATGCAGCCTGTCTGACTGCTCGGGCGCCCGCGGTCCAGTCCAGCGCGCAGCCCCAAACGAGGATCTCAGGTCAAAGGAGTGAACAGAGATGGGCTATGATCCCCAGCAGCCATATAGCGGTTATGGACAGGGGCCTTACAAGCCATCTGGAGAGGGATGGGGCGAGAGCACGCCGCCACCACCTCCTCCGGGCAATTACGAGCCGACGCAGTATGTGGGGGTGGGGCCGTACAGTCCACCTCCGCCGCCTCCGGGCTACCCGGGCACGACCTCAACGATTCCGGCTGGCCAGTATGGCACCCTCTACCCACAGCAGCCACCACGCCGCTCCCTGCGCTGGCTCTGGATTACGCTAGCCATTGTTGCAGGCGTGATTGTTCTGGTCTGTGGCGGGTGCGTGCTGGTCGGCGTGGTGGCCAGCATGTTGAGCACTCCCGACTCGACAGCAAATGACTACTATCAGGCGATCGAGGAGCAAAATTATAGCCAGGCGTACTCGTATCTGGCGATCGATACGCTGACCGTCAAGGGAGAGAAGATCAGCGCCACTCAGGAGCGCTTTGCGCTGGCCGCCGAGACCCTCGACCAAGAGGTTGGCACTGTGACCAGCCACTCGATTAAAAGCAGCAGTACGAGTGGAGATACGGCAACGGTGGTTGTGCACGTGACCCGCTCCAGCGGTGTTTCGTATGATGTTCATCTAGAGCTTACCAAGATTGATGGCCAGTGGAAGATTACTCGACTTGATAATCTGTAATCGCTCCTGTGAGGGAGTCCTTTCGCCCAGGCAACCCGACACCCACAGGGAAGCGCTGTCAATCTTCAGCAGTACAGCCTGTAAAGTGAGAGAGGAACGGAGGCTCAGGTATGGAGAAGGAGAGACGGAGGGAGCCGGAGTCGCCCCTGCGGCTGGTTGCTCTTTATGCTCCCGAGGATGAGCGCTTTTGGAAGAGGCTCTTCTACCACTTAGCTCCGATGGGCCTCGCGTACTCATGGATTCTTCAGCAGATCCCTGAGCAGATCCCTGCCGGTACGCCCCTCGCACTCGAGCTGCAGAGGGCGGTTGCGGCAGCCGACCTGCTTGTGATCCTTGTCAGTCCTGATCTATTGGCATCGCGCGCGTATGAGGCCGCTATCGCGTTAGGGCTGGATCGCCTGCGGAGTGGAGAAATGCGTCTCATACCAATTTTGGTTCGTATCACCTGTTTTGAAGGAACACCCTTTGGCTCGCTTCAGGTGCTACCCCGCGGCGGGCGCGCACTAACCACATATAGCGGGAGGATGATGGATGAGGCGCTCTCGGCAATTGCCCAGGAGATCGCCCTGATCGGCAGAGAAATACAGCAGGGAAGGCGCAGCTTGCGGTCATCATCTACCATCGGTTCCCAGGAGAGGAGATTGCCGACTGCATCGGAGCAGCCCCACTCTTTGGGAGAGGTTTTCAAGCGTATGAGCATGCCCACGGTGACCTTCGTGCCGCCCGCCAGCTTCGAGCGTCTGAAGCTTGCTCTTGCTGAGCCGGGGCGCAGCGTCGTTGTCGAGGGACCATCGGGTATCGGCAAGACGACGGCGGTGAGGAAGGCTATCGAGCAGCTCGCTCAGGAGCAGGTCGGCAGAAGAGAAGATCCCGTCATCGCTCTCTTGAGTGCCCGCGTACCCACCGAGCGCGAGCAGCTTCGTACCCTGCCGCAGTGGCATCGTGGCACGGTGATTATCGATGACTTCCATCGTCTGGAGCCTGACCTGCGCCAGGAGCTGGTCGACTATTTGAAGCTGCTGGCGGATACCCAGCCCGAGGATCGCAAGCTTGCTATTATCGGTATCCCTGGTACAGGTCAGAGCTTCGTCAGCGCCTGTGCCTTTGATACAGCTACGCGCTTCGATCACTTCAAGATGGGCCGCGCCAGCGATGAGAAGATTCTGCAGCTCATCGAACAGGGAGAGCAGGCTCTGAATGTGATCTTCGCTCGTAAAGAAGAAATCATCCGTCTAGTTGATGGAAGCTTTAGTCTGACGCAGTTGCTCTGTTATTATCTCTGTGTCAACAATAAGGTTTTGGAGACACAGCCGCAGCCGAAGGTCATCGAGAGCCATCTCCAAACGGCCATTCAGGATATAATGGACATGCTGGAGAACAAGTTTGGTCAGGCTATCAAGCACTTTGCTGCGGCGGGCGGACCTTACGATCAGACCAGCCTCTCTTTGCTGAAAGAGCTGGGGCAGAGCCGTGAGGGGGCTCTCTGGCTTTGCCCGCTCCAACAGGAGGAGCCGGAACGCGCCCGTGGTCTGGAGCGCTTCCGCCACGAAAGCTGGCCTCAGCTTATGGCGCTCTACCCTGATGTAGCCTATCACTTCTTCTGTGAGCCTTCAAGCGGGATGTTGCTGGCAGAGGACCCGGAGCTTGTTTTCTACTTGCGCCATTGCGACTTTGAGCAGGTGGCGCGCGAAGTCGGTAAGCGTCCCGCGCCGAGTCGCAAGTATATCCTTATCTGCTACGACCGATCAGATAGAAAATGGTTGAGCCAGTTGCGCTGCCATCGGTCTCCCATCGAGCGCCAGGGGACCTTCGACATCTGGGACGATACGTTGATCAGCGCCGGCCACCGCTGGGAGGAGAGGCTGGAGGAGGCAATCACCCGCTCAGGCGTGGCCATTGTGCTGGTCAGCGCTCGGTTGCTGGCGGCTGACTTTATCGCTACAAGGTATCTTCCACGGCTGTTAGAGCAGGCTCGTACCGCCGGTACCCTGGTTATCCCCATCATTGTCAGCCCCTGCCTCTTTGAGGAAAGCGAGCTTCATCGTTTCCAGCCAGCTAACGATCCCCAGCGCCCGCTGGCCAGGCTTCCCAGAGCCGCCAGAGATAGTGAGCTTGCGAGCATCGCTCGCCGCATTATAGCGGCTGTTACCACAGAGCCAGAGCGCACCTGAGCCCCTCCGCCGGACTGGCCATAGGGCAGGTGCCTGCCCATCCCTCAGTGATTGCTTCCTGCGGCTCTGGCTCCGCCGGCCTGTTCTTTTGACAGGGGCGGCCCTTTCATCGCCTCTATGCCTCTGGTAGCGGTGCATTAAAAATTCATTAAGATCTTGCGAGACCGCCATTTTCGTTATATTCAAATTGACAGATTACGTTCACCTTTTCTAAACTCTAAGCGGAGAAGGAGCAAGGGTTGGCGCCGTCCGTTTTCGGAGAGAGCAAGTGCTATCTCAGGTAGCTCTGGCTCTGCCGAGAGCGCAGGCTGTTCCTGTGGAGAGGTTACAGTTTCTGGTGCCAGATGATCCTATCCTCGCGCATGGTTCAGGCCAGGCAGCAAGCTGTATGCGGGGCCAGGCGAACGATTCTCCCGCGACTAGCAGAGCCTGGCCTCTCTATCTTCTCTGGCAATGGCATGCGAGCACTTTTTGACGGGACGCAGCAATGACGACTGGAGAGAAGGCCCTCACCTTCCTTGGGCCTGTTCTATGGCCATACCTGCTATACCTACAAGACATGCTCGACCAGGGAAGGGGGCAGAAACGGCTTAAGTGGAAAGGGAGCTATTTCTTATTATGCCGAGACGGCTCCCGTGGCCTCGCGCTGGCGGAGCTGGCACCGGCGCAGCCTCCCTACAGCTATCTTCCTTCTCGCCACGCTCCGGCTGGCGACCTCGTCTCCTTGCCGATAGAGCCACGCATAGGACCCATAGGCTCACTTGTCTCGCTGCTGAGCTGGCTGTCCCTGGCGATCTGGAGGGCAACGATCTGCTTATGGACCGTTCCGCTCTCTCTCGGGCCAGGGCTGGCCTCTTTAAGATCCAGCGCTATCTTATCGAGGTTCCTCTCGGAAGACGGGCAGGGCCGATCGATTCCCTACTCGTGCTTGATTTCCGCGAGGTCTGGAAAGCTAGCAGCGCCCCACGTCCGGGATCTTGGCGGCTTCTTGAGCAGGACAGGGTTCCTTTCATCAATAGAGCCTTCCGGGAATGGAACGATCTCTGTTTGCGCTGCTATTTGACAGCCGCCTCTGGCCAGAGACTCTGAAACTGAGCTTTGTTCAACAGATCCATCATCTATCCCTTTTCAGACTTACTCAAAGGAAAGGAGCACTTTAGTAAGATGCCCTGGTGGTTCTTCCGCCGACGTGTGACCAACGCCTCTATCGACCCGATCACTTCCAGACCACTTGCGACCAATCCATCGGGCCATGAGGTGGTCCGGGCGGAGCCGGCTCAACCGTCTTCTGTTGCGCCTCGCCGCTATCTGGACACGCAGCCTTATCTGCTCCCCAAAGACCTGGGCGAGGTCAACCGTCTCGATTTCCAACACTATGTTATGCGCTCGGCGCTCCATGGTAACTATCTGGCCCCCATCCAGCAGCCTCGCCGCATCCTCGATGTCGGCTGCGGCACCGGCCAGTGGGCCTGCGAGCTGGCTCAACAGTTTCCGCAGGCCGAGGTCATCGGCCTCGATCTCGAGCCGGCTAAGGCCGCAGCTTCTCTGCCAGCCAACTATCGCTTCGTTCAGGGCGATGTTCTCAAAGGTCTCCCCTTCGAGAACGATACCTTCGATTTTGTTCATCAGCGACTGTTGGTCCTGGCTATCCCTCTGGCAGCCTGGAGGGGAGTTGCCCAGGAGCTGGCCCGCGTCACCGCTCCCGGCGGCTGGGTCGAGCTGGTCGAGGCTGGCACCCATGTCAGTCACTTTACGCCTGCCGGCCCTGCAACTCAGCAGTTTCTCTATCTTATGGGACAACTAGGGGCTTTACGCGGTCTCGACAACGAAGGAGCTGTTCTGCGCTCTCTCGACCTCTACCTTCATCAGGCCGGCCTGGTCAATGTCAATCGGCAGGATATCGATATTCCGCTTGGCGATTGGGGCGGGCGTGTCGGCTCTCTGCTCTCTTTGGATTTGCGTGAGGCCGGCAAGGCTATCAGCTCTCTCATCGCAGCTCGTTTCCAGATGTCGGAGCAGGAGGTCCTTGCTCTGATCGAACAGGCGGGACAGGAGTGGAATGCGCTTCAGACTCGCTATCATGTCGTTGCGGCCTACGGGCAGAAGCCTTACGGCGGCTGAGTGAAGTGCATACCTTGTTCTGCCCTTGCCTGGCCAGCCAGCCCATTGGCCTGACATAGAGCTATTGCTTAGCTCTTTATTGCAGCAGAAGAAGAAAGAAAGGAGTTTACTACTCCTATGCCCTGGTGGTTCTTCCGCCGTCGCACTGGCGTCGCTTCTGCTCGCCCATCTGCCAACCGGAATCAACCGGGGAGGCAGGTGGGTAGGGCAGATCTTCCTGGTCTGCGTGGCCCTCGCCGCTATTTGCAGGAGCAGCCCTACCTGCTCCCCAAGGACCTGGGCGAGGTCAACCGCCTCGACTTCCAGCACTACGTCTTGCGCGCCATCCTGCGCGGCAACTATCTGGCTCCCATCCAGCAGCCTCGCCGCATCCTCGATGTCGGC
>NZ_JBHOQV010000082.1:0-1556 GCF_042408735.1 Thermogemmatispora sp.
GTCAGCCCAGCTTGCCGGTGGAGACCGGGAGCGGTCGCACCGTCTCTCTGGCCTACACCCCCGAGGCGTTCACCATCGAAAGCCGGGGCTATGCTCCCCCGGCGGACAAGCGGGTGTTGCTGGTGCTGCCTTGTTCTGGGGAGAAACCCTATTCGCAGTCGCGCACGCACCGCTACGTCAGAGAGCGGCTGCAGGCGGCACTCGGTGACCGGCTGCACGGCATTCACTGGGTGACGCTCTCGGGCCTGTATGGGCCGGTGCCCGAGGAGTGGGAGCAGGTCCCCGAGGTGCTGGGCTACGACTTCCGGTTGGAGGGAAGCAACCAGCCACAAATCGAGCTGGTGGCCGGGCGGCTGACCCGCTATCTGGAGCGCTGGGGAGAGCACTACGTGGCCTGCCTGGGGTATGCGACGAGTCGGGCTTACCGGCAGGCGATGGAGCTGGCGGCGCGCCGCACGGGCCGGCTGGAGGTGCTGCCCTGCAACCTGAAAGCCCGTCGACTGACCGCCTTCTTTCGCCAGGAGCATCTGGAGGAGCTGGTGGCACGTCTCCGACTTGAAACGAAAGGAAGGAAACAGGATGGCAGACCACGAGCGCCACATGGAGCCGCCGTCTCCCGAGCAGCTGGCGCGCGAGAGGACCCTCTTTGCCTCCTTGAGCGCCTTCGAGCGCGGCGACTTCGCCACGATGGACGAGATCTTGCAAGAGGCCATGAATGATGCGCTCTTGGAACAGATGATTATTGATGCTCATGAATATTCCCTTGAAGAAGAGAACAAGTCCCCTTGCATGAGGCCGAGCTGGAGAGACTGCGCCAGCTCGTCTGGCAGGCGCTGGAAAAGGCCGGTCTGTCTCGATCTCTTTTGCGGAGCCGGGGGAGCCGCATGGGGCTATGCGCTGGCCGGGTTCGAGGTCATCGGGGTGGATTGCCGTCCGCAACCGCGCTATCCGTTTCGCTTCCTCCTGGGAGATGCCTTGACCTGGCTAGAACAGGTGCAGGACCAGGTGGATTTGATCCATGCGTCCCCTCCCTGTCAACGGTGGAGTCCACGGACCCCGGACCGGACCCGCCACCCGGATTGGGTCCATCCCACCCTGGCGCGACTGCAGGCGCTGGACAAGCCGTTCGTCCTGGAGAATGTGCCGGGTGCACACCCGGTGCTTCGCTCCGCCCTCCTGCTCTGTGGCTCCATGTTCGGTCTTCCCCTTCGGCGTCATCGACTTTTCCAGAGTAATCTCCTCCTCTTTGCGCCAGGTCCCTGCCACCACGAGGTCTGCCGATATGGCGTCTATGGGCATTCAGTGTGGGTGCTGCAGCGGCAGCGGCAGCGAGAGGAACGGGCCACCACCAGCGTGGCCCAGGGGCGGCGGGCGATGGGGCTTCCCTGGATGAGCCAGGCCGAGCTGGCGCAGGCCATTCCGCCGCACTACACCTGGTGGCTCGGCTGGCAGGTGCGCGCCGTGTTGGAAGGGGGTCGCTGCCCTAACCTGGCGCCTGACCTCGCTTCCCTGGTCACAGACAGGCCAGGGTTTCCAGACCCTGGGAGAGCAGATCA
>NZ_JBHOQV010000083.1:0-96162 GCF_042408735.1 Thermogemmatispora sp.
GAGAGGCCGAGGGAGAGCAGGAGGCGGGCGAGCTGGTTGGCCTGGGAGTTGAGGTCGTGGTAGGAGAGGGAGGAGCCGGAAGGGAGCTGCAGGAGGGCGCAGGAGGAGGGAGAGCGCAGGACCTGGGCTTCGAAGAGGAGATGGATGGCGGGGGCGGGGAAGGGAGGCAGGGGGTCGGGAGAAGAGGAGAAGGAGGAGAGGAGCAGGTGGCGCTCCTCGGGAGGGAGGAGGGAGAGAGAGGAGAGGGAGCAGGAAGGATTGGAGACGAGGGAGGAGAGCAGGGTCTGCCAGTGGCGGGAGAGGCGAAGGATGGTCTGCTCCTCAAAGAGATCCTGGCTGTACTCAAAGCGCCCAATCAACCGTCCGTCGGGCCGGTCATCTACCTCCAAAGAAAGATCAAACTTCGAAGCTCCAGCGCTCACATCCATCTGCGTAATTGTCCAGCCTGAAGACAAGACCGGTAGCTGTGGCTCAAGCGTTAGCGCCACCTGGAAGAGAGGATTCCAGGCCGGAGAGCGCTCGATCTGTAGCTGCTCGACCAGGTAGCTAAAAGGTATATCCTGATGTTCGATTGTCTCTATAATCTTCTCTCGCACTTGTTGCAAGAACTCGCGGAAGCTCAAGTCGCCCGTCAACTTGCAGGCGAGCGGCAGCGTATTCAGAAAATAGCCTGGCATACTGGCGAACTCTGGCCGTTGATCGCGACTTCCCAGCACAGCGCCGACGACAATCTCCTCCTGCTGAGTATAGCGATAAAGCAGGACCTGTAGAGAGGCCATCAAGAGCATATACAGCGTTACACCCTCCTCGCGCGCCAGTCCTTTAAGGGCTGCTGTCAGCTCCCTGCTCAGCTCAAAGGGGACCATTCCCCCGCGAAAACTTTGGGCTGGCGGCCTTGGGAAATCTGTCGGAAGATCGATCAGCGCGGGCGCCCCCGCAAGAGCCTCTTTCCAGTAGGCGAGCTGCTTGTCGAGAACACTCTGAGTGATGGTAGCCTGTTGCCAGAGGGCGTAATCGGCGTACTGGTGGGTTGGCTCGGGCAGAGGAGAAGGGCGACCGGCAGAGATGGCCTCATAGTGGGTCCACAGCTCCGGCAAAAAGACCTGATAGAGCGTTACCCCATCGAAGATAATATGATGTAGAGTAAGATAGAGGCAATGAAGCTCATTATCGAGCTGAACAAGCAAGCAACGCAAAAGTGGACCTTTGGCCAGATCGAAAGGAAGGCGAGCCTGCTCTGCCGCCAAGCGTTGGGCTTCGCCTTCTCGCTCCTCGGGAGGCAAGCGGCGGAGATCCACAAAAGGCAGTTCCATTGGCTCAAAGGGATGGATCTCCTGGACGGGCAGGCCGTTCTGCTCAGGGAAACTTGTGCGCCAGATCTCGTGTCGTCTAATAAACTCGTTGAAGCTCTGCTCGAAAGCATCGCGCTGCAAGGGACCTGGCAGATGAAGAGTGACGCACTCATTATAGACCGGCCTCTCCCCCACGAGGCGAGACAAAAACCATAGCTGCTGCTGTCCGAACGAGAGAGGAGCGGGCTGGCCCGGCTCCCGCTGGGGGAGGGGGGGCAACAGCTTTGCTGCCAGCAGCTCACCGGCCCCTTTTCGCTGGCGTAGCTGCTCTATCAGTAATTGTCGTATATCTTCTGAAGAATGGGTCTCGCTCATCGTTTACCTCTCACCTTTCCCAAGATACCGGCAGACTCTTAAGGCCACGCAGGCCGAGATTCTCGCGCCAGACAAGTGGGCCTGGCTCCAGCCGTAGGCCGGGCAGGCGGCTGACAATCAGCTCAATAGCGGTCTGACCCTCAATACGCGCCAGGGCGGCCCCGAAGCAGAAGTGACTGCCCCAGGCAAAGGCCACATGGCGATTATCCTCGCGTCGAATATCGAGGCGGTCAGGATCAGGAAAGCGCTCAGGATCGCGGTTCGCGGCTCCCATGACCGCGATCACCGCATCGCGCTTCCGGATCTGCTTCCCACCCAGTTCCGTATCCTCGGGGGCCAGACGAGCCGTGTGCTGGCTGGGACTCTCGTAGCGCAGCAACTCCTCCACTGCCGACGGGATCAGTGAGAGGTCTGCGCGCAACAGCGCAAGCTGATCTGGGTGGCGCAGCAGGCTCAGCACGCCGTTCCCGATCAGATTGGTGGTTGTCTCCTGCCCTCCCACCATCGTAATAATGGTATTTGCAATAATCTCCTCTTCGCTCAGGCGATCGCCGTCGATCTCCGCGGTCAAGAAGGCATGGATCAGGCCCTCGCGCGGATGGCGCTCGATTTCCCTGATCGCTGAGCGGAAATAAGCCGTCATCTCATTGAGGCTGCGGATCACCTGAGCCACGCGATCCGGGTTATGCTGGAAATTTCCGAGCACCTGAGCGAAATCGGCTGACCAGGCTGTCAACTGCTGCCAATCCGCCGTAGGCACACCCAGCATCTCGGCGGTCACGATCGCGGGCAAGGGGTAAGCCAGATCGGCGATAACATCCATCCTCCCCTGGCTCTGCACGCGATCCAGCAAGCTGTTCGTTATATCGCGAATATGCTCGCGCAGCACGGCCACACGCCGAGGAGTGAAAGCCTTTGCCGCCAGGCTACGCACCCGCGTGTGGGCTGGTGGATCCAGAAACAGCATCTGTTTCACCATCACGCGGGCCAGCGGCGTCAGAGCCTGCATTCCCATCGCTTCTAGCTGTTCGGGGGTTGGCGTGCGCTGGGCAGAGAAGCGCTGAAAGACCGTGATAACGTCGGCATAGCGCGTCACCACCCAGGCATGCAGAAATGGGTCCCAGTGAACAGGGTCCTCGCGGCGCAGGCGGTGATACAGTGGATAAGGGTTTGCCAGAACTTCTGGATCAAGTAGATGGTAGAGGCTCAGTGGTGGTTCCTGCTGCTTCGACGGCTTCACCGACCTGGGTTCCTGCATGACGTCTTGGACTCCTCTCGCCAGAAACAACACCGACCAGTAGCCACTTCCGCGGCCACTCTTCCTGTCCTGTCTTGCTCCTGCTCTGACGGGCGGCAGCCGTGCCAGTTGCTCGCTCTCCCCTGCTCTTTCAACCAGCACGGCGCCCGCAAAGCCCTTTCTTTTTCTGAATTCCGCTAGGTATTCTGGAGCTGTTTTAGCAGGCTATAAGCCTCCTGATCGCTCATGGCTGCCAGACGCTCAAGGAGAAGCTGCTCGATGCGGTTAGCGAGCTGGCGCACCGTTGGGGCGGTGAACAGCGTGTGCAGAGAGATCTGGACTCCGAACAGCTCGGTCAGACGCAAGATGAGCTGGGCTCCTAGTAGGGAGTGGCCACCGAGCATAAAGAAGTTGGCATTGACATCGATGGTTGGACGTCCCAGCAAGGAGCAGACCACCTCCGCCACCTGCTGCTCGATGGCGTTGGCTGGAGCCGTTTCCTCATCTTCTGGGGGAGTGGTGCTCGCACCATCTGATCTAGACGTCTCTGGGGCTTCTGATAAGAGTTCAGCCTCCTCGGGTGAAGGTAGTGCCGTCCGATCGATCTTCCCATGAGCGGTTAACGGCAGGGCTTCCATGCGCACGAAGAGCGCGGGAAGCATATACTCGGGCAACTGCTCAGCCAGGCTGGCCCGCAGTTGGGAGGGCGTCGGCTGTCCCTGGGGTGAGGTTACCACGTAGGCCACGAGTTGCTTCTCGCCGGACTGCTGCTCGCGAGCTATGACCACGCTGGCGCTGATCCCCGGCTGCTGATTGAGCAGCGTGGCGATCTCATCCAGCTCGATGCGGTAGCCCCGAATCTTGACCTGGTTATCCAGACGACCTAGAAAGGCGACCTGGCCGTCCGCCAGAAAGCGCGCCTGGTCCCCCGTGCGGTACATCCTGGCCCCGGGCTGGCCAGCGAAAGGATCGGGCAGAAAGCGCTCGGCGGTCAGCTCTGGGCGGCCCCGGTAGCCGCGCGCTATTCCCTGGCCGCCGATATACAGCTCACCAATGGCTCCCCAGGGTACGGGCTGCTGTGCCTCATCAAGAATGTAGAGCGAGGTATTATCGATGGCCCAGCCGATGGAAGGTGGCTCTGTTGGCGGCTCGCTTGTGGCTGGCACGGGGCCCGAAGTGGCCACGACCGTCGCTTCCGTTGGTCCATAGTTATTAACCAGGGTGAAAGGCAGGTCAGGCCGCGGATAGCGGTGCAGGGTATCGGCGCCTGTGAGCAAGAAGCGCAAAGCGGTTTGACGAGGCCACGAGAGCTGGATCACCTGCTCGGCCAGAGGAGTCGGCAGAAAAGCAATGGTGATGGCCTGCTCGATCAGCCAGTCGCGCAGGGCGGGTGCCGAGAGGCGAAGCTCGTCAGAGGGCAGATAGAGCGTGGCGCCGCAGGTCAGATAAGGCCAGATCTCCCAGCCGGTCGCATCAAAGGCGGGACTCGTCACCTGGCTCGCCCTGTCCGCTGCGCTCACAGAGAAAGCGCGCTGATGCCAGAAGATGAGATTCAGCAGGCTATCGTGCGTGATTTCCACACCCTTAGGGCGTCCAGTTGATCCCGAGGTATAGATCACATAAGCCAGATCGGCTGCCGTGGCCGGTTCCTCCTCGATCTCAGCCGTGGGCTGCTCGGCCAACTGGGCTGCGTCCTGGTCTAGAAGAACAAGCCTCTGCAGAGGCAGCGAGCTTGCTTGTTCAAGCTCAAGTCGCCTGGCCAGGCAAGCGCTTGTCACCAGTATGGGTGCCTGGGCATCCGCCAGCATAAAGCGGACACGCTCGCGTGGGTAAGAGGGGTCAAGCGGTAGATAGGCCCCGCCAGCTTTGAGGATAGCCAGCAGACCTACGACCAGCTCGGCTGAGCGCTCCAGATAGAGGCCCACGGGCACACCGGGCCGGACGCCCAACCTGCGCAGATAATGAGCAAGCTGATTGGCTCGCCCGTTCAGCTCCTGGTAGCTCAGTGTGGCGCTTGCGGTCACCACCGCTGGTGACTGCGGACGCTCTTGCGCTTGCCGTGCAACGAGTGTCGGTATGCAGGCATCTCGTGGATAGGCGCGCCTGCTTGCAACCCATACACTGGGTGGCTGTACTGCTTCGCTCGTTAGGAGACGACCGGGATTCTCCTCCGTTGCACCTCTAGCTACCGTTGTCTGCTCAGAGAATTTGCCACTTTGCAACTCTTCAGATCCCATGTGAATAGCTTACTCCTGCAAATAGAGTCACGTGCTGATTATTTGTCCCGGGAGGAGGCCACCATCGCGTCAGTGTGCTGATTGAGCGTAGACAGGCAGCACCCTGGAGTTTGTCCAGCATGTATCGTTAGCGAGCAGCTATCTCCCCCACCATCGTAGCTGCTCCCGCATCCATCGCTTCTCTCTTCTCGCTCCATCGACCAGGCTCTCCGTGCTTCTGCTGGGCATATAGGGAAGATGCCCACCGAGGGTCCTGGCATGACGGAAGGACGAAGAGTGTCAGATAACAGTATACTGCTCTAAGGGCTGGTAATCCTCTCTCGAATGGCTCTTTTGCCTGAACATGATAGCCGTCTTTGTCGGCATTGATGACCGCTTGCAGAGGGATCTAGTCCACCGGAAGAGGGGTACCCTGCTCGGCTGTGGCCCAGATGTGCTGACAGGCGGCGATGCCCTGGCGCATGCCCTCCTGAATAGCGCGATTGTTGGCCGGCGTTTGGGTCTGCTCGCTATAGAGATTGGCGCTCCATCCATAGTAAGCGATCCCGGTTGCTCCATGCTGGCAGAAGCTCTGGCTTTGCTGAGCAATATCGGCGCTACTGGGCAGGGGCCAGCTCAGGCCGGAGCGCGTTGAAGGACCGCCGAAAGCCTGCGCGATCCCAATCAGTGGGGTCTGGGCGTAGTTCCAGCCGCGTTTCTGCAGGCTGGTGAACATGGCATTCAGCGTACTGCGCATTGACCAGTCGTAGCGGCTGGCTGAGGCGTCCTCTTGCGCTTGCAGGACCGTGAAGATGTAGAAGCCGACCATATCGCATCCCTCGGAGGTGAAATTGGCCGCTACCTCATCGTGCCAGCCAGTATCGAAGCCCGTAGGAGGAGAGGCGCCGAAGCCGCAAATGGCCGGGCGCTGCGGCGTATATTGCTGGATCAGGTCGTGGAACTTGACCAACAGCTCGCGAGCGCTTCCCGGGTCCCACAGCACCCAGTCATCGAGCACCCAGTATCCCAGGATGAGTGGATTGGACTGAACCGCTTCCAGATGACGTCTGACAAGCTGCAGAAGGGCCTCCTCGCTCGGGATAGGCACCGAGTCCCGTCCACAGTAGGGATGAGCGCCGGGCGGTGGCGGCTTAACCGTTTTTGTCCGGTGACACTCGTAGTACTGCAGATAGCTAGAAATATAGCCATCGATCACCTGGATATGGGCGGCTTGTAGGGCCTGTCCTAGCTCGCTCTCTGGTGAAGGGGGGTCACCATACTCAAAGACCACGTTGATTCCCAAGGAAGCAGCCTCTGCTACCTCTGCAGGTGTCCCGACGGTGAAGCCGCCGATGAGATGCAGATCCTTGAAGCGGCTCTCCTGGCCGCTAGAGGCGGTCAGGCGCGGGCTGCTGGTCATGAGCTGAGAAACCAGAGGGGAGTGAGTAATGACCCACCAGGGATGGAGTAACAAGCCAATCCCAACGAGAAGGGCCATAACCGACACACTGAGCAGCAAGAAGGCTCGCTTCTGCCAGTGATGCACATGCCTCATACCTTCGTCGCTCCCTGCTCGGCTTTCTACGCAACGCGGCTCGCGGATGGGCGCCGGCCTGGCCCCGCCCAGCTGCCCTGATGCTGCGGCTCTCCCGCGCGTGCCTTGTTAGGTTGTCTCTGGCTCGCGCTGGCTGAAAAGCTTGGGAAGGAAGGTCCTGGCCAGTTCCAGGTTCCCCTCATAGCTGCGATGAAGCCAATGTTCTAGCTTCTGCCTCGGGGTCTCTCCCTCGGCCACCCACCAGATGGGGTGCGTCAGGAGCTGGATGGCCTTCCTTTCCCGGAAAGCCGCCGATTGCAGCGGGTGGCCGTAGCGCCAGCGTCCTGTTGAGTCGCTGATATAGGCCAGGTCGCCACGCTGGGCAAAATGGTAGACCCGGTAGATCGGCCTGGCCTCTTCTACCGGAAGGCTGGCCAGCGTGCGCGGGCTGTGGACGCTCGCGATGGTGCGCTTCACAAAAGGGTAGAAGTGGGCCAGAACCTCGATTTCGTGTTCAACATTAAGGTGCCGACCATGATAATCCTGTAGATCAATGTGCAGAGCGATATCGTGTCCATAAGCATGAATCTGCTCTAAAAGACGCGCACTCTCTGTACTTAGTACATTATAGAATGGCGATGATAACATCACAAAATAGGTAGCCTGGAAGCCTGACTCGTTTTCAACACGTGCAATCTCCAAAGCTGCTTTTAAGCTGATATCGATATCGTGCCTTAGCAGGAGTATACTCTCGCCTCGCTCTAGCTGCTCTTCAAGAGCGTCGAAGAGCGAGCAGCGATAGCCGTGCTCTGCAAAGGCTGAGAGGAGTTGACGGTAGCCCTCTAAGGTGAAATCTTCCACTGCTCTTCTACCTGCTTCTAGCAATTTTAATGGTTCTTTTTAATTTCTTGCGATCTGCTGGTACAGTTTCAGTAGGTGCTCCTGCTCCTTTTCCCAGTGCAGATCGGTAGCGGCGGCCCGCAAAGCGTTATCGCGCATCGTGGCCAGCATCTGTGGCTGGGCGAGCATCTCGTTGATGGTCCTGGCGATGGCCTGGGGAGTCAGCGTCTCGACTACCTTGCCCAACCCGTATGCCTGTACAAGCTCCACCACGGCGGGCAGGGCCGAGGTCAGCACGGGTACGCCGGCCATGATGTACTCGAACAACTTATTAGGCAGAAACATACGGACATTGAGCGAGTAGTCGGGTGAGGCGACGAGCAAGCCCAGGTCTGCTGAGGCCGTCCAGCTCAGCAGCTCGTCGTAGGGGACCGCGGGCAGGAGCTTCACGCGGTCGCCGACCTGTTCTGCCGCGATCAGCTGTTCCAGCTCCTCGGCGGCATTGCCCA
This sequence comes from Thermogemmatispora sp., assembly GCF_042408735.1. GTDB lineage: Bacteria > Chloroflexota > Ktedonobacteria > Ktedonobacterales > Ktedonobacteraceae > Thermogemmatispora. Next base: position 8,004 of record NZ_JBHOQV010000083.1, read on the forward strand.
GCCCTTTCCCCAAAAGCACAATCGCGATCTCGGGGTCAAGGTAGTGGGCGGCTCTGACCAGCAGATCCAGAGAGCGGTTGGCCTGGAGGCGTCCCTGATAAAGGGCGATACGGATCTGTGGCCCCAGACCGAGGGCCTCGTGCAGACGTCTGCCGCGTGCCACCTCTTGGTAGGGAGGAATGTTACGCACCAGAGCCAGCTTTTTGACCCGATAGCGGCGCCGAAGCTCCTCGACGATCGGAGGAGAAACGGTAATGACCCCATCGCTGGCCGGAATCATGCCTTTCATCAGCACGGCCAGCAGGCGGTGAAGCAACCGTCGGCCCCGGCCCATCGAGGAGAGGGGATGCTCCTCCAGAGGCATCTCGTGGGCCTCAAAGACCAGCCGTTTTCCGCGCAGGCGGGAAGCCAGGTAGCAGGCTGGCAAGGCGGCGACGTCGTGAGCGTGGTAGACATCGGCCTCCGTCTTCAGTACCTGCCAGGTGCCGCGCATGAATAGAGAGGCGGCTCTCAGAAGGGCATGGCGCTTGAAGCGCGATCTGAAGAACTCGGAGGGCAGCCGTACATGCTGCAGAGTGATATCCTGAAGCTGCTCGCGTGCGGGCCGCTCCTGGGACTCCAGATCAACCACGCTGACGCGGCAGCCGGCCCCGCTGAGAGCACGGGCGGCCCGCATCACTCGTACGTCGCTGCTGCCCTGCCCCAGCACGTGCATGCAGACCCGCAGTGGGGGCAGCGCCCTGCTCTGCTCCCTCCCGGCGGCCATGCTGCCGTAGCTGGTCTGCTCGCTAGCTGACAGCTCTGTCGTCAAGACACTCCCTCCTTTTCCTGTTCCTGTTGGGCTGAGGCGCTGGCCGTGGGCGCCGGTAAGGCCGGTAACAGCGCCTGATAGAGGGTCAACAGATGTCCCTGCTCACGGTTCCAGTTGAACTCGCGTTGCGCGATCTCCAGGGCACGCTCTCGCATCCGCTCAAGGCTCTCCCGGTCATGAATAAGGCGGTTGATCGTTGCTGCCACACTTGCCGGATCCAGAGACGGTTCAACGGCGCCCAGCTCGTGAGTCTGGATCAGCTCGGAAAGCACCTCAAGCTGAGAGCTGAGGACGGGGAGTCCGGCCATCAGGTACTCAAAGAACTTGTTGGGCAGGCAATAGCGGATGCTCAGCGAGTAGTCGGGAGGGAACAGGGTCAGGCCCAGGTCCGCCGAAGCTGTCCAGTTCAGAAGTTGCTCGTATGGAACCGGAGGCAGCAGCTTGACTCGCTCTTCTACCCCAAGATCAGCGATCAACCGCTGCAATTTCTTCAGCGTCTGCTCGCGAGCTGCTCCAAGCATGACAATTACCACATCCGGCTCTAAGAAGGGGGCGGCCCGCACCAGCAGGTCGAGGCCGCGATTTTCCTGGATATTTCCCTGATATAAGGCAATGCGGATATCCTGCGACAAACCTAGCTTTTCGCGTAAAAGGTTGGTCCGCTCCACTCGGCGATAAGGCGGTACATTACGTAAAAGCGTAACGCGCTGCCCGCCATATTCGCGTTCGATGAAGGCCACGATAGGAGGCGAGACAGCGATCACTCCCTGGCAACGGCGGACGAGGTAGCCCAGCACGCGACGAGCGATGGCCAGTAGGCGTGGCCAGCGCTGGACAGCCCGGTCAGAGAGTGGCAGCTCAGGCGAATCGAATATCAGCGGTTTTCGCCGCAGTTTGGCCGCCACGTAAGCGGCAGGCAGGCTATGCTCCACAAATGAGTGATAGATATCCGCCTTTTCGCGCAGGAGAGAGAAAATACTCAATAGATTGACGCGAAGCAGCTTTACCAGGAACCAGGGTTTGAAGCGAGCCGGAACGAACCAGGCGGGCAGGACGATGTGCTTCAGGGTGATCCCCTCGCGGATCTCCTGGCGGGGAGAAGAGTGCAATCCCACCACGTCCACGATTGTGACCTGCAAGCCCGCCTCCTTCAGCGCGGTGGCGGTCCTCCACAGGCGTGGATCGCCGGCAGCGGGAGCGAACCGGAGCATGACGACACGCTGACCCTGGAAAAGCGGTCTCGGTTCGCTGGCCACCTCTGGAACATTCGATAGCAGGGTCATAGGCTTCTCTTCACCCTCCTTCCTGCAAGGGAATGGCGCAGACGGATCAGCTGCTGCAGCGGTGGGCGTGCCAACAGCAGCAGAATGACGGCGTAAGCCAGCCAGGTCAGCCCATACAGGGCGGCGGTGCTCAGAGGATCAAGACTTTGAGCCAGAAAAGCCGCCACGCAATAGAGGGCAACCCCGATGGTGAGCACGCCGAGAAAGAAACCGATCTCGAAGGGCACTGGATAGAGCTGGTTGTTCACCAGATAAGCAAGGAGCGAGAGGAAGGCGTAGGCCAGCAGCGTTGAGAAAGCTGCCCCTAAAGCGCCCGAGAGCGGAATGAGAACCACGTTCAGCACCACGTTAAAAATAGCGGCCTCTGCTGTCAGAACCACGGCATACCATGTTTTTCTCTTTATCGATATTCCTACGTTGAAGACATTGTAGATGCCGTAAAAGACCATCGACATAGCTACGAGCGAAATGACTGGCGAAGCGCCGTGATAGCTGTCGGGGAAGAGAACCTCCAACAAAAACTTGCCGGCCAGCGAGAGGCCAAAGGCGGCCAGCAAGAGGACGACGCTGAACCAACGGAAGATCAACTTGAACAGCTGAGGCGCCTCGCGGCGGCGAGCTACGGAGAACATAGTGGTTGGCCAGGCCAGATTGAAGGGCGAAATGACCAGCACGCCCAAGACGTTGCCTAGAGTGTAGGCGATGGAATAGCTGGCGGTTTCAGCCAGTGAACCGAAGCGGCTCAGCAGGTAGCGATCCGAGAGCTGCAGCACCCAGACAGAGATGAAGCTGGCCACCAGAGGCACGCCGAAAGACAGCATATTGTGGGCCATCTCGCGATCGAAGCTCAGGCCGGCCTCCCAGAGGATCACAGGTAGCATTCCGAAGACCACGACGGCGTAGCCGCTGGCGGTACCGAGCAAGGCCCCTGTCATACCCAGATGGAGGGGGCCGACGTAGAGCAGGGTTGCGACCAGCCCCACGAGCAGATTAGCGATGGAGAGCGTCGCGTAGAGCGTGGGACGGTTCTCTGCTCGCAGCCAGGCCAGGCCCGGTACGCTCAGATTCTGCAGAAGCACCACTAAGGCTGCGGCCTGTACTGGGGCCGTGAGCATAGCCGATTGGAAGAGCAGCAGAGCGATGAGGCTGGCCCCAAAGGACATGGCCAGCGTCGCCGCGATCGAGATCGTCAGCAAAAGCCCCACTAGCGTCGAGAGCACGCGCAGTCGCTCGCCGCGCGACTCGTAGTCATAGCCATAGGCGCGGAAGAAAGCGTTGCCCAGGCCAAGCTGCGTGATCCCTGCGATCAGTGAGATGGCTGAGAGCAGCACGGAAAGGGCGCCGTACTCATCGCGCGAAAGCGCATGCGTCAGAAATGGAGCCAGCACCAGCGAGGTCAGAGGACCAGCCAGCGAGGAGAGGGCATAGATCCCGCTGCTCTTGACCAGCGTCCGCAGCTGCCCGACGTAGTCGTTGCTCTTCTCCTGCTTGGCTGCCGGAGGACTGGTCTGCGGCTGCGACTGCGCCGCTGGAACAGGCGTCGCTGGCGGAACCGGCCCTATTGGTCGCGCGATCGGCATCGACGGTCCCGGCGGCGGCTGGTAGCCAGGTGCATAGCGTGGATAGTGTGGCTGCGGCTGCGGCCCCGGATAGACCGGATAGGGCTGTTGCGTTGTTGGCTTCAATCCTCAACTTCCCCCTCTAGACCACTGCGGGCCTCTGTTGCTGTGAGAAGCTGCTCGAGATCTGCCCAGCCAGAGGCCCGTAGCAGAACTCGACGAAAGGCTGCGGGACTGTGGCGCTCTGCGATATAGGCCCGCGCTGCCTGGCCCATCTGCCGACAGAGTGTAGGGCTAGCGATCAGACGCGCCAGCGCGCTGGCGGTCTCCTCCACGTCAGCCGGCCTCACGGCGATGCCACGCCCCTCGGAGAGCAGCAAGGCATTTGAGGGGGGACGAGTTGAGGCAATAACGGCACAGCCTGCGGCCATTGCTTCAAGCACGGCCATTGAGAAGCAGGCGCCACGGGTGCTGGTGTAGAGGAAAATATCGCTGATCGAAAGCAGACGAGCGATTTCGGGCGCGGAGAGTTCTCCCCAGAGAGCGCACTGAGCTTGCAGCTGGAGCTGGTCGATCGTTTGCTCAAGCTCATGGCGCAGCGGCCCCTCGCCGGCGATGATCAGACGTACGTTGGATCGGGCTGCTGGCATCAGGGATTCCAGGGCGCGCGCCAGACTGGCCAGAGCGACATCCAGGCCCTTCTCGGGCGTGAGACGGCAGGCGATCGCCACGACGACGTGCTCCGGTCTCAGCCCGTGCTCCTGGCGGCGGCGAACGCGCTCTTCTTCAGAGAGCAGCGGATAGCGCTCGACATCCACCATGCTGGCGAAGCGTACCACGCGGCTGGCAGGGATGCCAAAGCGGGCGGCCATTGCTTCTACGCCATCGCCAGGCACGCCGGGCGCCAGATACTGGTCGACGAAGCGAGCCGCCAGGCGAAGCATCAAGCGATAAGAGGGCCAATAACACCACTCCTGCACGCGCCCGATAAGGCGGCGCAGGCGGCCACGATGGGCAAGCAGGTGCCGACGCTCGGCCAAATGCAGCGGATGAATGTCCTCCTGCAGGAGCGTCAAATGGCCGTGATCGATGCAGACTACGCGCGCCCCTGCCAGGCGTCCTAGCGGCGCGGAGAGGAAAGCGGAGAAGACCGCATCCTGTGGCAGTACCAGATCGAAACTCTTTCCCCGCCGTAACAGAGCCAGTAGCTTGGCCGAGCCAGTTAAGACGTAAAACCAGACAAACGGAAAATGAGAGGCACCCATCCAGGGGCGACCGAAGCGATGAACGACATATCTCCCCGTTTCCTGGTTAGTGATGGCCCGTGTCAGATACTCCATGCTCCAAAGGTCCGGTGTGACCGCTTCAATGGCTTCCAGCACCGTGAGCACGCCGCCAAGGGCGGGAAAAGCCGGCAGAGGGACGCAGACGCGCAGTCGACCGGCAGCTCTCGCTGAACGAGGAAAAAGGCGAGGTTGCCAGAGGCGCCAGATACGCCCAACCAGAGCATGCCGAACTCGCCACCAACGGTAGCGCAGGCGAGACAGCCAGCTCCTCTGATAACGCTGCCAGCTCCGGAGAGCGCGGGCACAGGCCTCGCTCTGGGTCGCTGCGCTCAAAGCCTCCAGCAGGGCGATCTGCAGAGCCAGCTCCTCTGGACTGACCAGATGGCGCCTCTCCAGATCGCCATAGGGCCAGAAGCCCGCGGCGAACTCGCACAGGCTTTGCTCGAAGGTTGCCAGGGCCTGCTGCAGGAGCCGCCGGATCTCCTCATGGCCGGCTGGCCAGAACTGCACCAGCTCCTGCAGGCTCAGCAAGGCAAAAGCCATCCCGTTGAAGCTGTGGACGGCGGGATAAAGCGCCAGCTCCTCAAAAAAGATCCCGTCAGCGTAGAGAGGAGTGGCAAGGCCTCCGTCCAAAACGTCGCGGCGGAAGGTCTCTAGACAGCGCTCCAGGGCCTGGGCATAAGCCACGGCACCGGTCAGGCTGAAAGCGCGCAGCAGGACGGCCAAGGCGCAGCTCTGAACTATCGCTGACAGACAGCGCGTCGGACCTCTGTCGGGCAGAGCTACGGACAGTGGCCAGCCCCCTGCCTTCTGGCCAATGAGCTGCTCCTGAGCCAGTAAGGACCTGGCACCCTCGAGAAAGAGGCCCTGCTCCTCTGGGTCCTCGCGCTCTAGAGCACGGTTCCAGTGAGCCAGGGCGCGCCAGGCTATCTGCAGAGCCGATGACCTGGCTGAAGGCAAGACTGCGGCCCCAGGAAGATGCAGACAAAGCTCCAGCACCGCCGCAGGATAGGGGCCAGGCTTGTGCGGCCCGCTATCTTCCTCAGACTCACTGCCACTATCCGCTTTTTCATACTCATAAGAGATAGACATTGATCTTCTCCAGAGATTCATCTGCCAGTTAGAAGAGATCAAGTATATCAATCATGGGTGTGTGCGTCTGCCGTAGCAGGAGTAGCAACTAAACTGGCATGGAGCAGGGGCGAGGAGATCAGGCCCAGCATGAGCCAGCCGAAGCAAGCCAGCGGCGGCAGAGTCCAGCCATTAATACTGATGCTATTGATGCACAGCGCCCCAACGGCGGCCAGGCCACCGGCGAGCAAGGCCCGATGGCGGGAGTCGCACAACTGCCAGTTGCGCCAGCCCTTCCAGAGATAGCAGGCCAGGAGCGCGAGAAAGACCACCAGCACGGGCAGGCCCCCCATAGCGCCAAATTCCAGATAAGAATCGTGAGGATGGGCCAGGGGCACATACTGCAGAGGCGAGCGGTAGGGTCCAGAGTCCTGCATATAGATGCTCAAGCCGAAGCCCACCCCGGTGAGCGGGTAAGCCATAATCACGTTCAGGCCTGTTTCCCAGGCGCCCAGGCGCAGGGATAGCTCGCCCTGGCCCGTCAAGTGGCCGAAGAGAAGCTGAAGCTGATCAGAGAAAAAAACCAGCAAGATCAGCGAGACCAGAAAGATGCTCAAGGCGATCTGCAAGCGCAAGCGCCAGCTATCAACAAGGAGCAAAAAGAGGATCAGGCCACAGCAGGCGGCCACCCAGGCTCCACCGCTGAAAGTGAACAGGAGAGCTGGACCGATAAGCAGGGCCTCGCTCAAATAGACCAGGCGAGCTACCCATGAACGGGTGTGGGCATAGAGACCCAGGGGAATAAACAGAACAAAGGCGAAAAAAGTGCCGTTCCAGTTAGGGTCTACAAAGAAGCCCCCGATACGCTGTACACCGGTCTCGCCAAGAGTGAAGTTCGAGACGCTCTTCAAGAAGGGATCATGGAGCGAGGTCCCAAGGATAAACTTTCCGGTTACCTCGATGACGATGGTATGAGCAGCGATCAGGGCGCCGAAAGCGGCGAGCAGCTCCAGGCTGAGCCAGAGGCTTTGCAAATTGCGCGCTGTATTCAGGCCAAGCCAGAAGAAGAGGAAGGAGCCGACAATAATATTCGGGTAGTAGAAAAGGGCGTCATCCAGGTTGGTCGCGCCCCGTAGGGCTGGGAAGATCGTCAGGCCCAGGAAGAGGAGCCAGAGCCAGAGGGGACGAGGCTCAGCCCAAGGGCGCTGAGGCGAGCGACCAAGGAAGAAAACAACCAGGAGGACCAGCGTGAGCAACTGGGCCGTTGCAATCAGCGACATATAGAAGTCGAGATAGAGATGGACCAGGGCGACGGTCACAGCCAGGATCTCATCGCAGCGCAAATAGAGCAGCAAAACTAAGAAGAGCAGGCCAGCGATCATGGCGGTGGCCATCGAGGCGGCCTGGCGGGTGACACTGGTCGAAGGAATAACGGTTCCCACCAGTAGAGGGGCAAAGACCTCCAACATGCCCACCAGAATCAAGGCCCCGATGAGCAGGGCCAGCAGCCCTGCGGAGGGAGTTAATCGCTCCCTCCGCTCGCGCTCGCCCGAGAGTCCTCGCAGTATGGTCTTCTCAACGATGCTCATAGCCCGTCTTATCGCTCTCCACGCTGTCTATGAGGTTCTATCGAAGGCATTTCCAGCGTTTTCAGCTCGGTAATGTCGGAACCACGCTGGCCTGGACGCGGAATAGGGGTCTCGGCTGGCTCCGCTGGGCTGTTAGGCTCCTGGCCAGACTCACGCTGCGGCCAGGTGTTGGGCGCGCTGTAGCGCTCTCGGGCCAGCCGGGGACGGGACGGAACCGGTGAGCCTTTCCCTTCCGACCCCGCTCCTCCAGGCGAGGTCATAACACGCTGCACCTGAGCGGGAGTGGCCGGCTCGGCTAGCGGCTGGCCCGCAGCGGGTCGCTGCTGCTGCGCTGTCGCGGGCAATCCCGCTGACGGCTGCACGGGCGAGAGCTGGCCTATCCCCTTCGTTGAAGCTGGAGAGGGTTCGCCTCCTGGCTGGCGCTCCTGTCCCCAGCGATGGCTGACAGGTGTCAGACTCCCGAATTCGCTATGCTCATCGCCGGCCGCCTGGTAGTAGTAAGGAGCAATACCGCCGCGCTGTTCCTTCTGCTTATTGACCACGCAACCAATGATGCGTACGCCCGTCTGGCGCAGCAGCGCGCGCGACTGACGGATGTGCTCTTTACGGGCGCGCGTGATGTCGACCACCAGGAGAGCGCTATCTACCCGCGAGGCCAGAATGCTGGCGTCGGACAGACCAAGCAGCGGCGGGGCGTCGAAGATAACGATATCGAAATAGTAGTCTGCCAGGTTGGAGAGCAAATTGCGCATGGCCTGCGAATCGAGCAGCTCGGGGGGATTGGGTGGAAGATGGCCGGCGGGCATCAGCCACAGATTGGCGGTGCTTGTCTCATAGAGGAAGCTATCAAGAATGCCGCCCTGCTCGGTTGGGCGCTTGCGAGAAGAGGAGACGCTGGGCAGAGGCGTCGTAGAGGACTGGCTCATAGCCATAATGGCGCTGCTCAGGCCAGCTTCGGCGGCGGAGACGCCAAAGAGGCGATGCAGCATTGGACGACGCATGTCGGCATCGATGAGCAAAGTGCGCTTCCCCGCCTTGGCCATAAAAATGGCCAGATTGGCGGCGACGGTGCTCTTGCCCTCTCCTGGCAGGGAGCTGGTAATCAACAGATAGTTTACAGGCGTATCAATAGAGCAGAAACCGATATTGGTGCGGAGAATACGGTAGGACTCGATGAGGCCGGAGTGATCCTTCGGATTGAAGATCTCCTTCTCCTCCGAGGAGCGCACGCGCCAGACAGTAGCCAGCACGGGATAGCCGAAGAGCTGAGCCAGCAGCTCGCCGGTGCGCACGCGCGTATCGAGCTGTTCGAGGAGCAGGGCCACCAGGACCCCGATCAGCAGCCCAGTTACCAGACCTGCCCCGGTATTGAGCAAAGTGCGCGGCTGAGCAGGACTGCTCGGAGGCGAAGCTTGCTGAACGATCCGCAGAAAATTGCCATTCTCCGCCTCGGTCAGCTCCAGTTGAACGAGGGCCTCTTGAACCTGCGAATAGCGGTCCTGCAGGGCTTTGAGCCGGGCCTGCAAGACGCTGATCTGCTGCTGATCGTTGCTGGTGCTCTCGATTTTGCTGATCTGATTGCTAACGCTATTAATTTGCTCTTCTGTAGAGGTAAGCTCTTGCTGTAGCTGTTGCTGCGAGCGTTGATTGTCTTGCTGGATAGCGGCATCCTGCTGCTTAATGAAGGTCTGAGCGATATCGTTCGCCAGGGCCGCGGCGCGAGTCGGACTTTCATCCAGCACGGAGATCTTGAAGAGCTGGGTGTTGGTCTCGGTGGTCGCGGAGACGCGCGAGGCCAGGGTCGAAGCGTTCAGGCCCGGAAAGTGGGAAGCCACTTCGCTAAGGACTGGCTGGCTCGTGACCAGGGTAGCCTCGGTATCGACGAGCTGATCGCTGGCCAGCAGGTTATTGTAGTCAGCCAGATTGTTGCCTGTGCGGACTGTAACCTGCATAAGGACCGAAGCCTGGTAGAGGGGAGTCATCAGCTTGCTGGCGATCAAGGCCCCGGCGCCGACCGCCAGGCAGCAGATGGCAACCAGCCACCAGCGCTTGGCTAGCACGGCTGCGTACTGAGCAATAGTCATTCTGGGTGTTCCTCTCTTAGAGATACCTTTGCCCTGTCTTTGCTCTCGTTGTTATATGTATCGATCTTGGCTGGGAATTGTAAACTTCTGGGGAAAGAGTGGTAAGAAGGTCCTGTCCCCAACCGGCTGGTGAGGTTAGTGCTGGCTCCTCCCGGTCCTTCTCCCTCCCCTCTTCAGTGAGCTGTCTGACTGTTTGTGTCCATTCCCATCCCAGTGGGGTATACCATGCTCGGGCTGTCTAAGGGCGAGAGCTGGCGCCTGCCCACCTAGACGCCGCGCAGCTTAATCACTTCGATAACCGTTCTCAAGATAATGAGGATATCCAGTATGTATGATTGATGCTTGATGTAATAAAGATCATACTGCAGCTTTTCTAGCGCTTGCTGGCTTGTAAAGGTATAGTGATATTTGACCTGAGCCCAGCCGGTCAGGCCCGGTGGAACGCTGAGCCGGCAGCGATAGAAGGGGATTGTTTTTTCCAACAGGGCCACGAACTCCTCTCGCTCGGGGCGAGGCCCGATCAGGCTCATTTCCCCGCGCAGGATATTGAGGACCTGGGGCAGCTCATCCAGGTGAGTAGCGCGCAGAAAGCGCCCAACGCGCGTGACGCGCATATCGTTGTGGCAGGCCCACTGAGCTTTCCCATCTGCCTCGGCATCGACGCGCATTGAGCGAAACTTGTACATCTTGAATTTACGGCCGTTCTTGCCGAGGCGCTCCTGGCAGTGGAAGAGCGGACCGGGCGAGTCAAGGCGGATCAACAGTCCCAGTGGAGGAAGCAGCACCAGCAGCACTAAAAGGCCAGCCAGGCCGAAGACCAGATCGAGCAGCTTGCGCCAGCAGAGGTAGAGGGGAGAGAGGTTCGCGCCTGGCAAGGCGATATACCATTGACCTCCGATCTGCTCTACAGGGATCTTGCCGCTCACGTTCTCGTAGACACAAAGAGCTGGCACTAGCGAGATGCCCAGGTGGGTGCCGGTAATGGCTTCCTGGACCAGAGCGGGATTCTCCCGATACTCGGTGGCCATAATCAACACGTCGATCGCTTGCTCCTCAATCAGGTGGCGCAGCGTGCTTCGTCCCCCGAGGATCGGCAGGGGCAGAGGCCGCTCGGCCATTGCCTGAAGATCATCTTCTTCAGCGATATAGCCCAAGATATCGATAGTTGAGCGTCTCGGAGCCACCTGCAACTCTCGGGCTATGGCCTCTCCAATAGCGCTGATGCCGACAATGACGGCCTGGCGCCGAAAGGGAGGCGTATGCAGGCATTGGGCTACGGCAAGGCGCCAGGTGGCGATCAGGGGAAGGCTGACGCCGGTGAAGGAGAGGGTTGTGATCAGCAGGGAATGCAGGGCGCGGCCTTCCAGGGTTGCGCTCAGGGCCAACCAGAGGCTGGCCAGCAGGAGCAGCGTCATGATCGCTCGCAGCGGGCTAACCAGGCGACTGGACATTCCATTGAGATCGTAGGCACGGGTCAGGCGAGCGGCAAAGCCCCACAGGAGAGCGGCGCAGCCGATCCAGGCAAGGTGCATTTCCCAGGGGGCGACAAGACGACTACTGCCGGCTACTGGCTGGTTAGGTACGATCAACAAGGTGAAGGTTACCAGCAACAGCAGGCTATCGCCGCCGATCAAGATGAGTCGCCAATCGCTGCTGGAGAGACGGCAGCGCACCCTCCGGCTGATCTGTCCTCGCTCGCCATGAGCGATGGCGGACAGGCTCAGGGTGGCGCTGCTCGCCCGGTAGTCCCTCCGTGATTCTGCTTCGCTTCCCTGCTGATATTCCTGCTCTTTTAACATAGATTCTTCCTTTCTCTCCTCTGCCTGCCATCTACTGCTTTTCTGTTTATCTATATGATATATATTTTTCTGAATCTATCGTATTATGTTCTTGCTGCTTTGGTTCTGAAGAAAGGGCTTGTGAGAAGGAGGGACGAGAGAGGAGGGCGGCGATTTGGGCGTCCAGGCGGGCGCTGAGCTGATCGTAGTCAAAACGTGCCTCTGCCAGAGCGCGACCACGAGTGCTGAGTGCCTGGGCCAGAGCTGGCTCTTCATAGAGCCGGATGATCGCCTGGGCCAGGGCTGTTGGATTCTCTGGCTCCACAAAAACGGCAGCCCCGGCCTCCTCGGCTGCCAGGCGGCGGGCCTCGCCATCGACGGCTAGCAGAATCGGGCGTCCGCAGGCCAGAGCCTCGTACATCTTACAGGGGAGGGCCCCCTCAAAGAGTGGGAGCTTGCGCATCATAATCAAGCAGGCGTCAGCGGCGGCCAGCAGCAGGGGGACCTGTTCGTGGGGGAAGGGGTCCATAAAGATGACATTTTCGAGGCCGCGTCGGCGTGCCTCGGCCAGCAGTTCTGGTTTAGCGCCGCCATCGCCGACCAGGCGAATGCGGATCGCCGGATAGGGGCGCAGCTGCTCGGCGGCCTCCAGGAGGGTTGTCAGGCCGTGAGAAATGCCGAGGGTGCCGGCATAGAGGACAGTAAACGGCTCTTCCCAGCCCAATTGCCGTCGTGCCTCATCCTGGGGGCGAGGGAAGAACTTCCTGGTATCCACGCCATTCGTTAGAAAGAAAACCTTCTCCGCGGCCAGACCGCGGCGCAGCAACTGGTCGCGGATGCCCTCGGTGAGTACCCAGACCAGGCGGGCCCGTTCGTAGGACGACCATTCCAGCCACTCGGCCAGGCGGATCAACAAGCGGTTGCGCAGCACGCCGAGCTGTACCGCCGACTCGGGCCAGAGATCAGAGACCGTGAAGATATAGGGGCAACCTTTCCAGCGAGCAAGGAGGCGTCCGGCGATAGCGTTGAAGAGCGGGTGCGACTCAACAATCAGCAGGTCCGGGCGCCCGACGGCGCGTGCCCCCAGGACAGGGGCCAGGCAGCCGAAGGAGAGATGAGCGAGAATACGCCGCAGAAAACCACGGTTGGGACTTGTGTAACTCCAGATACGCACCACGCGCACGCCGGCACGCAGCTCCTCCTGCAGAAGGTGCCCGCGGTACTCGGGAGGGACCACCCCGCTTGGATAGTTCGGCACCGTTGTCAGGACAGTGACCTGGTGGCCTCGCTGCACCAGGTGTTCCGCGTACTGACTGATTCGCGAAGCGGCAGCCCCCTTCTCTGGGGGATAGTACAGCGTTAGAAAGAGAATATAGGCCATAAATTCTTCTATTCCTTAATCTTCTGCAATGCGCACATGAGAGCTATACGGGCGGACGAAGCGACGTCGCCAGCCTCCAGCTACAGGGTGCTCTCGGGCTGATGGCTGGCAGTGGCTGCAGAGCGCTGGCCAGAAGGAGCCAACGGCTGCTGCCTCATCTTGCCCGGACTACCGTCCCCAATCGCGATATAGCGCATTCCGAGCGCCTCAATCTCCGAGCGTTGCAAGGCCAGGCGGCCATCGAGCACCACCCGACAGCGAGTAAAGAGGCCGAAATCGAACGAGCGATAAGCTGTATGAGCCGCCTGAAGAATAATAGCGTTAACCTCGGCGGCTGCCGACGGAGAGAAGGGTGTATAGCCAGCGGCGCGAATTTCCGCGGGACTAAAGAGCGGGTCATCGGCGAGAACGCGCGCCCCCCGCTCCTGCAAGGCTGTTCGTAGCAGGGCAGCGCTACTGAAGGCCAGCTCTCGCACATCGCCGCGGTAAGCGATGCCCATAATCAGGACGGTCTGTCCGCGTAAGGAGCCGAGGGCCATTTCAAGGCGCTGGACCGCGTAGGCGGCCATGCTATCGTTGATGGCGCGGGCCTGGCGGGGGAGCTGGAGCAGGGGAGTCGTACCTGCGGCTTGCTCACTAGCTTCTGCCGCACCCGCAGCGGCCAGCAAGAAGTAAGGGTAGACAGGAATACAGTGGCCACCGACGCCAACGCTGGGACTATGGATATGGGAATAGGGCTGGCTATTGGCGGCAGCGATCGCCGCCTGAACATCCAGGCCGTGAGCATCGGCAAAGCGCGCGAACTCATTGGCCAAAGCGATATTCACATCTCGATAGGTGGTCTCGATCAGTTTCACAAACTCGGCGTCGTCGGTCGAGGGCATCGTGATAATCTCCGAAGTATCGAGCACCGAGCGGTAGAAAGCCACAGCCATCTCAGTACTGAGGGGATTGATTCCCCCCACGACCTTGGGATAAAGGCGCAGATCGCGGAAGATCGTGCCTGAAGAGACCCGCTCGGGACTATAGGCCAGCCAGAAATCGGCGCCGGCCTGCAGGCCAGACTCGCCCTCCAGGAGGGGAGCCAGGCGGCGGGCAGTTGTTCCCACAGGCAAGGTCGTTTCATAGAGTACCAGCGTCTCGGGCTGCAGTCCCCTGCCAATGGCGCGGGTAGCGGCATCCAGAGCGGCGAAATTAGCGCGATGGGCCTCATCGATAAGGACTGGAACGATCACGACGACGGCCCGTGCCTGACGTACGGCCGCCGCCGTATCGCCCGTTGCGCGCAATTGCCCTTCGCGGACCAGCCGGGCCACGGCCTCCTCCAGACCAGACTCCTCATGGACATGGGAGCGACCGGCATTGATCTGCTCGACGACGTCAGGGTTGACATCGCAGCCGATCACCTGCCATCCGTGACGGGCATACTGTACGGCCAGCGGCAACCCGATCTTTCCCAGTCCAACAACGGCTACCGTTGCTGGTGGCAGGGCGGTGATTGGCGGCTTCAGAAAGTTCTCCTCCATGCTCTTCTCTGCGCTGCAGTCTCGTATTCCCGTCCTTCTTCCGCTCAAGACCCTAGAAGAAGTGCTGATCTCTTGGACCCTGGGGCTGAGGCCAGGACTGAAGAGGAAGAGGGTCGGGAAGGCGACGAGAGGGGCCTACCCATGCGGCTCTCTCTCGTGGAAAAGGCTCAGGGCTGTCCTGGCAGCTTTGCCTGGGCCGCTGTAGTCAGCCGAGGAGGCATCTGGTCCCTGTGTGGGCAGGCCGCTATTGGCCAAAGCGGAGGCCAGGAGCTGCTGAACCACCTTCAGAACGGCCAGGCCATCCTCTCCCGAAACGGAGGGGCTGCTATCGTTCACAATGGCGCGAATCACATCCTCATACTCGCGACGCAGGGGTTCCGCCTTCTGGATCTTCAAGCGGGTCATCGTCCCCTCACTCACGCCTGTCAGGGAACGCAGCGCATCCCAGGAAGTAGGAGTATAGTCGTTTTCATAGAAAAAGACATCCTGAGTCAAATAATTCAACAGGAACATGCCCTTCTCGCCGGTAATCGTCAGCTCACGCACCTTGGTCGGCGTCAACCAATTGACATCCAGCACCCCGAGAGCGCCGTTACTGAAGCGCAGCAGGCCCAGCAGCAGGTCCTCGCAAGTGCGATGGATATGCTGTTGCACCTGAGCCGAGACCTGTCTGATCTCGGCGTCCAGCAGGTAGCGCATCGTATCGATCTCGTGTGAGGCCAGGTCGAGGGTAACACCGACGTCGCGGATCCGAGGCGGGAAAGGCCCGATGCGGCGTGCATGCAGGTGGAAGATGCGTCCGAGAGCGCCTGCGCTCAGGAGGCGCTTGACTTCCGTTACCGCCGGATTGAAGCGCTCGATATGGCCCACAGCCAGGTGCACATTGCGCTGGCGGGCCAACTCGATCAGGGCCTCCGCCTCTTCGGGCGTGCTGGTCAAGGGCTTTTCGACCAGGACATTGAGGCCGAGGTCCAGGGCAAAGGCGGCCACCTCGCAGTGGAGGTGGGTTGGGACGACCACCGCGACCAGCTCGGGGCGCTGCTCTTCCAGCATCTGGCGATAGTCGCAGTAGCCAGCGATATGGAAGCGCTGCGCGGCGCGCTGCAAAGCGCTGGTGTTGGTCTCGGCGACCGCCACGAGCTGAACAGAGTCCTCCAGTTCCTTCAGGACGCGCAGATGGTTCCAGCCCATCGAACCGGCTCCCACCACGGCAGCCTTCAGGCGCATAGGGCGATCACCTCCCGGGCGATGGTCTCCAGATCGGCCTCGCTCAGTGCCGGGTGGACGGGTAGCGAGAGCACCTCGCGCGCCGCTCGCTCGGTCTCTGGTAACTGAGCCAGCGGGCTATCGCCGCGCACGCGCATCTGTCGTTCAGGGTTCACCACATAGAAGCGGCTGGCCTGGCTGCGATAGAACGGTTGCTGATGGATGGGAACCGGGTAGTGAATGGCGGTGGCGACGCCGCGCCGCTGCAGCTCTGTGGCAACCTCATCGCGCCGCGCCGGAACGCGGATAGTGTACTGATGGTAGGTATGGCGGCAGCCGGGGCGTGTCACCGGTGTCTGCACGACGCCCGCCAGACGCTGGTTCAAATAGGTGGCGTTGGCGATCCGTCGGCGAGTAAACTCCTCCAGCTTGGCCAGTTGAACCAGGCCGAGAGCGCCCTGCAGGTCGGTCATGCGCAAATTGTAGCCTAAGCCAATGTGGTGATAGCGGCTGGCCTGTCCATGATTGCGAAGCAGGCGCAGCCGTGCGGCGACGTCGAGATCGTCGCTGGTGATCATGCCCCCCTCGCCGGTGGTCATGTTCTTGGTGGCGTAGAAAGAGAAGCAGCCGGTGCCGAAGCTGCCCACCGGCTTACCGGCGAAGCTGCTGGCATGGGCCTGACAGGCGTCCTCGATCAAAATCAAGTGATGGGCCTCGACCAGCGGTAGCAGACGGCCAAGGTCGCAGGGATGGCCGTAGAGATGTACGGGGAGAACGGCGCGGGTGCGCTCGCTGAGGGCCAGGGCCACCTGCGCCGGGTCGAGGGTATAAGTTTCCGGCTCGATATCGACAAAAACCGGGGTGGCGCCCGCCAGCAAGATCGCGTTCGCCGTTGCAGCAAAGCTGAAGGCGGTGGTGATCACTTCGTCTCCCGGGCCAATGTCGTGGGCCAGAAGGGCGAGGTGAAGGGCCGCCGTGCCCGAGGAGACAGCAATCGCGGCGCCAACCTGGCAGAGTTCTGCAAAACGCTGCTCGAAAGCAGCAACGTACTTGCCCTGAGCAAGCAGACCAGAGGCCAGGACCTCGTGGATGGCAGCCTCCTCCTCAGCTCCTAACAGGGGGCGAGCAATCGGAATCATGGCTTTCTCACTTCTCACTGCGCCATCGATCGGCTTTGGGCTGATCGGACTCTCCATAACCGGGCGGAGCAGTGCCGGAGCCGTGGGTCACTCACTGGTCAGCGGCAAGATGCGGGAGGCGGCCTCTATCGGTTCGACGGTTGAAGAGCTTCTCAAAGCCTGCATGCTGGCCAGATGATGGTTTTTAGACATAAGCCAGGGAATGTGGTTCCCAACGCTCCTGCGCCACTCTGCAACGCTCTTTCGTTCTTTAGAGACATCGTCAGCAAAGCATGGGTGAAAGTAGTCCCTGCCACCGCCTCCAGCAAGTGCTCTTTTGACGCACTGTCAGACTGTCGAAGACCAGTATAGCTGACCTGCTGGCAATTGTCGTCCCATTGGTGGCTATTTTTCCAGGAACTGATAACCGTTTTTCTCGGCAACATTGACCGCTGCTGGCGGTTAACAATTACACACCGCTCGGCGGTGGCTGGCGAGAGCCAGGAAAGCTTCAATAGGCTTCCCTGGCCGATGAAACCGTCCACTCATCCGTAGGACCGCCCCGGCAATTCTGGCTACTCGCCTATGGCTCATCGGCTCCCTGTGCTATATATCCTGCGAGGGCATCGATTGGAAGCTGTCGATTCATGGTTGCTCTTCCAATCGCGGCTGGCCTCCAGTGCCGGGCCTCGCTCAGTGGGGGTGGCGGCGTGGTCGTTGAAATGGGGCGCGCCTCCAGGCTGGTTGATCACGGCTCGGTGCTGCGGGGGCTTGGCTGGACAGGGAAGGAGAAAGTTGCTGCTTCACAGTGCTGGTCAGTTCCTTTAGAGCGTGACCTGTATTGTATCGTTGCTTTTGCATAAAGGAAAATGCTATGTCAGAGCAGACATTGACTCATTTTAGAAAACGTCGAAAAGGGGCGGAGACGCGCATTCTCCACTTTGCTTTTCAGGACCTCTTGCCTCCTGGGCAGACCCTGGCCTTGAGCCTGGGTACGCGGACGCTCTCTTTGCTTTGTGATGGGAAAATGGTGCTTGATCAGCAGTTTAGCATCAATGAGCTGCGTGTCCTTGAACCTATTTTACAGGCTTTCCCCCATTATTGTCCCTACGAGGTTTTGCTTGCCAGCTTGTTGTCAGCGCCGGTGACTCCCAACGCCATCGCTCGTTGCCGTCAGCGTCTACTCGAAGCTCAGGGTAGCCAGCGCTGGCAGCAGGAGCTGCGCCCAATCCGCCGCGCGCTCTCCTCGGTGCGCAGTAAGCTGCATCGCTTTGGTTTGGAGATCTCCAATGTGCGCGAGCGTGGGTGCAGTCTGACCTGTCTGACCTATCCTGGCGGAATTGCCCGTCGCGAGGTGGTTTGAGCTGACAGCGGGCAGGCAGCCCCTATGCCGGTGACTCTCCCTGGCCAGGCGACTGCCTCGAAACCTCGGGCCTGGGCCGGGGAAGAGAAGTGATCATCTGGAAGAGGGTGAGCAGGCGAGACAGGAGAGGGACAGGGAGCGCGAGGCTGTCTCTCTGCTCTTCTGAATCGCTCTCGTTTCGCTTGCTCGCCGCCCCATCTGGCCGCGGATCGACAACTCCAACAAGGAGAAATTCTTCCCTCTCGCCTGGCCTTCTGGCTGACTGACTGGCTGGCTGGTTGGCCGCTTTGGGGGGAGCGCGCCCGACGGTCTCTCAGTGGTCGCGGAGGCGATGGAGGACCTCGCCGGCCTGCTCGACGACCAGGATACCCTCGGCCTCACGTCCTTTCCACTTTTCAGGATCGATGGTCCGTGGGTCCCGGTAGCCGAGATTGACGCGCTGGCAGCGTTCGGCCTCGATGCCGGTCGCCAGAGTTACCTGGATACGTGGCTGTTCACGTCCAGTGATAGCGTCGTAGCTGCCGGCCCCTTTGACATGGGTGCTGTGGGCTTTAATGGTGCCGGGGATAGTACCAAAGCGCTCGGGCTGCTTGAGAAAGTAGTCGCGCACGTGATAGCCAACGCGCTCGATCAGGGGGCCGTGGGTATAGGAGAATTCGCTGATTGTGGGGGCATAGATGATGACCTCGCCGCCGTCGGCCACGACTGGTTCAGTTTTATACATTGCCTTGGCGCCCGTCCACAGATCGGGGTAGAGCGGGGCGGCCATCGCCAGCACGAGCTGGTAGGGGCGTGGATGGGTAACAATGTTGAGGCGCGCCGAAAGGTTGGCGGCCGCTTCGAAGGCCTGCCGGTAGTCGCCGATGTAGAGTCCATGCAGATTCTGCCCCTGCATCACAAGGGCCAGCACGAGCAGCGGTCTGGGCACGAGTTCGGCAGCGCGGTGCAGCAGGCGGCGTACGGGCGTATCCTTGACTCCAATTGTGTGGAGGCTGGTCACGAGCGCGCCCAGCCAGTGGGTGGTGTTGATAATCTCCGGTCCGGCGATGCCGGGAAAAAGGTACTTGGCTCCTCCTGAGAAGCCAGCGACCTCGTGTGGGAAGACAGGGCCGCAGATGATTAACTGATCGTAGTCGAGAATGCGGCGGTTGAGAGAGACAACGATCTCCTCCCTGAGGAGTCCGGCGGTCAACTCCTCGACTTCCTCCGCGCTCAAGCTGCCGAGGGTCTGCAGCATTGTGGGCCGGTTCCACTCGTGGTTGAAGATGCGCAGACCGGGATAGTAGTGAGCGCGCTCTGCCGCCGATAGACCCACCAGGGCCGTAATGGCGGCCTCGCTCAGCGGCGGGTGCGTACCAAGGGCAATAAGGTAGTCGAGCTGGGCCACTCGACCGTACAGTTGCTCGTTCAGCAGACGAAACAGGAGAGGAAGGGGCGCACTGCGCGTGCCGTCTGGAATGATGATCAGAACGCGCTGCCCCCTGAGGGTCACTGATTCGAAGGTGCGCTCCAGCAGTGCGCTCACCTGAGTTGGAGTGAGTGGCTCGCTGACGCTGCCCTCGCCGAGGAGCATTGAGTCCATCTCTCCTTTCCTATAGTAGCTCGATCTCGACTGGGCGCTGCTCCGATCTGGGCGGCTTGCCCTTCGTCATAGATTGTATCATCTCAGTGTGGCAGAGGGGGTCAGGGAAATCGCAGTCGGGGCCTCTCACTCTTAAGGGGACATGGGAAGGTTCAGGGCAGAACTGGCGGCTTGTCGCGCTGGCCAAGGACTCTAGTTGATGGCGAGACCCTGCCAGCGCTGACCAAGGAGTAAGAGTTCGTCCTCGATCTCATGGAGAACGAGGAGTTCAGCCTGCATGTGCGAGATGGGCATGCCACGCTGAGCAGCTTGGCGCAGCCTTTCTAGCACCCGACCCACGAAAGTTGCGGTGTAGGGGCGCTGCTCTGCTGCCGAGGGCATGATGCCCAGCGCGATCTGGCTGCTGTCAAAAAACTCTTCTGGCGTACAACTCAACGTCAGAAGGTAGGCGTAGTCTCGGGCCAGGTCGAGCTGAGACTGGTGGAAATAGTTGGGCTGAGTGCTGGCGATCGAAAGACAGCCAGCGACCTTGCTTCCTTGTGCTAAAGGATAAACAAGCGTGCTTTCGGCCAGAGGCTCGCTGTGCGTGGGGAAATAGTAACTCAGATCGGCGCGGCTTGGCACGATGGCGTAGTGCCCAGTGGCCACGCACTGGCCAGGCAGCGATTCGGCCCCCAGGAGGAGCAACTCGCGCTCCGGCAGCGAGCGCCAGGGTGGGGTGCCTCGTCCCTGGGTGATGCGTAGACTGCGTACTTTCTGGGCGCGCGGATCAGGTGGCACGCACTGGATAAGGGTGATTTTCAGGCCAAGCTCGTGCGGATCAAATTGGCTCAGCATCTGCTGAAAAATAAGGTTGCGCATGGTTACAGAGCGCAGGGCCGGTGCGCATTCGAGGCAGGTGGTCAGAATGCGGCGATAAAAGGTCGACGGGATCTGGTGGTCTTCACCTCCGACCAATGGCTTGCCCAGCAGCTCAGGGTTGGCCTGCCGCAACTGCTCTGCCAGCACGGGATGGGCACGAAGGACCGCCTGATAGAGCTGCCGCAGGTGCTCCGCACGCGGACTGCTCTGCCCTCTGGCCCAGCGCATGATGGTGATACTGTTGACACCGACAGCCTGCGACAGACGCCGAAGCTCATGCACATTGCTGATGGCCTGCTCTAGCAGCCTCCGCCAGGTCTCCAGCTTTGCCATAATCGCCTCTGCTTGGGGATTATTGAATGCTGCCTCGTCAGTCCCGATCTGCCTATGACTGTCCTATTTTAAACCAATCCTGTGTAAATATCAACATGAATCGACCCTCTCTGTGACAGTAAAATAAACTCCGGCTTTGCTATATATTATCGATCAGCGATCATCGATAGATGATAACTTTAGACGCCGGCGTAAGCGGAGAAGCCGCCGTCGACCGGGACAACGATGCCTGTGACAAAGGCTGAGGCTGGACTCAGCAGCCAGAGGAGGGTACCGAAGAGATCCTCGGGCTGCCCCAGGCGCTGCATAGGGGTGTGATCCAGGATCCGGCGCCCGCGCTCGGTCAGGCTGCCGGTGGAGGGATCGCTTAGGAGTGCGCGATTCTGCTCTGTCAGGAAGAAGCCGGGAGCAATGGCATTGACGCGAATAGCCGGGCTGTACTCCTGGGCCATGTAGACGGCCAGCCAGCGTGTCAGATTGACGACGCCCGCCTTAGCGGCTCCGTAGGCAGGGACGCGCGTCAGTGGGCGCAAGGCTGCCATAGAGGCGATATTGACGATGCTTCCTTTTCCCTCGGTCGCCATGTCCTGACCGAAGACCTGGCAACAGTAGAAGGTGCCGAGGAGGTTGAGAGCAAGGACCTCGTGGAGAGCCTCGGCCGGTAGATCGAAAAAGGGCCGCTCCGGTCCTGTAGAGGCGGCCTCGCGGTTGCCTCCGGCGGCATTGATCAGGATGGTCACGCGCCCAAAAGTGGCCCTGATCTCTTTTGCTGCTTCCTCGATCGCCTGGCGATCGCTGACATCGCAGGGAAGTGCCAGGACCTCACCACCCCCGTCGCGAATGGTGCGCACGACCTCGCTTGTCGGACTGGCATGTCGGCTGAGAAGCGCCAGGCGGACCCCACAGCGAGCCAGCAAGCGTGCCATGCTTCCCCCAAGTACTCCGGTGCCACCGGTGATCACGGCTGTCTGCCCGGCGATGGTAAACAGCTCGCGCTCTGGGGTGACGTGCTCATTCATCGGATACTGCCCTCGCTTTCTCCTGTGCTATAGTGCTCTACTTCTTCTTCAGAATCATCATTTTAGAATCATCAGAAGGGGAGGGTCAGGACCTTCCTCCCTCCTCCGCTGTCCGGTTCTCCCTGGCCTGGCTACAGGCGCGGCAAGCCACTATGAGCTTCTTTCCCCGGTCAGAGCCGCCTCTCGACTGCGGAAGGCTGTGCTCCAGCTCCAGCGCACGTTCTCAGCACCGCAGTACACACAGCAGCGTCCCCACCAGCCATACCCGGCTCGGGACTCCCAGCTCTAGCCGTGGAGAGTTGACTGCTTCTTCGTCCAGTTAGCCAGTCCAGCTAGCCGGACCTGCCTTGCTGAACCTGACTGTCACTGGCTTTTTGCTGAATATCAATTACCACCCATCCAGCCAGGAATACATCCTTTTATTGTCTTTGTCAAGAATTGCGCCATCAGTTTTCGAGCGAGCTATCGAAGTTCCTGCCCTACCCTTTTTATCCTTCCATACCGCGGCTCTCTTCCCTTGACAGAGGTCGTCTGGGGCCGTATACTTCTCTTTTAAGATAGGGAAAATTTTGATTTTAAATATCTAAAAATAAGTGGGAACGGGCGACGGCTTGGGGCAGGAGCGTGCTCCTTCCTGGCCTGCGGGAGAGCTGCCAGCGTCAGGAGAGCGAGCAGACGCTCTCACACACAAAGGAACTGCAAGGAGAACATGATAGGAGCAGATGTTTATGCGATCCGAGTTCTCGAAGATCGTGGTCAACGGAGGGGGAGGAAGCCGGGGGACGGTGCAGGCGGCCAACGAGGTCCTGAGTGGTCAAAGCAGGCGGAGCCTGCTGCGTCGGGTACTGCCCTTTTTAGGGCCGGCCTTTATTGCCAGTGTAGCCTACATCGATCCGGGCAACTTCTCGACCAACATTCAAGGGGGGGCCAGCTTTGGCTATCTGCTACTCTGGGTCATCGTCGCCAGCAACCTCATGGCCATGCTCATTCAGGCCCTCTCTGCCAAGCTAGGTATTGCCACCGGGCTTAACCTGCCCGAGATGTGTCGCAACTATTTCCCGCGTCCTATTGTTTGGGGTATGTGGCTGCTGGCCGAAATCGTTGCCATGGCCACCGACCTGGCCGAATTTCTCGGCGCTGCCGTTGGTTTTCAGCTCCTCTTTCACATTCCACTCCTGCTCGGAGGTCTGCTGACCGCTGTAGTCACCTTCCTGATCCTTGGGCTAGAGCGCTACGGCTTTCGACCCCTGGAGGCCGTCATTAGCGCCCTGGTGGGAGTGATAGCGCTCTGTTACGTTATAGAGACCGTGCTGGTGCGACCTGCCTGGGGGACGATTGCCTATCACGCCTTCGTACCCCAATTCTCTGGTCCTGAGAGTATCCTGCTCGCCTCGGGCATTCTGGGCGCCACCGTTATGCCTCACGTGATCTATCTGCACTCGGCCCTTACCCAGGGGCGGATTGTCGTACGTGATCCGCTGCGTCTCAGGCGTCTCTTCCGCTATGAGCTTCTCGATGTTATCATCGCCATGGGGATTGCAGGCTTTGTTAATGCGGCCATGCTCATTATGGCCGCGGGCACCTTTTTTCAGGCCGGGCTGCGGCAGGTTGGCACCCTTGAAGAGGCCTATCGGACGTTGCAACCGCTGCTAGGAAGTGCTGCGAGCTGGGTCTTTGCTATTTCCCTGCTGATTTCGGGACTCTCGTCCTCGACCGTCGGCACGATGTCTGGCCAGGTCATCATGCAGGGCTTTCTCCATCGCCAGATCCCTGTCTGGCTGCGGCGCCTTATCACCATGCTGCCCTCTCTGATCGTCATCCTGATCGGCCTGGAACCGACCAGGACCCTGGTGATCAGCCAGGTTGTGCTCAGCTTCGGCATTCCTTTTGCTCTCGTCCCTCTGATTCTCTTTACGCAGCGTCGCGACATTATGGGGGTCCTGGTCAACAGCCGGCTAACAACGGTTCTGGCCTGGATAGTAGCTGGCCTGATCATTGCCCTCAACGTCTTTCTCTTGTATCAGGTCTTTACAGGAGGCTGATCGAATGCTAGCAGCTCGCGAGAAAGGAGCAGCTTCGGGCGATCAAGAGCAAACCATCGGACAAGCAGCTGAAGGCAGGATAGAAGCGGGGGAAGGACCTGGCCCGAGTCCGGATTTCAAAGGTGAAAGGGTTGTTGCTGGCAAGGGGGGGCCGATGAGGCTCCTTGTTCCTCTCGATGGCTCGCGTCTGGCCGAGGCTGTGCTTCCCAGCGTGATAGCGTTGGCCAGGCACTATCAGGCCGAGGTTGTGCTCCTGCATGTTCTGGAGCAGCGTCCTCCGGCTCAGGTGCATGGTGAGCGCCATCTACGGGACATTGCCGAAGCCGGCCTCTATCTCGAGGAAGTGGCGGCTCGCCTGCGAGCAGAGGAGCTGGCTGCGGTCGTCCACGTCCATGAGAACCGCGAGCAGAGTGTGGCGCGGAGCATTGTAGAGCATGTCCAGGAGCTGGCCAGCGACCTGGTTGTCATGTGTACGCATGGGAATGGGGGAGTGCGTGATCTCCTCTTTGGCAGCATCGCCCAGCAGGTGCTGCAGCAAGGTCCCTGTCCTGTCTGGCTTGTCCTGCCGCGCAAGGATGGGAGTGCACCCTCCTTCAAGCTGAGGCGCATATTGGTGCCGCTCGATGGGACGCCGGAGCATGAGCCGGGTCTACCTGCGGCCATTGCCCTGGCACGTGCCTTTGAAGCCGAGCTGCATCTGGTCTTTGTGATTCCGACGCTGGCTACCCTGGCTGGGGAGGCTGCCGTCTCTGGCGTCATGCTGCCCTCTACTATGCGGGCCGTGCTCGATCTGGCGGAACAAGGGGCACAGGTCTATCTTGAGCAGGTCGTCAGGCAATCTCAGGACCGGGGAGTCAAGGCTCAGGGGGAAGTCTTGCGAGGCGAGACAGTGCAGGAGGTAGCCAGGCTGCTGGAACGGCGGGAGATCGATCTGATCGTACTGGCCAGCCACGGTCGAACCGGCCTGGATGCGCTCTTGAGCGGCAGTGTGGCCCCTCGCCTTGTAGGGCGTGTGACCGTGCCGCTGTTGTTGGTGCGCGCCGGCAGCCAGAGCCGGCGCTCTGAGAGCTGACGGCGCGCCAGCGCCCGGGTCGCTTTGTTCCTGTCACATGGAGAGGCTTGGCTGAAGGCGATCGGTCGGATCGCCTTCGTCCTCCTGGAAGCTGACGGTGATCTGCTCGGCCAGCTCGGCGCTCAGGAGATGTTCGACCGCCTGGCCCTCCTCGCCGACGCGGATGCGCAGCGCTCCGCCGAAAGGAACTCGTTCAATGACGCACACCCGCGCCTCTGGATACAGGCCCATCTGGCCCAGGTAGCGCAGCTTAGCCGCGTCCTGGTCGTTGACGCGCAAGATGCGAGCAGGCTGGCCCTCGGGCAGGTGCAGCAGAGGTTGACCGGGGCGCTGGGCGATGATCCCCTCCTTGCTGGGAATCGGGTCGCCGTGAGGGTCAACCGTAGGATAACCGAGGAGTGCATCGAGTCGCTCCTCGAACTCCTCCGAGATCACGTGTTCCAGTCGGTCGGCCTCCTCATGCACTTTGTCCCAGCTATAGCCAAGTTCGCGCGCCAGGTACAGCTCCAGCAGCCGGTGGTGGCGGATAACCTCCTTGGCCTTGCGCTCTCCCAAGGGAGTCAGGCAGACGCCGCGGTAGGGAGTATGCTGTACCCAGCCAGCCTTAGCAAACTCTTTGAAGAGCAAGGTCACGGTAGCGTCGCTGACTCCCAGGCGCTCGCTCACTGCCGAGGTAGAGACCCTCTGGCCACGTTCCTGCATGGTGTAGATGACCTTCAAGCAATCGCTGACGCGCGGGGCCAGTGCCTGTATCGGTTCATCCATGCGCTCATATCCCGATGTCTGAAATTTCTAGTGCAGGAAATCTATATCACATCTTCAGCAGGTAAGCAAGGTATAGCAAGAGACCACGCAGAGGGACGGGCAACCTTGTGCGCCCGCGCTCGGGCCTGGGCATGCCAGGCTGGCCCTGCATTTCTGGCTGCCCGCAATCTGCGGAGGGCGCCTGGCCTGCTCACCAGAGAGCCAGGAACATAGTTGCCGCCCCATAGAGAAGAAGAGCCGTGCCCATGGCAATATCGCCCAGCGGCTTGGGCGCGCTCAGGGCGAGGCTACCGATCAAGACGAGCAGGAAGCCGCCAAGGAGGGCCAGACCCTCGGCAAGCAGGCGTTTGCCCAGGCGCAGGCGAGGATAGCGACGAAAGATCAACACCAGAGGCAGGGCCAGTAGCTCGCAGGTGCCTATTCCCAGTACCAGGCCGCCCAGCACCGCCTCGGGAGCTGCAAGGAACAGGCCAGTCAGGCCGAACAAGGCGCAGGCTGCTCCCCATAGATAAAACAGCGCCCCGATCAGACCATCGCCCCAGCCCCGGCGCTGGCGCTGTTGGCCCTCTAGCGAGGCGGGAGTAGGCTGCGCCTCAACAAGGGGGTAAGGTCCCGACGCTATGACGCTTGATCCCTGGGAATAGGGATCGGAGGCCGACCATCCCGAGGAGTAGGCGGAGGCCGCGCTCTCCAATGAAGCGAGGGGCGGCGTCAACGATCGGTACTGCCGCTCATCCAGAGGATTGGGTAAGTCCGCAGCGAGCGGAAAGCGGGCATTGACATAGCCTGCCTCCTCGCCCTGTGGCAGCATCTCCGTCAGATCGGCAAAAGTCTCCGCCAGCGTGCTGCCGCAAAAAGCACAGAAACTATTCGCCATATCGTTCTCGTGGCCGCAGCTGGGACAGAATCTTTTCATCGCACTTCTCACACGGCCCAGATGAGGGCCGCGCCCTCCCCAGAATTCAAACACAAGAGATCAACGCGCTGCTGGCCTGGCACTCCGCGGGCACCAGCCTGATCCGCCGTGAGGCGGCCAGACGAGCTTTCAGAGGCCTGCCTTCTCTGAGTCAAGACTCGTGCCGTAGCAGACAGGAGGCATGTTGACCTTCCTCCCCCTTTTCGCGGGAGGTGCCAGGGATCGGCCCAGGCTCGCCAGGGAAAAGCCGGCCCTTTCTTCACTTCGCTCGGCAGGTCGCCTGCCTGATCCTGTCCAGCGCGCGGAAGCCGGTCTGCAGACCGATGAACATGCTGCAGCAGACGATAGACCCCTGTCACCACGACGCCTGCTGACTGTCTGGAAGAACTACTTTCCCATTCTAATCTGAGCGTAGGTAAAAGGCAATGGCGAACAAGAGCAAAAGGCCGTTCTCTCCTACCAGGTCGAATCTTGCCAGTATTAACCATAACAAAAAATAATACTGTTAAAGTATATAGAGTAAGGTCAGTTCGTTACGTTATGCCAGGCTGCTGCCAGACATCCTGTTTTCCGCTGCAGGGAGCGGGGAAAGCGATGAGGCTACAGATGAAAGAGCGAGCGGCGGCCAGGGGAAGCAGGGCCTCGAGCAAGGCCAGAGCCGAGCGAGACCACTGATAGCTCTGGTCTCTGCCCGGCCTCGCTCGGCTCCGGCCCAACCTGTGCCCGGTCCTGCCGAATCAGGAAGAGGAGCGGCGGGCGGCGATAAAAGAGGCGTACCAGTATCCGCTATCCTTTATGATGCGCCGTTGCGTGGGGTAGTCGACGTAGACGATACCGAAGCGCTTGCTGTAGCCGAAAGCCCACTCGAAATTATCCAATAGCGACCAGACAAAGTAGCCGCGCACGGCTGCCCCTTCGGCGAGGGCCTCGCCGACGGCCTGGATATGCTGGCTCAGGTAAGCGACGCGGCGGCCATCGTGGACATGCTCATTACCGTCCCATTCGTCGCGGAAGGCCGCTCCATTCTCGGTCACCACCAGCGCCTTGGGCTGATAATCCTGCTGAAGGCGCAGCAGGAGGTCCTTGAGGCCGGCGGGATAGACCTCCCAGCCCATTTCCGTATAACAGGCGCCGGGTACTGGAGCCACCGTCTCATGGGCCAGGCGCGCCGAGATTGGCTCTTCCCTGGTTGGCGAGCTGGCCCGTACCAGCAAGCGGGTATAATAATTCACCCCCAGGAAATCGCAGGGAGTCGCGATCACTTCCAGATCGGTCGCCTCCATCGCTGGCGGCTGGACCTGCAGGGCAGAGAAGAGAACTTCGGGGTAGCGTCCATGGTAGAGCGGCTCAATGAACCAGCGGTTATGGAAGGCATCAGCCTGGAGAGCGCTTTCCTGCGTCTCGGGACGTCCGTCGGCAGGATAGACGGGGGTGAAATTCAAGACGATGCCTAACTGGGCGCCAGAGCGGGTAAAGGCCCGCAGGCGCGGCAGGGCCAGGCCGTGAGCCAGCAGCAGGTGATGGCCGGCGATAATGGCGGCTTGCAGGTCGCACAGGCCAGGAGCGTGCTCGCCGGAGCCGTGGCCCAGATAGGCGCTACACCAGGGTTCGTTGAGCGTTGCCCACCAGCGGACACGGTCGCCCAGACGGCGGGCTACCACCTCTGCGTAGTCGGCGAAAGCCAGGGCCGTCTCGCGGTTGAGCCAGCCACCATCGGCCTGCAGCGCCAGGGGCAGATCCCAGTGGAACAGCGTAACCAGGGGTGTAATATTGTGAGCGAGCAAACAATCGACCAGGCGCTCGTAGAAATCGAGGCCGCGGCTATTGAGCTTGCCCCTGCCTTGAGGTAACACGCGAGGCCAAGAGATAGAAAAACGGTAGGCGCCGATGCCCAGGCGCGCCATGAGGGCGACGTCCTCTTCCATGCGGTGATAGTGATCGGCGGCAATATCTCCGGTCTCCCCCTGGTAGGTCTTACCGGGTGTCCCCGCGAAGGCATCCCAAATGGAGGGGCCGCGCCCATCCTCGTAGGCGGCGCCCTCGACCTGGTAGGCCGAGGTGGCGACTCCCCACAAGAAATCGGGCGGAAAGCTGGCGTTGATTTCCCGGGCGTCGGGATAATGCTGCATAGCAGGAGCTGTGCGCGCTGGTTGACCCATTAATCCTCCTTGTTCAGGCGGAGCGGCAAGGCGCTGCCGCCTGGAATAGGGCAGTTCGTGCCGGACTGCGACCGGCTGAATCGCTGTGGCTGCCATAGATCGTGCCTCTATCTCCCCCGATACTATTGATGTAAACTCCGGATCTAGGACGACAGAGAATGGATCTTTTATCGATCATGCATGATTTGCTGCATGTAGACCTGTCCCCTTCTGGTCAAGCGCCCAGCCTGGCTGAGGGTGGCGCTCCCCGTGGCTCCAGCGCAGCAGGGCCAGCAGACTGAGTTTGAAGAAGGATGGGGCGACCGCAAGTGCAGTCGCCCCATCGGTTAGCGATTGGCGATTACCCCTGCGGCATCCCTGCCTGTCAAACTTACATCCATGTCTGCTTTCAGGCGAGAAGAAGCGTCCCTACTTAGCTGAAGGGGTAATAGGAATATATTTTTGTGTAAATGAACGAGAGAAGCAGAGGAGGCAGACGTTGCCTCTGGTCGCTCACTCGCTCAATCACGGCGCTGCCTGCTCTCTCTCGGTTGGTGGCCCGCACGAAGGCGCTTCACTGCGGCTCACTCCTCTCCTCCAGCAAGGGGGTTGCGATCAACCCCTTGCTGATGAGGACGGACAACAGGACTACCGACAACAGCATGACCTGTATGGTCAGGCCAGCCAGCCCCATCATCCGCCACTAGCCCGGCTACCCCTCTGACTTTGGCTCCTCACTGACAGTATGCTCCTGTTCCTGGTGGCGGGGCAGAAGCAAGGCTCCGCAGGATTCGCGAATCACCAGGCGAGTGGGAAGCTGAATGCGAATGGGTGGCTGAGGCCCACTCTCGGCGTCGGCCACGGACTGCTGTGGTTGCGCATGCAGTAGCGAGAGCAGCAGCTCGACGGCATTGCGTCCTATCTCGTAGAACGGCTGCTTAACGGTGGTCAATCTCGGCTTCACATGGGCCGAGAGAGGGATATCGTCGAAGCCGACAACGGCGATATCCTGTGGAATGCGCAGGCCCAGGGCCTCAGCGGCGCCCAGAAAGCCATAGGCCATCTGGTCATTGGCGATAAAGATGGCATCAGGGCGTTCTGAAGGCGACAACGAAGCCAGCGCCGTGGCGCAGGCCCGCCCACTGCTGGTCTCGAAGGTGCCGTTGAAGACGAGGGAGGGATTGAAGGGATAGCCGGCGTCATCGAGAGCCTGTCGGTAACCCTGATAGCGCTCCTGGACGCACCGGAACTCGGAGGGACCTTGCAGATGGGCAATCCGCCGATAGCCGAGGCGAATCAAGTGCATGGTGGCCTGATAAGCGCTGACGCGGTTATCAATGCCGACCGAAGGCAGCTCGGGGGCCGGTCCCTGGTCATCGATGACTACCACCGGCAGACCCTGAGTGGCAAGCTGCGTCAGGCGCGGAGTGAGCGACCCAGGTTGCAGAACCAACAGGCACGAGGTCAACCCCAAGGCCAGAATGCGGTTGACAATCGTGGAGGGACTCTGTCCGGCGTGAGTGCTGTAGAGAACGATCTCATAGTCAGTGTGCTCGATCGCCTCGGCAACGCCACGCAGAATCTCGGGAACGGTCGGCTGCGTCAAGGGCGGAGTCAGAACTCCTACCAGCCGGCTTCTTCCCCCCGCCAGTCCCGCAGCGGCCAGGCTGGGGACAAAGCCCTGCTCTTGCATGACACGCAGCACTCGCTCGCGAGTCTCGGCCTTTACATTACTGCGCTCGTTGAGGACTCGCGAGACCGTTGCCTTCGACACTCCTGCCAACCTGGCAATATCCTCGATCGTCACCTTCGGCTTCATACTGCCGGCTCACTCCCTGCTGCATTCATATGCTCATCCTCTTTTCCCTCTCCAACAGCTTCCCTCGCCTCCCTCTCACCCTCTCCAGGATGAAAGCGGTTTCATTGCTTTCTACGTAAGCATAATATGAAACCGCTTTCATGTCAAGGGGCAGCGGTAAGCAGAGGCCGCGGGACGATGACATGGCCCGCGGGCAGACCTGCTGTTCAGACTCCCAGGTAGGCGCTGCGCACGCGCTCGTTGTTCAGCAGCTCCCCGCCTGTTCCTGCCAGGACGATATGGCCGTTTTCCAGGACATAGGCGCGGTCGGCTCGCTCAAGGGCAATCTGGACATCTTGTTCAACCAGCAGCAGGCTGAGTCCTTTCTCGCGGTGGATCCTATCGAGTGCATTCAGTAGATCGTCCACGACCTGGGGGGCCAGGCCCAGGGACAGCTCATCGATCAGCAGCAGTTCGGGATGGCTCATCAAGCCGCGTCCGATAGCGCACATCTGTTGTTCGCCGCCCGAGAGCGAGCCGGCCAGTTGGTGGCGGCGCTCCCGCAGGCGTGGCAGGAGAGCGTAGACCTCCTCCAACTCCTGCTTGGTGGCCTGCTGCGAGCCGGCGCGCCTGGTATAGGCGCCCAGCAAAAGGTTCTCCTCCACGGTCAGCGCGCTGAACAGGCGTCGACCCTGGGGGACATGACTCAAGCCCAGGCGTACAATCTCCTCGGCGCGCCGATGGGTAATCTCATGCCCGGCGAAGCAGATACGACCTGCCCAGGCTGGTACGAGGCCCGAGAGGGTGGCCAGCAAGGTCGACTTACCGGCTCCATTGGCCCCAATGAGGGCCACCAATTCGCCGGGACGCACCTCCAGCGAGACATCCCACAGGACGCGCGTCTCATCATAGCCACTCTCCAGGTGCTCTACCTGCAGCAGGGTTTGCACCTGTGCCTGGGGTGGACTGGGGGCCGCCGTGAGCTGTCCAGGTGCTGGGCCGGGTCCTGAGTCGAGATGGCCCGATTCTGAATGTGGCTCTGTCGGCTTCATCCCTATTCCTCCTTCCTCTCCCTCTCTGGGACTGGGGTAGTGGGACCCTGGCGAGCCTGATGCTGGCGGGCATAGCGTTCGCCCAGGTAAGCTTCGATAACGCGCTGATCCGTTAGCACCTCCTCTGGCGGCCCTTCGACGATCTTTGTCCCCTGGTGCAGGACCATGATGCGCTGTGACAGGCCCGTAATGGCCTGCATCACATGTTCAATGACCAGCACCGTCACCCCGCTTGCATGGATAGAGCGGATCAGAGCAATCGCCTGCTCCACCTCTGTACGAGTCAGGCCGGCCATCACCTCGTCGAGCAGGAGCAGCTCAGGTTCCATCGCCAGGGCCCTGGCCAGCTCCAGGCGCTTACGATCGGCGACCGTGAGCTGGTCCGCCCGGAAGTGGGCCTTAGCTGCCAGCCCGACGCGCTCCAGCACCGCATCGGCCGCCTCGCGGGCAGCCGCCTGATTCAGGCCCCGGCGTCCGAAGAGAGAGCCGATCATCACGTTTTCGCGCACGCTCAGGCCCTTAAATGGTTGAGTCACCTGGAAGGTACGGGCAATGCCCAGATAGGCCCGTCGGTGAGGCGCCAGATGGCTGATATCCTGGCCGCGGTAGCGAATCTGCCCGCTGCTCAAGGGCAAGGAGCCGCTGATCAGGCTGATCATGGTCGTCTTGCCGGCGCCATTGGGACCGATAATGCCCACAATCTCGCCACGCCGCACGGTAAAGTCGAGCTGCCGGACGGCCGGCAGTCCGTCAAAGAACTTGCTCACGCCTCGCAGCTCCAGCAGGGGGTAAGATTCTCGCTGGCTCCCCGTTCCGGCTGGCTCAGACTCCGTTAGCGGCGATAACACGTCGGACACGTCGCACTCCTTCCGCCAGAAGCTGCCGGCGGCTCATCCCAGGGGCCAGCGGGCGCAGGAACTCCTGGGCCAGGCCCACCAGTCCCTGGGGTATAAAGATAGTGACAATGGCGATCGTCAGGCCCAGCAGCGAATTATGGAACGCTGAGCCACTGATTTGGAACTGGAATGAAAGCAGCTCGAAGAGGATCGCGCTGACCAGCGGGCCGAGCAAAGTTCCTGCGCCGCCGAGGACGGTCAAAAGGACCATCTCCACTGAGATGCCGACATCGAAGACCGTCGGAGGATCGAAGCCGGTCGACCAGTAGGCGTAGAGGCCCCCGGCGAGCGCGGTGGGCACGGCGCTCAGCACAAAGGCCCCGATCTTGTACCAGTAAGTTGGAATGCCCATTGCCTCGGCGGTCTCTTCGCTCTCGCGAATAGCGATCAGGGCATAACCGGCTTTGCTGCGCGCCAGGTAGGCGGTGACCAGAAAGCAGACCAGGGCCAGCAGCCAGAAAAGCAAGTAAAAGGCCGTATCGGAGAGCGCCGGCAAGGGCAGCTCTACCTCGCCGCCGCTGCCGCCGACATTGCGAATGGCCACCAGTTCCCGCGTGGCCTCAGCGATGCCCAAGGTGGCGATCGCGAAATAGTGGCCGCGCAAGCGAAGGACGGGTAAGCCGAGGAGAAAAGCCAGCAGGCCAGCGACCGCGGCGCCGGCCACGAGTCCGAGCCAGAACGACTGTCCAGCCAATATCAGCAGGCCCGTGGTATAGGCGCCGACGCCGAAAAAGAAGACATTTCCGAAGGAAGCGTAACCAGTGAAGCCCCCCAGAAAGTTCCAGCTCTGGGCCAGGGTAGCGAACATCAGAATCAGGGTCCAGGTATGCAGCGTAGCGGCATCGCCGCTGAGAGGAATCAGAGCCGCCAGGGCCAGTATAGTCAGACCCGTCAGCAGTGACCAGGGCCGGCGCCATTCTCCTTTGCGGGGGGCGAGCCTCTCCTGCTGCTCTGTCGTTGGCGCCGCGGCAGATCTGTGCGAAGTTGAAGGCTGCTGCCAGAATCCGGACATGGTGCCTGTTCCTTCCTCCCTCTCTTTCTGAAAAGCTGGCAGTTAGAGGCGCTCAGGCATAGAAGGCCTTGCCCAGGAGACCGCGCGGACGGAAGATCAGCACCAGGACCATCAGTGCGAAGGCGATAGCGTCGTCGTAGCCGGGGCCAATCCCCGGAAGCAGAGGCACGACAGTCTCAGCCAGGCCAAAGGCCAGTCCGCCAGCCAATGCTCCCCAGGGGGTGCCCAGGCCACCGAGCACCACGATCACAAAGGCCCGCAGCGTAAAGACTCCGCCTTGCGAGGGGTCGAAGGGATACAGCTCCACCAGCATCGCCCCTGCTGCTCCGGCCAGGGCCGCCCCCAGACCGAAGGTCAGCGCATAGATCCGATCGATGCGAATGCCCATCAGGCGCGCTGCATCGCGGTCCATCCCCGTGGCCAGAATAGCATTGCCCGTCCGGGTACGCTTCAGAAAAAGGCTGAGCGCGGCTGTCAGCGCGACCGCGATCGCTGCTGCCAGCAGGCGATCCAGAGGAATGTGCAGGCTTCCCAGCGTCAAGCCAAGGCCGCTGTAGGCCGTATTAATCGAGCGGCGGTCACTGGTGAAAAGCAGTTGGACCACATCCGCAATGAGCAGGTCAAGGCCAAAAGTTAACAGGAAGGTCACCAGAAAAGGCGCACGAATAACGCGGTTAATGGCCACGTATTGCACGGCCCAGCCCAGACCGAAGAGCGCGAGCATAGTCAAGGGAAGGCCGAGAAAAGGATCGATGTGGAGCTGGGTAAAGGCCCAGTAGGCAGTGTAGGCTCCGACCAGGATGAAGGCGCCGTGGGCGAGATTCACAATATTCATAATGCCCCAGACCAGCGAGAAGCCCAGGGCGACCGCGGCGTAGAGGCTCCCCAATAGCAGCCAGTTCACGATCACCTGCACGATCAGCATCGCAGAAACCTCTCTTTGCAAGGGAAGCCTGCACCCAGGCAGGCTTCCAGCGGCTAATGCCAGCCTGGTCCTGGTCCAGACCGGCAGGCCGACCAGGACCAGAAGCGGGCCGCTCTCTCAAGCGCATCAGCCAATGGAATGGGGCTAGCGCTGCGAGAAAGGTGGAGTGGGATAGAGGAGCTGGGCGTTGGCTACCTCCTTGGGATAGACGGTCACCACCTGACCGTTCTGGATCTGGATGGTGGCCATTGGCTTAAAGGTATTGGCTCCGGTCGCATCGAAGCGGATCACTCCGTAGAAGGTCATAATGTTGAGGCGGGCCAGAGCGTCGCGTACCCGCTGGGGATCGATTGAGCCGGCATTCTGGATAGCGTATTGGAAGGCCAGACCAGCGGCGGTCGACTCGGCAGACTGATACGATGGCTCGTGGCCGAAGGTCTGCTTGTAGATCCGCTCGTAGTTAGCCGGTGTACCGAAGAAATCGATGCCCTGGTAGCGCTCCTGGGGTGTCCACTGGGAGGATCCCAGGACATAGTTGGCGTCAGAGCCGAGCGAGGTAATAAAGTCGGGAGTGGCGGGGCCGACCGTGAAGGCGTAGAGCCTGGCATTGATATTGAGCTGCTTGCACTCCTTCATGGTTGTGACGGCTTCACTTTCATGGCCTGAGCCAAGCAACATATCGGGAACGCCTCCGTGTGCCGAGGTTTTGAGGGCTGTCAGGACGCCCGTCAGGTCAGTGGCCCCCGATGGGTAGGTCTGATAGTAAACGACCTCTATCCCGTGGCTGCTGGCGAAGGCGCGGGCTGCGGTGGCAACCTCTTCAGAGAAGGAATCGTTGGCCGAGATGATAGCCACCGTCTTCGGAGGATTGGGTAGGCTCAGGGCCGCTTCTAGCATGACCTTGGCGTACTCCGAGGCTGGACTGAGCACGCCAAAGATGTAGTGGAAGCCGCGGGAGAAGATGGCTTTGGCGGCGCCGTTGGCTTCAACCATTGGAATCTTGTAGCGTTCAGCGATGGCTTCGTCTTGCAGGGTGGCTGAGGTCCCGTAAGGGCCAAGCAGGAAGTTGACTTTGTCGGCGGTGATCAATTGCTGCGTGAGCTGGGCGCTCCTGGTTGGACTGCTGCCATCGTCATAGTACTTGAGCGCAACCTGATAGGTGGTGTTGCCAACTTTGATGCCGCCGTGGGCATTGACCTCCTTGACCCAAAGCTGGTAGCCTTCCAGCGTAAGATGGCCCTCGGTAGCGGTGGAACCGGTCAGCGAGATCGGAGCGCCGAAGAGGAGCGTGTTGCTGCTGCTCGCTGTTCCGCCGCAGGCCAGCAGTCCTGCCGAGCAGAGAAGGGCAAGCAGTAAGGAACAGAACATGACCGGCAGGGGCAGGTGTGAGGAGATGGGCCGCCTTGGGAAAGGCAGGTCGTGCGCTGGGCGGACGCGCTGGTGCCGCACAAGAAGGTGGAGGTCGCTGAAAAGCTGCAGAATCATGGCTTCTCCCCCCATCGTTGGGTTCGCCGGGTGGCGCTGTAAGCAGGGTCTGGACCGGCGTAGCTGGATGACTGGCGCTGTGCCTGGCCCGAGGCAGGGCGCGTAGAGCGCGAGATGAAACAGACAATCGCGGTCAAGCATTGCACAGCACAACCAGTCGTTGCCTGGCCTGCTCTCTACCTGAGCCGTCATTGGCGATGCCAGGCGTGGGCGCTGTCTCCCTTGCTTCGCTGCTCTGCCTGTTCATCTCCGCAATGCATCGCTGCGCTGGTCAAATACATTCAACAATTTCTATTATAATGGGTCAGACAGGGAGCGGTAAACTGATGATCGGCCAGCAGTGAGCGTGGCGCAGCTCATCGGCGGTCAGCCTGTTAAACTGCTGAGATTATCCGGTGCTGTCTACAAGCGAAGAGGAGGAAAGGTATGCGCACGCGCTTCGATGAAACTCGAACCCACCTGGCCTTAGAGGCCATCTGGAGACCGTGGACCCGGCTGGGCCGTTTCTGCCGTCAGCAATATGCTGAGCTGCTCGCAGCGGTGCTCTTTCTGACGATCTTGCCATTGCCGGGTCGGCGTCTGTTGGCGGAGAGCAAAGAGGAACGTGCCGTGCTCATTGTGGGGAGCATCTACTACCCGCTTGTTGGCCTGATCGTGGGAGCGATCCTCTCGCTGCTTGTAGTCTTGTGCTCGGCCCGTATGCCCGCCCTGGTGCTGGCGGCGTTGCTTGTCGTTGCCGAGATCGTGCTCACGGGAGGACTGCACCTTGATGGAGTGATGGACAGCTGCGATGGTCTCTTTGGTGGCATTGGGCGCGAGCGCCGTCTGGAAATCATGCATGATAGTCGCGTTGGTAGCTTTGGCGTGCTGGGAGCCGTTGCCCTCTTATTATTGCGTTTTGCCATTCTGGCCAGCTTACCTCTCTGGAGTCTACTCGCCGCCCTACTCGTCGCGCCTGCCTTGGGGCGCTGGGCTATGGTCCTCTGTGGCGGCCTCTTCCCGGCAGCGCGTCCCGATGGCCTGGGGGCAGCCTTCCACCGGGCGGTGACCCTGCGCCGTCTTGTGCTGGCCGGTCTGAGCAGCGTGTTGATTGCCCTCCTCTTCGCTCACCTTATCGGCCTGCTCGTCTGGTTTCTGGGCAACCTCCTCATACTGGGCCTTGGCCTGGCCGTTACCCGTTCCCTGGGTGGCCTAACGGGTGACATATGTGGCGCCCTGGGAGAGGTCTGCGAGGTAGTGGCCCTTCTGCTCTTCCTGCTGATGCATGTCTCTCTTTAGAGAATTAGAAAAAAGGAGCGCATTCTCTGTGAGCAACGAGAACGTCACAGATCAATCTGCCATTGCCCAGCTCACCTTTATTCTGGGGGGGGCACGCAGTGGCAAAAGCCGCTTTGCCCTGCGTCTGGCGGCCGCCAGTGGGCGACAAGTGGCCTTTATCGCCACGGCCACAGCCAGCGATCAGGAGATGGCTGAGCGCATTCGTCGTCACCAGGCTGAGCGTCCCAAAGACTGGTACACCATTGAGGAACCTGTGCGTCTGGACTGGGCTATTCAGCAGGCTGCCAGAGTAGCGGATGTACTGCTCCTTGATTGTCTGACGCTCTGGCTCAACAACCTTCTGCTGGCCCACCAGCGCCCCGAGGCAGAGATCGCCCCTCTTGATCCCGCCCTGGAGGCTCAGGTTCTTGAAAAGGTTGAACGACTGCTAGGGGCGGCGCGTGCGCTGCAGCCTCATCAGAAGCTCATTGTCGTCTCGAATGAAGTGGGGTTAGGACTCGTGCCGTTTTCCTCCCTGGGACGAGGTTACCGCGATCTGCTCGGCCTGGTCAATCAGCGTCTGGCCGAGGCTGCTGCACAGGTCTACCTCCTCATTGCCGGTCTGCCGCTCGATCTCAAGCGCTGGCAGGCCGAGACTTCGGCAGCCGGACCTGATCGTGGCGAGCTTGGTCTCTAGCCCGTAGTCGAACTGCCCACAGAGCAGACCAGGGACAAGGTGGCTGGACGAGCCAGAACTGGCGATGGCCGCGGAGCACTCAGGCCATCCTGGAAGCCTGCTGTCGTCGCCGACTCTGACGACTGGCGATCACGAAGAAAGGAATGGCCAGCAACTCGGCGAGCAGGCAGAAGGCTATCGCCAGTGGCAACGCCTGGCTGTAGAGCAGACCGATCAAGGCGCTGCCCAGGAACCAGCAGATGCCGTAGCCGGCCGTAAAGATGCCGTAAGCCGAGGCGCGGCGCTGGCTAGGGACCATCAGGGCCACGGCAGCCGGAATAAGTGACTCATGTACGCCCATCCCGAGGCCCCAGAGCACCACACCGGCCAGGGCCAGCCAGAAGCCTCCCAGGAAGACCAGAGGAGCGAATAGCGCGGACAGCACCGTCAAGGGTACGAGAATGCCCATTCCCAGCCGATCGAAGAGTCGGCCGAACAGCAGCGAGCCTAAGCCGCTGCTCGCCATCGCAAGAGCGTAGAAGACGGGAACCAGCGCCGAGGGCACGCTCGAGACCCGGACAAAGTGGTAGGCGATCAGGGGGAAATCGGCGAAGCCGGCAGCCACCAGGACGGCCCCAACCAAATAGATCCAATAGGTCGCTGGCAGTCCCTGCGCCTGTGCCACCGGTGCGGCAGGCTCCAGCTCATGAGGACGGGGATAGAGCAGGCGGGCCAGGAGCAGCAAGAGCAGCGTCAGGGCAGCGCTGACGGCTAGCGAGGCGAAAGCCAGACGGTAATTGCCCTGCCAGGCCAGCACCCCAGCAATGGCGAGTGGTCCCATCAAGGCCCCAAACTGATCCAGAGCTTCGTGAAAACCAAAGGCCCAACCATAGCCCATCTCATGAGCTGCCTGCGAGAGCATGACATCGCGCGGCGGATTGCGGATAGCTTTGCCTGCGCGCTCCAGAATAATCAAGGCAGCCGCCAGCGGCCAGCTAGTGGCTACCGCCAGCAAGGGGACCGCGGCCATTTGCACCACATAGCCCACAATTGTCACGGGCCAGTATTGGCCGGTGCGGTCGCTGAGAGGACCAGAGACAAGACGCAGGCCGTAGCCAAGCAGCTCGCCCAGGCCGGTTACCACTCCGATCAGGGCCGCTCCGGCCCCCAGCAAGGCCAGGTAAGGACCCAGAATCCCCCGTGCTCCCTCATAGGTGAAGTCCGCAAAAAAGCTCACAATACCGATCAACAGCACGAAGCGAAAGGCGGCCCTCTTAAGCGTAAGACCTTTCAGCAAAGGCTTTTCCTCCTTTTCTCTGGGCACCGGTGCAGCACGGCAAGCCCTGCTTGCCGGCCTTGCTCACCTGATCTTCCTCTTATTCTATTTCTATCTCCGCAAAAGGGCCATCAGCAAGGCCGCGAGGCGAGACCGAACCGAACTCGCTTTCCCATCCCTCAGAGCCGTGCGCTACTGTCCTGGTCTAGCGCGTCAGGCATCGGCCTCCTGCTCGGATTCAACTGTCTCCAGGGCTGGCTCATCCTCTGTCGCTGGCAGGGCCTCGAAGCGAGGCAGGAACCAGGTCTGGGCGATCAAAGTCGGCACGAAGGCCGAGAGGATCACCACGCTTACCAGGACCGTATACTGACTCTGGCCAATGATATGGTGAGTGAGACCATAGAGAGAGGAGATGCTGCCAAAGGTCAGCCCTGTGGCCATCAGCAGCGTAGTGTAGGTTCCCTCGCGAGCAGGGAGGTGGAAAGCCCGTGTCAGAGGCATTACGCCAAGGAACTTCGTTCCAATCTTGACAGTGAACAGGCAGATGATCAGCAAGGCGCCGCTCAGCAAGGCAGGGAGAGAGATGTACATACCAGCCTTCAGAAAGAAGAAAGGCGTCAGCAGAGCGAAAGCTAGCGAGCGTAAGCGCTGCATGAGGATCCGCTCATGCTCAAAGGAGCCGGCCATCACCAGCCCCACAAGGTAGGCTGGCAGTACAGCCTCGCTGCCGGCCAGGCTGGCCAGGCCACCTAGAGCGAAGAGGACGAGCAAGAGCAATTTCACCTCAAACTCGCTCACTCGCCCACCCAGATAGTGGAAGAGCCAGCCTGTCAGGGCCGGCAGGCGCCAGAGCAGGAGGGCCGTCGCGACCACAAAGGCCAGCATCCAGAGCGTAAAGCCGGCAAAGAGCAGACCTAACGCCAGCACCGTACCCAGATCGGTCACGAAGCAGGCCGCCAGAATAAGCTTGCCAATCTCGCGACGATTCAATCCTGTCTCGACCATAACGGCGTAGACCACAGCTACCGACGTTGTCGAGAGAGCGATACCGGCCAGCTCGGCAGCGCGCCAGCTCCAATGGCTCACAAAGAAAGTGAAGGAGAAGGCTCCAATGAAAGGAATCAGGAAAGAAAGGGAGCCTATGAGCAGACTGGGCCAGAGATGACGTCGAAAGGCCGCCGGCTCGATCTCGGCTCCCGCCAGGAACGTGAGCAAGACCGAGCCAAGGCTAGCCAGAAAGTCGCTCCAGGCCGTGGTATGCAGCAAATGGCTGTTGCCCCCGATTACTCCCAGGACGATTTCTACCAAAGCCACCGAGACGCCTGTGCGGATCGAAATCAAGCTGGCGAAAAGAGCCAGCGCCATCCAGGTAGCAGCGATGAACCAGAGATTTTCCAGCACTCTTCTCCTCCTGATACCGCAAGCGAGAATTTCGAAAATCCATCCGACCTGGAGGCGCTGGTCAGGGGAAGAAAAAACCGGGGCAATTATGCGGAGCGCAAAACAAAAGACCCCTGATTTGCGCCTCCAGGCGTAAATCAGGAGCCATCAGCAGCGCTACTAATCGTCTGCAGTTTCGCCGTCTCCTACGCTCGTAGTAGCGAAGGGGGCGCGGCGGACTCCATCGCCTTTACCTTGCTTTGTGTGCGGCAGCTCTTTCTTCTGCTACTGTCTAATAGTATACAACAGTCTGCAAGAAGTGAGCAAGGGAAAAGCCTGGCCTTGAGAAAGGCAAAAGCGGGAGGTTTGCCATCTCTGGAAC
This sequence comes from Thermogemmatispora sp., assembly GCF_042408735.1. Lineage (GTDB taxonomy): Bacteria > Chloroflexota > Ktedonobacteria > Ktedonobacterales > Ktedonobacteraceae > Thermogemmatispora. The sequence continues at coordinate 48,926 of NZ_JBHOQV010000083.1, forward strand.
TGGCGGCCTATAATGAAGAGGCGACTCGCCACGCCAGCAAGCTCCGTCTTTCCTCTTCCCCAGAAATCGCATTGTTGGAGCAAAAGCCTTGGAACAGCGATCGGCTGAAACTGAAACCCTTTCCATGCCAAAATGGCGCATGATCATCTGTTGCCTGCTTCTTACCCTGGTTGGATTCAACCTGCGCTCCGTTATTCTAGGGGTGCCGCCGGTCTTGCCATTGGTGCAGCATGATCTTGCGCTCTCCTATTTCGAAGTTGGCCTCCTGACGGCATTGCCCCCGCTGACCCTGGGGATCAGTGCCTGGTCATCAGGTTTCGTCATCGAGCGTCTTGGAGAACGGATCTGTGTCGCGCTTGGCCTTCTGCTGCTGGCGGCGGGGGCGCTGCTGCGAGCTTGCTGGCCATCGGCAGCGGCCCTTTTCTTCTTCACACTAGTCCTGTGTCTGGGCATTGTGCTCGCTCAGACGGCCGTACCTCCGCTAGCGCGGCGCTGGTTCCCGGGGCAAGTAGGCTTCGTCACGGCCCTCTTCAGCGATGGTCTCATTATTGGCGAAGCCCTCGCCGCCGGGCTGACCGTCCCCCTGATGCAGCGTTTCTTTGGGGCCGACAACTGGCAGGCCACCTTTATTTTCTGGGGGCTACCGGCTCTGGTGCTTCTAGGGGGCTGGCTGGTTTGGGCGCCGCGGCCAAGAACGAGCCTGGCTCAGGAGCGTGCTCAGGCGCGGCGGCAACTCATACTCCAGCGGCCGGACCAGAAGGCTCAGCCCGCGCTCTCTAAGGCCGACAAGAGGGAGAGACGGCAGGTCAATGCCTGGCACCTGGGCATCCTACTTGGTGGGGGGAGCCTGATCTATTTCGGCATGAACGCCTGGATTGCTCCCTACAACGCGGCCCTGCAGCGAGCCGCTGCCACACCGCTGGTGCTGGGCGTCCTCAACACGGCTCAACTCCCCTCGAGCCTGGCGGTAACCCTCTTCGCCCAACGGCTGGCTGGCAGGCGCTGGCCGTTTGTCGTAGCCGGTCTGCTTTGTGCCGTCTCCCTCATCGCCTGGCTCATCTCGCCGGTTGAACTAGAAGTCATCTGGGCGGCCCTCATCGGAGCTGGCTCTGCGCTCGTCTTCACGCTTGGGGTAGCCCTGCCTGCCTTACTGGCTGCCCCTGGTGAGGTTGCTCGTCTGACCGGGATGACCCTTTCGCTCACCTATGCTGTGGCCTTCGTCGGGCCACTGCTTGGTGGGGCCCTCTGGGATCTCCTCGGCTGGCCGGCCCTGGCCTTCCTCCCCGTCTTGATTGCCTGCCTCTTACTGGTAATCCTGGGAGCCTTCCTGCCTGAGCGCTCCTCTGGGCCAGAGACCTCCATTGAAGCCAGGTCAGATGAGCGGAGTCTGAGTGGCAACGCTGCCAGCCAGCAACAATCGGCGCCGCCAGCTACCTCCTAGCCTGTCGGCAGCGAGGGCGCCATCGACCAGCCGCGATGCGATTGCAATTTTGACCCAATGAGCTATCATGAAGAAAGACCAAGAACAGAAACCAACGATAAGCAAGGGAGGCTATCCAGGCCATGTGCTACGATGACAATGCCCGGCCACCTGTGCCCGAGGGTGCCGATGGGCAGGCCAAGGGAGAAGATCTTGTTCTCACCGCCGCCGATGGCAACCGCTTCGCGGCCTACTTCGCCCGCCCGGCGACCCCTGGAGGGGCGCAGGTCATTATCTATCCCGATGTCCGCGGCCTCCATCAATTCTACAAAGAGCTGGCGCTTCGCTTTGCCGAGATCGGCATTGCCGCCATTGCCATTGACTATTTTGGACGGACCGCGGGCTTAACAGCGCGCGACGACTCCTTTGAGTTCTGGCCTCATGTTCAGCAGCTTCGGCTAGAAAACTTCTTTCTGGACGTGCGAGCGGCCCTTGATTACCTGCGCAGCCATGCCGAAGCCGAGGGAGCGACCTTCCCCGTTGGCTTCTGCATGGGGGGCAGCCTCACCATCCTCTCAGGACGCGATCGCTCCTTCGGCTTTGCCGGCCTGATCGCCTTCTACGCGGGATTGAGCCGGCCTATTGCGGGCAACGGCACAGCGTTGGAAGGCGCCGATCAGCTGGCCTATCCTCTGCTGGGCCTCTTCGGTGGGGCTGATCAGGGCATCCCCGTGAGCCAGGTTCACGAGCTAGAAGAAAAGCTGCGTCGTCAGGGCCTTGAACACAGCATACACATCTACGAAGGGGCGCCCCATAGCTTCTTCGATCGCCGCTACAGCGAATATGCCGAAGCCTGCGCTGATGCCTGGCAGCGTGTCCGCGCCTTTATTGCGGCCCATAGCCGTCGCTAGGCTCGCAGCGTTCAGGATGTCGCTGAGCTTCCCTGCGTGGTTTCGCAGGTCCAACCCTGCGAAGCCAGGTAGGGAAAACGTAGCGCCTCCTTCAAGCTCCCCGTCCGGCGATAGTGCGCGATCATCTGGTGAGCCGGTGTCTGACGCTTCTCCAGAAGGGCAAAGAGCGGCTCCAGCAACTGAGAGTCCTCGTCTGCGGCCAGGGAGCGCGAGGCCGCCAGCAGCACCTGCCGGGCCCCCTCAAAAAGCTCCTCATCGTCAAATCCGCGCAGGGCCGCGCGCTGGTGAAGGGTGGCATCGGGCACAGTGGCCCGTCCTGGCAGGCTGACGTCAAGGGTCAGGCCCTTAAGCAGAGCGAGTAGCGCGGCGTAGAGCGAGAAATCCGCGCAGCTATCGCAAGCTTTGAACTCCAACCGTCCTATCTCGGCGGGAATGCGCGCCAGCTTTGTCAAGGAAGGGCTGCTGTAGATCAGTTGATCTTCTTCCGCGACAAAGACCAGCGCCGCCGGACGTTGGCCGGTACGCAGAAAGGTCCGAACCGATAAGCCTTCCCAGAGCCTCCCCTCGTAAAAGGGTGAGCTAAAGCTGAACGGCACAATATAGGGGCTGTAGTAGGTCAGCTTGCGCCCATGGTCGATCAGCTGCTCTACCGACCAGGCTGCACAGGACAAACTCAGATCAGGACCATAGGTCAGGAAAGTACTGAGGGCTGTGCGATCTTCTGGTGAACGGTCAAGCAGGCGCCATTCATAAGGATTGAGAGGCGGATCAAGAAAGAGGCAGCTCTGGTAAGGGTTGTAGCTCGTCAAGACAGGGGTAAATCCATGGCGGGCAGCTACCTGGCAGAGCAGGGCAAAGCTTTCCTGAAGCTCTTGGACGGCGCCCCTGATGTCAGGATGAATGGTTGTCCTGATTTCTATGCCCTTGGGAAGACAGGTCAGCCACTCGCCTTCAGGGCTGAGCCGCTCCAGGGCTTCAAGGTACCAGCGCTTCACGCGGATACCAGCGTCGCCGATGCGTAGCTGCTCTTGATCACGGGGATAGAGCGGCAGCTCGTCGATTACTGCCTGGAGCAGGCTGTAGGGAGTCGAAGCAAAATCCACAAAGCGCTCAGCGCCATCGAGAAAGGCCACCTCGTGTTCAATACCAAAGCGGAAGTCGCTCATCTATCTCATCCTTTGCTCGAAATACGGGCGGAGAAAGAGCTACCTGGGAGCGTCCTTCGTGGAGATAGGAGATTCTCCCCCACCTCCACTGTTACTGGCCACCTGGGGAGAAAAAGCGGCTCTTCCCTTGCGGCGGTGCAAGGAGCGATCCCAAATCAGAGTTGGCAACTCAGATATTAGCATGGCCTAACATCGACGTCAAGAGGAAAGGCACTTCTGGCTTCGAGAGTAGTACATGAATATACCGCTATATGTCACACAAGAACAGGCAGCCGGCCGGACCAGGATCTCACATGAAGGGCCAGAGTGCTGGTGAGACGACGGAGTAGCCAGGAAGCGGACGAGTAGGCCGATTGGTGAGAGAAGGTCAAGTCCCTGGCTCTCGCTCTTGCTTCTGCCTGGGGGGTGGAATATAATTAGGAAGAATGCCGACCTCTGCAATGCGCGACTCGTCTGTGCAGGCAGCGGGTGTGGCAAGGGCATCCCTGCTTATGATCGCGGACAATCAACATCAGCGAAGGCCGCTCCTGCAGCGTCTCATTAAATCAGCTCTCGCCAGCCCTGGCTTTCACAATCGGACCCTCCTGGCCATCTCTTTTTCTGTGTTGGGGGCCTATATAGGCACGGCCATGATCAACCCTGTGCGCGTGCTCTATGCCCAGGCGCATGGTGCCTCGTTGCCGATCATTGGGGCGATGGCCTCGGCCTACCTGGTTTCTGACTTTCTCTTTGGCTACCCGTTAGGCTGGTTAGCCGATCGCTGGGGGCGCAAGCAGGTGATTCTGATCGGCATGGCGGTGCAGGCTCTCCTCTCCGCGCTCTATCTGCCGGTATCTGATCCATTCCTATTTATCGTGCTCCGTTTCCTTGAAGGCATTGCAGCGGCCTCTCTGCTGCCGGCGGCGCGGGCACTGCTCATTGACGCTGTGCCCGTCGAGCAGCAAGGTGAAGCCTTTGGCATCTTTAACGCCTTTTTCAACGCCAGCTTCCTGCTTGGGCCAGCTCTTGGCGGAGTGCTGGCGGCCCTTGGCTACAGCTGGACTTTCATCGGAGCGATCCTTATCCGGCTGATCGGCATGATCATCGTCGTGCTGCTCATTCATGACGAGCCTGGCAGCCGTTCGCGCCCGACAAAGCAGCCTGCGCTCAGGAGCGTCTTCAGAGAATTATTTGCCTGGCCGTTGCTGGCCTCCTATCTCATTGCCTTTGGCGACTATCTCTATGTGGGCTTTGATCTTACCCTGACGCCGCTCTGGATGCACGATCACCTGCAAGCTTCCGTTGCCATTATCGGTGTAACGTATACCGCCTGGGCGGTGCCCAACACCCTCTGCTCACCCATCGGGGGGAGGGTAGCTGATCGCTGGCGGCGTTCCACTCTCATCCTGATCTTTGGTCTGGCCCAGGTGCCCCTCTATCTCTCCTACGGCCTCATCAGCGGAGCGCTGCTGGCCTTGCTGCTCTTCGCCGTACATGGACTAGTCTATGCCTTTGTCCAGCCGGCCATCGATGCCCATCTAGCGGCCTTTTCGGGGAACGATGTGCGCGCCCGTATCCAGGGCCTCTACAGCACCGTTGGTTTGATCGGGGCCTTTGTGGGGAGTGATCTTTTCATTCCTCTTTACCTGATCAACTTCCGCCTTCCCTGGTTTACAATGGGAGTCTGCTATGGTCTCTGTATCCTCATTGGAGGGCTGATTATTCGGAGACAGGAGGCTAAAGCTCTCGCCTCCTCCCAGAGGATTGCCGAGAGCCAGGCTGAAACGATGATCTCCGGCTCAAGCACCCGTTCCTAGCGGCAGCCCTTCCCTGGTTCTTTCCTGCTCATCTTGTGCTTGCTATACTGTTCTGTCCCTGGTTGTGCGACCGCAGGAGGAAGATAAGATGGCTCCCTGGGCAGAGGGAACCTCGCGGCTCTTACTCTTGTTCCTCGGCGATGTTATGCTAGGACGCTTCGTGAACCAGGTGCTGCAGCAGACCGAGGCCAGTTATCCCTGGGGCGACATCCTGCCGCTCCTGTTGCAGGCCGATACGCGGATCTGTAACCTTGAGTGTGTTCTCAGCGACGTCGGCACTCCCTGGTCGCTTACCCCAAAGGTCTTTCATTTCCGCTCTGATGCTCGCAACGTGGCCGTTTTACAGGCTGGGCACATCGATGTAGTTTCCCTGGCGAATAACCATACCCTCGACTTTGGCTATGAGGCTCTGCTGCAGATGCTCTCGCTGCTCGAGGGGGCGGGCATTCGCTTCGCGGGCGCAGGGAGCAATCGCGCCGAGACCAGACGACCGGCCCTCTGGGAGGCAGGGGGAAGAAAGCTGGGGCTGCTGGCCCTCACCGATAACGAACCTGCCTGGGAGGCCGGCCCTGAGCGGCCTGGCATCTGGTACATGCCGATGACTGTTGATGATCCGCGCTGCGCGGAGCTGAGGGCGATCCTCAAGTCTGTACGTCCTGTAGTTGATTGGTTGATCGTCTCTCTCCACTGGGGTGGCAACTGGGGCTATACGCCACCGGCACAGCATCGAGCTTTGGCGCACGCTCTCATCGATGCGGGAGCAGATATCATTTATGGCCATTCCCCGCATGTCGTGCGGGGCATTGAAATCTATCGAGGGCGCCCTGTGCTTTACAGCTGTGGAGACCTTATCGACGATTATGCCGTTGATCCTCGCGAGCGTAACGATCTCAGCTTCCTCTTTGGGGTTGAGGTTGTTGGCTCGCGGCTCAGGCGTCTGCTGCTCTATCCGACGGCGATTCGGGCCTTCCAGGCCCGGCGTGCCTCAGCTGCGGAGCAGCGAGCGCTTGTCAGCACAATGCAGCGTCTCTGTGCCGATCTGGGGACGGTAGCCCGCTGGATTGAACAAGAAGGCTATCTGGAGATAGAGATTGCAGCGGCTTGAGGTCGGACGAAGAGGCTGGTCCGGCTCCGCCCAGGCAGTGCGTCTGTCTGACTGCGGGATCTGGCCCGGCTTTGATTGCTCGGCCGGGACGGAACTCGACCATTGTGCACTATCTCAGCCCTGGCTGGGGCCTTCTTTATCCATATCTTTATAAACACCTGCACCCGTTCTCTACCTCAGAGCGCTATCCTCTTAAACAGAACGTGGGCCAGTACATGGCAGTAGCTATACCCACGCTGTTTCTATGCTCTGTGGAGGGAGGATGCTCTAATGGCGGTTCTCTCTGAGCCTCGCCTGGAAATCCCTGTCGACCCCAGCTATCTGCGTCTCAAACGGTTCGTCGATCTCATCGTGACTCTGCTCTTGCTTCCTCTGCTCCTGCTCATAATGGGAGCGATCGCCGTCCTGATCCGTCTCGACTCCCAGGGTCCCGTCTTCTTCCGTCAAAAACGCCTGGGACTGAACGGCAAGGAGTTCACTCTGCTGAAGTTCCGTTCGATGTATGCCGATAGCGACGATCGCCTCCATCGTGAAGCTATCAGGCGATATATGAATGGCGACCGGCTCAGCACGGACCTTCGGACCGACCGCCCCTACAAGTTGACCGACGATCCGCGCATTACGAGGATTGGTCGTCTGCTCCGCCGTACTAGCCTCGACGAGCTGCCCCAGTTTTTTAATGTGCTGCGCGGGGAAATGTCGCTGGTCGGACCCCGTCCTCCCTTGCTCTATGAGGTGGAACAGTACAGCGAGCGCGATTGGCTCCGTCTGGCGGGCAAACCTGGACTGACTGGCTACTGGCAGGTCTATGGACGCAGTAAGGTCGACTTTAAAACGATGGTGGAGATGGATATTGCCTATCTCCAGCGCCAGTCGATCTGGTTTGACCTCAAGCTCATCGCTTTGACTCCCCTGGTGATGCTGAGTGGACGGGGCGGGGCCTGACTGACTGGCTCTGGCTGGCTGTTCTTCTTCCCGCTGATGACTCTCTGTCCCGCTTCTCTCCACTCTTCCCCTCTCGCCTTCCAGGAAGGCAGCGGCCTTCAGCTCCCTGCCTTTCTTCGGCCCAGGATTTCTGGTATTCCTATAGTCATAAACTACCTGACCTCGAGCCTCCGCCTGACTGCCCGTCCCCCCTCCGCCCAACCTGGTCTGTACCTGAGGTCGAACCGTTCGGGAGAGAGCTGAGCCAACGACCCCCAGCCCGGAGCCTGGTCGGCCTGGGCTTGCGGGCGGGTTGACCGCGGCCCACTGGCCCGTACCGCGGGCCAGTCGAGCAGCCCTGGCCGGGTGGACCCGCTCCCACCCGGGCGAGGTGAGGCGAAGCGAAGGCCATACGGCCCGCTGGTCAGTGCTGTTGGCCGCATGGGGAGCGGGATGCCACCAGAGAGACGGCGGTGTCAACCCTACGCGGAGGGAATGCCAGCAGGGAGCCGTCTTCCTCCCCTGACCGAAGCCGGGAGTGGCCGAAGCCGGGAGTCCCCAGCGGCACGTCTTGGTGGGTTGCGCGCCGAGCGCAAAGGAGGGGGAGCAGGCCAACCAAACTAGCCCCATCATGGCTCGCTAGGGCAGTCCATAGCTCAGAGCGGACAGGCCGACTGGCGGGCTTGCTCTCGGCTTCCTCGGCACGGGCGGCCATTCGATGCCAGGTTCAGGGCAGGGGCTATCTGCTGATCTTCTGCGAGACCGCCAGCGACTGCCTGGAGCCATGGCGATCGCAGAGTCGCTCCAGCAGCTCGTTGTAGCGTTCGCTCATCAGCTCCCAGCGGAACGGCTCGAAGTCTCGGGCGGCGTTCTCGACCAGTTGCGCGCGTTTCTCGGGATGGTGATACAGATCGATAAAAGCATCTGCAAAACTGAGAGGATTCTCTGGTTCGCAGAGAATGACCGACTCGGGACGGAACATCGAGCGAATCGCTTTCGTATCTGCGGCGATGATTGGGCGATGGAGCCAGGCAAACTCATAGGCTTTCGTTGGCAGCAGGAGATCCATAAACCCATCACAGCGGTAGGGGATGATGCCAACGTCCCCGTGGGCGACAAAGTGGGCCACCTCCTCGATCGTACAGGTCTCTCTGAACGTTACCCGCTCGCTGATCCCCAGTTCCTCTGCAAGGGAGCGCAGAAAAGGGATCTGCTCCCCTCGTCCCAACAGGTCGAGGCGGAGGCGTGGGGCAGCGGGCAGGGCTAGGGCCAGAGCACGCAGTGCCACATCGAGGCCGTGTCGCTCCGCCATCGTACCGTGATACATCAAGATAAAATCGCCATCCTCCTCAACCGAAGGAACGCGAACGCGCTGGGCGGGCGAGAAATAACGGGGGTCAGGGCTATTCAGAATCACCGACAGCTTGTGGCGGGGAACACCACGTTGAAGCAACAGCTCCTCAAAAGGCCAGCCCACCGTGATCACGTGGTTGGCAAACAGGGTAGATAGGCGCTCCTGCAAAGCGGCCAGCCTCTTGGCCAGGGAGCGCAGGCGCCCCGAGGTTTTAACGGCCATCAGCTCTGGCGAGGCGTCCTGCACCTCTAAAATCACGCGGGCTCCCAAAAGGCGAGGGACCAACGCTGAGAAGACCAAAAAGTCTGGCATGTTATGCACCTGAATCACGTCGTAGCGCTTGCGGAGGTGGAGCCGTGTCACCGTCCAGGCTGCCAACAGGAGAAACCTGAGCCAGCCGACCACGGTTGGCAACAATGGCTGGCCGAACCCACGGTCCAGAGGAACGCGGTAGACCGAGACGCCCTGGCACTCTTCATAGGAAGGTTCGGAGCCATGGCGCAGGCAAATAACATCAACCTCGTGCCCTCTACTGCGAGCGGCCTCAGCCAGACGACGCACCAGAGGGTCGAAGCGGTACCAGTCGTAGCTAATGTGGACGATACGTAGCAGTGGCATTCCCGATACCCCCTTTCAGACCGAGCCACAATTTAAGCGGGTGTGCGATCTGTCCTCTGCCAGTCCCTCTTCCGCCTCTGGCGTTGACGGAGAACAAGATAGACCCAAAGTTTCCAGAGCACGAATGCAGGTGCCACCAGAAAAGCCTTATAGATCCCTTTAGGGGTATCCAGCAGAGCCAGAGGAGAGAGCATATAGATACTCAGTCCCAGCAGCAGCAGCAGAGCCAATGTCAGAGCCGGCGGCCAGAGAAGCACCAGGCTAGCCAGGAGAACCAGCGCGACGCTCGCCAGGAGCACAGACAGCGGAGGCGTCAGCAGCTCTGCCACCGCCTCCAGGCAGCGCCAATCGCCAGCTCGTAGGCCGGCGAGCAGCAAGCGTCCCGCACGTTTCAAAGGAGATGTGCCTGGTTCAGCGGCCTCCCAGCGGAGATCTTGCGAGCGCATCTGAGCGAAACGGACCGGCATCTGCGAGCGGACTACCGCATCAGGGACGTAGCGGACACAGATTCCCTGTTCCACGATCTGCAAATAGTACTCGTAGTCCTCGCCTCGCGAAAAAGCCTGCCAGGGATAGCGCTCCAAGAGAGCGCGAGTCAGGCACATCCCATTGCCGGTCAGGGTCGACGAGGCGCCCAGCCTGGTTCTGCCAAGCGGGCGGACGTGGTTCATCAAAGAGAGGGCCAGCCAACGCAGGGCCGTTCCCGGAGAGGCCGAGGCATTCAGCACTATGTTACAAGCCTGAAGGGCCTGAAAGTGCAGGCCGCGGGCTAGACCCGCCTGGAGGGCCTGCTCCAACGCCGGGAGAAAAGAAGGCTCCACCACCGCATCGGCATCCAAAAACACACAAGCATCATAGCTGATCCCATCCTCGGCCAGCCTTGTCAGCGCCCAATTCAGAGCGTAGCCCTTGCCGCGCCGCTCAGGATCGTGGCGCTCATAGACCACAGCCCAGCCGCTCGAGCGAGCCAAACTTGCCGTAGCATCAGTGCAGTTGTCGGCGATCACATAGACCTGATAGTGGCTGCGCGGGTATCTCTGCCGCTCCAGACTTGCCAGGAGTCTGCCAATCAACAGCTCCTCATTGTGGGCGGGGATGAGCACCACAAAGCGCAGAGGCTCGTCCCTACTGGTGTATTCCGCGAGCGCAACAGCCGTCCGTCGAGACAAGCGCGTGAGCAGAGCCGCCGCTGTCACCACAGTCAAATAGCCGACGGGCAGCGCCAGGACTAGCTCTACCAGCAACAGAGCCCCTGCCAGCCAGGGAAAGGAGAGAGCCGGAGAGATCATAAACTGACCTCGCTCAGGGCTGCCCGTCGCTGTGGCAAAGCCGTGGTAGCGCCTGGAGCGGTCTGTGGCTCGCTGCGGGCTGGCTCCAGAGCCGGCAGGCGCATCAGCAGGCCGGCCAGCAAGCCCAGATAGATCACATTCCTGTAAAAGAAGAGCTGATAATCTGCGTAGGCCACCATAATTTCCATACAAGTGATCGCGATCACATAGACAGCGATCAGGCGCAGGTATGGCTCATGGAGCCGGCGAGCGATCAGGCCGCCGCGCACGATCAGCGATCCCAGCAAAAACCAGAGGGCGACGTAGCCCGCCGGCCCGAGACGCATCCAGATCCAATAGATCGTATTGTGGGGCACATACAGGTAAGGATTCCCGCCGAAGTCGGGATCATCGCTAGCCAGGACTGGCAGCGGCTCCGGCTGCAGAAACTGCTTTCCAAATCCCATACCCAGCAGCGGATTCTGCTGCACCGTATACTTCAGATCGTAGTTTTCGGCATTGCGGTAAGCGTTAGAGGCCTGATCGCGCGCATCGGAGGCCGAGGGATCGATGACCGAGACAATAGCGCGAGCAGGCTCCGCCAGGCTCCCCGTAGCATGAGCGAAGGCGAGGACATAACCGACGCCCAGGAGAGCACAGACTGCCAGTCCCGCCAGCAGAGGCCTGCGCAACTGAGGCTTAAGATAGAAAACGAAAGCCCAGGCCACAGCCAGGCCCACGATCAAAGCGATATAATCTGCCCGCCGCTTATTGGCAATAAGAGCGATCAGCACCACGGGCAGCACGGCCAAAGCTGCATACAACTGGGGACGGTAGCGGTAGAGCAGGCAAAACAGCACAATTATCAGGATGATCGACACGAAGAAAAAGGATTCCTCGTGCGACATAATCTCGTTCTGGTTAGTCAGATCGCCATGCAGGACGAAGAAGTAGATATAGCATCCCTGGAGGCCCTTGAAAGCGGCCCCGAAGATGGCGAACCAGAAGAAGAGGCGTATGTGACGTAGCTGCGAGATCAGGTTGTAAGCCAGCAAGTAGGAGAGGAAGAGATACCACAGCGGCCGCACTTCCAGGACAGTGATCTTGAGATCGCCCCCGGTTGCCAGGCCATGAACAACGCCGATCGCCACACACAGCAAAAAAGCCAGGAAGGGCCAGAGCAGAGGGCCGCCCTCCAGAGCCGGGCGACGTTTCGCCAGGCGGTGGCAAATCCCCATAAAGAGCGTAAACAGCATCAAAAAACCGATCGGGCGCTCGATCATGCCAGCCATATTGGCGGGCCAGTAGAAGATATTCAGCTGATCGGTGCCGATATGGAACTGCAGGGGATTCTGCTCAATGAGCAGAACGCAGGCCAGGCAGAGAAAGAGGCCGCTGACGGGCCAGCGCATGATCATCAAGCCGGCGACCAGGGCGGCCAGCAAAGCAACGACGATACTGAAGCCGAGGGAGGCACCGGCCAGCATCAGCAGCGGAAGGATCGTCAAACCCAGCATCAGGGCGACCCAGAAAGGAAGGATGCTCCTCCCTTGGGACTGAGCCGCCGGATCGGGCGGGTAAGGGTTATAGAGCAGTCTCGACCGTGGCGGTGACTCTGGTAAAGAAGGCATAAGCTTTCACTATCTCTTGGCGCTGCAAAGAAAACAACAAAGCCACAGATACTGCATCCGGCAGCCAGCGATCAGAAGAAGGTGCTATAGGCGACCAGCAGAGCGATGACCAGCAGCATCAGCAGTCGCGTCGTCGCGTTATACCTTCTGACAAAAAGGCTCAGCGCCAGGAAAAAGCCGAGCAAGATCACAATGGTCTTCATCGGACGGTCAGCCCCTTCCTCGTGACGGGAGATCGCTCACAACAACTGGCGTATCCAGCGCGGAATATGGCTTTCGATCTGGTTCAGCATGATGCCCTGGACAGGAAGGTCCCTCAACTGAGCACAGGCCTCGCTAACCATCGTCTCGGGAGTCACGCCAGCGTGGACCACCAGGATCAGCGCATCGGCCAGACTGGCTGCCAGGGCGCCGTAGCCCGCGGTCACCAGAGGTGGCAGATCGATAATAACAAGCTCCTGAGGAGTAAAAAGGCGGGAGAGAAGTTGACGCTCAGAGAGCTGATGGACCAGCTTCATAGCCTGGTCTGCACCTTCGCCGGCGGGGATCACCGTCAGCTCGGGGGACACGCGATAGCGAATCTCCTCTTCGGAGCACTCGCCGCGTAGCCACTCGGCCAGGCCCCGTCGCTGTGGCAGACCGAAAAGCTCCTTCAGGCGGGGGCGCTCCCAGGTGCATTCCAGCAGCGTCACGGGCCGGCTGCTATCCTGAGCCAGGACACCGGCCGTTGTCAGGGCCAGCAGCGTCTTGCCCTCGCCGGAGATCGCGCTTGTGAAGCCGAGGCTACGGATAGTCGAGCGCTCGCGGAAGAAAGTAGCGGCGCACAACTGGCGGCAACGCTCGCGCACGGCCTGGGCATTGAGCAACTCGCGTCTCTTCCGATCTTTCGGGGAAGCGTTCCTCTCTTGCGGCTGCGCCCTTCTGCTGGGGAGAGGTGTCTCCGGCACCTGCACCGTAGCGAGCGCCTCGACCTCTCGCCTGTTGCCGGTTGGAGAAAGCTCCTGCTGGTCCGGGGTCTGCTCTTCCACCCTTGTTGAAGGCACCAGGGCGGCGGCCGACGGCGAGCGGAGAGCTGGGAGCTTCACCGTATCGTTTTCAGGATCGTGTGGGCTATGTGGGCTAGCGCTCTGCCTCTTAGTGGGCCGATCATGTTCTGCCATAAACACCAACCTTCCTCTCGGCTAGCTAGCTAGTAGGAACGCCGTCCCTGCTGGGCAGCAACTCGTCCGAAGCGCTTGAAGGGAGCAAAGCAGCGACGCTCTCTCGTCCCAGGCGTGGGAGCTGGGCCAGGACCGGAAGCGTCGTAATTTTCTCCAGATCGGCGGGGGTATAGACCGCGCGATTGCGGCGAACCTGGATGATTACCAGAGCTGAGCAGCTTGCGATGGCCGCCGCCAGGCCGATGGCGCCGCCGATCAAGAGTGACTTTATGCGCGAGACCGGCTGCGTGCCCACGGGTGGGGGATCGATGACCTTGAAAAGGCTGTTGGTGCCCGTCCCCTGAGAGCTGATTTCCTGAGTCAAGCTGGCGATCAGCGATTGCAGGTTGTCCACAGTTGCCTGGGCCTGCTTCGTTTGGCTATGGAGCAGGCCATAGGCCGGATCCAGGGTAGCGGCGTAATCGGGTCCCGAGGTCAGCACCTGATGGGCCAGATCGGGATGAGTGGTCAGATAGCGCGCCTCGGCGGCGGCGGCGGTAGCGGCGTCTTGCCGGGCCTTTACCAACTGGCCCTGATAGCTTTGGAGCAGGTACTGCGCCTCCGCGATACTGAACTGCTGGCTCTGCTGGCTGTAGTTCTCGATAACCGACTCGACCACCTGTTGAGCGATTTGCTCGCTGTGATTCTCGTAGGTAATCGTAAACAGATTATAGCCTACTGCGCGCACGAGTACGTGCTTGGAGATCTCGTTAAAGAGAGCATCGTTGCGCAGAAGAGGGTCGGAGCGCGTGCGGTCATCCAGCGTCGTGGCGAGCTGGGTTTGAGAAGCCACCTTGAGAGCGAAAGTGCGACTTTGCAGCAGCTCGCTTAAGGCGGTGGCCTGGGTTTCCGCCGGGGTAGCCTGAAGATTGGTCTCTGGTCCGGTAGCTCCGATGACCTCATAGCGTCGCAAAGCCCAGAGCGAGGCCGTCGTTTCGTACGACTGAGGGAGCACAAAGACGACCGCGATTGCCAGCGCTGGAAAGATCACGAGCAGCAGAATGAGCTGCAGGGGTCGGCGGAAGATAGCTTCAAGTACACGCCCCACAAGAACTGACCTCCTTCGCTTTGCGTAGCATCGGATAACCTCTCGTTTTTTCTGCTGGTGTCAGGTCTGCTACAAGGGTACTACTGGCTCGATGGTAAAGTGGTGTTCATAGATGTGAAGATGTCGTTTCTACGAGCGGGGAGGTGTGTACATCGCGCTACCGGAGGGCCAGGCCCGCTCTTGTAAGCTGCCGGGCACATTTCATCTACCCTCCTGTGAGAAAACGACTCGTTCTTTACCATCTTCGCAATCCTGTCACTACGAAGGCGTGCTATAACCCGAATAGACCTGGGGCAAATTGATCGGAGGAAGACATCGCGTACGGCCTGCGCTGCTCGATGCCAGGGAGATAGCCTTACGCTGGCTTGGCGGACGGCCTCTCTCGCCTTTGGGGCAGAGGGTGGTTCGTGGAGGAACGGCGGGCGGTCTGCGTTGCGTCTAAAGAGCCTGGTCATCCACTCTCGGGCTGGAGACCGTTGACCTTCCCTATCTTGCCGCGCTGCCGGAGGTGCTGCCATGAGAAATGTCATCCGCGAGTTCATCAAATATATCACCAATCAATTTATTAACTATATTCCTTTTTATGCATTGCGCTACGCCTGGTATCGGGCTGTTCTGGGTTGGGAGATTGGTCCCCAGGTAACGATCCTCTCGGGCGTGCGCATCCAGATGGCGGGTTTACGTGGTCAGGGGCGGCGCGTGGTCATTGGCAAAGGCTCTGTTATTAACTATGGCTGTCTGCTCTATGTAACGGGAGGCCTGCTGATCGGAGAGAATGTTAGCCTCTCGCCAGGGGTTTGGCTGATCACTGGTTCGCATGATATCAATGATCCGGAGCACAAAGATATCTATAAGCCGATTGTGATTGGAAACTACGCTTTCCTGGGGGCGCGAGCCACGGTGCTTGCGGGGGTGACCATCGGTGAGGGGGCAGTGGTCATGGCGGGAGCGGTCGTCACCCGCGATGTTCCTCCCTATACAATCGTGGGGGGTGTTCCCGCGCGTGTCGTGGGAGAGCGCCAACTGCGCAATCCCTCCTATTCCCTGGCCCATTTCCATCCTCTCTTCGGCTAGCGCCCTGTCAAGCCGGCCCGGCGGCGAAAACTCGGAATGGCGTAGGGCATGCTCCGCCTTGTGACGCCAGCCGACTCAAGAGCTGCTCGCTTGCAAGCTGAAAGGAGTTTAGCGTTGCTTGTCTCTGCTACAGACGCCGTTGGTCCAGAATATCAACACATCTACCTTTCGCCACACTTCGATGACGTTGTCTATTCGTGTGGTGGAACGATTGCCCTCCAGGCTCTTCAGAGGGAACGCTCGCTTGTCGTCACGGTCTTCGCCGGCCTCCCCGGGCCCGATTTAAAGCTAAGCTCCTTTGCCAGACGCATCCAGCGCACGATGAGCAGTAGTCGAGAGGCCTTCAGTCTGGTCGAGCTGCGCCGGCAGGAGGATCAGCAAGCCTGCTCCTCGCTGCAGGCCGACTGTCTCTGGCTGGATTATCTCGACGCCATCTATCGCGGCTCGCCGGCTCTCTATCGCTGGAAGCGGGCGATCGGGGGGCGCGTGCGCCAGGTCGATGCCTGGATCGTGGAGGATTTACTCCGGCTCTGCCTGGCCCTCCATCGGCGTCTCCCGTCGCTCCACTGGTATGCCCCCCTGGGTATTGGAGGCCATGTCGACCACCGTGTGGTTGCTGCCGCGGCTTTCCGGCTGCTGGTTTATGGAGCTAACGTGGCTTTCTATGAGGATTTCCCCTATGTCCTGCGTCCCTCTGCATTGCGAAAGCGCCTTCAGGAGCTGGGAGTCACGATGCAGCCTCAACTGGTGGAGATCTCCGACACGCTGACCCTGCGTCAGCAAGCTGCTGGTCTCTATGCGTCGCAGGTGCGTATCAACTTTGGCAGCCCGGCGGCGCTCTACCAGAGCATCGAGGGTTACAGCAGCCAGATCAGTCCAAAGCGAGGGGCCCATATGGAACGTTTCTGGCGCGTGGCCCTGCAGACCGCTGACTGTCGGCCGCCTTGCTTGCCAGACTGACCGGCCAGGGACTGGCGGAAGGGAAGGCACTTCCGCCAGTCCGTTGTCAAGGAGGAGGGGATAAGTCTGAGACGTGCCCTCCTGGTTAGGGAGGTGCCGCGCGATCGAAAGGATTCCTAGCAGCGGCCTAGCTGAACCCAGACGCCGGCTGGACCGCCGGGCACGTCGTTGTAGGTCCACCATTTTGCCTGCCAGAGGTAACCGTTGTAGGTGACTTTGCTGCCCCCAGTATAGGCCGTGGTGGGACTCCAGGGAGCAATACCTGCGCAGCTCCCGCCGCTCGATGGAGTGGGCGTCGGTGTCGGTGTACGTGTCGGTGTCGGTGTGGCGGGCGTAGCGCTGGACGTGGGGGTGGAAGGCGGTGCCGCAGTTGGAGTCGCTGCGCTCGTCTGAGCGAACTGGGTGACAATGCGGGTGAAGTCCCAGTCGTTCTGGGGCACGCTGCTGCAGGTAGCCGAAAGATTTCCGTTGTTGTCTGGCGGCGTGCACTGACGGTCGCGGTTCACCGACCAGAAGGTAAAGCGCGCCAGGTGGTTGCTTTGAACAAAGCTGAGCACCGTCTGGAAATCCGACTGGTAGAAGTATTCACCGCTGTCCGTGCGTCCGTTCATCGAAGAGATCCCCTCGTGGGCGTAAGCCGTTGCGCTATCCCAGCCGAAGGTGTTCATCAGGATAGTGTGGAAGCTCTGCAGGGCGCTGATCTGGCTGCTAGCGCCGCTGAAGCCTCCGTCGAAGGGCATGATAGAGTAGCTGCTCGGAGTGTAGCCGAGGCTGCGGGCCGTATTGAGCAACTGCTGCCCAAAGTAGCCGGTGCCCGCCGTGGTTCCGGGGAGCGTGATCGTGATCATCAGGCCGGGATTGTTGGCCTGGAGAATCTGAGCAGCCCCCAGCTCGTTGTTAATAGCGCCAGCGTTCTCGTACTCTGGCTCCTCCAGATCGAGATCGATAGCGCGCAAGCCGTACTTGTTGATAACGGCCTGCTCAGCAGCAGCCGTGGCCTGAGGGGTACCGCAGACCTGCCCCAGCTTGGTCCCGTTGTAACCTCCAAAGGAGACGACCACGTCGCCGCCCGCTGAGCGGATGGCGTTGATTATGGGACCGACCTGCGTATCGGCAGAAACATCGATGAGGCCGCTATCGGCCTCCCAGGCTGGAGTGCAGCCGTTGTCGGCCACAATGAAAGCCAGGGTAAAAACGCGTGCCCCGCTAGCGCTCATGACGGTCGTAAGGGGGGGAGGATTATTGGCCAGGGGCATGACATAAGGGGCCGCGTTGTACCAGGCTGGTCCCAGCGAGGCGGCAGCCTGGGCCGGCTGCTGCTGCTGGAGACTCAAGACCGCTGCCGTCAGACCAGCAACCAGCAGAGCAGCGCAAGCCGTCAGCAGAGCGAAGAGAGTCAGCGGCCTGCTTCTGCGGAAAGCATCCGTAGGCATCGTATCCTAGCTCCTTTGCTATTCGGTTGGTGATAGAGAGGCTACTGAGATGAGACCAGGAAACTCGGGAGAAGGAGAGCAAGCGCCTCACTCAGGCTGGCAGACGCTCGAACTGGGGCGCCTGCTCTCTTCTCTCAACCGCTGTCTTGCCCCGGAAGCTATTGGAGCGAGACGTCGTCTACGTAGACGTTCCCCTGCAGATACCAGCCGTGCACATAGATGGTCACGCTGGTTGTCGAGGAGCTGGTTGTGAAGGAAACCGAAAGCAGTGTATAGCTACTGCTGCTGGTCCAGTTGCTTGGTCCTCCATTAATGCCCAGGTAGGCGTAGGGACCGTTCACGTAGGCCCTCAGCGTATAGGTGTGGTTGGGCTGGACACTGATCGTCTGTGTGCACTGACCTGTCGTAGAGCTGGTAGGAGTCAGCTGCAGTGCGTAGGAGCCGCTATGAACGGGCGAAGAGACGACCTTATCGCCGGCATCGCAGGTCCACGGAGCCAGAGAGCCACTCTCGAAGCCCGGATTGGCGACCAGGTTGCCACCGGAGGGGGGAGACGTTGGCGTCGGACTAGGAGTTGGCGTCGCCGTCGGCACAGAGGTGGGGGTTGGTGTAGGCGTGGGCGTGCTGGTCGGCGTCGCTGTCGCTGTTGCCGTGGGCGTTGGTGTGGGGGTAGGAGTCGGCGTTGGGCCAGGATTGGGAGAACCGCCCAGGCCACTGACAATGGCGTTCAGCAGCGTATCGGCTGCGTCCTCGTCTTCCAGAGAGAACATCATGGCCCCGGCCAGACCTTTGTTCTTGATATAGGTCGTTTTTGCGGTGATCGACTGCGGAGTGTCGCCGGTGTAGAAATTAGTGCCGTCGTAGATCCAGGATGCCTGCGTGGTGGGATCGAAGAAGTTGACATTGGCGTTGTTGGTTAAACCGGCGGCGGCCAGCTCCTTGTAGTAGGCGACGCCGGGGGTCTGGCTGTAAGAGAAAGAGGGCGAAGGACCGGTAGCGGACTGGTAGAGACCATGCGTATTGCCAGCAGGCACCCCGGTCCAGCCGCGGTAATAGAAGGGGAAACCCATGACCAGCTTACTGGCGGGGAAGCCGCCTGGAATGCTATAGGCCGAGAGTCCGCTTGTCCAGGCTTGAATGGACGTATCGATATTATACTTGGCCTGACCGGGCGGTATAGGAGCCGAAGGATCCTGAGGGGAGCCATAGAGGGGGTCCTGGAAGTTGGTTGGGCCGCTGCTCTCCCAGGCACCATGCATATCGTAGGTCATCACATCGGCATAATCCAGATAGTTGCCGATCTGATCGGTCTGGATCTGCATGATCTTGTCCTGTCCTGAGGGAACAGCCGCCGTCAGAGTGAAATGCTTGCCGATGCTGGCTCCATAGGCATCAAGCTCGCTGCGGAACTCCTGGAGCAAGAGCGTGAAATTGGCTTTATCCTGGGGACCGTAGTGGTTGCCGACATGGCCGAGAACGCCTGGATACTCCCAGTCAATGTCGAAGCCATCGAAGATGCCCGCTGCGGAGGCCGGCCCACCCGAGGGATCTCCGCCGATGCCGGTGGGCAAGTTGCCTTTGAGGAACATGTTGATACAGGAGCTGACGAATTTCTGGCGCGAAGAGGCGGTGGCCGCCACGTCCGAGAAGTACTTGGAGTAGGTCCAGCCTCCGATAGAGAGCAGAATCTTCAGGTTGGGATATTTGACCTTCAGCTCGCGGAGCTGATTGAAATTGCCCTTAATCGGCTGACTGTAGGAGTCCGAGCTGCCATCGACCGAGTTGGCGCTGCTATAGCTTTTCTGATAGTCTGCAAAAGCATCGCCCGCCCCGTCGCCGGCGTTGGGGTTGTTCTCGTTGCTGGAGTCAGCGGCCTTGATCGCCTCGAAGCAGGTCAGATTCGTTGGATCGATGTTTTCGAAGGCATAGATAATCATGGTCAGGCGCGAGGCAGCTCCCGACGTATCGACGGTTGAGGGGTAGTAAGCGTTGCCGTAGATACTCCACTGGTCGAAGTAGGCGATTTTCTGGTAGGTGGGAGCGCTGGCGGCCTGAGTAGAAACGGTAATTGGGCTACTGGGTGCCGAAGTGTTGCCATCCTTGTCGTAAGCCTGGACGGTGAACGTATAGCTCGTCGAGGGGAGGAGCGAGCTAATAGTGACCGCCGTACCCATCGAGGTGGCAACGATGTTGCTGCCGTTATAGACGTAGTAGGCCGGCACATCGCCGGTGCCGGAGTTATCCGTCGAGGGGGACCAGGCCAGGGTGATCGCTTGGGGACCAGTGGCCACTACGTGAACGTTGGTCGGGGTGGTGATCACCGTGGCGCCACGCACCTGGAGAGGGTGGGAGTAGAGCAGAGCGGCCAGGCCCGAGCAGAGTAGAGCCACCGCTATTCCAAGCTGGAAGAGTCTTTCCTTTCGTCTCATAGTCTCTCCTTGCTAACACTCCTTGCTAGCAGTTTCGGCTGAAGAACCCTGGCAAAGGCGCGCGGCAGCCGACCTACCGCGCGCTGAGCGTCGAACGGACTGACCTGGCTGGATGGCAGACAGGTGGGCTGCTTGCGTGCAGACAAGCGCTCCGGTCCCGCTGCCCCTCTCTCCTCCTTTCTTCTCTTCTCAAGTTCCGCTGATCAGGCTCCGGCCTGCTCGCCGCCCACCAATGGCCCGGAGATAGTCGTCGCAGTGCATAGGCTCTCTCGTCGCGCCCCAGACCCCTGCTGGGTCGCTTCCTCCCATCTATGGGGCGTTCGCTTCAGTTGTAGGCGGCAAAACAAGACCTCCGCCCGCCTCGAGGAGTTCCCGGCTGGCCCCGCTTGCCGGCTGATCTCCTCTTCTCCTATCCAGTGTATGCCATCATGGTGTATATGTCAAGATGTATATACCAGATGGGTGGTGGTAGGAGGAAAGAAGGGGATGAGGTGGGCTGGCTAGCGAGCTGGTGCTGGTGGTGCTGTCCTCTCGGGAGGCGGGGATGAGGAAGGGGTAGGATGGGAAGGCTGGAGGTGGCTGGCGCGCAGCAAGGCCACGAGCAGATCGCCGAGGGTGGGCAGGGGATCGGTCAGTGAAAAGACGGAGAAGGTTGTCGGGCCGAGCAGGGAGCGGAGGTAAGCGAGGGGAGTGGTAAGGCCGGCCCTGATCTCCTGGAGGCCGGCGGGCAGGTCGGTCAGGAGGCGCAGCCAGCGGACGCCGTAGCGAATGGCGGCGGGTGGCTCGTTGGCCAGGCCGAGAGCCTGGCGATATTGCAGGTAGGGCAGATCCAGGCCGCAGGCTATGCAGAGCGAGTGCCAGCCCCAGGGGCGCAGGTTGATATCGAGCAGCTTATACTGACCATCGCGTGGATCGAGCTTAAACTCGACCTCGGCCATGCCGCTGACGCCCATGAAGTTGAGCAATTTCTCTGCCAGCGGGTAGAGGGCGGGAAGTTCGACGGCCTCCACGAAGCTCGAGCCGAGGCCATAGTCGATCGGATACTGGCGGCGGCGGCGGGCGGTCAAGGCGAAGAGCAGCCGGCCATTCTGGCAGAGGGCGCCCAGCGAGTACTGGAGCTGGCCCCCGCCGGGGATAAGCTCCTGAAGCAAGATCTCATCGGCCTCCAGGACTGTGCGCGCCTGGCGATAGGCCCCAAGCAGCTCGGCGTAGCTGTGGGCCTCCAGGGCCTTCAGACGCAGCGTATACTGAAGGCGAACCGAGATTGCCGGTTTCACGATTACGGGGAATTGCAGGTCAAGGGCCGCCAGGTCCGACTCGGTGGCTGGATACCAGGTCCGCGGACTCGGGATAGCCAGCTCCTGGGCCATGCGGTAGGTCAGGCGTTTATCGAGGGCCCAGCGGGCTACCTCCCAGGGCGGCGTTGTAAGTTGGTAGAGGCGAGCCAGCTCCCCATAGTGGCGGCTGATCAGCTCCACGGCCTCATCCTGCATCGGAAACAGGACGGCGCCTTGCAGCCCGCTGGTGGGGGCTGTGGAGAGCAAGAACGTGAGCAGTGCCTCATCCCCGAGGGAGGCGGGCCAGCGGATGCGCCGGCGCGTATAGCGCGAGAACCAGGCTGAGCGCGGCACGGCGTCGAGCACCGTACACGCGACGCGCCGGCGGCCCAGGCTACGCACGACCCCCAGGGCCTTGAAATCGCTCCCCAAGATGAGGGCGGGGGGGAGCTGCTGATCTCTCCCCTCGGCGTCTCTACCAGACATTGCAACCCCTTACCTGTATGCCTGTACCTGATATATATACCCGCCTCTGCCGACCGACCGACTGACCTGACCCAGGCCGACCAGGAGCGGGGCGACGGCTTCGCCTGAGCGGCGGCAGGGAGCCGGACCTAGGCGCTATAAACAGGGTGGCGGTCGCGCTGAGCGCAGCGCAGGATCTGGCGGGCTGGGATCTTGGCCCCAGCCACAAAGCGGCAGATTGGGCCAAAGCTGTGGTTAGCCAGAGCGCCAGCGAAGTGGAGGCGCGGCACCGATGACTCGAACCACTCATTGAGCACCGGATAGCCATCGCGGGCCAGGATCTGGGCGCGTAGCGCCTCGTCGAGGAAAGCCAGCTTATGGATATCGGGGCGATAGCCAGTTCCCAGGAACAGGTGGTCGACCAGGCGCGTACTTCCATCGCTCAGCGTCAGCTCCAGCCGCTCGCCGCGGGGAACGGCCTTAACCACCTCTGCCGTGTCCGTGATACGGACATGTCCCTCTACACGTGGACGCAGCCATTCCGCCCCGGCAGGCCGGACCGCGCGGCGATCGAGGGCGTAGCGCGTCTTCTCCGGGAAGAGGCGGAAAAGCAACGGAGAGGCGACCAGCCAGTTGAGACCTGGCGGTCCGACGTCGCTGGGAGGATAAAAGATGCGACGGGCCGGGCCGGTGCGATGGTAGAGGGTGCGATTGATCCAGATTACCGGGCCGCGCGCGATCAACTCCACATGGGCGCCGGCCTCGTGGAGTAGGGCGGAGGACTCCAGGGCGCTCTGGCCGCGTCCAACCACAACCACCTCGCGGCCCGCGAAGCCAGCGAAATCGCGATGAGCCTGCGTATGGGTAGCCAGCTCGGGAGGCAGGTGACGGGCGAACTCGGGGACATAAGAGAACGGAGCGATCCCGCTGGCAACCACCACGCGCCGCGCCTTAAGGGATCGGCCATCTGCCAGCTCAATCACAAACACCTCGCCGTCGCGGGCCAGCCTGCTGATATAGGTCGGGTCCACATTGGGGACAGCCTGGCGCTGGAACCAGCAGCAGTAGTCCAGGAAGAGCCTGATCGGCAGTGGCTCCTGGCGTGGTCTGCCAGTAGCAGCGCAATAACGGTCCAGACTATAGCGGCCATCCGGGTCAAAGAGCGTCGAGGCGCTCCAGACTGACTTCAGGTGAAAGCCGCTCGGCATCTGCTGCCAAAACTCCATGGTGCGGCCAAAGACCAGAACGGGCTGCGAGCGCCCTAGCAGGTAAGCGCCAATGGACAGCCCGTATGGTCCGGCGCCAATGACAACTGTGGTGTCGTTGCTCACGCAAGCACCCTCCCTCTCTTGCGGCTGATTGCAGCAGGTTCCCCTGGCTGGAGGCATTGAGGCGGCCTGCTAGCAATAGCTGTCTTACTGTCTTTGACAGCATACCGTTCCTGTGTTAGGAAGCGATGTTCCTTGCGGTGAAGAAGATGTCGTGATGGCCAGCGGGGACATGCGAATTGGTAGCGATGGCGGAGAAGCCCGCTTGATTGCGAATATGCACTTTCTTGGCCCTTCAGGAACACATTCTTGACCGCCAGGTCAACCAGTCCGCGATCAGCGAGCGCTATGCTTACTCTCTGAGCAGGTCCCCTGGCTGATCGTCAACAGCTCTGAAGAGACTGTGGAAGGCTCTCATGGGGCGAGTCTGGAGAGCAGGCGCCCGGCGGCTGTGGCGGGTGCAACGACGGTCGCCCTGGTCCAGGGAAGCCAGTGTTCCTGCCCGTAGCGCATCCTGCCAGCGCCAAGCGAGAGGAGTATCTTGATGAAGCTATTGGCGGTGGTTCCTTATCTGCCAGCGCCGACCTGGGGGGGTGGAGCGCGTAGCTTCTATGTTTTGAAGGCTCTGGCGACCAGATATCGTGTTTCGCTTATCGCGCTGAGCCGTGGGGGAGAGTCGCGGATCAGCGAGGACTGCCAGCCATTGCTGCAGCGCCTGCAGTCCGTCGAACTGGTCCCATATCCGGCCTCACGCTGGCGACGCTGGCGGCAGGCAGTCAATATCGTGCGAGGGGAATCCAGTGCTATCGCCGACCGCTGTCCGCCGGCTCTGCAGGTCGCCCTTGATCAGGCTCTGACCGCCGATAGCTACCAGGCGGTCTACGTCGATGGGGCCCTCACCGCCGCGGGGCTACGTCTGCCCGCTTCTCTGCCTCTCCTCATCTTGCAGCACAACCTTGAGTACGAGTTACTTTATCGCACCTATTGCACTGAAAAAGGCTGGTTGCGCAGATGGTATAACGGGCGCGAGTATCGTCTGGTCAAACCGCGCGAGCTGGCCTGCTGTCAACGGGCAGCCGCTGTCTTTGTAACGAGCGAGCGCGAGCGTCAGCTCTTGAAGGACATCCTTCCGCAGGCCTGCGTCGGGGTAGTTCCCAATGGGGTAGACCCCTCGTTCTTCGCGCCTGCTGCGGAGGAGACAAGCCTGGAAAGTGAGCGCGAGGCACGGCTGCGGGTCGTCTTCACTGGCTCGCTGGACTACTACCCCAACGAGCAGGCAGTCCTCTATTTTGCTCACCAGTGCTGGCCTCTCATCCGCGGGCAGCTACCTGCCGCTGAGTGGTGGATTGTGGGGCGCAATCCGCCCTGGTCGGTGCGCCGGCTGGCCAGGCTGCCAGGCGTGACGGTCACCGGGACAGTCCCCGATGTGCGTCCCTATCTGGCGAGCGCCAGCGTCGTTGTGGTCCCGCTGCGCATTGGCAGCGGAACGCGCCTCAAAATCTTGGAAGCGCTGGCCATGAAGAAAGCGGTGGTCTCGACAACCTTAGGGGCCGAAGGCCTGGCCGTCACCTCTGGTCGCCATCTACTGCTTGCCGACGCGCCCGCTGACTTTGCCGGAGCCGTGATTGCCCTCTTGAGGGATGCCGACCGGCGGCAGGCCCTTGGCGAGGCCGGCAGACGGCTGGTGGAGCAAGAATATTCCTGGGAGCGCTGTGAGGAGCGCCTGGAGGATCTCCTCGCGGCGCAGGAGTTCCTCGGCGGAACATCGCTTTTTCGCAGCTCGTCTCTCTGGGGGTAGGGCGGGCGTGGGCCGGCCCTGGCCTGACGTGCTCGCTGGTGGTGGTGGCCGGTGACCAGCAAGCCGAGGCCAGGCAGGCGGTAAGAGGCGCCCTGCTGCGGATGCAGCATCGGTGCCGGGGAGCAGGTGGACCAGGCTAGGAGCACGTATGATGACACAGGCAACGCTCTCTCTTTCGCAGCGATGGTCTCCGGCGCTGGCGCAGGAAGCCCGAGAGACCTTCTATCTCTTGCCTGAATGGCTGGAGTTGGTCAGCCGGCTCTACGGGTACAAGTTGTTGCCGCTCGGCCTGCGTGATGAAGCTGGACAGCTCTGTGGCTTTCTGCCCCTCTGTCTCGTAGAGAATTGGCCCGGGAGTCGACGCCTGGTGGCTTTCCCTTTTTCGGATTACTGTCCTCTGTTGGCCGACAGCCCCGAGCGCGCTCAGGTTCTGCTTAACCAGGCCCTGGCGCTGGCTGTGGAGTACAAAGCGAGCTGTCTGGAGCTGCGCGCTGGTCCCTGCGAGCTGCTGGAATCAAAGGGCAGCTTTGTGGTCAGCAACCTCTATGTACGTTGGCTGCTGCCCCTGGCAGAGGATGCTCAGACAGCATGGTCGCGGCTGCGCAAGCCGGTCCAGCGTCAGGTACGCAAAGCCTCGCAGTCGGGGGTCCAGGTACGCCTGGCTGAGCGTCGCGAGGACATGCTGAGCTATTATCAGCTGCACCTGCGAACGCGTACCAAGAAGCACGGCCTGCCCGCGCAGCCACGGCGCTTCTTCCTGGAATTATGGGAGACCTTTGCGCCCAGTGGGCGGCTGCGGCTCTGGCTGGCGGAGTACGAGGGGAAGCCGATTGCGGGCATGATCTTCCTGGCAGCGGGCAGTACCTTGCGCTACGCCTATGGGGCTTCGCATGAGCGCTATCTGCAACTGGCGCCCAATAACTTACTGATGTGGCAGGCCATCGAAGATGCCTGTGGCCATGGTTTCCGCCTGCTCGATCTCGGGCGCACGGCCTGTGCGAATCAGGGCCTGATGGAATTTAAGCGTCGCTGGGGAGCTGAGAAGGTGCCCTTGCCCTATTATTACTATCCGCAGCAGGCTGGCCCTGTCAGTACTTCCGAAGAGAGCCGCCTCTATCGTCTGCTGACGGCTTGTTGGCGTCGGCTCCCTCTCTCGGTAAGTGGTCCTCTGGGCGGGCTGCTTTATCGCTACCTGGGCTGAACGGGCGAAAAGGGGAGGATCGCCGGCCTTGATAGCGTCTGGCTTGCGTGCGGCGGTGGCCCCAGCGGAGCAGCGGAGGCATGGCGGGCGAGAGGACGACGGCTAACAAGGGGGGAGCGGCCTAGACAGGCTGAGGCTGGCTCTGTGGGAGGAGAATCTGCCACCTCAATCTGCCAGGCCGCAGAACGTTCCCTTCTTCGAATTCCCTCGATCGGAGGGCTTACCCGCTTGTGGGCCTGGGATCAGGCAAGTTCGCTGAGCGTCGCCAGGTCAGGAAGCTGTCGTACTCCTGCTGCGGCTCGCGATGAGGAGCAGGAGATCGGCTCTTCGTTTTGGCCCTGGCTCCCAAACGCTCCGACTCTGGATTTAGCTGGAGGCCCGTTGAGCTTGTCCAGAAGGGCTGTCCGGGACCTCAGCCTTCTCAGGATGACGCACGAGTGTGTAGCCGACCCCCGGCACGGTAAGAATGTAGCGCGGGTTCGCCGGGTCCGGCTCGATTTTCTGCCGGAGATGGTGGATATGGGCCTTGATCAGGCTGGCATCGCCATCGTTGCCAAAGCCCCAAATATGGGCCACAATTTGCCCCGCCGTACAAACATTATTAGCATTGACTCCTAAAAGGTGTAATAATTTGCTTTCGGTGGGAGTAAGATGCACCGTTTTGCCGAAGATGCGCGCTTCGTTGTGCAGCGAGTCGATGGAAAGAGGGCCAACAGTGATGACGGCTGGCGGTCGTAGGAGGAGGGTAGAGCGCCCGCGGCGACTGACAGCCCGGATACGCGCCAGGAGCTGAGCCGGGAAGAAAGGCTTGCGCAGGTAGTCATCGGCTCCCCCCTCCAGGCAAAGAACCTCATCGCGCACGTCCCGCTCCTGCGAGATGACCAGCACAAGAGCATCGTGCCGCGCGCGCATCTCGCGGCACATGGCGAGAGCATCAGTGTCTTTGAGAGCCGTATCCAGGATCACCAGATCGGGCTTGTGTTCCTCCCACTCGCGGCGCGCCTGCTCACCGGAGTAAGCGCGTCGCACCTCGTGCCCCAGCGTTCTTAGCCAGCCTGTCAACATTTCAACAAGATCGCGGTCTTCATCAACAATAAGCAATTTCATCAAAATACCTCATCCTCATAACTGCCGATACTCTTGCGGATTTCGTATAGTAGGAGATTTTGCCTTCCAGGGAACGCTCGACTCTCTAGTATTAAAACACAATGACCTGCCGGTTTACAACTCCTCAATTGAAGTATTCCAAAAAGCAGGAACTTGTCAATAATTACTGTTCATCCCTCAATTGAGGTCCCTCAAATGAGGCATGAGAGGCGGCCTGAGTGCGATTGCTCGCCCCGAGCTTGCGCAGAATATGCTGGACGTGCTTCCCTACGGTGTAGGGGGAGATCGAGAGGCGGGCCGCGATCTGTTTATTGCTCAGCCCAAGCCGCAGGAGGCGAAGGATCTTTTGCTCCTGCTCAGTCAGATGGGGCAGGGCCGTTGGAAGGCGGGCCTCGCCGGGGAGCTGCTCGCTCTGGCGCTGGAGAAGGGCGGTCTGAGCCTGGGAGGGGCTTCTCAGAGAGCTGCTGACCGGAGTGACCGTCGAAAGAGTGGCGGCCAGGCGATAGCACTCCCAGATCAGCAGGCGGATGGCCACGCTGGCCACGTGAGGGACCAGGGCCAGCTCTCCCTTCCGGAGCCCTTCCAGACAGGCGAGCACCTGGTGGCCAGGTGTATCTTTGGTCAGATAGCCGCTAGCACCGTTGAGCAAAGCGCGCAGGAGCAGTTCATCGTTGATACTAGAGGCGAGCAGAACCACGTGAGGGGGCGATGGCGCTTCGCTCAGGCGGCGTGTTAGCTCGATGCAGTCGCCATCTGCCAGGCTACAATCGATGAGGACTGTGTCCACACCGGTGGTCGCCACGGTCTCCTGCAGGGCGGTACAGGAATTAACCTCCGCCAACACTTCGAACCCCTCGCTGGCTGCCAGCAGACTGTGCAGTCCGCGGCAGAAGATATCGGCCTCATGAGCGATAATTACGCGCTGAGTCCTCCTATGAAAGGGCAGCTGCTGTCTTTCCTGAGACGGCATATGCTTATCCTTTTCCTTATGGCTTTAGCCAAAGCCATTTCGTTAACCCCCTAAATATGGACGTAGTAGATTGAAATTTTTTACAGATGAAGTAGCTGGTGAGCACTCTTGCTGACTTAAGAACTATGGGTATCATACGATACCAGCGTATAGCACTTTCCTGCTCCCTGAGCGGTTGCTGCTGCTGAAAGGGGCCTGAAGTATCAGACACAACAGCACATGTCTGATCGGCTCCAGAGCTTCTTGGGGCGCTGAGGAGAGGTGGGGGTCCGCTTCCCTCCCTCGCTATCTTCCTTCCTCCTCTTGCTGGGCGGGTATGGTCATGGCATTGTTGGCTGCGCCGGTCCTGTCATGGCTGGGGGTGGCTGGCGCGGGCCACCTCGACGATGCGCAGGAAGAAATCCTGGATGGTCACCGAATCGATATCGCTGCTGATGGCCAGGGCGGCCCGATAGGTGGCAGGCCAGGGGGCGAATGAGAGCAGGGGCCCTGAGAGCGCCTCGAGCTGGGCGACCAACCTGCGGCGTTGCGCTCGCTGCTCCCTGGGGGAGGCTCCCAGGCCGGCCGGCAGATCCAGAAAAAGACTGTAGTTGGCGGCCTCCTCGGGCGAGGCCTGGGTCACGGCATACCCCTGCTCTTGAAGGAAGGCCCTGACCGCCGGCGGAGTTGCCGGTGAGAGAGCGACTGCTGGGCAGCGGGCGGCCTCGATGCGCCACTCTTGCCACTCTAAGTCTTCTGTGTCAGGTGGCTTGCTGGCCTCTACCGGGGAGCGTTCCAGCACTGTGAGCTGGCGGGTTTGCACCTGAGCACGAGCTGAGCTGAGCAGGCGAACCCTCCACTGCTGAGGACCTGCGGGGCTGATCTCGAAGCGGAAGCGGCTGCGCTCAAGCCACCAGCGGGCAATGTCCTCGAGGCGGGCGATCCAGACCGGCTCTGGCTGACTGGTAGCGTAGTCGAGCAGACCGCGAAGGGCGGCCTGGCAAAGCAAGGCCCGTTCCGGGTGGAGATTGAGGGCGTACAGGCCGCCCAGAGCGTAGACGCGCGCCATGACCGCCGACCAGATAGCGGCGATGCGCTGCGGCTCTGTAATGCGCAGGCGGTCGAAGAGCATTTCGTCGTCGGGGATGCTCGTGGGAAGGCGCACCAGGTGCCCCTCGCAGTGTGGGCGCAGATCATAGATGCTCGGGGGGACTGCCTGGAAGAGGCGCAGGGATTTCTCGTAGCCGCTACGTAACAGCGGGGAGAGGGTCTCCAGATCGATCACATCATGAATGACTGCCTCATTGCTCTCGTAGGTAAAGTTCAGGGCAGCGAAGATCTCCAGGGCCTCCTCAGTCCAGCCAAGGTAGGGATTGCGGAAGCCCGCAAAGGGGATCTGGCTAGCGCGGAAGACGGAGATGGCCAGGCGGGTC
Source organism: Thermogemmatispora sp. (assembly GCF_042408735.1). Classification (GTDB taxonomy): domain Bacteria; phylum Chloroflexota; class Ktedonobacteria; order Ktedonobacterales; family Ktedonobacteraceae; genus Thermogemmatispora. The sequence goes on from NZ_JBHOQV010000083.1 coordinate 78,760, forward strand.
TGGCGTTCCTGCTCCTGGGGTGTCAGGCTGCGGTAATCGTTGTGGACATAGCCGTGAATGCCGATCTCAGCGCCGCTGGCGGCGATCTGGCGTAGCAAGGGAACATGGCGGCGCAGGACCACGGCAGGAATGAAAAACGTGGGGTAGGCCCCATACTGGCCGAGCGTCGCCACCAGGGTCTGCAGCGAGCGGGCAGTTCGGTGCTCGCTCAGGCCGAAGCGGGCAAAGACTGTCCAGAGGCGGCGCAAGAAATTGTGCGCGCCCTTCGTGCGCAGCGAAAAAGCGACCAGATTCATAGCGGCTTGGCTTCCTCCCCTGATTCAGGGCCTTTTTGTCGCAACTACAGGGCCGGGTTGGTTCTCTGCTCCTTCCACTCACTTGAGAGGGCTGACCACGCTCAGGGTTGGGCGTGCCTGGCGCTCGAGTTCCTGCTGAGCCTCGGCCAGAATGCGAACGACCTCCAGGCCGACCTGGCCATTGGCGCGCGGTGGTTTGCCTGTGCGGATCGCCTGAGCGAAGTCCTCGCACTCCAGGCGAAGTGGCTCAACCCAATCGATATGGGGAATGGTAATCTCGCCGTTGCGATAAGAGACGATTGGATCGGCGTGCACGTCGGCCCCTTTGTTGTAGATCTTGAGCATCTCAGCGGGATTCGTATCGTCGTAGACCGCCATTCGCTGGTCGCCGATGACGGTGACGCGGCGGATCTTGCAGGGATGGAGCCAGCTCACGTGGATATGGGCCGTCATCCCGCTGGCGAAGGTGAGATCGAGATGAGCGATATCGGGGATGCGGGCCTGCAGGTGGGCGTGGGCCTGAACACGCACCTCGGCGGGCTTCTCGCCGAGCAGATAGAGCAAGATCGAGATATCGTGGGGGGCGAGGTCCCAGATCACATTGGTGTCCTGGCGGAAGAGGCCCAGGTTCACGCGGATAGCCTCGAAGCAGTAGATCTTGCCCAGGTCCTTGTTGCGGATCAGCTTCCGCAGCTCATTGACGGCGGGGCTGTACTCGAAGGTATGACCAACCATCAAGATGCGCTGCCGTGTCTGGGCCAGGCTGACCAGCTCCTCAGCCTCAGCCACACTGGCGGTCAGCGGCTTTTCGACCAGGACGTGCTTATCGTGTTGCAGGGCCGCCCGGGCAAAGGCATAGTGTGTACTCACAGGTGTGGCAATGACGACGGCATCCACATCGGAGCGAAAAACCTCCTCCACAGAAGTCGTAAAGCGAGCCCTGGGGTGATGGTGGAGGGCCGGGGAAAGCTGGCAGGCAGGATTGCTGTCTGCAATCAGGGTGACACTCGCATACGGGAGCGATTCCAGATTGCGCGCCAGCCGGGGGCCCCAATAGCCCCAGCCGATGATAGCGAAGCGCAGTGTTTCCATAGCGATCTACCTCTTCCATTTCCTTTCCGTGGCCGTGCGCGGCTCCAACCGGTGCCTCCCAGCGGGCGAGGGATAGGCAACAGAGGGCTGGCGCCCGGGACAGTGGCCAGCTCCCGCCCATCGGGACGCCGGACGCCCTCCCCGCGGCTCGCCTGGCTGCTGTCAGGCGCTGGCCGCTCGCTGAGAGAGGACACGGCCTAGCGTTCGACCGTGGGTGTCCCCAGCGCCAGGCTCTGGCTCACCTGCTCCACCACGTAGGTCAGCTGCTGCTCCGTCAGCTCGGGGTACATCGGCAGAGAGATAATGCGGGCGGCGCAGGCTTCCGTCCGCGGGAGAGAACCAGGCTGGTAGCCGAGATAGGAGCAGGCCGGCTGCAGGTGCAGAGGCAGCGGGTAGTGGATACCGGTGCTGATGCCCGCCTGTTCGAGCTGGTAGCGGAGACGGTCGCGCTGCTCAACCTGGATCACGTAGTAGCAGTAGGTATGAGTAGCCCAGGCCCTCGTCGTCGGCAGGATGGCCCCGGTGGCGCGCAGGTGCTCGTTGTAGAAGCTGGCATGTGACTGGCGGGCGGCGTTCCAGCGGTCCAGGTAGCGCAGTTTGACGAGCAGCACGGCGGCCTGTAGCTCATCGAGGCGGGCATTGCTGCCAAGTAGCTCGTGATGATAGCGGAGGCGCGAACCGTGATCGCGCAGCATGCGCAGGCGCTCCGCCAGGGTGGCATCGTTCGTCACACAGATGCCGGCCTCGCCATAGGCCCCAAGATTCTTGCTGTAGTAGAGGCTGAAGCAGCCGATGTCGCCCAGGCTACCGACACGGCGGCCCCGGTAGGTGGCGCCGTGAGCCTGAGAGGCATCCTCGATGACGCGTAGCCCGGCGCGGCGAGCGATGGCCAGCAGCGGCTCCATATCGGCAGGGTGACCATAAAGATGCACGGGCAGCAGCGCGCGGGTGCGGGGGGTCAGCGCGGCGCTCACCAGCTCGGGATCGAGGGTGTAGGTCTGGGGATCGATATCGACAAAGACCGGCCTGGCCCCGACCTGGACGATGGCCTCGACGGTCGCGATAAAAGTATGAGCGACAGTAATCACCTCATCGCCGGGACCAATGCCGCAGGCCCGCAGAGCCAGCGCCAGGGCATCGGTCCCCGATGAGACCCCGACGCCGTAGCGGCAGCCGCAGTAAGCGGCAAAGGCCTCCTCGAAAGCGCGAGTGCGCGGCCCGAGAAAAAGCTCCATATCGGCCAGTACCTCGTCAAAGGCCGCCCGAACCTCCTCCTTGATTGCCTGGTACTGTGACTGCAGGTCGACGAGTGGTATCCGCATAGAAGCCAGCCTCCTGAAATAGCCCTAGCCGTGGTGGCGGCTAGCATAGCGAGCAGCGAGCGAGCTGTGGGGCAGGGCCTTCGTCGATGAGGACCTGCCCTGCCTGGGTTCAAGAAGCACAATAGCACCCGCAGGTTGTTGCCCGATGCTTGTGCTGGTTGAAATGCGGTGATGTCCGCCGGAGCTAGAGGGCCGCAAGAGGGGGTCGTTGCTGGCTCAAAAGGGAAGTGGAAGCCGCGCCAGCGTGCTAAACTGGTTTGGATGAAGGAAAGATGTGGGATGTGCAGTGAGTCCAGAAAGGCGGCGGTCGCGCTCAAGACGCTTGAGGGCCAGGCGCAGTGAAGTAGAAGAGACGAGGACGGGGAAGACAGTGCAGGAAGTGATCTCTTCCAGGAGGGCGTAAAGGGCGGCATTGCCTGGGCGAGCCAGAGCCACCGTGACGACGCCCTGAGCCAGGCCGATCACCAGGCACTGGTAGCGTCTGGCCACCGGCAGCGGCAGCCAGCTCCGGTAGCGCAGGGGGACATAGCGCAACGAGGGAAGCCGCGGGAGAGGTCCCTGACGAACGAGATAGGCCATCTCTTTCAGTGTCCCCATGCTGGCACTGCTCTCTTTTCCCTGTAGCAAGATGTCGCTAGCCATCTGCCTGGTTACGTTAGAGACTTTCTCTGATTGCCTGATCTCCTCCTGTCCCAAAAAACCGCACTGAATGCATTTGTCTGATAGGCGATACATGCATATAAGTCCTGTTTAAGAGCTACTACTCAGGCGAAAAAGATGGCGGCCAGTTCTGGCATTTTCATCTGTACCCGGAAGTGTAGTGCTCAGTTGTTCTGATGAGATGTTGATTTGGAAAAAGATATGGTGTTGTCTCTTCCTGTGTTGTAAAGACTCCGTTGTTCCGGGCTGAGGGCCGTTTCTCGGATCCTCCAGGGAGGGTGGCCAGGGCCTGGTCTGGGGTCTGGGACCGTAAGAATACTCTTGCAAACGCAGAAGGGTGGGGATAAAGTAAGAAAATGATCGATTTCCTCACGGTTGCGAGGGGATCATTGCGAGCCAACAGCGGCAGTGCGCAGCTATGAAGATGTCTTCTGAGCGGCTGGTGTTCCGTCTTCTGGGTGTTCCTGAAGTTCGTGTTGCCAGCACGCCGCTGGTCCTACATCACCAGAAGGCGCAGGCGCTCCTCTATTATCTGGCGGCCTCCGAAGCTCCTCAGCCGCGCGAGCATCTGGCTGCCTTGTTGTGGAGCGAGGTACCTGAAGACAATGCCCGTCATTCGCTGCGCTCCAATCTCTATGTCATTCGTCGTGCCCTCCAGTCTCATGGTCTGGCCGAGGCCCTGGTGGTTGATGGTCCCTGCGTCTCTCTGGCCGAGGAGCTGCTGGTCTGTGATTTACGGCGTTTCCGGCAGCTCCTGCAGGAAGGTCGAAGGGAGTCTCTGGCGGAGGCCGTGCAGCTTTATCGCGGACGCCTGTTGCAGGGCTTTACCCTCAACGGGACGCCTCTCTTCGACGAGTGGCTGCAGGGGGAGGAGGCAGCCCTCAGCCGCAGTTATCTGACGGCTTTGAGCCGTCTGGCAACCTACGCTGAGCAGGAAGGGCGCTGGGAGGAGGCCATTGAGTATCTGCTGCGCCTGCTTCAGGAAGATCCTTTCTCCGAGAGTGATCAGCGCCGACTGATTGAGCTATACCTGCGCGCTGGCGCTGTCGGGCAAGCCTGGTTGCAGTACGCCCGCTACGAGAAGTTGCTCCAGCAAGAGCTAGGTCTCTCTCCACCAGCGGATCTGCAGGAGCGCATGCGGGAGGTCTTGACGAGTCGCGGAAGCGGCAGAGGCCACGCGAGCTGTGACGAAGGCAGACGGAAGCGGAGCGGATTGGAACGCTCCGGACCCGGCAGGCAGCTCCTGCCTTTCGTGGGGCGCGAAGAGCCGCTTGGTGATCTCCTGGAGCTGGCCGGGCAGGTGGCCACCACTGGCCAGGGGAGCACGATCCTGATCCAGGGAGAGGATGGTAGCGGCAAGACACGGCTGCTCGATGAGCTGGTGGCGCGTCTTGAGGCGCTCCCCCTGGGCTGGATTGTGCTGCGTGGAACCTGTTCGCCCTTCGATGAGCTGCTGGCCTATGGTCCTTTCCTGGAGGCTCTGCAGGAGCTGGGCCTGGATCCTCTTACCGAGGTCCTGGCGGCGGCCTCCCCCTCCCTCGGAAGCGCTCTGCCCGAGGAGCAGGGGCGCTTTATGTGGTCGCTCTGGCAGACGCTGCGGACTCTGGCACGCACGGCCCCGCTGCTGCTGGCGATCGATGATCTTCACTGGGCAAATAGCTCGACGCTGCAGCTCTTTGGTTTTCTGGCTCTCCGGCTTCGCCAGCTTCCCATCCTGCTCATCGGTACCAGCTCCACCGTTGAGTTAGTGCCGGCCTTGCAGCGCCTGCTGACGCTTGGACGACGCCAGGGATCCGTGCGGCTGCTCTCGCTGGGACCGCTGGGACCAGAAGCGGTCACCGCCCTGGTGCAGGCTCTGCACATTGTGACCTTGCCGATGGCCTCAACCTTCCCGTCGTGGTTATACGAGCGCTCCGGGGGAAACCCCTTTATCTTACAGGAGCTGTTGCACCAGCTCCGGGCTGATGAGGTCTTGAGCGAGAGCGAGGAGGGGCTACGACTGGATATGCGGCGCTGGCTCCGCTGGCGGGCGATGCATGCTCTCCCGGAAACAGCTTACGACTTGGTCCTCTGGCGCCTGGTTGATCTCGCTGGGGAGGCCCGTACGCTGTTGGAGGTCCTGGCCGTGGCCAACCAGCCCCTGCCTCTGGCTCTCTTGCAGGAGCTGCCGGAGATGCGGGCTACCTCTCTGGCGGCACTAGTAGAGCAGTTGCTCTGGCGTGGCTTGCTTGTAGAAACGGCTCCACGCTGCTATAAGCTTTCACACGCCCTCCTGCGCGAGGCGGTCATGCATCGGCTCAGCCAGGTGCGGGCGGAAGAGATTCATCGCGAGCTGGCTGCCATGCTGGAGCGCTGCCCTGCCCTGCAGCCAAATAGGCCGCGGCGCCAAATTGCCCTCCACGCGGTAATGGGGGGCGATAGCGAGCGAGCGAGGCGCTATGGGCTGCAGATTCTCGATGAGTTGGTGCGCGAGAATGTGAGCACGGAGGCAGCTCTCTTCTTGCAACAGCTCTACGATCTCGTGGCCCCGGCAGCGGCCCTGGAAGAAGAGCTGCGTCTGACGGCGGCCCTGGGACAGATCTACCGTGCCTTGGGACAGCTCCAGCAGGCGGCTGATTGGTACCGGCGCTATCTGGCTCTGGCCCGCCAGCTTGACGATCGCGTGGCCTGGAAAAGCGCCTACTTCGAACTGGGAGAACTGGCGCTGATTATGAACGATTATCGCGAGGCGATCGCCTGTGCTGAGGCTGGTTTGGCAGTACCCGATCCCCCCCAGGCAAGCGCACGGCCGGCCTTACTGGCCGCCGGCCACCGCTTGCTCGGGGCGGCGCTGGCCATGGAAGGCAGCGATCTGACGGCTGCCGAAGCTCATCTGCAACAGGCTGTCCGCTCGCTGCGTCAGTGTGGCAATGTGGGGGACCTGTGCGCCCCGCTCTTTGAGCTGGGAAATATTGCTGCTCAGTACGGCGAGCTGCGCCAGGCCCTGCAGCTCTACAGCGAAGCGGCTGACGCCGCTCGGGCCGCCCATAACTATTATTTTCTTGCTCTCGCCTACAATAATACGGCCTACCATAGTTTGCTGCTTGGTGAGATAGAGGAGGCCAGGCAGGCTCTGACTGAAGGCAGAAGAATTGCTGAGACCTATGAGTTGTTGGGGGCCTTGTTACATCTTTCCAGCACTCAGGGAGAGCTGCATCTCTATCTGGGCGAGTGGCGGGCGGCTACAGAGGTCTTCACCCAGGGCCTGGCCCTGGCTGAGGAGCTGGGCAACCTCGAACGGCAGGCGGGCTATCGAGCTGGTCTGGCCTTGAGTGCACGCAGTCAGGGACGCCTGGAGGAGGCGACGGCCCTGCTCGAGGAGGCGCTGACCCTGATCGATGAGCACGGCTATCATCATCTGCGGACCCGTCTCCAGCTCTGGTTGGCTGAAATCTGGCTGCTCCGCGCTCAGCCTGCCGCCGCGGTCCCCTATTTGGAGGCTGCGCGGGCCACGGCTCTGCGGCAGCAGCGGCGCCTGCTGGCGATCCGGGCGGCGGCACTCCGGGCCTGGTATCTTGCCGAGTGCGGCGCCTGGGAGGAGGCCAGGCAAGACTTTGAAGAGACGGCGCGTCAGGCAGAACGGCTGGCCCTCTCCCTTGAGCGGGCCCGTATCCTGGTGCTCTACGCTCAGGCGGCCCGGCGTACCGGATCAGCTGAGCTGCGAAGACAGGCTCTGGCTCTGCTGCGAGAAGCCCAGGATGTGTTGGAAAGGCATCAGGCGCGCGGCGAGCTGGAGCAGCTAGCGCTGGTGGCGACATTGTAGGGCCACTGGCGCGATGACGCTGCGTTGACAGCCGCTGCGTATCCTAAGTAATGGCAGCTTGCCAAAGCGCGCGGAGAGCCGTTAGCGGATTCTCGTGTTGGCCCGAGCGAGATTCGCGGCGCTCTCCGCGCGCGATCCCTATGGTGTGGTTTCCGCCGGGCCTGCTTGCCCGCGATGCGACCTTGCTCTCTGGCGCGCCGTTCCTGCTCACCTTGCAAGTCAGTCAGAGATCCTGTCGGCCACTTCCTCTTCTGGTAGCTGGGTCCGGCAGGCGCATTTTCCCTCTGGTGCACTTTTCCGATGTTCTCTCTGATCCTCTCCCTTTACCGACCCGTTGCCCGTCTTTGTCCCTGCCAGACCTCGACGGCTGGATGGGGCTTGTCGACTCAAGGGTTGCCGGTCGTGTCCGGCAGCGCTTCCTCGCCCAGCCTCGTTCTGCGGCTGTTGGCGGACTGATCGCTGCCGATGGCTGGAGAGCAAAGGAGGCTGGTGGCTCGGCCTCCATAGTTGACCTCGCGAGTCACCTTTTCTTGGGAATATAATATAGCAAGCTGGTAAACAGGAGATTGCGCTAACCAGGGAAAGAGAGATATGGCGAAGATTCAAGTACAAGGAGTTCACCACATTACCTTTGTCGGCTCCAATCGCGAGGCCATCGTTGAGTTTTATCGCGACCTTCTAGGCATGCCCTTGATCATGGAGCAGCCCAATCTCGACGTGCCGGAAGAGACCCATCTCTATTTTGACGCTGGGGATGGGCGCCTGATCACCTTTTTCGTGCGACCGGAGCGGGCCAATGACCCGACTCCCAACCCCGAAGGAGTTGGAAACCTGCACCATCTGGCCTTCACAGTTTCGCGGGCCACCTACACTCAGGTTGCCAAACGACTCAACGAGCGCGGCATTTGGAACACGGGCAACATCGACCGCGGTTTTATGGATTCGATCTACTTCCGCGATCCAAACGGACAACTGCTCGAGATGGCCTGCTATAAGTTTGAGCCACCGCAGGGTTATACGATCGCCGATGTCCTGGCGACCGCGCATAAGCTGCGAGTAGCCGCTGGGGCGTACAATATTCAAGAGGAGCATCTAGCGGAAGCAATCGCCGAGCTGAGTCGTCGACGTGCGCCGGAGCTGGAGGAAGAGGGAGCGGAGGCGCGCACCCGATGAGTCAAGCGACGGCTTCTGAGGTGCGGCACACAGGGACGTTCTGGGCCCTCGATCTTGACCGTCCGCATCTGACCAGCTCGCCGGCGCGGCTCGCGGCCAGGCTGCAGCGAGTTGGGCCCGAGCGTGCTGAAGAGCTGGCAATGGCGATGGGAGCGACCAGCCCCGCTGTTGTCTTGGAGCGCTTTGCGCGTGGGCGACAGTGCTATGTGGCCTATCTTGAAGATGGGCAGACCCTGGCCTCCTACGGCTGGGTCTCCTTTGACCAGGAAGAGATCGGTGAGCTGGGGCTGACCATTCACCTGCGACCAGGGAGGGCTTACATCTGGGATTGCGCTACTCTCCCGCCGTACCGTGGTCAGCGGCTCTATCCCACCCTGCTCATCTACATCGCGACAGTCTTGCGGGCGCAAGGTCTGCGCCGTCTCTGGATTGGGGCTGATGCCAGTAATTACGCCTCACGGCGCGGCATCGAGGTGGCTGGCTTCCAGGCGGTGGCCGATGTCACGCGAATCACCGACCTGAGAGCCGGGACGCGCTACCTGCTGCGCCCCTGGCCTGGAGTGCCAGAAGAGATACTCGAGGACCTGCGCCGCTCCCTCTCTCATACCGTTGAGCCGGCTAAGCCCGAAGATGAGAGCCAATCGGCGTAAGGCAGGGTGGAAGGGGCCAGAGCTAAGCCAGACGAGGATGGCCAGGGCAACCAATCGGTGAGGGACAACAAAAAAGCAACTGGCATGTGAAAGGAGGGAAAGGTCACCCTGATGCAATTCATCGACCTTTCTCATGCAATCGAGCAGGGGATGACAGTCTTTCCTGGTGATCCTGAGCCAGGTTTTGAGGCGGTAGCGACCGAGCCACCCTGGCAGGTGACCCGCCTCATGCTGGGGACGCATACCGGTACACATATTGATGCCGCTTCCCACCTGGTTCCAGAGGGAAAGACCATTACGCAGTATCCCCCCGAGCGTTTCCTGCTCACTGGCATCGTGGTACCGGTAGAAGGGCGGGGAGAGGACGAGCCAATCACGGCGGAGGCCCTGCAGCCTCACCTGCAGGCCCTGCCGGCGGGGGGCGCCGTCCTCCTGCGCACCGGCTGGGACCTCTACTGGAAGAGTGAGCGCTACCTGCGTCACCCCTATCTCTCCCCAGAAGCCGCGCGCCTGCTGGTGGAGGCGGGTGCTTCGCTGGTAGGCATCGACGCCCTCAGCGTTGACTCCAGCGTCCAGGGAACTCAGCACGCTCATGCCACCTTGCTTGGCAGTGATGTGCTCATCGTCGAGAATCTGGCGCGCCTGGATCGTCTGATCAGCGGCGTTGTCTATCAGTACTCCTTTCTCCCCTTGCCGCTGCGTGGCCTTGACGGCTCTCCTATACGCGCTCTGGCCTGGCGCGCAGCCTCGTAAGCGTCTCAGACCCGCCGCCACTTGCTGGCAAGCCGGGCGGCGGGTCTGATTAGGCCAGTGCCCCTCACTCCGACCGCTGCTCCTCGAGGCAGGGAGGAGAAGATCGATCCCCGCGGAACGCGGCGACCCTTGTCTCCTCTCCTTCCGGCACGCTCTTGGGATGAGGGACGCAGTCTTTTTAGACAATAAAACAAGAAAAGGGTGGTAATCCGATGCTTGATGATGAGAGCAGTGAAAGTAGAGAAGAAGAGCGAGATCATCGCAAGCTGCGGAGAGAAGACCTGCGCGGGACCTGGGCCTTGCAATGGGAGGCAGAGCGTCAGGAAGGGCCAGGAAGCAGCCTGCGGCGAGAGCAAGCGCGGCGCTATGGGCTGGAAGCGGCGGCCAGCGTTGGCGATCGCAGCCTCACCCTCTTTCGACGCGAAGCCTGGACGCTGGGAGGAGGAACCGGGGAGGCCACTTTTCTGCAAGTGCCCTTTCTCCGGGACATGCGGCAGCTAGGAGGGCAGGATGTTGTCTTTGTCGGTGTGCCCCTGGACAGCGGCACCACCTGCCGCCCGGGCGCACGCTTTGGACCGGCAGCTATTCGCCGTGCCTCTGCCCTCAGCTACGGTTACAATCCCGAGCGCGGGGTTGACCTGCACGAAGCCCTGATCATGGTCGATGTTGGCGATATCCAGGTCATTCCTTCGTCCCTTGAAAAGAGCTTCGATCAGATCAGCCGGGCGCTCAGCTATATTGCTGAACGAGGAGCCTTCCCTGTTGTCCTTGGTGGCGACCATTCCATTGGCTATGCCACCCTGCGCGGAATCGCGCCCCACGTTGCGGGCAAGCTGGGCGTCATTCATTTCGATCGTCATAGCGACTTGAGCGAGCGAACCTACGATGGGCGCATGCATGCCTCGCCGTTCTTTCATGCTATCACCCTACCCAACGTCTCCCCGACCAACCTGGTGCAGATCGGTATCGGTGGCTGGACCGGCTCCAAGAAAGGTATGCGCGTGGCCCAGGAGCGGCAGATAACGGTGATCACTCTCGAAGATATCGATCGCTACGGCTGCGAGCGCGTGATGGAGTACGCCCTGGAAGTAGCCTGGAAAGGGACAAGTGCCGTCTGGCTCTCTTTTGACATCGACGTGGTGGACCCGGCCTTTGCTCCCGGTACTGGGACGCCGGAGCCGGGGGGACTGCTGCCGCGTGAGATCTTCAGAATGGTACGACTGGCGGCCCGCGAAGGTCTGCAGGGGATGGAGCTGGTCGAGGTCGCGCCTCCCTATGATGTGGCCGATGTGACGGCCTTGCTGGCCGGGCGCATCATCATGGAAGTCTTGGGGACCCTGGTCGAACGGGGTAAGCTGGGAGGTACAGCGAGAGCCAGGACTGCCGAGACTGGAGAGAGCCAGCACAGAGGGCTAGTGTAGGTCCCAGATATTCTACTTCTAGAAGAGTGGCTTTCGATCAAAAAGTGAAAAACCGATCCGTCTTTCTCCCGCTGATGGCGGCTAGCCATTTCTGGCTATGAGCTGCTTGCTGCTGCAGAGCCTGCCCAGGGGCATCGCTCTCCCTGCAGCTGAGCTGGAAAAGATCCCGGCTGGCTATTGATCTATGATCAAAACCGATAAAGTCTTTAAATCCGCTTCTATAGCCAGCTTATATGATAAATGAGAGGGAAGTCTTGACAGGGGGAGAAGGATTGTCTACACTTCTGATAGATTTATGGGTTCTATCTCAAGATTCCCTCTATTTTAGAGATCGATCTAAAGGAGGTGTGATGGCTATTGAAAATGTCTCCGGTTTAGCTGGCCCGCAAGGCATCGGTGATCTCTATACACAGTGGATAGCTTACCAAGCCATTGTGTAGTGTAACCCTCGCTTGACAGCCTGGCCTTGCGCGAAAGGATTTCGCGAGAACCTTCCCCGAAAGTCAGAGGAGACAGGCAAGGGATGCTGCGTAAGCAACGGCGCAGGCTGCTTCGCCGGTTAAGGAAGCCGTTCGCGCCAGGGCGGCTCTCCGCTTCCCCCCTGCGTACCGTATCTACCCCGAGTGCTGCTCGGTCCCCTCTCCTTTGCGCAGCCCAAGAACTGGGCTGCGGGCCAGATGACTTGTTCTGCTCTTGCACTGACTTGGCGCTACTTTATCGCATCGGGCCTTGAGTGAGACTGCTTGCTCTCTGCTGTGCAGAGCATGATGCAAGCGCTTCCACGCGTCGAAGCACCCTTGGAAAGGAGCGTCAGCGTATGACGACTCGCAGACAATTACTCAAGGTTGGTGCCGCCCTGGGTCTTGGGAGCCTGTTCCCGCTCTCGCTTTTCACGGCTTCGCGCGTCTCAGGCTCAGTTCAGACCACGCAGACACCCTTGCCGGGGGCCGAGATTCCTCAATTTGTTGAGCCGCTGCCTGTCTTTGTGGGGGCGCGGGTGAGCGCCTCGCGCTTCCAGGTGCGCATGTTGGAATTTCAGCAATGCATTTTGCCAGCCAGCGTTTATGCGCGCCTGAGTCCGCCGTTCAACAGAGGGACCTATGTTTGGGGCTATCAGGTGGGGGGGCGCCCGCCCCACTATCCGGGCTACAGCGTAGAGGCTCGTCAGGGTGTGCCATCTGTTGTCACCTACATTAACAACCTCCCTCTGCCGAATGAATCGCAACTTCTGCCTCTACTCACGGTCGACCAGACGATTCACTGGGCTGACCCACTGGGCCAGATGGGCTTGACCACGCCTTTTGTTGGAGCCTTTCCGACGGTGGTGCACCTGCATGGAGGAGAAGATCCCTCCGCCTTTGATGGGGCCCCTGAGGCCTGGTTTACCGCGGACGGGCGGCACGGCAGAGGCTACAGCACCTATATCCCCACGGCGCCGAACGCCGCGGTCTATTGGTATCCCAACGGGCAGCCCGCCACAACGCTCTGGTTCCACGATCATACCTTGGGCGTGACGCGCCTCACGCTCTTCTCCGGTCTGGCGGCCTTTTACTTGATCCGCGATGCTTACGATACGGGACAGGCCAATAACCCGCTGGGCCTGCCGGCGGGCGCCCAGGAGATCGAGCTGATGATTCAGGACCGTCAGTTCGATACACGCGGACAGTTGCTCTTTCCCGATGGTACACCGCCCGACAATCCGACGGGTCTCAACGGGCCGCCACCCAATCCCGCTATCCATCCGTACTGGATTCCCGAGTTCTTTGGCGACGTCATTGTGGTCAACGGCAAAGCCTGGCCCTACCTCAATGTCGAGCCGCGGCGCTATCGTTTCCGCTTTCTGAACGCGGCCAACGCTCGTTTCTTCCGAATGCGCCTGATAGATGCCCGAACCCAGGAACCGGGGCCGATCTTCTGGCAGATCGGGACCGATGGGGGGCTGCTTGACAGACCGGTCAGGCTGAACGATCCCCACGACGCCACCTCACCGGCGCTTTTGCTGGCACCGGCGGAGCGTGCCGACGTGATCGTCGACTTCGCCCCCTATGCTGGTCGCACGTTGCTCTTGGTCAACAGTGCCCCCGCTCCCTTCCCTGACGGCGACCCGCCTGATCCGCTGACGAATGGGCGCATCATGCAGATTCGGGTCTCGCTGCCTTTGTCGGGACCAGACACAACCTATAATCCGGCCAGCGGTCTGCCCTTGCGCGGTGGCTCCAATCAGCCGCCGGCTATAGTGCGCCTGGTTAATCCCCAGACGGGCACGTTGGGGGCTGGCGTTAAGCCTATGCTCAGGCGGCAGCTTGTACTGGTCGAAGTCGAGGGACCTGGCGGCCCCGTTGAGGTCCTGGTCAATAACACCAAATGGCGCGGAGTGCGTGAGGGGAGTCAGGAGCCGTTGCCTGGCTCGCGGCCCGATGCCCAGGGCCAGGGGATCTATCTGAGCGAGCTGCCGCGCGTTGGGGCGACCGAGATCTGGGAGGTCATTAATCTGACGGAGGACGCTCATCCCATTCATATCCATCTGGTCCAGTTTCAGTTGCTCAATCGCCAGGCGCTCGATGTCGAAGGGTATCGGGCCCGCTACGATGCTCTCTTCCCTGGTGGCACTTACAACGGCCTGCTGCCAGATGGCACCTGGGGTCCGATCAAGTATCCTCCTGGGGTTTTTATCCCCGGCTATGGTCCCCCGTTGCCCTACAATCGACCGAACGCCGGTGGCGCTCTCGGAGGGAATCCCGACGTTACGCCCTACCTGCGTGGGCCGCTGTTGCCGCCCGAGCCGGGTGAGGATGGCTGGAAGGACACGATCAAGATGTACCCCGGGCAGGTCACTCGCCTGGCAGTGCGCTGGGCGCCGATTACGACTCCTGTCGGGGGGGTCCATCCCGGCCAGAATCTCTATGCCTTTGATCCCACCCAGGGGCCGGGCTACGTCTGGCACTGCCATATTCTTGATCACGAGGATAACGAGATGATGCGGCCCTATCTGCCGGTGCCTTAGTCCGCCCTTGGGCCTCTCCTCTATCGGCCAGGGCGCTGGCCCGACCGTGGGCAGATCAGGCCGGCTCTCCTGGCTCCGCTCTGAATCAGCCAGCGGGCTGGGGGAGCCGCCGTCGCGGTCCTTGGTGCCGGCGTTGGGACAGGTAGGGAGAGAGGTATCCCTGAAAGAGGAGGCAGATTCTCCCTCTGGAAAAGGAGGCCCGAGATGCGCTGGCAGGTTAGATCTGGTCGATCCCTCCTGGCGCTCCTGTTCTCGCTCCCTGGGTTCACAGCGCTTCTACTCTTTGTTCCGCTCAGGCGCAGGCCCACGCGGTGCTGGTTCGCTCGGAACCGCCGGCCAACGCGATCCTGCGCCGGCCACCCCGGCGGGTGCTACTCTGGTTCAGTGAGCCTCTCGTTCCGCAGATGTCGAGAGCTTATGTCGTCGAGGCGCGCGCTGCGATCACCCAGAGCGTCGCCCGCTGGGCGACCCATCTCGATCGTGGCGACGCCCACGTAGCCGCTAATGATCCCCGGCGCTGGTGCCGTTCGCTCTCCTCTGGGGGGAAGCAGGTCGAAATCTCTCATCAGGGGGTGGGTAATCTCGTTGCGCTCGCTGGAGCTTGTTTCATCCTGCTCTCCCTCCTGAGCAGGCAGGGTGAGGGATGGCGGGGACGAGTCAGGCACCTGGAGGGAAGCTCCCCCCGCCACAGATTGGTGCCTGAGAGGGGCCGCTTCGAAACTCGCCGGACAAGCCCTCAGGAAAAGGGCGTTGAGAGCCTGTAGAGGGCCAAGAAGTTGCCTCTTCTGCAGCTCTGATTATGGAGACTAGGTTTATGACCGCTCGGAGCTCGCCCCTTGAGCGCTGCAGCCGACGAGTCTCGAAGTGAGCCGTGGCAGGAGGGGGGAATGGAAAGGGAAACGGAACAGAGCGAGGCGCTCAGCTGCCAACAACGGGGCCTGAATCGTTAGGACAGATGGAAGATGTATCCCGGAGGGGTTTTCGGGGGGGCGGTTGCAGAGGGAACGATCCGTGTGAGAATACTGAAAGGTGCGCCATCGGGCGCTGCCAGACGCGCTGCTAGCACGGTTGCAGAGGCAACGAGCCGTGTGAGGATACTGAAAGTATGCCGGCCTGTTTCCTGATGTGGTGCGGGCCGTCGGCAGCGGAGCGAGCTGGGAGCCGTCGCAGCTCAAGGAGCGATGCGCGGGCGATACTGCACCGCCTCCGCCACGTGGGATGAGCTGATCAGCTCCGCTCCCTCCAGATCGGCGATCGTGCGCGCCAGCTTCAACATGCGATGAAAAGCGCGCGCCGACAGCGCCAACTGTTGCACCGCCGCCTTCAGCAAGCGCTGTCCAGCCTCATCCACCCGACAGAACACCTGCACCTCCGCCGGACCCATCTCCCCATTACACGTCAGATGTGTCCCCGCAAAGCGTCGCCGCTGGCGCTCTCGAGCCGCCTGCACCCGCTCTCGAATGCGGAGCGAAGACTCTGGCTGCTGGGTTCCCGCCAGCTTCTCAAACTCCACCCGTCGCACCTCCACCTGGATATCGATGCGATCCAACAGCGGGCCACTGATGCGCTTCTGATAGCGACGCACCATCGCCGTCGAGCAGGTACACTCGCGCGCCACATCGTGCAAATAGCCGCACGGACAGGGATTCATCGCCGCAATCAACATAAAATTAGCTGGGAAGGTCACCGACCCCTGGGCACGCGAAATCGTTACCACCTTATCCTCCAGCGGCTGGCGCAGCATCTCCAGCACGTGCTGACCGAACTCCGGCAACTCATCCAAAAAGAGCACTCCACGGTGTGCCAGACTAATCTCACCGGGGCGCGGCAGGCGTCCCCCGCCGACCAGGCCGGCGTGACTGATCGTGTGGTGAGGAGCGCGGAAAGGGCGCTCCATAATCAGCGGCACCTCTGAGGGCAGCAGGCCGCCCACGCTATAAATGCGCGTCACATCCAGCGCCTCCTCGATCGAGAGCGGGGGCATAATCGACGGCGTCGCCCGTGCCAGCAGCGTCTTCCCCGTGCCCGGTGGGCCGCTCATCAGCAGATTATGACCCCCACTCACCGCCACCTCCAGCGCCCGCTTCACATGGTCCTGGCCGCGCACCGCCGCCATATCGGGGGCCGAGCATGAACGGCCCACCTGCTCGAGCAAGCGCGTATCGGCTGCAACAGGTCGCAGGCGCTGCTCCCCGCTCAAATGGGCCATCAGCTGCGCCAGAGACTCCACTGCGTAGATCGGCACCTCGCGCACCAGCGCCGCCTCGCGCGCATCCACCGCCGGCACAAAGACCGCCCGTATCCCGCGCTCGCGCGCCAGGGCCACCATAGGCAAAATCCCATTGGTATGACGCACATTGCCGTCGAGGGAAAGCTCACCGAGGAAGAGACAGTCGGCGATTGGCTCACTGGGGACAAGTTGGCCCGAAGCCAACAGAATGCCAATCGCGATCGGAAGATCGAAAGCCGGCCCCTCCTTACGGAGATCGGCGGGGGCCAGATTCACCGTAATCCGCTTATAAGGAAAAGTCGCCCCACTATTCTTAATCGCGGCGCGCACCCGCTCGCGCGCCTCCTGCACGGCCGTATCGCCCAGGCCCACGATCGTGAAGCCCGCCAGGCCGTTGGCCAGATCCACCTCCACCTCGACCAGGGCGCCTTCCAGACCCACAATTGCACAACTTCGAACCTGCGCCAGCATCCCGTCTCCTTAGAAACCTCTTCTCCTCCACATAACGAACAACGGAAGATGCCTTCTATTATGGCGCAGTAGCTCTGCATTTGCAAGCCCACCGATAAAATGGCCAGCCGCTAGCGAGCCGGAGCCGGCTCTGGCCTAGGGGGTCCGTGCAGAGGGCAGCACAATAATCTCCTCGCCGGGCCTCAAGGCGGTTTGCAGGTCATGCGGACCAGTGATCAGCTTATTGCTCACAAAGAGCTGGATCTGAGCGCGCACGCAGCCGTGCTCATCGCACAGGCAGCGCCAGACCTGCGGATAGTGGGCCGCCAACGCCTCGAACAGTTCGCCCACCGTGCTGGCCCGCACAACGATCTGGCTCTTACCGCCGTTGCAGGCGCTCAGCGTTGATGGTAAGCGCAGCGTCACAGTTGCCTGCTCAGTGCCACCCATGCCGTCTACCCTGCCTTTTGAAGATGGCATCGATTTTTCATCGAGAACAAGGCTCGCATTCCGAGACTCTATCATGCTGTACAAAGCAATATACTACATA
>NZ_JBHOQV010000084.1:0-1390 GCF_042408735.1 Thermogemmatispora sp.
CAGGCCGATGAACACCACGCGGGCCTCGGCAGACAATTCAAAGAAATCTGGCTCTTTCAAGAGTGCCACCGGAATACTGCGGCTTCGCGCCATGTCATCATCCTTCCGTCACTCAAACAGAAGCAATTGCCCAGCCTGCAGCTGCGCCTCCCGGTGCTTCCGCCAGCGCGTCTGCCGGGCATGCCCCACATGCTCATCAATGTCGTAGCGTAAATGGCAGCGTTGACAGAGTGCTGCCAGGTTCTCGGGTCGGCAGTCCTGCTTGTCGCGCTTGTCGGCTGGTCGGCCATCGGGGAAGGGCGTGCCCAGATGAGCCACGGTGAGCACCACCTGATAGCGCTTGCCCGCCAGGCTCACCCGCTCTTCCCCCTGAGCGGCACCGCACCACTGGCACCGCCAGCCGGCCCGCTCCCGCGCCGCCCGTGAAATCTCTGCCCAGTTCGGGGGATACCGCTGACGATCCATTCCCATCGGTGGATGGTCTCCTTGATGATCCCGCTTGTCGGATCTCTCACCCCGGGTGGTGAAGGAAGATGAGAGCATGCGATTGCTCCGTAAAAAGCTTGACGGACGCCGCTCCTGATGCTCCGCTAGAGAGGGGCCGTCGGAACGCCGCCTAAGCCCGTTGTGGGATTGAAAGCACCCAGGGCAGTGGGACGCGGAAGGAAATGGAGATGGACCCCGCCGAGTCACGGACCAGCCAGCCCCCCTCTTCCCACCTCAGCCGCCGGAACCCACGGATCTGCTCCTCGCGCTCCTCGGTCAATTCCCAGGGCAACTCCTTGAGCGAGAGCACGTGCTTGCGGAAGAGCGGTCGATGCAGGAGGGGATCGAGTTTGAGCAGGCGCCGCTCTGGACAGGTGGCCGTCGGCTCCAACGTCAGGTAGCCCTCCGCATCCGGCTGGTCGCTCTTGCTCCAGCCCGTCTCTTCCAGAGAGCGCAACTCCCCTTCCTCTGTCACTACCATGCCCCGGATATACTGCACCTGGTAGAGCGTCACGGTCTGGTCCGCTCTCTCCTGCATCCAGGGGCAGGCACGCGCCAGGACCTCTGCCTGCCGCGCTGCCAGTTCGGCACGGGCCACCTCGTCTTCGGCCTTCAGTGCCTGCCACCGGGCATGTTCCCGGCGCGACGCTTCGAGTCCAAAGAGCAGCCAGCGGACGAACGACTCGGGGGGAAGCCAGCCGGAGCGGGCAGTGGCGGCATCGACCCGCTCGCAGCCAGCCATCCCATACCAGCCTTCCTCACGAAGGGTGATCTGCCAGTCACACTGGCTGCAGCCAAAAGGCTCGGGCAGCCGCAGCTGGATGGTCAGGGAGTCTGGATACGTACGAAGCCTGCGCATCCAGGGACGCATCACAGACGGGAGACCACTGCGCTCCAAGAGGGT
>NZ_JBHOQV010000087.1:0-10761 GCF_042408735.1 Thermogemmatispora sp.
CAAACGGCCCCTCGATCAGCCGCTGCATAAAGGCTTCAAACCGTGAGAGTGGATTCTGGCGCGTTTTCACCCTGGCTCACGCTCCCTTTATAGAATCTGCCGAACCTGCTCCACATCGGCGGCCATCTGCGCCTTCAAGGCCTCTATACTGTCAAAACGCTGCTCGTCGCGTAATCGGGCAATGAATTCCACAAGGATGCGCTTGCCGTAGAGATCAAGCTCGACATCCAACAGATAGGCCTCCACCAATGGGCGCTCGCTCGGAAAATTGGGACGAATCCCGACGTTTACCGCACTCTTATAGACGTGAGGAGACGAAAACACGTCACTCATGGCTGCCTCCTCCACCGCCACCCGCACCCGCGCCGCATAGATGCCATTGGCTGGCAGCAGCCGATACGGCTCGGGTACAATATTGGCCGTTGGGAAACCCAACAGCCTGCCACGATGGTCGCCGTGAACAACGAGGCCGCTCAAGAGCAGCGGATGCCCGAGTAGCTCGGCGGCCTCGGCTATCCGGCCTCCGCCGACCAGAGCGCGAATCTCTGTACTGCTCACGCGCACCCCGCGAATCTCCTCCAGCGGGAGCGCACGGACCACCAGCCCATGCTCTGCGCCATAGCGCTGCAGGAAGGCGATATTGCCCTCGCGATTGTGCCCCAGGCTGAAGTTTTCTCCCACCACCAGCCCTCTTACATCAAAGGTGGCGCGCAGCTCATCGAGAAACTGACGCGCCGGCATGGCCGCCACCTGCGGCGTAAAGCGGATCACGATCGAGTCCTCTATCCCTCCATAGCGCCGCGCCAGCGCCAGTTTCTCCTCCAGCGAGTTCAGGCACTGCAGCGGTACGTGAGGCCGCACCACCGCCAGCGTATGCGGTTCAAATGTCAATAGCACCGGCCTGCACCCCAGGCTCGCCGCCAAGGCTCTCAGCTCGTGGAGCAGGCGCTGATGCCCTCGATGAATGCCATCGAAGTTTCCGATGGTAATAGCGATTGGTTCCTGCGCAGTTACGGTGGTTTGATAATCCATAATGAGTAGTGGTGGCCCTTTACGTTCTGCTCAGTGTCGCACCCGCAGCGGGCGTTTTAATAGTATCACAGCTCTAGTGGTCAGGCAACAATGACGCGCTTTCTTAACCAGCCTGGGGGAATTGCCCGCCGTCGCCGTCCCGCTCAGGAGCTTCCTTCGGGCCTAAAGACCCGCGTCGGCTGCCAGAGACGCTTCTCTGGCACCCAGATGGCTAAGGCCCAGGTTCGCCCCTGCTCATCGCAGACGCGCGCCAGCGGTGCCCCTTCCCTCTCTCCTCGCTGTGGGCCGGCCTCGCCCGCGCCGCTCGCCAGAGCGGGACTCGCCGAGCGTGGTCCTGGCTCTGGGGCGCGGAAACTGTTCCCATGCAGCACACGCTGCAGGGTTTGCCTATCCAGCACGAGCGCCGGATAGTGCTGAAGCGCGATGTCTAGCGGCCAGAGATAGCGCTCAAGATCTCCCCTGGCCAGCGCTTCGGCCAGCTCTTCCAGCGTAACGCTCTCCTGCAGCTTTAACGGGCCGCTGCGCGTGCGCAGCAGGGCGCTCAGGTGGGCCCCGCAGCCGAGGCGCTGGCCAAGGTCGTGGGCCAGAGACCGGATGTAGGTTCCCTTGCTGCACTCGATCTCCAGCCGCAGCCGCGGCTTTTGCCAGTCAAGAAGGGCCAGGCGCTCAATCACGACCGGGCGGGCCTCGAGCTTGAGGCTCTCACCAGCACGCGCGCGACGATAGGCCGGCTCCCCCTGAAGCTTGACCGCCGAGTAGGCCGGGGGCACCTGCAGCTGTGGCCCGATGAAGCTGCGCAGCACACTCTCGATCTGCTCGCGCGAGAGATCGGGAACGGGCTGCGTGCTGACAATGTGCCCCTCGCGATCATAGGTGTCGGTCTCCACTCCCAGCATCACCTCAGCCTGATAGGCCTTACCGCTCTCGCTCAGGTAATCGGCGACGCGCGTGGCCAGACCGAGACAGACCGGCAAGACGCCGCTGGCCAGTGGGTCAAGCGTCCCTGCATGACCAACGCGCTTTTGTTGCAGAAGACGCCGCACACGTGCGACGACGTCGTGGGAGGTGAGACCTACGGGCTTGTTGATGTTGAGGATGCCGTCCATCGCTCCTCTTCCCGCTGTAGCTCAGCTTCAAGCCTGGCCACGACAAAGGGGATGGCCTGCTCCAGGGGCAGGTCGAGCATGGCTCCCGCGGCACGGGCATGGCCCCCGCCACGTCCCAGGCGCTGACAGATCTCCGCCGCGTTATAGGGAGCGGCGCAGCGCAGGCTCAGGCGCGTCGAGCCTGGCGTCCCGTAGTTTTTGAAGAAGGCGGCAATCTCCACCCCCTCAATATCTCGGAGCAGACCAGCCAGATTATCGTCCATCTCCGGCAAGGCCCCCGTCTCCGCCAGGGTGGCATCGCTGGCCCAGGACCAGATCAGCCGCCCATTGCAGGCCGTCTGCGCCTGCAGCAGAACCCTGGCCCGCAGGCGCTCCTGAGCCAGAGGACGGGTGCGGAAAACCGCCTGGGCGATCGGATCAGGCGAGGCCCCAGCCCGCATGAGCAGCGCGGCCACCTCCAGCGTCCGCGGGGTTGTGCTGGGAAACTGGAACGAGTTGGTATCGGTCATCAGGCCCGTCAGTAAGCAGAGAGCCGCTTCCGGTGGCAGCGGTAGCTGAGCCTGCTGCTGAAAGAGCACCAGCAGCTCTGCCGTGGCGGCAGCCGTTGGATCAATGATCGCCACCTGTCCGCAGCCGGCGCTGCTGAGATGGTGATCGATATTGAGAAGCGGCACTTGCTCCAGATAGGAGCGATGACGGGCGTAAAGGGCGCCGAAGCGCGGTAGCTCACCGGCATCGAGAGCGATGACCAGATCGAAGTCCTCAGCCCCCAGGTCCTGCTGAAAGCGCTCCTGGGCGGGAAGAAATGAGAAAAGGCGCGGGGGCGGGTCTGGGCAACAGGGAACCGCCACCTTGCCCAGAGCCCAGAGGATATGCGCCAGGCCCAGAGCGGAGCCGAGACAATCTCCATCGGGATGCTCGTGGGCCAAGAGGGCCACGCGCCGGGCCGGACGCAGCAAAGCCAGGGCAGCCTCCACCTGGTCCTTGGGCAGCTGAGCCGCCAGAGCCGTCGCAGATGCGCTCATTCAACCTCCGTCGAACCAGAGATTCGCTTTTGCTCTTCCTCGGCCCCTGGATGGACCTGAGCTTCAGTTTGAGAGTTTTGCTGCTCCTGTTGCTGTTGAGCGTGTTCCTGCTCGATCTGCTTAATCAGCTCCATGACCTGCGCTCCCTTCTCCAGCGAGAGATCGAGCTTGAAGACCAGCTCGGGGACGTGCCGCAGTACCAGCCGGCCCGCCAGCTCGTGACGGAGAAAGCCGGTGGCGCGCTTGAGGGCGGCCATCGTATTGCGGCGCTCCTCGTCGCTGCCCAGCACACTGACATAGACCTTGGCATGGGCCAGATCCGCGCTAACCTCTACCCGCGTGATGCTGACAAAGCCAATGCGCGGATCTTTCATGCGCGTGCGCAGCAGGTCGCTGAGTTCCTCAGCAATCAGCTCACCCAGCTTTTCCTGGCGATACAGGTTTGGCATGATCTTTCCCCTTCCTGGGCCTCAATCCTTTTCCTGCCTGAAGGCTTCAATGATATCGCCGACCTGCACACTGTTGAAGCCTTCAATGATCATACCACACTCATAGCCGGCGGCCACTTCACGCACATCATCTTTACCACGTCGCAAGGAGGCCACACGACTCTCGTGCACCTTCGCCCCGTTACGCAACACTCGCACCTGTGAAGCGCGGGTGACCTTGCCATCCGTGACCCGGCAGCCGGCGATGACGACGTTCTTGCCGCTGCGGAAGAGCTGCAGCACCTCGGCATGGCCCTCGATCACCTCGTGATAGGTCGGTTCCAGCAGCCCTTTCAGGGCGGCCTCGATGTCCTCGACGAGCTGATAGATGACATCATAGTAGCGGATTTCAACGCCCTCTTTCTGAGCCTGGCGCAGGGCGGCGTTATCGGCCTTGACATTGAAGCCGATAATGATGGCGCCGGACGCGGCAGCGAGGTGGACGTCGGTCTCGGAGATGTTGCCAACGCCCTCGTGGATCAGGCGAAGCTTGATTTTCTCCTCGCCCAGCTTGAGCAAGGCGTTCTTGATAGCCTCGACCGTCCCCTGGACATCGCACTTGAGGACGATATTCAGCTCTTTGGTCTTCCCCTCCTGCATCTGCATGTAGAGCGTGTCAAGGCTGACGTGACCCGGCAGGCTGCTCTCGGCGCGGCGCTGCTCGGCGATCTCCGCCGCGCGCTGCTTGGCTGTGCGCTCGTCGGGCACCACCTCGAGACGGTCGCCGGGCTGAGGGACCTCGGGCAGACCCAGAATGCTGACCGGCGTACTGGGCGGCGCTTTTTGGATGCGCTTGCCGCGGTCGTTGAACATCGCACGCACCTTGCCGGCCAGCGGCCCGACCACGATGTGGTCGCCCATCTTGAGGGTTCCCTCCTGGACGAGAATGGTGGCCATCGGACCGGTACTCTTCTCCAGCTTGGCCTCGATGACAACGCCTACCGCCGGACGGTTCGGATTGGCCCGCAGATCCTGCATTTCAGCCACGAGGAGAATCATTTCCAGCAGGTCATCGATGCCGGCGCCCGTGCGCGCCGAAATGGGCACGCAGACCGTGTCTCCGCCGTAGTCCTCGACGATAACCCCGATCTCGGCAAGCTGCTGCTTGACCAGATCAGGGTTGGCCGTCGGCTTGTCGATCTTATTAATGGCGATGATAATCGGGACGTTGGCGGCGCGAGCGTGATCAATGGCCTCGCGCGTCTGGGGCATTACGCCGTCATCGGCGGCCACCACGATCACAGCAATGTGGGTGACCTGCGCCCCCCGCGCGCGCATGGCGGTGAAGGCCTCATGGCCGGGCGTATCCAGAAAGGTGATCTTCTTCCCCTTGACCTCCACCTGATAGGCCCCAATGTGCTGAGTAATACCGCCAGCCTCCTCGGCGGCAACCCGGGTCTTGCGGATCATGTCGAGGAGGGTCGTTTTACCGTGGTCGACGTGGCCCATGATGGTAACGACCGGGGGAATGGGCACGGTGTTCTTGTCCTCGCGCGCCGCCTCCAGGACGGCGCTGGTCGGCAAGGCTCCCCGCTGCAGACTGGTACTGGTCGGCGAGATGACCTGCGGTGTCGGCTCAAAGCCCAGGTCGCGCGCCACCAGGGCGGCCTGCTCGTAGTCGACCACCTGGTTAATGCTGGCGAAGATGTGATGCTTGATCAGATGACGGATCGTATCGGTCGGCGTCGTATGCAGCAGCTCGGCCAGGTCCCGGACGACGATCTGGGGCGGAATGGCCACCGGACCGGTCGGGGGCTTCTCTTTGACGAGGCTGGAATGCCGCTCGTGGCCGCGCTGAGCCGATGAGGCAGGCCGCCCCCCAGCAGGACGCGGGCGCGTCGCGGGCCGCGAGGGCGAGGCCGGGGCATGGCCGCCGCCAGGGCCACCCGCATGCCCAGCGGGAGCCGGACCGGCATGACCTCCCCCTCGGGCGCTAGTCCCCCCTCCAGCCGTCCCACCAGTGAACGGTGCCCCGCCCGCCGTTCCTCGGGCCGGCCCTCCTCCTGGCGACGGCGTGGGCCGCTGGCCTTGAGGTCCCCCTCCAGGCCGCGGACCGCGCTGGCCATTCCCCGCAGATGGACGCGGGGCCTGCCCGGATCCCGCCCCCGCCCCACTCTGCGGCGATTGCTGGCCAGCGCCTCCAGCATGCTGATGCTGCTGATGTTGCTGATGTTGCTGATGCTGCGGCTGACTGCGCGCCGGGGAGGCACCCGCCGGCGGCGCGCTGCGGCGCTGGGAACCTTGAGCGCCTGGCTTGGTCGAACGTTCCTGACCGCCCTGTGTGGCGTTCTCAGTCTTCGGGCGAGTGCCGGGCCGGCTGCGCGTCGTCGCTGCCTTCGCCTGCTCGTTAGTATTCGTGGTTGACTCGGATGTATTTCTCATGAAGAAGACTCCCTTCTATCGCGAATGATGCGCCACAATTGGCGGTGGAGACCTCTCTTCACAGCCACAACAAAGGACTGTCACCTTCCCTTCCGACAAAGGCAGGCGCCATTCAGGTGAAGGGAGGAGACAGCCCTCGCTAATGCAGGCCAGGCATGTTTGTCTCAGTCTGCGCACTCTGGCGTAGTCGCTGCTATGGTTATCCTAGCATAGCCCTTGCTCCGCAAACATTGGCGCACCACGTCTGCCCTGTAGACGAGGGGCTGTGTCTCTGTAAAGAAGAGTCAAGATTGTGTGACACATACAACGATGACTACAAGGAAAGCGCTCACTCGCTCCCCGCTTCCCTCTTCTGGATAAGGTAACGAAGGATTCAGGAAGCCGCGAACTTTTCTTCAGTATAGCCTACTCGCTGGGCCCTTGCAACCCGCTACGGTTGAGCCTGTAGCCAATTTTCTCCCCGGCGGGGCCATCTCCCTCTGCGGATACAGGGACAGGCCGGCCGGGAAGAGCAGGAGGGTGCGGGCGATGGATGACCCTCCCTGAAGAAAAGACGGACGCGCGCCTGGCCAGACCTAGGTGGCCAGCGGCCTGGCCAGGCCGCTGGGAGGCTGCTCCTCACGCGGCAAGGTGGCCAGGTACTCTTCCAGGGCCGCCCGATCCTCGGCGGAGAGCGGCTGCTCAAACTCGTGCTCTAACAGGCAGCGCTCCCCAGCCTTCCTGACCTTGAGGGCCTTCTGCCAGCAGGAGTAGCGAGCACAGAGATAGGCCCCTCGCCCGGATTTCTTGCTGGTTGGGTCAAGCAGAATACGCCCCTCGGGCGTGCGCACAATGCGCAACAACTCCCGCTTTGGCCTGGTTTCACGGCAGGCAATACAGGTACGCAGCGGAACGTGCTTCTGGCGCCCTCCCTTAGCGGATTTGGCCATATGAGGTACTCCTGCCCTTTCTTCTCGATACGCTTCTCGCCAGGGCCAGTCTGCACGAACCGGCCCATCGCTGGCCGCCCAGGCGCCCCGGCGCTCCGTCCAGTAAAAGACAAGAGTCGCGCCACCCGCCGGAGAGAGGAGGGAAGAAGGCCAAGAGATGCCAACGGTCTACTCGTGGCGCTGGCTGGCAGACCGGCTGACCGGCGGGCTGCCCGGGCCCCGGAAGAGAGGCGGGCCAATGAGAGACCTGGTTCAGCAGACGAACGAACCAGCCAGCAACGAGAGGCGAACAAACAGGTCGACAGAGCGGGCGGCAGGCGGGCAAGCCGAAGCTCCGAGCGGCGGGCCTCCCGGCCGCCCACTAGCGATATTTCCCGCCGCGCGACGAGGCGGAACGCCTGCCGCCGTCATGGCGCCCACGCTCACGGCGGGCGCTGGCTGAGGAGATGGCTTCCTCTGCCGGTTCCTCGTAGACCTCGCCCTCGGCAGGCTTGACCACATCGACGCGCCAGCCGGTCAGCTTGGCAGCCAGCCGCGCATTCTGGCCATCCTTTCCAATGGCGAGCGAGAGCTGCTTCTCGGCCACCACCACCTGGGCAGTACGGTCGGCCTCGCGCAGCTCGACGCGCAGAGGCTTAACGGGACTGAGAGCATTCGCCACAAAGGTCGCCGGGTCGGGACTCCACAGGATAATGTCGATCTTCTCGTCGTTTAGCTCGCGCACAATATTGTTGATGCGCGAACCCCGCACCCCGACACAGGAACCAATGGGGTCCAGGCCCTCCTGGTGAGCAACCACCGCCACCTTGGTCCGACTGCCCGGCTCGCGGGCAATGGCTTTGATCTCGACCATGCCCTCATAGATCTCGGGAACCTCGGCCTCGAAGAGCCGCCGCACCAGGTCACGATGGGAGCGCGAGGCCACGATCTGCAGGAGCCGCCCCTGAACTCGGCGCACATCGACGATGTAGACGCGCAAACGCTGGCCAACCCGATAGTGCTCGCTGGGCACCTCCTCACTGAAAGGCATTAGCCCCTCGACCTTGTCGACGCGGTCGAGATCGAAGTCGAGCACCCAGCCACGCGCCGGATCCCGGCGCGTGAGCGTCCCCAGCCGGATCTCGCCAACCCACTCCTTGAGCTGCTCGTAAAGATGTTCATGCTCGGCCTCGCGAATGCGCTGCAGAATCACCTGCTTGGCCGTCTGGGTGGGAATACGCTCGAAGATATGCGATGAATCCACCTCGATCGTTTGCCCCAGGGCGGCCTTGGGCATGAGGCGCTGGGCCTCCGCCAGCGAGATTTCCTCGTTGGGATCTTTGACCTGGGCAACCACTCGCTTGGTGGTCCAGACGTGGACCTCGCCGTTCTTGTCCACCTCGATGCGCACGTTGTCCCCGCCCCCGAAGCTCTTGCGGTAGGCTGATAAGAGGGCATTGGCCACGGTCTCCATCACCACTTCGCGGGGCAATCCTTTCTCGGCAATCAACTGCGCAATAGCAGCCTGAAATTCACTTCTCATGATGCCTTCTCCCTCCCGCTCGCTGGTCGCCCAGTAGACACTTACTGCAAGTTGTTCGAGTGCAAAGAAAAAGTCCCGGGCAAGCAGAAAAGTGGGGAGTCCCCACTTTTCTCAAGGTTCCTCTATGTTCTATGGTATTATATCATGTCATCTTTTTCAACGCAAGGCAGGGCGAAGAGCTTGCGATTCGTTCCCCCTCCCCTTGATTTTTCTCTCGGAACAGACTATACTCTAAATAACCTATTTAGTGTATATTTGACACTTTCTGGCGGGCGAGCAGGCGGGCGCAACCCGCCACGAGGCCCAGACAGGTAAGCAGGCCAGGAAGGGGAGGCTGATCCTCTTCTTCCCTGGGTCGGATGTGCCTCGCGCTCGCTGTGTCGTCGCCTTTCGAGAGGCGGGCCGGCAGAAGCAAGCTGCTCATGCAGCTAGCGCCTCCGGCGCCCGCAAGCTGGGCGCTGCTGTCCCGCAGCACTGGTCTGGATGAGGGAGGCTACTGATGAGTGAACGCTCTCTGGCTCCAGCAAGCTTTGATCCACAGGATGCCTTCAGAGGTCCCTACGCCGCCCGCATCGCGGAGTTTAGCGAGGCCGGGCGCCGTGCGGGCCTGGCTCCCGCCAGCACGGACCGCGAGCGCATCGCGCTGGTGTTGGTTGACTATCAGCACGATTTTGTTGATCCCAGCGGGACGCTCTCCGTTCCCGGTTCCCAGGAGGATGTCGCGCGCCTGCTGACCTGGTTCTATTCTTACGCCGATCGCATCACGACCATTTATGCTTCGCTCGATACGCATTTGCCTTTCCAGATCTTCTATCCGACCTGGTGGCAGAATCCTCAGACGGGCGAGCACCCCGCCCCCTTTACCACTATCAGCGTTGAGGATGTCCAGGAGAGACGCTGGCTTCCTCGCTGGGAGGTCGAGTGGTCGCGCCAGTATGTGCAGACTCTGCGCCAACAGGCCCGCAAGGAGCTGATGATCTGGCCCTATCATACGATGCAGGGCACGCTGGGCCATATGCTGGTGGCCCCAATCAGTGAGGCTCTGGCCTGGCATAGCGCGGCCCGCCAGACGCAGCCGCACTACATTGTAAAGGGCCTGACGCCCCGCACGGAGTTCTACGGGATCTTCGGCGCCGAGGTGCCTGATCCCTCCGATCCCGCCAGCCAGCTCAATACTTCTTTGCTCGAAACAATTATGCAGCACGATCGCGTCTTCCTGGCCGGCGAGGCGAAGTCTCACTGCGTCCTGGAGAGCGGTCGCCAGCTTGTTCAGCACTTTAGCAAACGGCCCGATCTGCTGCAACGCCTCTACGTGCTGCGCGACTGCACTAGCTCTGTCCAGCACCCAACGATCGATTTCGATGCCCTGGCTGAGGAGGAGCTGGCTCGCTGGGAGCGGTTGGGGGTCCATCTGGTGCGCAGTAGCGACGGGCTGCCCGCGTGAGGAAAGCGCGCCCCGCTCTCTTGGCTCCTGCTCGCTGCGGCTAGGCATGACCAGGCCTGACTAGACCCCGGCCAGGCGCAGGCTAGTCGCGCCCACTCCCACGCTCTTGCGGACCAGGCTCCTTCTTCTCCCGATGCATCCGCAGGATCTTGATCATGTATTGCTCGGAGTTCAAATAGTAGGGATTGCGCCGGATGAATTTGCCTACGACGGAGATAGGATGAAGCTTGAGCATCTCCACTACGAGGCTGGGCAGCAATTTCCCGTAATCGTAATGCATCAGGGCTATGATGGGCCGGTTCTGAAAGGTGAAGACCGCGTCACAGAGAGCCTCGTATTTTAAGAGTTGCTCGGGCGTGGCCAGCTCGCCGGCCAGCCAGGTCATGTCGATCGAAATCCTCACCGCCTTCCAGCCGTCACGCAGCGCCTGAGTAATAAAGGTCTGGTGCGTGGATAATAAAAAATAAGGATCAAACCGCTTCCCGTTGGAGAGAAACGGCTCTCGCTCTGTGGAGAGGATGAGCTGCCCCCCGGCAATTAAGGCGTCTACGTCAAGCTGCAGCTTCTCCAGTTCTTCACGCAACTCCTGCACCTGCGCAGGCGCCGCCGCGAACAGGCACTTCTCCGATGCAACGATCCCCGCACGCAGCAGCCGGGCCGTGACCCCGGCGATCTCTGTCACTTTGCTGTAGAGCTGACAGATGTGCGAGCTGTATGGAATACGCTCTGACTTGCCATCAACACTCAGGTCCATGCCTATCTCCACACAATGCCGATTCTTAACCAGCTTGCCACCATTAAGCATATCACACCGGAGCGGGATTAGCACATAT
>NZ_JBHOQV010000092.1:0-2400 GCF_042408735.1 Thermogemmatispora sp.
AGTACCTGCCTTCCAAGCAGGCTGTCGCGGGTTCGAGTCCCGTCTCCCGCTCCCTCTTCCAGAGCCGCTTCCCCGGCTCTCCTCCTGTGAAGGCCCCTTCATAGCTCTTCTGACAGCCCTTCTGACAGCCCTATTCCCTGCTCTCCGCTCAGCAATTGCTCCATTCGCTGCAGGGCCTCCCGTTGCATCCCCGGTAATACATGCCCATAAATCCCCAGCGTGACCGTCACCTGGCTATGGCCTAACAGTTCCTGGACCAATTTAATATGGACGCCCATCGCCAGCAGGATCGTTGCGGTGCTATGTCGGAGGTCGTGAAAATGGATGCGTGGTAACCCAGCCCGCTCCAGGAGCTGATAATACTGGCGGCGCACAAAGCTATCGGTCAGAAAATTCCCCTCCTGCGTGCAGAAGACCAGATCTCGCTCCTGCCAGCGCCGGCCCGCCTTCTGACGGGCCTCCTGTTGCCGGGCCCGGTGCCTTTTCAGCGTCTCAACCAGGAGCGGGGGGAGGGCAATCGTCCGCTTCCCCTTGGCGGTCTTGGTCTCGGTCTCTACAAAGCCATAGCGCGCTTTGTAGCTCACGGTCCGCCGGACCTGGAGGGTCCCCCGCTCCAGATCCACGTCACTCCAGCGCAGCGCGAGCAGTTCTCCTTGCCGCATCCCCGTTATGAGCGCTAGCAGGAGTAATGCTTCCAGGGGATGCTCTTTGACCGAATGCACCAGCCGGACCGCCTGTTCCTGCGTGAGGGTCGGCCTCTCTGGGGAAGTGGCTCGAGGGGCCTTGACCAGCTCCAGAATATTGCGCGCCACCTTACTGCGTCGGACCGCGTCACTCAGAGCAGCATGCAGCAGCTTGTGAATATTGGCGATGGTTCGGCTGGCCAGGCCCTCGGCCTGTTTCCTTGCATAGAGGTGCTCAATATGTTCCGGCTGCAACCGACGCAGGGAAATCCCCCCAAGCGTCGGGATGAGATGTTTCTGGATGATCCTCCGATAGAGGATATACGTCGTCGGGCGAATAGCGGGCTTCTGGATCTGCTCCAGCCAGTACTCCAGATAGGCTCGCATCGACTGATCCCGCTCCAGCGGTAAGGTCCCTTGCTCTAATTCATTGAGTGCCTTCCGCAAAGCGGAGGCAGCTTCCTGTCGCGTTCGAAAGTACCCGACGATTTTCTTCTTCCCCGGTCCCAGGGTCACCTGGGCAACCCAGGGTTTGGCTCGGGTTCTTCGGTCGCTCTTGCGTTGGAAGATCGACCCTTCTCCATGTCCCCGTTTCCTTCTTCCTCTCACTGGCTGGCTGGAAGATGGTTCCTCGTGATGGGCCATGATCCGATCCCTTCCCAGTTCATGCGTTTCGGCTGCTACGGGCACGGCACTGCTCCCGAGCGCCCCTCTCTATGGCAAGAGCCGTATGTTCCTCTGCCAAGGGCATACGGCTCTTGCCTGACGTCACTCCCTGCCCCGGAACCTGTCCCGAGCAGGCATGCTGATTAGGGTGCTTCCTTACGGGAAGCAAGCCATCGCTCGAGGTCCTGCTCATCGACCTTGACATTCCTGCGGCTGATATAGATCACTGGCAGGCCCTCAGCACGGTAGCAGAGTGCACTCCTAGCCTGTTGGCCACTTCTCTCAAGGACAGCAGCTTCCCCACAGGTGGGGGGGCCGCTGGGTGTTGTACAGGGTGGGAATGATGATGTCGAGGCATACGTCCTCTCCTTCCTTACAGCATGTGCTTGTCAGCAAGATGACGGCGGTTCGAGGATCTTTCTCGCTCGGAGCGCTTCGCCGGGCAGGAGGACGCTCCAGGTGTCGACCAGACGGTTGCCCGATCCGTCTCCCTGTCCTTCGGGTCTGTTCCCGTGACCTTCCCAGACCCTTCCCGGTTCCTCCCTGTCGTCCGAGTCCGTTTCCGTGGTGTTTCCGGACCCTTCCCGTTTCTGGGCCATGATTCCTCTTCTCACCCCTGCTCGGCTTCCTGGGAGGGGCCTTCCTCAGTGGCCGCGGTCACCCCCTCCCACAGAGAAGCCACCGCCGTCGCCCACTGCCTCCTCTTCCTCCCTCTGGGGAGGGATTCTGGGACCTCCAGGTCCGCGCTGAGCCGGGGGAGCTGTCCCTGCTCGATCTCCCAGACCAGGGCGACCAGTGCCTCTCCACGCGGACCTGGAGGTCCCAGAATCCCTCCCCAGAGGGAGGAAGAGGAGGCAGAGGGCGACGGCGGTGGCTTCTCTGTGGGAGGGGGTGACCGCGGCCTCTGAGGAAGGCCCCTCCCAGGAAGCCGAGCAGGGGTGAGAAGAGGATTCATGGCCCAGAAACGGGAAGGGTCCGGAAACACCACGGAAACGGACTCGGACGACAGGGAGGAACCGGGAAGGGTCTGGGAAGGTCACGGGAACAGACC
>NZ_JBHOQV010000124.1:0-14787 GCF_042408735.1 Thermogemmatispora sp.
ATCGGGCTTCTCCCAGGAGATCATGCAGCGGCTCCCCAGCCGCGAACGGGGGATGCTTCAGCGCTACCTGCTCGATCTGGCCCGGTTGCTGGCGGAAATCAAACGGGTGCTTCGGCCGGGAGGCAGGGCCATCTTTGTGATCTTTCAGTATCCTCAAGCGGATCGAGACCCCTGCAACGAGAGGGTGACCTGCTGCTGCCCGCCTTCCAGCGTCTTTCAGTATCCTCAAGCGGATCGAGACCCCTGCAACGCTAGCGTCTTTGGACGCTAGCGCCAGTGCAATGTCTTTCAGTATCCTCAAGCGGATCGAGACCCCTGCAACGATTGCTACGCTCCCTCTGCCTAACTGGCAGCAATCTTTCAGTATCCTCAAGCGGATCGAGACCCCTGCAACGCAGCAGTCGTCGGGGCGGCTGGCTCGTCATCATCGCTTTCAGTATCCTCAAGCGGATCGAGACCCCTGCAACCTGTGTGATCTGTCGCGAGAGCAGTTACTCGAGTTCTTTCAGTATCCTCAAGCGGATCGAGACCCCTGCAACTGTTGAAAACGTTCGATACGTTCATTGAGGTTAGAAAGCTTTCAGTATCCTCAAGCGGATCGAGACCCCTGCAACGTAATTCCCCTGTGGCACCGCTGGTGCTGCCAGAAACTTTCAGTATCCTCAAGCGGATCGAGACCCCTGCAACATCCGCCTCTGGATCGATCCCATGGGTGAATACCTCCTTTCAGTATCCTCAAGCGGATCGAGACCCCTGCAACAAACAGAAAAAGAAGGGATACGAATGGTGAAAGGTTCTTTCAGTATCCTCAAGCGGATCGAGACCCCTGCAACTCTGAATTCGCTCTATGGAAAAATCGCTCAAAGCCGCTTTCAGTATCCTCAAGCGGATCGAGACCCCTGCAACAGAGAAAAAAAGAGCAGAAGAGAGAAGAATTAGAAACTTTCAGTATCCTCAAGCGGATCGAGACCCCTGCAACTTGGAGAAAGATAACATGCCCAAAGGGTCTGTGCAAGCTTTCAGTATCCTCAAGCGGATCGAGACCCCTGCAACCTCGGATCGATTTCAGAGCTGGCTCACTGGGTCTCAGGACTTTCAGTATCCTCAAGCGGATCGAGACCCCTGCAACCCGGCCCGCACTCGAGCCAGCGCTCAAGCTGCTCTACTTTCAGTATCCTCAAGCGGATCGAGACCCCTGCAACCGACCCCCCCGAAAACCCCTCCGGGAGACATCTTTCATATCTTCTAACGATTCAGGCCCCGTTTTTGGCAACTGAGCGCCTCGCCCTTTCCCACTTTCCCCCTCATTTCCCCCTTGGACCTCGGCGCGTTTCGAAACTCGTTGGCTGCAGCGCTCAAGGGGCGAGTTTCGAGGAAGCGACAGATCACTTTGCTTGATTCTAGCGGCAAGAACTGCACTTCTTCGGCCCAATCGGGCCAGGGTGGAGCGTCTCGGACGCTGGCCCCGAACGAGTTTCGAATCAGGCCCTCAGATGGGCCATGGTGGAGGGGGGGGAGATCTCCCCCATCTCTCCGACGCGGTCTCTTTCCCTCTGTCTTCGCCGGTCAGGTCCCGGCGCCGGCGGCACCACGGCAGGAGCCTGGAGCACGAGTGCGGGAACGGAGCAACCAGAATCCCCGCCCGGCCAGGGAGGGGCTGGCTCAGTGATCCCCCTTGCGGCTGGGCCTCACTCCTCCTGACGAGAGGCCCCACCTCCAAGGCCGGCTTCCCTCCCTCCAGGAGGGGCCTTGCCGGAAGCGCCGTGCCGGAAGCGAGGGCCATGACGCTCCTGGCCTGAACCAGGCGGGCCGTGCTTCCCCGAGCAAGGCGCGGCTCACCTGCCTTCAGGACGCTCCCCTTCCTCCGGTCAGGCTGAGAGACCAGCCAGGCGCTGCGGCCCTCAAATGGTCCTGGGACGCGGCCCGGCTTGCCTCGCCTGACCCCCTCCAGTTCCTGCCGCAGGTGGCCGGGCGAGCGCGGGAGGGACTTCCAGCTGAGCGGCAGCGAGCGGCTCCTGCCGGCCCGGCGGTTCGCGCCCAGCCCCTCCTGCTGTGAGCGGTCCTGTCCGGGGCTGGCTCTCACCCGGGGCAGGACCAGCCCGCGCAGACGGAGAGCGCTGCCTGTGGGAGCGGCTTCCCCCCCAGGCCCCAGGCAGTCCAGCCGTCTCCACGCGAGAGCACGCGCCGGAACCAGCGCCACAAGGAGGAGACGGCCCTGCTCCCTCAGGCAGAGACCTGGGACTCTTGCGGGCTGCCCGCCGCGCCATGCTGCCAATGATCCAACGCCGCAGACGGCTGGCAGTATGGCTGCACAAGACAATCAGGTCGACTCGCTCCAGGCACGCCGTAGCAAAGACCGTCGGAGCCGGAGAGCCAAAGGCAATTTCTTGCTCGACGGGAAGCTGATCCAGGATCTACGCGTGACGTTGGACAGCTTCGTTGAGATAGCGAGTGACACTGGCAATCTCCTGCTCGCTCAGGCTGGCCGAAGGATCAAAGAGCGCTCCGCCATCGTAGACCATGTTCGGCGGGGGCCAGTCGATGACCCGCAGCAGAATCAATGACCCCTGGGCCGCTCGCGCCAGACGGGCCGCTACTGGGATAGAGCGCTCGACTGTCGGCGTACCGTCCAGGGGCACCAGCAGATGTCGAAACATGAGAGCCTCCTTTCTTTCCAGTCTTGCTAGCCTGTGTCCAGACTCAGCTTCTGCCAGCAGTGCAGTTTCATTGCGGCACGATCCGGCCTACTCCCTGCCGCCCTGCTATCTGCTTCTGTCCTGAGCATAGCCGCCGCTCACGACGCCATCACGTGGCCCTCGTTGCACGTCGCAGACTGCTCGCCTTCGCCGCAATGAACCGCAGGGTTGCTTCCCTTCCCGAGCAGGCCATGGCTGTAACCAGGAGACCAGGCAGCGGTACAGTCTGCTTCCGACCTTGCGCTTAGCCAGGCAGAGCAGCGGTATCTCAAGAAAGTCAACAGGTCGGTTGACGCAGGCAACAACCCTTTGTTCGCCGCTCTGGCCTCCTTCCTTCCACCCTCATCGGGAGAAGCTGACAGGCTGCACTATCTCAGCAGCGGCCCAGGGATCTCGCCGGCGGGATGGAGAGGGCAGCGATCTTTCGGGGGAAAGCGAAGGAGACAAGGGGACAGCCTGGCCCATTGAGCCAGCCTTAGCAGGAGGCCGGACCAGGCTTCTCTCACGGGGTAGTCGTGAGTTCCACCCGGCAGCAGGTTTCTTCTCTTGTCCTGTCGCCAGCAATTCCGGTTCTTTTCTTCGTTCAGACAGCGGTCAGCAGTTCAACGACCTTAATGCGAGGGCCAAGGCAACCTTGTCGTAGCGTTCGCCGTTAGCTTGCAGGTCTGTGGCCAGGTTCATAGCTTTTAACGGGGCGCTGGGATGCTCTGTATCCATCAGATCAAAAGGCTGGCAGAAGCGTTATACAACTTATAAAGGTCTGGTTTCTTCTTCAGAGCCGGCTCGTTTGAGGCAGCCATCTTTTGAATCGGTCTTGTTGTCTTAAATAAGTTTTCTTAGGAAAGACAGAAAGCAAGCTCATTATGAAAAAACTTATCAGTGTTCTTCTTTTGATAGCGATGGGACTGCTGGCTGGTTGTGGTTCCGCTGCCACAACCTCCTCCGCAGGAGAAGCGACAAAGGAGCCGACTCCGGTGGGTCCTACCGCAGCGGTCACTTCGTCACCAACCACCCAGACAGCGGGAGGGCCTTTCAAGGTCACCGCCGTTGATATGGCGGTCAAGCCGGCCTCGATAGCGAACCTGCCCTGTGGCACCACGCTCACGGTGACCTATACGGCCACCTTCCACGTGGCGCCAGGCAGCAGCGGCGGCACGATCCAGTTCAGCTATACTATTAATAACGGGCGAGGAGAGCGAGCCGCCAGCCTCTACTTCCAGCCGGGGCAAACGCTCGGAACCTTCAGCTTCACCTGGAACGGGGCGCTACCGGTGGATCACACCGCCCCTGGTGCTGGCGGCGTCCAGGTGAGCAGTCCAAACCAGGTCACCTCTTCGCTGCTCGCCCCGACTGGCCAGTGCTCGCCGACCGCTTTCCGAGTCACCGGCGTTACTATCAGCGTTAGCCCGGCCTCGATCGCCGGTCTGCGCTGCGGCACCTTTCTGACGGAGAAGTACACGGCCACCTTCCATGTGGCGCCAGGCAGCCTGGGAGGTGTGGTCAGGTTTGGTTACACCGTCAATAACGGGCGCAGCGGAGGAGACGATACACAGACCCTCACCTTTGCCCCTGGGGTCACCACGATGACATATACGTTCACCTGGAGCGGCCCCTTGCCCGCTGATCACACCTTCCCGGAGCCGGGTGGGGTAGCTGTCTCCAGTCCCAACGTCCTGCAGTCGCCTCTGGTTGGTCCCACGGGGAGCTGCAGCTAAGCAGCCTCTCCTCTCACCTGGCTGCCACCAGACCTTCAGGCAGAACCAGCGCCAGAGCTTTCAGGCACGGGGCATCCTCCGGCCTTAGTCGGTGGGTGCCCCGTCTCTGGCCACCTGATGCTTTTCCCCTTTGCTCTTCGAAGAAAGAGCTTACTTCCCCAGGAGAAGGGGCAGGGTGTCCAGCCAGGCTCAACACAAGAGGCAAGAGGCCGAAGCGCCACAAAGTCCCCAAAAGCGCAGGAGCCAGAGTCGCCGCCGCTGCGAGCAACAGGTCCGGGC
Organism: Thermogemmatispora sp.; assembly: GCF_042408735.1. Lineage (GTDB taxonomy): Bacteria > Chloroflexota > Ktedonobacteria > Ktedonobacterales > Ktedonobacteraceae > Thermogemmatispora. Next base: position 4,691 of record NZ_JBHOQV010000124.1, read on the forward strand.
GAGAGCATCCAGGCTGACCCCCAGCCTTTGCCCGAAGGGAAGTTATGGCGCTCGCTGGCGGCCTCTTTCGAGACTCGCCTGGCGGATGCGCCCCTTCCCCTGCACCGGAGCAGGTTTTTCTGTGAGCGCCGGCCCATATAGGATTGTCCAGCTATGGTGATGAGGTGGATTACTGGCTGCGTAATCCTGAATAGGAGGGAGGAGCAGGAAAGAGATATGAAGCGCTGAAAGGAGAAGCTGATGGCGTACTATCTCTGGCTGGGGCTGCGCCAACAGCGGGGGCGAAGCCTGCTCATCTGCGCCGGCTTTCTGGTCGCCGCCTGTACGCTTCTGTTGCTCTCCGCGACTACGCAGACCACCGTCTTGCGCACAACGCAGCTCGTCAGTCAACACTGGCGGCCCATCTACGATCTGCTAGTGGTTCCCTCCCACCAGGCTCCGCCTCCTCCAGGATCCAGCCTTCCTCCCGATCAATTTGAGAGCTACGCAGGCGGAATTAGCCTGGAAGAGTATCAGCAGATCCAGCACCTGCCTGGGGTCAGCGTGGCCGCCCCTCTTGCCTTTATCAGCTATGTCCAGTACCCAGGGTCAGCCATCGATTTTGGCTCTTACCCGCCGGGCTTCTACAAGCTGAGCTGGACTCTGACGGCCTTCAATGGACTCCAGCAGATCACCGAATATCAAGCCACTACAATCGTCTACTCTTCCCCCGCTCCTTGTACAGGATACTGTCTCCCGCTCGGTGCGGCCCAGCTGGCGCCATTGCGGGCGATCGGGGTCGGGGACTACTTTTATGCCTCCGGCGGTTATCTGACCGGCGTTCCCAACCCCGGGGCCTTCCTGCTGGCCGCCATTGACCCCGAGGCAGAAAACTCGCTCGTGCACCTGAACCAGAGTCTGACTTTTGGGGATCCCCTGCCTGAAGAAACGGCGCTCGCTCGCGACTCCGCAAATCCCACTATCGGGGGAATGCATCAAGGGGAACAGGTCCCTAACTACGACGTGCCCCTCCTGATCAATACCCAACCGCCCGGCTCCATCACTCTGCACGCCTCCTTCAGCCGCCTGCTCACAGCGAGCATTGACCCGCAGCGGATCGCGGCCCTAGGTGGCAGCGCCTATCTCAATCAGGCACCAGAGCGGACAATCTTTGTCGGCGACGTCCCCTTGCCCCAAAACGATCTGCGGCTCTTCTCCCTGGGCAGCGAGCTGACAGTGAGCGGCTCCTCCCTCTCGATCACCCCCGGCCCTACGAGCTTTCTCCTGACATTCACCGCCAGGCCAGCCAGCCTGACCTATCGTCCGACGCCGCCGCCTTCTGGCGTCAGCGGACCGGCCTACGCGCTGGTTCCCAGCCCGCAGCAAAATCCTCCAGGCAGCGGGGGAAGCGAGGTCGCCTTTCGCCCTCTGAACCCTCTTCCTGGCAGGCTGGAACCGCAGAGTGAGATACTGGGTTACACCTACCAGACCACACTTGACACCATTTATAACGGCGCGGCCTACACGGCCAGGCCCATGGGGCGATTTGATGGCCGTCGCCTCTCGGCGGCCTTTGCCGATGCGCTCAACTGGCTACCGGAAAATACCTATACCCCTGCCCCCGTTGTACTTCGCTACAACGCCCAGGGCCAGCCGACGCGCCCCGTCTCTCTTCTGCCGACCACCAATCAGGCCGGCTTCACACTTGAGCCGCCCTTTGCCCTCACTACCCTGGCCGCCGCTCGCCAGATTCTCGGCGATCGCTGCATCAGCGTCATCCGCGTCCGCGTGGCGGGCAACGTCACGCCTGATCAGGCCGGCTGGGAGCGAGTGGCGCGAGTGGCTCAGGAAATCCACGAGCGCACTGGCCTCGGAGCCATTGTGACCCTGGGGGCCTCGCCGCGTCCGACCCTGGTCTATGTTCCTGGCCTCAGGGCCGGACAAATGCCGGGAGTGACGCAAACCATTCCTCCACTGGGTTGGGTTGAAGAGCGCTGGATCACCATCGGCGCCGGTCTCCTCTACCTCAACCAACTCAGCTCAACGCAAATGGTCCTGCTGCTTGTGATTGTCCTGGTCTGCCTGGGTTCAGTTCTGGTAACCATTCAGGCGCTCATGGTTGCCCAGCGACGCGAATTTGCCATCTTAGTGGCCCTCGGCTGGCATCCCCGGCACCTGGCAGCTCTCTTGCTCGGGCAAGTACTGGCTCTCTCATTGAGCGGGGGCCTGGCCGGCCTCGGCCTGGCCCTGCTCCTCTGCCTTCTGCTGGGGCTTAGCCCACCCGTGTCGCTCCTCGCCTGGGCGCTGCCGGGCCTGTTTGGGCTGGCCCTTTCGGGTGTCCTCCTGCCTCTTCAGCGCCTCTGGCGGCTGCAACCGGCCATCCTGTTTCGAACAGGAACAGCGATCAGGCCGACGAGGCCCAGGGGCGCCCATCTCCTCGGGCATAGAAGCAGCACCTGGGGGAGCTGGCTTGCTCCTCTGGGCACCCTGGCGGTACGCAACCTGCTCCGCACGCCGATTCAGACGCTGCTGATGGCCAGCAGCCTGCTCCTGTCGACGGTTCTGCTGGTAGTTAGCGCCAGCAGCCTGCTTGCGCTTCGTCAACTGCTGCAGGGCACCCTTCTGGGACAGGAGGTCCTGCTGCAAACGGCAGGGTCGCAGCTTGCGAGCGTCGCCTTCGCGATCCTCCTGACGTTCCTGAGCGTAGCTGATCTACTGGCACTACAGGTTCACGAGCGCCAGAGCGAGATCGGCCTCTTGCAGGCGGTAGGATGGCCTCCTTCCCTGGTGCAAGGGGTCATACTCCGCGAGAGTGTTCTGCTCGCTTTGGCGACGACGCCGCCGGGTATAGGCCTGGCGCTCGTCCTCTTGCGCTCCCTGCAGTTCTGGCCCTCTGTGGAGTCATTGCTTCTGGTGGGAGTGGGGACCATCTGCTTTCTGACGCTTGTCGCTGCTCTGGCAGCACTTCCAGCGTTGCGCGCCATCAGCCGTCTGCGACTGCCCGATCTCCTGAGACGGGAGTAGGGGGGCCGGTCCAGTTCGGTTCGGTGACCAGCGCCAGAGAGGGGAGGCCAGGCTGTTGCCTGGCCTCTGTGAATCGGGCATGCACCTGGAGCAGCCAGAGAGCGCCATCACATTCTGATGGGCAGCCTCCTGGCAGGACCCTTCTGCCACGATGCCAGGTGACAAGAGGAGGCTCTCCCCTGCCTGACCGGGGCGAGTCACTGGCCCCATCGCTGTGATGGCTTTGTGAGGTTCTGATCCCGATCGGAGAGCCTCTTGAGAGATTGCGGCGCTAGGCTGTTGACAGATCACTATCCGCGCAGGAAAGGAGCAGAGCCGTGCAGCCATCCTCTGGAGAGCCGGAGCGAGAAGCCCTTGCGGGAGCCGCTCAAGCGACAAGCCTCTTTCACTTGCCCCACGCACATCCGCTGCACGCCCTCTTTGAGCCGCGCAGTGTTGCCGTTATTGGGGCCACCGAACGAGCCGGCAGTGTTGGGCGGGCCGTCCTCTGGAATCTCATCAGTCACCCTTTTGGGGGCACTGTTTTCCCTGTGAATGTGCGACGCAGCAGCGTGCTGGGACTGAAAGCCTATCCCCGTCTGCAGGCCCTGCCCGAGCCGGTTGACCTGGCGGTAATTGCCACTCCGGCTTCGACTGTGCCAACCCTGATCGCCGACTGCGTAGACACTGGGGTCAAGGCAGCGGTGATTCTCTCTGCTGGCTTTCGAGAGACTGGGCCCGCAGGTCTGGAGCTGGAGCAGCGGATTCTGGAGCAGGCGCGCCGGGGCCATCTGCGCCTCCTGGGACCGAATTGCCTGGGAGTGATGAACCCTCTGAGAGGTCTCAATGCCACCTTCGCGCGGGTCATGGCCTTACCAGGTTCTATCGCTTTCCTTAGCCAAAGTGGGGCGCTCTGCAGCGCGATCCTTGATTGGAGTTTGCGGGAACGGATCGGCTTTAGCAGCGTGGTCTCCGTCGGCTCGCTGCTCGATGTGGGCTGGGGAGACCTGCTAGCCTACTTGGGGGATGATCCCCAGACCAGGAGTATTCTGCTTTATCTGGAGACGCTGGGCGATGCGGGTGCATTTCTGTCAACCGTACGAGCGGTGGCGCGGCGTAAGCCGGTGATTCTGCTGAAGGCCGGGCGCGCTCCGTCAGGATTGCAGGCAGCGATCTCACACACCGGCGCCCTGGCGGCCCGCTATGACGTCGTTGAGGCCGCCTGTCACCGCTGTGGAGTGCTGCTGGTCGACCAGCTCGCCGATCTTTTCGCTCTGGCTGAAGCTCTGGCTCATCAACCGCACCCGCAGGGGCCGCGCCTGACTATCGTGACCAATGCGGGTGGTGCTGGTGTGCTGGCCGCCGATGCCCTGGCAGAGGCCGGTGGCGAGCTGGCTCCGCTGGCCGAGGCCACGCGGAGAGAGCTGGACAAGTATCTCCCCGCTCACTGGAGTCACCAGAATCCGGTGGATTTGCTCGGCGATGCCGACCCAGAGCGCTACGCCAGGGCCGTTGAGATCCTGCTCCAGGATCCGACCAGTGATGGTCTGCTGATCATGCTCACTCCCCAGGCGATGAGTGAGCCAACGCGCACTGCTGAGCGGCTTCAGCAGGTCTGGTCTGCCCGCCACCCTTCTCTACCTGTCCTGGCTTGCTGGATGGGCGGCAGTAGCGTCGCGGCAGGACAGGAGATTCTTGCGCAGGCAGGCATTCCTACCTTCGCGTCGCCAGAGGCCGCAGTGCGCGTCTTCTGCGCCATGTGGCGACACAAAGTTCACCTGACTAGCCTCTACGAGACGCCCTGGGCCGTGGCTGAGCCGGAGACTCATGTTTCCAGGCGCGAGCAGGTGGCACGGCAGCTCTCTTCGATCCGCCAGAGCGGGCGGAGCATCCTGAGCGAGCCCGAGGCAAAGGCCCTCTTGAGGGCCTACGGGATCCCTACCGTTGAGACGCTGGTGGCCAGGACTGAAGAGGAGGCTGTCCAGCAGGCCGAGACGCTCGGTTTTCCCGTCGTACTCAAGCTTCTCTCGGAGCAGATCACGCATAAGAGTGCGATCGGCGGAGTCCAGCTCTGGCTGCACACAGCGGCAGAGGTACGGGAAGCCTACCGGCGTATTGAGGCCGCTGTCAGACGGCAGGCAGGAGCCGAACAAATGAAGGGCGTCACGGTGCAGCCGATGATTACGGCCCCAGGCTATGAGCTGATCGTGGGCAGCTTCTGCGATCCCCAGTTCGGGCCGGTGCTTCTCTTCGGCGCTGGCGGGCGCCTGGTGGAGGTCCAGCACGATCATGCCCTCGCCCTGCCGCCCTTGACGACCACTCTCGCCCGACGCCTCATGGAGCGCACTCAGCTCTATCAAGCGCTTGCGCGCGGGACGGCGGGCATTCCGCCGGTCAAGCTGGCCGCCCTGGAGCGCGTCCTGGTGAGCATGAGTATGCTCCTGGTCGAACAACCTTTGATCAAGGAGATCGATATCAATCCCCTGCTGGCCACCGGCGGGGAAGACGTGCTGGTCCTGGATGCTCGTGTTGTCCTCCATCCCAACACTGTGCCGGCGGATCAGCTCCCTCGTCCGGCGATCCGCCCCTATCCGCTGCAGTACGTCGGGAGCTGGCACCTGCCGGATGGTACGCCGGTAGTGATTCGTCCCATTCGCCCTGAAGACGAGCCTCTGATGGTGCGTTTTCACGAGACGCTGTCAGAGCGCACAGTCTATTTGCGCTGGCTGCATATGCTTGGTCTGAGCCAGCGGACCGCCCATGAGCGCCTGGTGGACCGCTGTTTCATCGACTACGAGCGCGAGCTGGCGCTCGTGGCCCTCTGGCGCGATCCTGCACCAGGGCAGGGGGCAGAGGCTATCATCGCCATCGGACGCCTTATCAGACTTCCCAGGGGCGACGAAGCGGAGTTTGCGCTCCTGGTGAGCGATCGCTTCCAGCGGCAAGGGGTGGGGAGTGAACTCCTGCGCCGACTGATCGAGGTCGCGCGCCAGGAGGGTCTGAAGTGCCTGCGAGGGTATCTGCTTCCGGAGAATCGGGCCATGCAACAGCTCTGTCGACGCTTCGGTTTCCGGCTCGCTTATCAGCCTGCGGAGGGGCTAATGGAGGCACTCTACGAGCTGGGCTGAAGGCAGCCGCTGGTCTGCAGACGATGCAGGCCGCTTTGCCCTCAGCGACAGTACCGGCTGGCTGACTGGCTCTGGTGATCTGGCTGGCTGCCGATCTTTGCTCCGCGAAAGGGAGCAGTCGCGCGCGAGGTGGTGCCGGACAGAGGCCGCTAGCTCTGGTAAGGCGGCAAGCGCATCCCTGCTTTAGCCTCGAGAGGTTCCTACCTGTCTCTGTAGCACTGGGAGGCTCCTGGTCGGAGAGACTCGACGGGAGGCGCTGGCTGCTGTCGTTGGCGATCTCTCTTCCAGGAAAAGCAGCCTCCGCACCGGTCTGCAGGCAAGCCCGGTTGTCATCCGCCGGCCGCTCGCCAATGGGAGCGGCTAGGGAAGGGTGTCTCTGCCTCTGAAGAAAAGGAGGCATGAATGAGGTGCTCACAGCCGTGTCTGGAAAGCAGATCAGGAGGGCGTTCCTGCGACTCTCGGTAGTCGCGACAGGTGTGGCACCTCGTTCCAGGCGTGGCTCGTGGCCTTGGTAGTCGTTTTTGCTTCATTCATGAGTCTCCTCGACCAGGCAGGGGAGTCGTGACACTGCCTCGTCGCGCTTACAGTCTGTCTTTGACAGCCGATCTTGCTTGCTTGAAGAGAGGAGAGCCTTGATCAGGCCGGCTCGGCCTCCTGGCTGTGGGACGGCAGCCACAGCGCCTCCTCCCAATGGGAGAGCTGTCTACGCTGATAGGGAGCCAGGTCCCTCTCGAAGCGGCGGAGGATTTCCAGCAGCCTGGAGGCCAGTCCGTGCTGGTGGCGGGCCAGGGTAGAGACAAGCAGGCGCTCGCCGAGCCGCCAGCCTCTCTCAAGATCGACGTTCAGGCAGTGGAAGAGCAACAAGGTTTGATAGGTTTGCCAGACCGGCCCAGCCAGCTCCCGCCGGGCCTGCAGTTCGCGCTCGCAGAGGCGCATCACCGCCCGGCTCACCTCGCGGCGAAAGCGCCGATCAGGGTCCTGGCGTTCCCAGCCATACTGCAGCAGCAGCCAGCGGATCTCTTTGGACAGGGCCACGCACTTCATATCGCTGCTCATGCGCACGGCAGACAGAGAGCGCAGCTCTTCTCGGAGGGCTGCCTCTGTGGAAGCCGGCTCTAGTCGGGGATCGGAGGGCAGGTGAGCCAGGAGGCCCGCGAGCCAGTCCAGCGCTACTCCCGGCTCGTTGGGTCCGGGAATGAGGTGAGCCAGCACAAGGAGCCACCAGGCCAGGGGCCTTTCTGGGGCGATGAGCCAGGCAGCTAGCCGCTCGTCAAAGGCGTCCTGCTCGAGACGGGCCAGCTCAGCCGGGGGCAGATGGCTGTGCGCCAACAGGTTGCAGGTCAGACGCACCAGTGCCGGAGAGCCGCCAGTCAGAGTCGCCAGGCGTTCACAAAGGGAGACTGGAGGCCCATCTGTTGGCGAGATCAGCCCTTCACGCTCGAGCGCGCGCTGAATGTCTTCCGCCGACCAGGGCGGCAGAGCCAGCGAGTGAACCTCTCTCTCTCGCCCACGCCAGAGCGGCTGGCACCAGTCGAGAGGTTGACGACTGGCGATCAGTACCTTGACGCGCGGAAGGCCGAAGCGCTCTGGGAAGGGTTGGCCTGGGTTGAGTACGGTGAGCTGAGGGTTGGCTGCCAGCAGTTCAAAGCTATCGTAGACCAGCAGGAGGGTTGGCTTCCGGGCTGGCAGCAGCGGTTGCAGGATCTGCAGATCGCGGGCGAGGGCCGCCCAAAGCTGTTCTCGCAGACGCGCATCAGGCAGTTCGTGCAGGGATCGTGCCGCTCTCAGCGAGTCTCGGGCGCTCAGGGCGGCGAGTGTCTGAGCGAAAGTCTGGGCCTGCCAGGGGGCATAAGCGGCTTGCAGGTGCGTAACCACCCGTTGGGTGATCACCAGGCAATCGTGATCAGCGGCCTGGAGTCCATCAATCTGGACAATGGGCAGGTGTGGAAAGCGCTGGCGCGCCAGGGTCACCCAGTCGTGTAGCAGCCAGCTTTTGCCGCAGCCGCCCCGAGGGTGGGCGTGGGCGTTGGACCCCTCATCGTGAATGGAGAGCACCCATGGCTCTTCACTTGTAGTCTGCTCGAGCCAGCGCAAAAAGAGGGCGCGCTCATAGTTTCGCTCAGGCCAGGCCCCGAGTGGGCTTCCATATCCTTTCTCCATGATGTGCTTTTCCTCCTGGCTAGTCGTTGTGTTCGAGTGCCTGCAGTCCCAGCAGCAAGGGTGCCGCATGCACACCCAGGGCCTCCTGCAGGTCCTGATCCTGACGAAGGTCCTCAGAAAATTGCGCGCGTAGTTCAGCCGGTTCCTGGCGCAATGCGACAAGCAGGTCGCGAGTCATCTGGGAGATGGCTGCCGGTTCCAGGCCGAGTGTGCGATGGTAGAGCCATTCGCGCAGTGAGCGGAGGCGATCAGTGCCGGTCATGTTCCCGGCCTGACGCCGATTGAAGGTGGCCAGCCAGCGATGAAGCTCCAGCAGACGCTCCGGCTCCTCCATGTGCCAGCTCAACAGCAAGAGGCGGCGCAGCGGCGCCTCAATGGCGTAGCCGGCTCGCTCTGGGGACCAACGGAGGGCGTTGGTCCTCGCACTCAACGCGCGCAGCAGGAAGAAATAGCTTAGAGGTGTCTTTTGTGCCAGCGATGGTGAGAATTGTTCAATTAGCTCTTGCAGCAGGAGAGCGGTGAAGCGTCGCGGTACCGCCAGTAGGCGCAGCAGAGTCTCTGTGGTTGCCCGTTCCTCCAGAGGAAGGAGCGTCAGCACTCTCTGGCGGATGACGCGCTCGTTCAGGAGCTGGCAGAGTTGGCGCTGCTTGTTAGGCTGGCGAGGCAGCAGGCCGGCACGCAGGGCTTCGTTGAGTACTTCCAGCGCTAGCGGATAGCCCCCAGCCCAGCGCCAGAGCCAGGCGTGTTCCTCAGCCGAGAGTACCAGGCCATGAGCCGCCAGATAGGCCTCGCAGGCTGGACGGTCCAGCTCGCCCAGTTCGATGGCTCTCAGGCCGCCCATGATGACCTGTTCCTCTTCAAAGGGCAGAGGATGGAGGGCTGTCAGCACTATCAGGAGGGGCGCTTCCGGCCCCAGCTTGCCGAGCAGGGAGGCTACCAGGTGCATCAGTCGCTTGTCGCCGACCTCCACTGCGTCCAGCAGCAGCACCACGAGGTCGTGTCGCGCGAGGAGGGCACGCAGTCCCTGGATGATTAGCTGCGCTGGCTGGGCAGCGTTATCGCGCTCCGCAGGGCTGTGTTCCTCTGGGACAGGCGACAGCGATGCGCTGGAACCAGGTGGTTGCGAGGGTGGTTCTTGCTGGGGGAGCTGAAGCAGCAACTGAGAGACCAGAGCTTCGGGGCCGGCTTCTGGGCCGAGATCGACCCAGAGAACTGGCAAACTCTGCGCCAGACAGCGCCGCTGGATCTGCCGCAATAGGGCGGTTTTGCCGATGCCGACGAGGCCGTACAGTTCGATTAGCCGCTCGCGTGGCCGTCGCTCCCGCAGTGCCTGTAAGGCTGCTTCGATCAGATGCAATTCGGTCTCTCGATTGAGAAAGACTTCATGTTCCATACGATCAGTTCTCCTAGTCGACTTTCCACTGGTTGCATAGAAACGGGACGCCGACATTGCTGCCCGTGAGAGGCCTGGGCCTGCTTTCTCAGGCGATGGCTGTTCTTTCTCTTTGGTTGGTAGCTGTTTTGCCTGCCTTCCGCGGCAGGCTTTGACCTGGGTCAATCGGTCAAGAGGGGACTGGCAGCGCTGCCTCCAGGGTCCCTCGCGGGCACCCGGTACGAGTGGCATCGATCTTCTCACGATGCATCGTTATAAGAAGTATAGAATAAATAGTTAGAGAAAGCATTCTCAGTAGATGAGTATTGAGTGATCACATGGTTCCTTCCCGCTTGCGACTGCTGACCCGCAAGCGCGGGTTTATGAGAGGAAACGGGAAAATCATCTCTCTGACTGCTGGAGGGCCGCCGCTGGAGGAGCAATCTGCTGCTGTA
>NZ_JBHOQV010000100.1:0-1195 GCF_042408735.1 Thermogemmatispora sp.
AGACAGGCTCTGGCCGGCCCGCTTGAGGGCCTGGCAGCCCAGGGCCATGAGCCGCTCAAAGGCCGGACTGGTGGAGAGCGGCTCCTCCATCTCGGTCAGGCGCAGGAAGCCGCCCGGTCTGAGCAGGCGGCGACACTCGGCCAGCAGCCGCGGCCAGGCCGCCGGCAGCATGAAGCCCCACAGGAGTCGCCCATTGATCAGGTCGAAGGAGCCGTCCTCGAAGGCCAGCGGCTCCATGACGTCCATGACCTGGAAGTGGACGTTGTCCAGGCCCCGTGAGCGGGCCTGAGTGGTGGCATACTCGACGACCGTCGGGCTGATGTCGACACCGAGCAAGGTGGCCCGCGGGAAGCAGAAGGCCAGTTCCAGCAGCCAGCCGCCGGGACCGCAGGCCAGATCGAGGACGCGGCCCGTCTCGGGGAGGCTGATCCCCTCCTCGGGCAAGAGGCCCCCCAGCGCCTCGGTGAGCAGCCGATCCTGCTGCATCAGGCGGGCCAGCTCCCCAACGTTCTCGGCATCGAGGATGTAGGTCGAGCGTCCGCGCTGCAGTGGGCGGACGGGATTCGGGCGAGATGAGTCATCGTGAGGTTCCATCGGCGTCTCCTTTCTGTTCGAAACCGGCTCCCTCCTGGCCCGAGGCGAGGCCTGCAAGCTGGTTCATGCTTCCTCTGGCTCTGTCTGGCCTGAGCAATAGAGCTGCTTCAGGAAGGCGGTGAAATCGCGCATCTCCTGGCGATACTCCTCCAGCTTCTGGCGCTGAAGCTCCGGCGAGACTTCCAGGTACAGGTCGATGGCTCCCTGGTTCTGAAGGCGCGTGTACAGCCCCGTGGTCAGGATCAGGCGGCGATCGAAAGGCACCATCCTTCCCTCATAGAACCGACTCAGGTACTGCACCAGCCTGGCGCGGAGCGGCAGGTGCCGGACGGCCAACGCTCGCTGGGCCGCACGCAGGCGACGAGCAAGCGCATCGACCTGCTGTTGGGTCTCGAGCAGGAGCGCTTCTTCTCCAGCCTGCTGCTCGCGCAGCGCGGAGAGACGCTGATGAGCCAGGCAGACCTCCTGGCGCAGCGCTTCCTCTTCCTGGACCAGCGCTTGAAAGGCGGCGTCTTGCGGACCGATGTCCACCCAGGGCAGCCGCAGGCCGCGTCGCTCATCCAGGTGGCCCCCGCAGGACATGACGGTCGGGAGGCCGACG
>NZ_JBHOQV010000101.1:0-1546 GCF_042408735.1 Thermogemmatispora sp.
CGTCAGCCGTGTGCATGTGAAGGAAGGGAGATGAGAGGCGATGCAGCAGGCAGCAGATGGAGCAGCGCGGGAGGAGCACGCGCGCGCTGCTTCCGGTCCGTGGTGGGTCCAGCAGGGCTATCCTCCTTTTGAGGCAGATGAGGCTGGCTGGCCCCACGCTGGTCAGGTGGTACGATACTTTCGTCAGCGCAAGCGGCGACCTGACGGCAAGTGTTGGACGCAGGCCGATCTGGCGCGGGCGCTGGGCATTTCAGAAAGAGCGGTGAGAAATATGGAAGAACGCAAAGAAGGGCTCGACAGTATCAGCCGTCGGCGTTTTCTAGCCGAAACCTTGCAGATTCCGCCGGTGCTCCTGGGGCTGGCAGTGGCTCCAGCCGTGCCAGCATCGTCGGTTGCTGCAGGCTACGCGCCTGAGTCGGCAGCTGCGCACGTGTCGCGCTTTGCCGTGGACTATGAGCAGCTGCAGGAGCAAGAAGAACGCTATTGGCAGGAGTATCATCGGGGAAATGCCACAGCAGCCCTTCCCAGGATTCAGACGACCCTGCAGGCCCTCTATGCCCAGCTGCCTTTTGCAGGCAGCGAGCGGTTCCGCACGACGCGCCTGCTGGTGTCCTATCACCTGCTGGCCAGTGCCATTACCCGAGATCAGCGGGCCTATAGCCAGGCCATTGAGCATGCCAGCCGGGCTATTGAGCTGGCCCAGAGCCTGGACCATGCAGAACTGCAGGCCGTGGCTCTCTACCGTCGCCAGACGGTCTGGCTGGATGCCAGGCATCGGCAGCTTGCCCTCCAGGATGCGCAGCAGGCCCGGGGGTTGCTGCCCTCTCTGCCTCCCTGGCTGCAGGCGGCGGTGTTGATCCGTGGTGGCTTTAGCCAGGCGTTTGCCCAGGGTCGTGTTGAGGGGAGCCGAGCCCTGCGTGAGATGGAGCACGGGGCAGCGCTCTTACAACGGGAGCCGGCTCCGGGCGACGCGCGGGCGGGGCATTTTCTGCGGATGGATCTGCGCCGCTACCGAGTGGATAAGGGCGCAGCGCTGCTGGAAATGGGGCGCCCAAGGGAGGCGTTGGAGGTTTTGCCGCAGCAACGCCGGGCAGGGGCAGCTCGCCAGAGTGCCTTTACAGATCTGTTGATCGCGCAGGCCGCAATCGAGCTGGGAGACTACGAGATGGGGGCAGCCCTGGCGCTGGAGCTGGTGGGGCCGCTGCGTCAGATTGGGAGTCAGGTGAATCTGGAGCGGGCGAGACGGCTGACGGAACGGCTGGCGGCTTCGCCATTTGGGAGTGCGCCCGAGGTGGCACGGCTGCGCGCGCTGCTGGCGGGTCCCAGGCGGGGGAAGCCTGGCCCCCAGTCAGTTTGAGCAAGAGTATGCAGGAAGCCAGCGACGCCGACGATGAGGGCGTGCGGAAAGAGCGCCTGCATGTCGAACGCCCACATGCCGGTCCCCACGTCAGGGGGCCTGCCTGTGTTGACGCCGACGCGGCTCGCCGCGATCCCTCCGGGACCAGGTCCCTGCGTGGCGGGAGCAGGAGCGCGCTCCTGCTCCCCG
>NZ_JBHOQV010000125.1:0-16259 GCF_042408735.1 Thermogemmatispora sp.
ACAGCCCTCGAGCAGCCGCGCTTTTCGGCGCGCGAGACGGTGCTGACAATGGCCGGCGTTCTGATGGTGATGCTGCTGGCCTCGCTGGACCAGACCATTGTCTCAACAGCGATGCCGCGCATCATCGCCGAGCTACAGGGCTTTGACCGCTATACCTGGGTCTCCACAGCCTACCTGCTGGCCTCAACGGTCATGGTGCCGATCTACGGCAAGCTCTCGGACCTGGTGGGCCGCAAACCCATTTTCTTGTTCGGAGTAGTGGTCTTCTTAATCGGTTCGGCCCTCTCGGGGGCAGCCCAGTCGATGAACCAGTTGATCGCTTTTCGCGCCTTCCAGGGCCTGGGGGCTGGGGCCCTGCTGCCCATCGCCATGGCGATCGTCGGCGACCTGTTTACGCCGCGCGAGCGCGGTAAGTGGCAGGGCCTGACCGGAGCGATCTGGGGCCTGTCCTCAATTATCGGTCCCACGCTTGGCGGCTGGATCACCCAAAATACAAGCTGGCGCTGGGTCTTCTACGTCAACCTGCCGATCGGCATTCTCGCCCTGCTGGTCCTGATCTTCCTGATGCCCGCCCTACGCGGCAAGAACCGCCAGGTCTCGATCGATTACCTGGGGGCCGCTCTGCTGGTGCTGGGCGCCTTACCACTGCTCCTGGGCTTCTCGCTGGCCGGTAACCAGTACGACTGGCTCTCGCCACAGATCCTTGGCCTGCTGACGGCCGCGGTGGTCTTCCTGGCAGCCTTTCTGCTCTACGAGGCCAGACTCGAGCGCCGTCAGGGCCAGCCCATTATTGAACCTGGCCTGTTCAAGAACAGCATCTTTACGGTCAGCACAATCGTGACAGTGATCTTCGGCATGGGCCTCTTCGGCAGCGTCTTCTTTATCCCGCTCTTCGTGCAAGGCGTCGTGGGGACAACGGCGACCAACAGCGGGTTGATCCTGACGCCGCTGATGCTGACCTCGGTGGTCGGCAGTGTCCTCTCAGGCCAGCTCGTCTCCAGAATCGGTAAATATAAATGGATCGCGATTACGGGAATGGCGATTAGCGTGGTCGGGTCCTACCTGCTGACTCGCCTGGATGTGAATTCAACCAATACAGATGTTCTGATCGCCATGCTGGTACTGGGCCTGGGGATGGGTTTCGGCATGTCGCTCTATACCCTGGTGGTGCAGAATGCTATGCCGGTGCACAAAATCGGCCAGGCCACCTCGGCCCTGGTCTTCTTCCGCCAGATCGGAGCCACGGTCGGTCTGGCGGCGATGGGATCACTGATGACCTCGGCCTACCAGCCGGCCTTCGAGCAGGCGCTCCCAGCGATGGTCAGGCAGGTCGTGCCAGCCCGCTTCTTGTCCGCCTTCAATAACCCGGAGATTCTGCTCTCCGATAACGCACGCCAGCAGATGGACCACGCCGCGGCGGCCTTCGGTCCCCAGGGACAGCGGCTCCTGGCAACTATTCTGGAAGCCGTCAAGACGGGCCTGGCTCAGGGAATTCACAACGTCTTCGTGCTGAGCTTCGGGCTGATGGTCGTGGCCCTGGTTGCCGTGTTCTTCCTTAAGGAGATCAAGCTGCGCGACCGGCGGCGCCCCCAGCCCGCCAGCAGCGACCAGGACGGAGAGACGCCAGCTCCCGAGGCAGGCGAGCTTGTCGGCCTGATCTAAGACTCTCCTTCTTCCTCTTCTTGTTCTTGTTGTCTTGTCTGACCAGTGTCTTCCCCTCATCAAAGCGAGAGAGGGCAGGATGGAAGGACCCCATCCTCGCCCTCTCTCGTCTCCCGCTTACTACCAGCCCACCCCAGCCAGGGTGAACGCACGCCACCTTGCCGGAGAGCAAGGTGCCACGGCCAGAGCCATCGGCTCAGAAGACGTTGTTGCGCAGCTTATAGACCTTGATGGCCACCTGCAAACTGAGCCAGTTGCTGCGGTCCTGCAGATCGATCTCACACAGCGACTGCAGACGTTCCAGACGCTGGATCAATGTATTTCTATGTATAAAGAGGAGACTGGAAGTTTTGGTCAGGTTGCCGGCGCATTCCAGGTAGGTTTCCAGGGTAGAGAGCAGGTCGGTTCCCTTGCGGCGATCGTAGTGAGCGATGCGGGCGATCTGGTCCTGGTAGCTATCGCGCAGATCGTCCATGCGGGCGATCTTATAGAGGTAGCGATAGATCCCCAGGTCGTTGAAGTGGGTCACGCCGTCGCCGTTAAGGCTGCGGCCCATCTGCAGGGCCTCACGGGCCTCGGCAGCGCTGCGGCGATAGTCGGCGAGCTGCTGGCAGGGGTTACCGATGCCGGCGGCCACATGGAGAGGCTGCTCCTGATGAATCTGATGGATCAGCTCGCGCAGCCAGTTTTTCAGGCGCGTGCTGCTAGCTGGACCGGACACGCTGGGAAGCGAGGAATGGGGGGGAGCGGGCCTGTCACCCTGCTCCTGGACCAGGCGAACCAGGCAGGTCAGAGAACGTTCCTGCTCATAGAGCAGCGAGCCGGGATAAGCGTCTTGCAGGCGACGCCGGATCAGGCTGCAGGTGCGCTTGTAGGCCGTCTGGCGCTCCTCCTCGCTCAGAGCCCGGCCAGAGCCGGAGCCGATCCTTTCCTCGGCGGGGAGCAGCTCGAAGAGCACCACGGCATGAGGGCGCTCCAGGTCGCAGCCGAGCAACTTCGCGCGCTGCTTGAGGGTTTCTTCCGACTCATAGGCGCCGGCGAGCAGCTCATCGAAGAAGGCTTTGACCAGATTTTTCTGGGTGAGCAGATCGACCAACTGGCTATTCTTAATCGCAATCGCGGCCTGATTGGCGATCGTGCTCAGCAGGGCCTGGTCCTCGGGACTGGGGCGCCGGGCCCGGCGGAAGTAGCAATTGATCAGGCCCAGGTGCTCGGTGCCCGAGACCAGGGGGGCCGAGAGCAGGGTACGATGCTGACTGTCCTTCAGCGGATGGAACCCCTCGAAGGTCAACGCCTGGTAGTCGCCGCTCGGCAGGCTGAGGGCGCTTTCGGGCAGGCAGGGAGCGGGAGCGGCCGGCGGCCCAGACTCCCGCGGGGCCTCCAGGGCCGAGCGCTCTCCTTCGAGAGGTTGCAGCAGCGGATGCTCGCGCTCAGTCAGGCCCGAAGCCACGGCTCGCACCGTCAGTCGGCCCCGAGCCTGGTCCACCAGCATAATGACACACAGGTCGGCCTCCATGATCTGGGCCGTTAGCGCGGCCAGCGAGCGCAGCATCTCGTCAAGATAGAGGCCGGAACTGATCGTCTGGCTCAGCACCGAGAGGCTCGTCAAGATATTGAGCTTGCGCCGCGTATGCTCATAGAGCCGCGCGTTCTCGATAGCGCCCGCCACCAGGGCCGCCGTATTGCAGACAAAGCGCTGCTGCTCCTCGTTGAAGGTCGCCGGGGCCGCCGTATTCATCGAAAGCACCCCGATCAGCTGACGCTCACGGCTGACAATCGGCACCGTCATTACCGATTGGAACTCCTCGCGGTCCAGTTCCGGCACCACATAGAAGCGGGGATCACGGCGTGCCTGTTCTTTGAGAATGACCGGCTCCAGCGTCGTCGCGACCCAGCCGGCGATGCCCTGTCCCAGGGCCAGCTCGACCTTGCCGATGAAGCGCGCGTAAGGCTCGCTGGCACTGGCCAGCACCAGACGCTCGCGCTCAGGATCGTAGAGGTAGAGAAACGCGGCGTGGCAGGAGACGGCGCGGACAATGGCATCAACAAGACGGCGCAAGATTTCGTCGAGCCTGAGCGTTGAGCCGACCGCGGCGATGATCTCGTTGAGGAGCGCGTACTCTTGCGATCTGGCCGCCAGCGCCTCGCGCAGCCGCTCGTTCTCGCGCCGCAGTTCTTCCAGCTCGCAGTCCTCCTGCTCTGCCTGACGCTTGCTTCCGGCGCGGGCCGGGGCCGTTTTGGACACCATGCCGACCTCCTGAAGGAGAGAGATAGCTGCCACATCCTACGCCGTGCCGACCACCACCGGCCGGCTGACACTGACAGACCAACCAATTGACTGACTGGCCTGCAACCAGCTCTCGGGCGTATGATGTCTATATGTGTGCATTGTAACTACTCTGAGGCCAGGGCGTCCAGGGTGATGGACTCCTTTCCCTGGTATAAATTGCCCATGCGCGTTTATGGCTTTTTTATGCAGGTCCTCACTCGGAACCAGAGCCGGGAAGAGCCGCCAGAAGGCGCCCTCCTGGTTATTCGTCTGGCTGCCTGAGCGAGCCGCCAGCAAACGGTGACAGGGGAGCGGCGATGCTGGTATAATAAAGCTGGAATTAGCTCATCCTTCGTGCGCTCCGGAGAGGCGGCCAGGTGGTTCAGCTTACTCTCCCAGATTGCCTCTTATCTGTGCTGAATGCCGCCCAACGCAAGGTTCTCCCAGGGTGCCTTTCGCGGTGGAATGGCGCAACGCGAGCGAGGAAGGTCGAGGATGACAGCCCTTTCAGCGCGCGAAACTCGCACGTGAGCGAACGAGGAGCGTCCCACTAGTTTTTCTCCAGGAGATAGCAGTATGTCCGACATCGTCACTATTCCTGAAGAACGGGGTATTGAGATTCACGGCATCGAACGGGTGGCCCCCACTGCTCGCACTCATGTGCGCATTGTTGACAATTTCACCATGTGGCTCTCGGCCAACCTGGTCATTTCGACGGTGGCCCTGGGGGCTTTGGCCAACCTGGTCTTTGGCCTGGGCTTCTGGGACGGCCTGGCCGTGATTGTGCTCTTCAATGCCCTGGGTGTGCTTCCCGTCGCCTTCTTCTCGACGCTCGGTCCCAAACTCGGCCTGCGCCAGATGACCATCTCGCGCTTCTCCTTCGGCTGGGTCGGGGGTATTGTAATGGCCCTTTTCAATGTCGCGGCCTGTATCGGCTGGTCGGCGGTCAACGTGATCGTCGGCGGCCAGTTGGTGGCTGCCCTGAGCAATGGCGCGGTTCCCCGCTGGGCGGGCATTCTGGTCATTGCTCTCCTGACAACGCTGGTCAGTATCTATGGCTACCGCTACGTCCATCGCTACGAGCGCTTTGCCTGGATTCCGATGGCCATCATCTTCGCCATCATGACGGTGGTGGCAGCCCCCCATATGAAAATTGTGCCGACGCCGGCGGCCAGCGCGGCCTGGTTTGCCTCGCTGATCTCCTTTGGCGGGGCGATCTACGGCTTCGCCACCGGCTGGAGCTCCTATGCTGCTGATTACAATGTTCGGCAGCCGGAGGAGACGCCGGCCAGTCGCGTTTTCTGGCTGACCTTTCTGGGGGTCTTCCTGCCCTGTGTGGCCCTGGAAACGCTGGGCATGCTCCTGACAAGCTGGATTCCCAAGGGTGGCGGTGAGCTGCTGGCGGGCGTGCTCCAGCCTCTAGGGGGCTTTGGCACGGTCCTGCTGGTCCTGCTGGCTCTCAGCGTGGTGGCCAACAACATCCCCAACGACTATAGCCTTGGTCTCTCGATCCAGGTGGTTGGTAAGGCTCTCCAGCGGGTGCCGCGCGCCGTCTGGACCCTGATCGGGGCGGTCATCTACGTGGCGATCGCCCTGCCCGCCGCCCAAAACTTCAACGAGACCCTGGAGAATTTCCTCCTCCTGATCGCCTACTGGCTCGGCCCCTGGTCGATTATCCTGATCCTGGAGCACTTCGTTTTTCGTCGCGGCGTCTATAATGTCGATGACTGGAACACACCCGAGAAGCTGCCCCTCGGCTGGGCGGCACTGGTGGCAATGGCCATCGGCCTGGTCGGCGTAGCGCTGGGAGCCGCGCAGGTCTACTACGTCGGTCCGCTGGCGAAGCTGGTCAACCCGCCCTATGGCATGGATATCGGCTTTGAGCTGGGTATCGTGCTGGCCGCAGTTGCCTATCTCCTGCTGCGTCCCATCGAGCTGCGCAGCAGTGGACGCTGAGCGGCGGGCAGCCAGCAAGCCAGAGACAGCCTTCCTTCTCGCCGCTCGGCTTCGCCGCGCTCGGTGGGGAGAGGGTAAGGCAGGTTTGGATGCTTGTTCGCTCAGGGGCAGGCGTCAGGCCAAGGCCAACGGCACTCGGAGAAGGTCAGAGAGGGTCCAAGGCCGGGCAGAGCGCCTGCCCCTCTTGGTTTGATCCGGCCGGAGAGGCGGGAGCAGCCTGCGCCTGGCTTAGGCCGGATCACTGACTCAGTCAGGGGTCACCTCAGCCCGCCCGGGCCTCCACGGCCCGCGCCGCTGACCGCCATCACGCACCTGTCGAAGACGAGGAAGAGCCATGCATTACGACCTGATTGTACGCCACGCGCGTCTCCATCGCCGAGACACGCTCGTCGATATTGCTGTCCAAAATGGGCGCTTCGTGCGCATCGCTCCGGAGCTGCCAGCGGACAGCGCCGCCCGCGAGATCGAGGCCGCTGGGCGCCTGCTCTCGCCGCCCTTTATCGATGCTCACGTGCATCTCGACGCAGTGCTGACCGTGGGCCAACCCCGCTACAACAGCAGCGGAACCCTGCTAGAGGGTATCCAGATTTGGAGCGAGCGCAAGCCCTCCCTGAGCCATGAGGATGTTAAGCGCCGCGCCCTGGAGGCCATCCGCTGGGAAGTGGCCCAGGGCACGCTCTACATTCGCAGCCATGTCGATGTCTGTGATCCCTCGCTGACGGCTCTACGCGCCCTGCTGGAGGTACGCGAGGAGGTGCGCGACATCTGCGAGCTACAGCTCGTGGCCTTTCCCCAAGACGGCATCTTCGCCTTTCCCAACGGGCCGGAGCTGATGCGTCGCGCCATGGAACTGGGCTGCGACCTGGTCGGCGGCATCCCGCATTACGAATGGACGCGCGATCTGGGGGTCGAGGATGTACGCTACGCTTTCGCTCTGGCGCGCGAGTTCAATCGCGACATTGACTGTCACTGCGATGAGACCGATGACCCCCATTCGCGCTTCACCGAAATCGTGGCGGCCGAGGCGCTGAGCGCTGGCTGGCAGGGACGGGTGACGGCCAGCCACTGCACGGCGATGCATTCATACGATAATGCCTACGCCTTCAAACTGCTGCGCCTGCTGGCCCGAGCCCGCGTCAACGTCATCGCCAATCCCTTCGATAATGTGGTGCTCCAGGGACGCTTTGACACCTATCCCAAGCGCCGCGGCCTGGCCCGCGTCAAGGAGCTGCTGGAGGCCGGCGTGACGGTGGCCCTGGGCCACGACTCCATCATGGACCCCTGGTTCCCGCTTGGACGCGGCGATATGCTGGCCGCCGCTCAGCTCGCTCTCTTGCTCTGCCACATGAGTGGATACGAGGAGATCAATACGGTGCTGGACCTGATCACCACTAATGCGGCGCGCGTCCTGCGCATCGAGGACCGCTATGGGATCGAGGAGGGGAAACCCGCCGACTTCGTTCTCCTCGACGCCCCTTCAGCTTTTGAGGCCCTGCGCCTGCTGCCGGCGCGCCTGCACGTCTTTAAGGGAGGACGCGAGGTTGCAACGACAACTCCCGCCCGTAGCCTGCTGCGGCGCGCCGGCGAGAGCGAGGGCAGCGAGGTCACCTTTCGTTTGCCCCCGACCTGGACGACCTCACCAGAGCACTAGAGGCTAGAGGATATTGACGGCCCGCGCCGCCAGGATGGCCAGAACCAGGAGAGAGAGCAGAGCCTCGAGCATCATCAGAGCCTTCGCGCGGCGCGTCAGCGGCATGGTGTCGGTTGGACTAAAAGCAGTGGCGGTGGTGAAGGCCAGAAAGAGATAGTCAAGGAAGTGCGGCACCCAGCCGCCACTGTTTCCCCCCGCCTGCTGTGGGAAAAGGAAGTCTGCGGCGCGATGGCCCCGACGATGACGCCCCAATGGTCCCCCGCCGTCGACTTCCCAGTACCAGAGAGCAAAGACCAGGATATTCGAGGTCCACAGCAGAGCCGCAGCCCGCAGCAAGATGTCGGCTCGGGTGCTGCGCGGCAGGTTGAAAATGAGCAAGGCCACCGCGCTCCCAAGGGCCAGCGTCACAATGGCTAACAGCCCGAAGGCAAGCTGGCGCTGCAAACGATGGAGATGATGGGGCGGCCAGGCGGGCCGTGCCAGCAACCTGAACAGGAGGACGGCGGCCACAATGACGCCTTCCAAAGCCAATGGGAGCCAGTTCGGCCCGAGGGTCAGCCAGGGGGGCAAAACGGCATAGAGGAAGCCACAGACCAGGGCGGCCACCAGGGCCAGCCAGCGTGGCGCGATCTTGCTCTGCCCCTCGACCTGGCTACTCCCCCCCTCACCTGGCTGGATGTCTCTCGCTCCGTGCGGTTTCTGATACTCTTCTTGCATTCTCTTCTTTTTATTCCTCTTTCTTGTCTACTTACTCACCTTCGGCTTACTCGCTTCACCCGGTCAGGAAGGCCAGGCTGGCGCTTGCCTTCTCAGGGTAGCGAAGTCTCCCCGCGCTTGCAAGTCCCGCCCCAGGTCCAGCGTCCTCTCCGCTCTGGCGCCGATGGGATGGCTATTGCTGCACAAGAGAATCTTGGATCTTATCTCTACTTTTTACACAAGACTATGACTGGCCATTCATAATAGTAACGGGGAAGGAAGGAAGCCAGACAGAGATAATGGCAATATTTTCAGATAAGACCAATGCCAGGTGCAAAATAGGCTAGCATCTGCTATAGTAGAAAACAGGAGAGAGTGCCAGGAGAAGACCTGTCCTGTCGCTCGCCGCAGGCGAGAAGGGCCGCCATCGGGGCGGTAGCCGCTCAGGGAGGCAGCCATGGCCTGGAGAGGAGAGGTAAAGGAAGAGGCCAGGCTCGCCCGACCATCGGAGGGGGCTTCGGGCCTACGGCGGCAGCAAGCGAGCATTTGAGGGAGACCGTGAAGCGACTGGAGGACGTATCGTATGGAGGCCGACGGGAAGGGGGGCCCAGCAGCCTACCACAACGGCAGGCCCAATATTGGGCAGAGGAGCAGCAATGAAGCGGTCACTAGAGAGGGTCGGCCTGCGAGTCGGCCAGGTGCAGCGCGGCAGTGCTGCCTTTGGAGAAGAGATTGCGGTCATCAGCTCCAGGTTGCATCAAGAGCGGAAGAGGTGTAGCGTGGTCAGCAAAGAGAGCCTACTCATCAGCACTCAGCAGAGCCGGGGGCGGTCAGGCCCCGCTCGACAAGGGCACAGCGGACTGGAGCGATCAGGAGAAGGGGGGAAGCATGCGGACAGCAGAGCATGACTCGGGCACCTTCGCATCACGGTCCAGCGCAGGCGAAGAGACAAAGGAAGCTATCGCCGGAGAGGAGAAAGGGGCCTTTGCGGTCCCCATCTCGCTGAATGCGCCCTTCCTTGTCACCACCATTCTTGAAGAATTCAGCGCCATTGGCGACTACCGGGTCCTGCAGGACAGCCTGCCTCGGAGGCTGGCCTCGCTCCTGCGCAGTCGCCACGTCCTGCTCTACAAACGCATTGGCGAAAGCCTGCAATTTGTCTCTGGGACCTTTGACGACCGGCCAGGCTGGTCGACCTCGCTGCTGGCGGTAGCCCAGATCAACCCCATAGACCTCAACAGCGAGCGACCAGAAGCGCGGGCCTGGAGATTGCGGCGCGTCGCCACCGCCCCGGCGGACAAAGCCCGGCCACAGCTTGTAGCCGTGCCTCTCATCTACCGACAGCGGGCCACGGGTGTTCTTGTCGCCATTCGGGACGGCCTGTCCAATCCCGGGCAGGGAGCAGGGGGAGCCGAGGAGGCTGCCGCGGCCGGTCCTGGCCCTGGGGAGCTTAGCCACAGCCTGCCGGCCTACTGGAGCGAAGAAGAGATTCAGGTGCTGGAAGCTGTGGCCGGCGTCAGCGCCATGCTGCTCGAAAACACCCTGCTGCTAGAGCGAGATCGCGAGCGCATTCAGGAACTCTCGCTGCTCAACAGCATCGGCAGCCAGATCAACAGCGCCATACACGATCTTGAGCGCCTGTGCACCATCATCATGCAGCGCAGCCGAGAAATCGCGCCGCTTGACCTCTGCGATATCCTTCTCTCGCCTCCCCGAGGTCGGCAGGCGCCCTGGATCAGCCCGGCCCTCAGCGAAGCGCTCTTCCGCTATGCCCGCGAGCAGGGGATTCATCCCACTCCGCTGCTCATCGAGCGCCCAGGCAGTCCAGGCACCGCCGACTATCTGAGTCATCTGCCTGGCAGCATCAACACTTTCATCGCCCTGCCGCTCATCAGCGGAGGCGATCCCGGGCGGCGAGGCCGGTTCTGTAGCGGAGAAGAAAGAGAGCCACGAGTCCTCGGTCTGCTGGTCGGAGGCACTTATCGCCCCTGGAAAGTCCGTCATATCGAACTGATGATGCTGCAGGTTCTGGCCAGCCAGGCCAGCGCCGCCCTTGAAAACATCCATCTCATGACCGAAGTGATCGAAGCGCGCAACGAAGCCCGCAAGCTTCTACGCCAGGTCCTTGATGACCAGCGCCTCAAAGAGCTGATCCTGGAGAGCATTCCGAGCGGATTGATGACCATAGATCTCAATGGGCAGATCACGACCTTCAACCGGGCGGCCTCGCTCATTTTGGGCTACCACCCGTACGAAGCGCTTGGGCAGCCGGTGCACAAGCTGCTGCCACTCAAGCCCCCCAAAGCCCCACACGAGTCCCCACAAGCTGGCTCTGGGCAGCGCCCACCGTCGGCCCACCATGAAACCCTCACCACGCGCGACCGGCAGGGGCAAGACCTTGTTCTGGACATGACCTGGCAGCCCCTTTGCAACGACCGTGGGCAACAGATTGGCAGCCTGCTCACCTTCAACGACGTCACCTCGATGCACCGTCTCCAGGAAGAGAAGCGGCGGCTGGACGAGCTGGCCTCCCTGGGCAAGATGGCCGCCAGCGTCGCCCACGAGGTTCGCAATCCCCTGGCCTCCATCAAAATCACCATGCAGATGCTCATGGACGACCTGGAGAAGCTGATCAGGCGCGAGACAGCCGAAGTCAGCAGAGAGGCGAGCCATCGGGACGGCCAGGCAGCCCTTCCGCTCGAAGAGCACCGTGGCGTCCAGGAATCGATCGCCGTCGTCCTCAAAGAAGTCGAGCGGCTCGACAACATCGTGCGCGAGCTGCTGCTCTTTGCCAAGCCGCGCCAGTTACACCGCGTGCCCTGCGACCTCATCGCTCTCAACGAGCACGTCCTTCAGACCCTGCAGCCCTGGCTCACCGAAGCCGGCATCGTTCTTCACCGTGTCTATCAGCCCGACCTTCGGCAGCCATCGCCAGGGCGACGAGCCATTGTCCTCGCCGACATGGAGCAGATGGAACAAGTCCTCTTTAACCTGTACACCAACGCCATCCAGGCGATGCCAGAAGGGGGCATACTCACCGTCTCGGCCCAAGTCGTCAGGTGCCCCCGCCCAGGGGCTGGCTCCGGCTATGTCCTCCCGCGGGTCTCCGTCCTGGATGGCGAGGGCAGCTATGTAGAGCAAGACACGCAGCAATGGCTGGAACTGTCCATCAGCGATACTGGCATTGGGATTCCGCCGGAGCAGCTCGATTTAATCTTCCAGCCCTTTTTCACCACCAAAGCCCATGGCATCGGCCTCGGCCTCGCCATCACCCAGCGTCTCATAGAAAGCCACCAGGGGCAAATCAGCGTTGAGAGTCGCCTGGGCTACGGCGCCACCTTCACCATTCGCCTCCCCCTGGCGCCCAGAGGTGAGAGCGGAGAGATGGAAGGCGAGCCTGAGTCGCCGGCCAGAGAACCAACGAGCGGGAGAGCGCAGACATCATGAGCATGCAGATTCTCATCATCGACGATGAGCCTCATCTGCCGCACCAGATTGCACGCTACCTGGGCAGGCATGGCTATGAAGTAGAAACCGTGGCCGAAGGCGAAACGGGCCTGCGGATCATCCAGCGATGCTCGGTTGATCTTGTCCTGCTGGACCTGCGCCTGCCCGGGCTGAGCGGGCTAGAGGTTCTCAAGCGCATCAAAGCCAGTGAGCCGGAGCTGCCAGTAATCATGCTGACGGCCTATGGAGACGTGCGTAGTGCCGTTGAAGCCATGAAGCTTGGGGCCTCCGATTATCTGCTTAAAGGCTTCGACCTGGAAGAGCTGCTGCTCGTCGTACAGCGAGCCTTAGAGACCAGCGCCATGTACCGCGAGCTGCGCCAACTGCGCCGCGAGCGCAGCGATAACTACCACTTCAACTATATTGTCGGCCACAGCGAGCGCATGCGCCAGGTCTTTGAGATGGTCGCCCGTGTCGCGCGCAGCGAGACCGCCTCCGTCCTCATCACCGGTGAGAGTGGCACCGGCAAAGAGGTCGTCGCCCACGCTATCCACGAGCAGAGTCCGCGCGCCTCTGGTCCTTTCCAGCCACTCAACTGCGCCGCCATCGCTCACAATCTTCTGGAAAGCGAACTCTTTGGCTATGAGCCATATGCCTTCACAGATGCGCGCAAGCAGAAGCGTGGGCTGTTGGAACTGGCTGACGGTGGTACGCTCTTCCTCGATGAGATCGGCGAAATGCCGCTCGACATGCAGGCCAAGCTTTTGCGCGTGCTGGAGACGCGCTCCTTCTTTCGTCTGGGGGGCAACAAAGAAGTCAAAATCAACGTGCGAGTCATCGCGGCCACTAACCGCGACCTGCAGAAGGCCATGATGGAAGGGAGCTTTCGGCGTGACCTCTTCTATCGCCTGGCGGTCATGCAGATCCATCTCCCGCCGCTGCGGGAGCGCCCCGGAGACATCTTGCTCTTCGCCTCGCGCTTTGTCGAGGACTTCAACAAGTCGCTGGGGCGCAATGTGCGTCGCATCTCACCCGAGGCCCAGCGTCTCCTGCTGGCCTATAGCTGGCCGGGCAACGTACGCGAACTGAAAAACGTCATTGAGCGCGCCATGATTCTGAGCAGTGGAGAAGAGATTCTGCCGACCCATCTTCCCCAAGAGATCGTTGGCTACAGCGAAAGTCGCCAGCGCGATAGCTGTGATCCCTGGGAGGAATGGCTGGCCAACCATCCAGCACAGTCGCTGCCCCTGGAGCGCGTTGTTGAGCGAGTGGAGCAATACTTCATTCGTCAGGCGCTGCAGGAGGCGGGACACAATCGCACGCGGGCAGCAGAGCTTTTAGGAATGAGCAAAGTCGACCAGCTCCGCTACTTGATGCGCAAGCATGGCATCGAATAAGGGTGGGAGAGCAGGCCCGTCTCTGCGACCGCTGGCTTGCTTGCGGGCTGGCAGGACGGTCAGGAAGGGAGGGAGGAAATGGGCGTCCAGGCGGGAAGCCCCAGATAGAGCCGGAGGCGGCAGGGGCCAGTTGCCTCATCCCGGACCGAGCGGCTGCGCGGGCAGGCGGGGAGCAAGCGATCGGAAGCAGCGCAGTGGGTTGCGCACTCGCCTTTCCCTGTCGCCGCCGCCCGAGGGAGCAGCCTTCCACTAGGGGTCGAGGAGGGTCTCGTTCTCCTGCTCACCCAGACGCAACAATTCCGCTTCGATCTCGCGCCAGGCCTCCTGCTCGGCCTCGGCGCTAGAGAGATGACGCTGGTACTGTAGGCGTGCTACCCGCTGGCGAAACGTCGCCAGAATAGGGCGTTGTTTCTCGGGAGAGGGCATCGGGCGCAGCTCGATCTGCGAAGGGGAGTAGAATTCGCTGGGATCGAAAGCCAGGGAGGCCAGATCGCTGAAGATGGCCAGCAGGCTCATACGCTGCTGAGAGAAATAGCCCACCTCGGTGCTAGAGGCCAGCAGGCAGCCGGCGACGCGGCCTCCGAGCCAGATCGGGTGAGCGGCGGCACTGATTTCGAACTCGCTCTGATAAGCGGGGACGAGGTGGTACTTGCGTAGATCTTCGATGCTCTGGACGCGCCCGGACTCCACGACATAGCCGGCCAGCGACTCCATGCCCAGGAAGAGGGCCATCTGCTCCAGATCAGCGGTCCAGGGAAGCGTCCCTTTCCCCATGCGCTCGCGCAGGCTGCGGATCTTGCCATCGGCGTGGGGGGGCATGCATTGGATCAGGGTGATCGACATGCCCAGATGGTTGGGATCGAGCTGGGCCAGGGCCTGGCGCAAGACCATCTCCCCGATCTGCCAGAAGCGCAGAGACTCGATCGTCGTCGTGCGGGCGTTGAGCACCTGAGCGAAAAACTCAGCGGGGACCTGCTCGACGGCGCTCTCGCGTAGGAGGGCATCGATATCGGGGAAGCTGCGACGCAGGGCCTCCAACAGCTCTTGCCGATACTGGGGATGAACGGCCTGGACGAGGCGGATCAAGTGAGAGCGATGGGGCCTCGACTCGCCGTTCGCCCAGCGAGACAGCGTCATAGAGGTCACTCCGAGCGCTGTCGCCAGGCGCTGGCGCTCCGGCGTTGTGCGGATGAGCCGCTGCAAGACAGACTGCCAGGACGGGGATTCGCTCACGCTCATACTCGCCCCCTCAGACTCCTACTCTCTGTTCCTGTATTGATGCTCTTCTGGCATATGATAACAGAGGGAACAGGCAGAGTCAACCAGAAGACGCCAGTTTCGATTCTGCCCTCTCACGGGAACGGCGCGCGCCCTTCTAGTGGTCAGCTGTCCGCTTGTGTCAGACACGACATGCTCAATAATCTTCTGGGGCAGCTCTTCCATCGGAGACTATACTGTAAAGTGGGGACAGTTGTGAAGTCCAGGACGCTTATCTATCTATCCGCAGGCATCGGCGTGCGTTGCATTGCATTGCGTCAGCCCTACTGCACTGATCACCCAGAGGAAGGGCCCGGGAGAGGCAGGCAGATAATGAAACGCATTATTGTAGTAGACGACGATAAGGAGACGCGCGAGATCATCACCTTTGTTCTGAGCCGCAACGGCTTTGAGGTGGTCACGGCGGCAGATGGCAGGCAGCTCGCGGCGCTTCTAGCGGTGGAGAAGCCAGACCTCATCATTCTCGACGTCATGATGCCAGGGTTAGACGGCTACCAGATCTTTAGTCGCCTGCGCCACGATCCGGTTTTGCGCCAGATACCTGTGATCATTATGACGGCCCATGCCGAGCATATCTACGAGCGGATCAGCGTCGATCTGGGGGCGGCGGACCATATTACGAAGCCGTTCCACCCACTGGAGCTGGTGGAGAAGGTCAAGAGCCTCTTTCGTCTGCCAGCCTGTGAAGCCAGGCGCGATGAGGTCAAGTGAGGAGCAGTGGCGCTTCCAGAGAGCGGGAGATGACCGCCAGCTCGGTTGCCAGGGATTCGCCCGAGCAGGATAGCCACGACCAGCCGCTTAAATCCTTTGACCTTGCGGGATGACGGAGAAGTTGGTATCATTATCAACAGGGGCGTTTTTGGCAAGTTCCATCAAGGAAGCAGAGCAGCCATGCCAAACAGATATGAGCGCGAGATTGAGGAGATCCTCCGGAACTTAGAACAGAGCGAGTCGCAAGGCTCCCGGTGGTCGCGGTTCCCCGGCCGCTCGCGTGGAGGCCGTCGGCGACGCCTTTCGCTTCCGCGCTGGCGAATGCCGACCCTGACCTGGACGCTGGATGCCTCACAGTGGTTCCTGCTCCTCAGCATCGTTGCGGCCCTGATCGCGGGTGGTTTCGCTTATGCCCTGGAGGGTCCTGGCCTTTTCACGGGGCTGATGGCGATTGTGAGCCTAGTCTGCCTGGTTGCTTCCCTCTTTGCTCAGCTCTGGCGGCGCCCGCGCTACTCTTCAGCAGGGTTTTACGGCGGGAGTGGAGGGTCCTCCTGGCAAACGCAGCCGCTTTCGCGGCTCACGACCCGCTGGCAGCTTTTCCTGTTAAAGCTACGCTATCGTCGCAAGCGCGATCTCTAGCCATCCCAGGCGAACCGCAGGTGACAGAACCCGATCTTGCCGGCTCGCCTGGTTTACCTTACCGGTGCGCCCGCCCCCTTCTGCAGAGCTGGTCGGGTCGGGTCGGGTCGGGTCAGGTCAGTCAGGTAGGGCGAGATCCTACTTGACAGGGAAAGGCAGCCATGCTATAGTTGCAAAGGATCCGATTGGCCGACCTGATCCTGAGCTGCAGGCGTGGATGGGCTGGCCAGTCTGCCGGCGGGGTGTGGCGCAGTGGGTAGCGCGCATGGTTTGGGACCATGAGGTCCGCGGTTCAAATCCGCGCACCCCGATTCGCTCTGGCGCCTCGGTTGGTAGCCGTTGCCCCGAGCGTTAGATCGAGCCTGGCTACGTCTAGCCGGTTCGTGATTGGCGGGAGTAACTCAGGTGGTAGAGTACCTGCCTTCCAAGCAGGCTGTCGCGGGTTCGAGTCCCGTCTCCCGCTCCCTCTTCCAGAGCCGCTTCCCCGGCTCTCCTCCTGTGAAGGCCCCTTCATAGCTCTTCTGACAGCCCTTCTGACAGCCCTATTCCCTGC
>NZ_JBHOQV010000102.1:0-1248 GCF_042408735.1 Thermogemmatispora sp.
TGTTGTCGGCGCCAGCTCGCTCGACCAGTGAGCTATTACGCACTCTTTCAATGATGGCTGCTTCTAAGCCAACATCCTGGCTGTCTGGGCCAGCTGACCTCCTTTCCCACTCAGCAGCCCCTTGGAGACCTTAGCCGGTGGTCTGGGTTGTTCCCCTCTCGTCTGGCAAGGTTATCCCCGCCAGACTCACTCCGCCGCCCCGCTCCCCGCGCTGGGCATTCGCAGTTTGCGTGAGCTTGGTAACCAGCTCCTGGCCCCGCACCCACACAGCGCTCTACCTCCCAGCGCTGCCGCGGCGGGCTGCACCTCCATGCATTTCGGGGAGAACCAGCTATCTCCGTGTTCGCTTGGCATTTCACCCCTACCCACAGCTCCTCCCCTGGTTTTGCAACACCAGTGGGTGCGAGCCTCGACGGATTGTCACATCCGCTTCACTCTGGCCAGGGGTAGCTCACACGGTTTCGGGTCCCATCGCCGCTACCTGCTCCTGCTC
Source organism: Thermogemmatispora sp. (assembly GCF_042408735.1). GTDB lineage: Bacteria > Chloroflexota > Ktedonobacteria > Ktedonobacterales > Ktedonobacteraceae > Thermogemmatispora. The sequence continues at coordinate 494 of NZ_JBHOQV010000102.1, forward strand.
GCTTCCGCTCGCAGCAGCTACGCCCTCTTCAGACTCGGTTTCCCTCCGGCTCCCCTCCTCTGACGGGAGGTTAACCTCCGGCAACGGCGATGCACTCGCCGGATCATTCTGCAAAAGGCACGCCATCAACCCGCTCGTGGCTCGCCTCCCCGCCTCCGCCTCAGTCGCCCAAGGCTGCGGTTCGGCTCCTGCCACCGCATGGGTCTCTGACTGCTTCTCGCGTACGCGGTTTCAGGGCCTCTTTCATCCCCCTCTCGGGGTGCTTTTCACCTTTCCCTCACGGTACTGCGTCCACTATCGGTCGCTGAAGGTCTTTAGCCTTGGAGGGTGGTCCCCCCTGCTTCCCACCGGGTTCCTCGTGCCCTGTGGTACTCAGGCACCAGCGCCAGGCCGCCTCGTTCTGTTCCCCTACAGGACTCTCACCTTCTCCGGTGTGGCGTTCCAGCCACTTCGGGTCCAGAACCAGCCGGTCCGGGCCTCGCCCCGCGCTGGCCCTCCAACCCCGCCCCGGGAGCCGTTGCCGGTCCCGCAGCGGTTTGGGCTCCTCCCCGTTCGCTCGCCACTACTGAGGGAATCTCGGTTGATTTCTCTTCGTCGGGCTACTAAGATGTTTCAGTTCACCCGCTGCCCCTCGGTCAGCCCTGCGGCTGCCGATCTCCGGCCATCACGCCGGAGGGGTTACCCCATTCGGAGACTCAGGGATCATCGCTTGCCAGCAGCTCCCCCTGAACGTTTCGCCGCTCGCCGCGTCCTTC
>NZ_JBHOQV010000105.1:0-38370 GCF_042408735.1 Thermogemmatispora sp.
TGCCGCTCAGCGCAATCAGGCAACCCTGCGACGCCCAGAGAGGTCCATTTACCGTTGCTTCCTCACGGACCTGGCGGGGTTCACAGACATCTGCCGCGCAGGACCCAATTGCGCCGAGCGGCAGGGCGGGGAGAAAACCGGCCTATTTCTTCCGCTCGCTCTCTTGCCTTTCGTTCCGTATCCTTCTCGGACCAGGGCTATTGTACACCTGTCCCAGGTCTCTTGTCAAGATTGGTGGTGGATAGCGGCCCAGGTGGGTGGACAGGCCATTTATGGCGAGCCGCCTCCCGACGCCTGGCGCTTGCCTGGGCGGTCTGACCGGCTCTGGCGAGGGCCAGGGCGAGGGCGAAGAGGGGTCCTGAATGGGACGGAGCGCGGCCTGCCCTGGCGTGGCGGTGGGCAGGCGGACGCTCCAGGCCGGGCCTCTCTGGCAGTCTGCTACAGATACTTCTCGATCAACAGGCGGTACTTCTCGCGCACCGTCTCGGGGATGAGGGTGCGATCGGTGATCATGGCCGAAGCCAGCGCGTGAGGGCAATCGCAGCTCACCGTGCTGCGGTCGGAGGGAATCTTACTGACCAGGCGGCGCAAGATTCGTTGAGCATTCGTCACATTAGCATTCAGGTTCTGGACCACCAGCTCGACCGAGACCGATTCCTCGCTCTCATGCCAGCAGTCGTAGTCGGTCACGCAGGCCAGGGTCGCATAGCACAGCTCCGCCTCGCGGGCCAGCTTGGCCTCGGGCAGGGCCGTCATTCCAATAATATCCATGCCCCAGCTACGGTAGGCCAGGGACTCGGCCTTTGTCGAAAAGAGCGGGCCTTCGATACAGACATAGGTACCGCCCTCGTGGACGCGCACATCCCCCAGTTCGCGGGCCGTTTCCGACAGCAGCCGGCTCAGCGTGGGACAGAACGGCTCAGCGAAGGTACAATGGACCACCAGGCCGCCCTCGAAGAAGGAGTTGACACGGCTCTTGGTGCGGTCAAACAACTGGTTGGGGATCACCAGATCGCGCGGCGCGATATCCTCGCGCAAGCTACCGACCGCGCTCACCGAGATTACCCACTCCACGCCCAGGCTCTTAAGGGCCCAGATATTGGCGCGTACAGGAATCTCGGTCGGGCTGAGGCGGTGGCCCCGTCCGTGGCGTGGCAAGAAGGCCACCGGCACCCCTTCGAGCTTGCCGATCGTAATCGCATCGCTGGGGGCGCCAAAGGGCGTCTCCACCGTCACCTCTTCCAGGTCTGTCATTCCCTCCATGCGGTAGAGGCCGCTGCCACCAATCACCCCAATGGTTGCCTGTGGCATAGCAATCGCTCTCCTCCTTGCTGGCTGAAATCGTCACGATTCCCCTGGTCAGGGGCCGCTTTCTGCTCGTGGGCTGGCCCTGTCCAGAGGGTCAGAGTCTGGTGTGTGTGGGAGCACACAGTCAGGCCGATCTGATGCGCAGATAGCGCAGCTTGCCCACCTTGAGCACGGCGCCCTCGCTGGGGGGCACCATGAAATCGGGCGTCTGGACCGTCTGAGACTGGCCGCTCGAGCCGTCGGGGAAGAAGCTCACGCCGCCCTGCTGAATCAGCCGGCGGGCCTCGTTGCGGCTAGCGGCCAGTTTGGCCTCCACCATCAGCGTCACGACGTTCACCGGCTCTGCCAGCCGGTACTCAGGCATCTCCGCCGGTAGCTGCCGCTGGGAAAACTGGCGGACAAAAGCCTCCTCCGCTGCCTGAGCGGCCTCTGGGCCGTGGAACTCGCTCACGATCTCGCGCGCCATGCGGCGCTTGACCAGCATCGGATTGAGCGAGCCCTCGGCCATCTTGCGGCTCATCACTACCAGCTCCTCCTCGGGCCCGTCGGTCAGCGTCTCGAACTAGCTCATCATGGCCTGGTCGGGCAGCGACATCAGCTTGCCATACATATCGTTGGCGGGAGCCGTCAGGGCGATATAGTTATTCAGCGATTTGCCCATCTTTAGCTGGCCATCCAGTCCCACGATCAGCTGAACCGTCAGAATCTGCTGAGGCGGCTGGCCAAAGATCGGCTGTAGCTCGCGTCCCACCAAGAGATTGAAAGTCTGATCGGTGCCCCCGATCTCCACATCGGCGCGCAGGGCTACCGAGTCGTAGCCCTGCAAGAGAGGATACATCAGCTCTGAAAGAGCGATCTCGATGCCGTTGCGGAAACGCTTGGCGAAATCGTCGCGAGCCAGCATCTGGGCCACCGTCTTGTAGCTCAACAGGCGCATGACATCGGCCAGGGTGAACTGATCGAACCACTCGCTCTGCCAGCGCACCTCGGTCCGCTCGCGATCAACAATGCGGTAGAACTGGTCCAGATAGGTAGCAGCGTTGGCCTTAACCTGCTCGGCGCTCAGCGGCTTGCGCGCGTTCTCGCGTCCGCTCGGGTCGCCCAGGCGGGCCGTCCAGTCGCCGATCACCACCACCGCCTTGTGGCCCAGGCGCTGAAACTGGCGCAGCTTGCGAAAGACCACCGCGTGGCCAATGGTCAACTCGTAGTGGCTGGGATCGACGCCAAGCTTGACCCGCAGCGGCTCCCCGTGGTTGCCCTCCAGCAGCAGGCGCCGCAGCTCCTCCTCTTTCTCCACCAGCACCACGCCGCGCTTGAGCACGCGCTCGATCTCAGCTTGCTCTGGTGACTGCTTCACCGTCACGTCTTCTGCACCCTTCCTCTTCTGACTGATTTGGTGAAATGGGTTGGCTTGCGTGTTGTCAGCATTGTAGCAGAAAGGCGGGATGGCGTCGAGAGGCTGAGTTTGATAGAACCATTGTCAACTTTTCTAACAGAATTCTTATAGATCGCCAACGTTGCTCTAATAGAGAGCGCGCTATACTCTAAGGCGAGAGGCAGGCCCACCCTGGACCAGGCCCCTCGACGACCGGCCTTCTCTCTCGGGCTGCGCTCGCAGCGGCTGGTCGCTGGGGGCGGGCCTGTCAACGGAAGCGGACGAAGATGATGTGAGCGAGAGAGGCCGAGCTTCTGCAAAAGGCAGCGCGTCCTTGTTCGGAGCAAACGAAGTTAGCGAGCAGGACTGACCCTATCGGCGTTCAAGTTAAGTTGACTTAAGTAAGGAGGTGTCTATCCTATGCCGGACCTGACACGCTACAACCCGTTCCAGGAGATGATTTCGCTGCGCGAGGCCATGGATCGTCTCTTTGAGGAGAGCTTCATTTCGCCGCGCACGCTCTTGAGCCGGGGTGTGGCCTCGAACCTGTACGAGACAAAAGATGACTTCATTCTGCAGATCCCCATGCCGGGCGTGAAGCCGGAGGAAGTCGAGATTACCGCCCAGCAAGACACGGTCTCTGTCAAGTGGGAGACGAAGCCAGTGGCGCCTGAGAACGCCACCGTCCACTGGCGCAACTTTGGCAATGGGCAGTATCAGCAGTCGTTCACTCTGCCCGCGCCGATCAATCCCGACCGGGCCGAGGCCAACTATCAGAACGGCATCCTGACCCTGCGCCTGCCCAAGGCCGAGCAGGCCCGCACGCGCACCGTCAAGGTCAACGCCCGCTAGTGCCAGTCAGAGCAGCGGGTGGCGGCCTGGCAAGACTGATTGCTCGCTTTCTGGTCCAGACTGGCCGCCGGGCAGGTGCGAGCAGAGGCGCGACGGGTCTGGTCGCTGCTGACGGGCGTGCGGGGCCGCCGCGCCGCTCTGGCGTCCTGACCGCCTTCCCCCATCGGAGGGAGGCGGCCAGGCATCTGGCCTGGCGGCGACCTCTTCTTGTCGGACTACGATCGTTGCTCCTGCTCGCGTCCGCCGCAGCCCTCCGCTGCCTCCTCCGATCGGGGGGATTCTCCCTCTTGCCCTTCTTCGTGCTCGTCGGCCTGGCGCAGGCGGTTGCGAGCGCTGATAATGTGGTAGAGAATAATGAGCTGCGTCAGCGCCAGTGGGTCGCTCTGGCGCAGAACGTTGCCGACGTAGAAGCGCCCGAGCAGACTCAGGCGCTCTGGACGCAGGTGGTTGATCTCCTGCATGTGGGCCCAGATACAGTTTTCCAGCTCACAGGCCTTCTGGTGGCTGATATCGCCATCGATCTCCAGCACATCGCGCAGTATCCCGTCATAGACCTCTTCCACCAGGCGCAGTGCCGGCTTGCGCCCATTGTGAGACACTTCCAGGACGTCTGAAAGATCGATTTTGGGGGCGTGTTTGGCCTCGATCAGGCGCACGTCGAGATGGGCCAGGTCGCGTGTACGATAATAGAGGCTTCCGCGGTAGAAGCGCACAATGATATCGGCGAAGCGCTTCTGGGGCTGGATATAGAGGCGGCTATCGCGGCGGCGCAGGGCGATCTGCTCTCGCACCTGCTCGACGGTGTAGCCGCGTGACGTGCTATCGCGCATAATCTTCCACTGCTGCTGGAGGGCCGCCTCGGGATCCAGGTAAATACGCACGTGAGCCAGGCGGCGCAGCTCTGGCGTAAAGAGGGCGTGGAGGCCGTGAACAAAAATAATCTCTGCCGGCTTGACCTCCTCGGGCGGGCCAAAGGTGCCGGTACGGTGATTGTAGACCGGCTTCACGATGGTCTCGCCGCGTGCCAGGCGCTGCAGGTGCTCGGTCATCAGCGGAAAATTATTGGCGCACGGATGGAGGGCCGTAATGCCGGCGCGCATCCGTGCCGCGCGATCCAGGGTGTGGTAGTCATCGAGGCAAATATGGGTCACGGAATCCTGGCCAAAGAGCTGCACCATTCCATCGGTCAGAGTGCTCTTCCCTGAGCCGCTATCTCCACAGACCGCGACGATGAGAGGCTTGTGAGCTGTCTTCTGTCTCTCCATGAGTTAGCCACTGATTAGCAGGCCGGCAGGCGAGGCCACTCGAGGTGCTGCTGCCTGGCGTCTGCGTGCTCTGAACACCATCCATTCCACCTCGCCGGAAGCGGACCTTTCCCAAGGGTTCGCTGGTTAAAAGTATAGCATATCTCGCCTATCTCGCGGCCAGCCCGCCGCTATGGGCGTACCCACTCTGGAAGAAGAGGCCAGAGAGGGAGTACAATAGAAGGACAACGAAGCGAACTTAATTGCCAGTATCGCCGGTGGAGTGGTCTGTTATTATGGAACATGTATTGCTGGAGCGATTGCGGCAGGGTCCGTTGCTGTGTGACGGAGCGATGGGAACCCTGCTCTACGCGCGTGGCGTTCCCTACGAGCAGTGTTTTGATCTGCTCAACGTCACGCGCCCGGAATTAATTCAGGGCATTCATCGGGAATACATCAGCGCCGGGGCCCAGATCATTGAGACCAACACCTTCGGCGCCAATCGCCTGCGCCTGGCTGCCTACAATCTGGAGGATCGAGTCCGTGAGATCAACTTTCAGGGGGTGCGGCGGGCAATTGAGGCGCGCGAGATCGTCGGCCTTCCGGTCTTTATCGCCGGTGCCGTCGGGCCAAGTGGCCAGCCGCTGCAGGCTCCGGAGAGCGGGCGGCTCAACGAGGTGCGGGCGGCCTTCCGCGAGCAGATCGAGGCGCTCCAGGAGGGGGGGGCCGAGCTGCTGATTTTGGAGACCTTCACCAGCCTGGCCGAGCTGCGCCAGGCCATTCTGGCGGCCCAGGAAGTTGGAGGGCTGCCGATCGTTGCTCAGGTCAGCTTCTACGAAGATGGGCGTACCCTTTCGGGTCAGTCAGCGGCCAGCGTGGCGCGCGAGCTGTATGAGCTGGGGGTTGACGTCATGGGAGCCAACTGCTGCGTGGGACCGGCCACGACGTTGGAGGCCCTGCAGGGGATGATCGCCTCCCTGGCTGAGGAGATCCAGAGCGCCGTCCACCAGGGAAAGCGTCCCCCGCTCTTCTCGGCCCAGCCCAATGCCGGCCTGCCGACGCGCATCGGCAACCGGTTCTTCTATGTTTCGACCCCCGACTACTTTGCCGACTATGCCCTGCGCTTCGCCCAGGCTGGGGTCCGCCTCATTGGAGGCTGCTGCGGTACCACCCCGCGTCATATCGAGGCCATGCGCAAGGCCCTCGATGCTCACTATGGTCGCCTGGAAGCGGGGGGAGGGGACCAGACGGAGGCCGCCGCTCCCCACAACGGTACCTCCGCCGCAGTCCAGGGCCAGGCAGGTCTGCCGGCCTCCCCCCCTGCTGTTCAGGTGCGCGGAGAGCGCCGTCCCCCGGTCGGGACGCTGCCGGAGGAAGAGGTCATTCTGCCCCAGGAGGGAAGCAAAACGCGCCTTCAGCAGAAGCTGGAGGCCGGTGAATTCGTGATCAGTGTCGAGCTGGACCCCCCGATGGGCCTCAATCCCTCCAAGATTCTGGCCGGAGCCGCTCAGCTCCAGCGCGACGGGGTCGACTGTATCAACATCGCCGATAGCCCGCTGGCGCGCGTGCGCATGAGCTGCATCGCCCTGGCGCGCCTGATCCAGGACCACCTTGGGATGGAGACCATCATCCACTTTACGACGCGCGATCGCAACCTGATGGCGTTGCAGGCCGAGCTGCTGGGAGCCCACGCCCTGGGACTGCGCAATATTCTGGCGCTGACCGGCGATCCCCTGCGCGTGGGTGACTATCCCAACACGACCGGGGTCTGGGATGTCGATTCGGTCGGGCTGATCCGTATCCTGCGCGGCATGAATGAGGGACACGATGCCGCCGGTGGCTCCATCGGCGCCAAAGCCTCCTTCCATATCGGGGCCGCGCTCAACCTCAACGTCAGCGAGGAGGAGAGCGAGCGCGAGATTGAGAAGTACTATCGCAAGTTAGAGGCCGGGGCCCACTTTATCATGACCCAGCCGATCTACGAGCTGGCTCCCCTGGAGCGCTTCCTCAAGCGCGTTGGCCAGCCACCGGTGCCTGTGATTTTGGGCTGCATTCCTCTGCATAGCTGGCGCCATGCCGAATTTCTCCACAACGAGGTTGCCGGTGTCACCATCCCCGAACGGGTGCGCGAGCGCATGCGCGCTGCGGGCGACCAGGGCACTGAGGAGGGCTTGCGGCTCGCTCAGGAACTGCTGATGGAGGCGCGCGACCTCGTTCAGGGCGTCTATTTGCTCCCCTCCTACCGGCGCTACGACATCGTCGGACGCCTCACCCGCTTGCTGCGCGAGGCGCCGGCCAATGCCTGATAGCGCCCTGGCCGGGCCTGCGGAAGGCAGACAGGCGCAGGGGGGTGAGAGCGAAGAACAGAGCCTGGCGCCAGCGCGCGCCAGGCGCCGGCGCGCAGAAACGAGACGGAAGGAGAGATAAGGGGGCCGGACCTGGCGCGCGAGAAGGATCTGGTGAGCCTGACGGACTTACGGTGTACCGGCGGACTCGCTTTCGTAGATCACCCCGGTAGGTAGGGGGTCGGGAGACGACGAGGTCTGCCTGCGTTGGAAAAACTGGCGGCTCGTTCCTGGAAGGAATTGGCCGCCGGGCAGGTTCCAGCCATGGGGGCGCGAAACCACGCTGATACGTGGGAGCACGAGCGAGGCCGCCAGCCGGTAGCGCTCTCTGATGTAGCGCTGCAGGATAGCGGCCAACTGCTCTTCGGCCTCGTGGAGCGTCTCCGCGTAGGTAAAGGAATGGACGGTGCGCCGTCCGATGGTGATGTGACCGGTATAGAGCGTTCGCATGGACGTGCCTCTTCTGCCGGGTCGGGCGATCCACAAGTACGTGGGAACGTTGACATCGGGCCTAGGCAAGGATGAAGGGCGTGGGCTGCGGGCGATCCGTGAGAGCGCCAGGCAGGTCTGGTGAGCTACCCGGCAGCCCCTACACGCCGCTGCCCTCGGTGAAGGCGCCAGCGTGGGGGGCATAGAAGGCGGAGACGGCAGCCAGGCAACCGCTCATAGTGGTCCTCCTTTGCAGTTTCCACCGCCGCCAGCGTCAGAGGGCGGCGTGGAAGCAGCCTCTGAAGCACAGACAATGCGCACAGAAGGATGCGGCCAGAGATCTTCTGAGATCTGCTGCGCCTGATGAACACAAAGAGGGTAGAAGCGAACAGACACATTACCTCAATAAGTATAACATACCAGGGGCTTGCTCTGTCGCCGCTTCCCAGCCGAAAGGATGCGGCCCGAGATCGCTCAAAGGGAGCGAGCCGCCCGGAGCCGGCGCGGGCCATCCGCTGGCCGACGAGAGAGGAGCGGGGAGAGAGATCGGGAGGCCGAGCCAGGCCGGGTGGGACACAAGATCAATTGACTTCTTCCACCCCTTATGCTACACTTAATCCGTCTATCCAGGGGATAGACACCGGTCCTGGAATAGACAGGTAAGCAGGTCATCACAAGTCAGGAAAGGAAAAGGGAGGTTTGGCCTATTAACAGAGATCCTCGGGGGAATGACCGGACGCGCGAAACACGGGTCAATGAGCGCATTCGGGCACGAGAAGTACGCCTCATCGATGAGAATGGCGAAATGATCGGCGTGATGCCGACGCCCCGCGCTCTTGATATCGCCCGTGAGAGGGATCTGGATTTAGTCGAAGTGCAGCCCAACGCTGTACCACCGGTCTGCAAGTTGATGGACTATGGACGGTACAAGTACGAGCAGGCCAAGAAGGAGAGTGAGGCGCGCAAGCACCAGAGGACGATTACGCTGAAAGAGATTCGCCTGCGCCCTCGCACCGATGAGCACGATGTCGGCGTGAAAACACGCAAGATTCAGGAGTTCTTAGCTGATGGCGATAAGGTGCGGGTCAGCGTCCAGTTCCGCGGACCGGACTTGCGCCACCCAGAGATTGGCCGTAGGCTGCTGGATAGCATTGCCGAGACCCTAAAGGGAACGGCGGTCATCGAACGCCCGCCCATCATGGAGGGCCGGGTAATGTCGATGATTGTCTCGCGCGCGCCGGGGTGGGAACCGCCCAAGAAGCAGGCACCTACCCCCGCCGGTAAACGCCAGGTGGCCACGGCGGGAGCCGTGGCTGGCAGTCAGGCACCAACCTCCCCATCCGCTCCTGCTGCTGGGAGCCAAGAGGTGGGGGAATCTCAGTCTCAACCATAGCTTTTCGTCTCCCTCCTGTGCTATCAGGAGCGGATGCTCTTCTCCTGTAGAACGTTAGGTTGCTGACACTGCAGGTAAAAGGACGTAGTTCTCAGTAACTACGTCCTTTTTCTTCTTCAGTCGCATGAGCGGTTGACTTTTCCTGCCGAGGCGACTACCATACGGGAAGGACCGTCTTGATAGTTCATTCCGCCGGTGTTGCCCCGCCTGCGAGCAACCTGTCCTGCTTCTGATCCGCCAGCGGGCGTGTCTGCCACAGGTAGTGGGCCTCAAGGGCCTCACGACGGCTCGGCTGGCTGCAGTGCCAATAGCCCCAGGCCCAGTCCCAGCCTGGTTCCCTCGCCTCGGGCTGGACCCGGACCGATCCCGCTGGCTCACAAGCCGCGCCCGCTGGCCGCTGGGATGCGCCAGTTGCTCTGCGGTCCGACCTGACCTGTGTCTGTGATTGGGTCCGACCTGACCTGTGTCTGTGATTGTCCTGCCTGCTGTCTCTGACCTGTGTTTGGTTGCTAACTAGCTAGCTAGAGACGCTTTCTTGGGAGGAATCTGGTGAGCAACTATTATGACCCGCGCTGGTATGAAGACGATGAGCGGCGCAGTTGGAGGCCGTTCGCAGCCGGAGACGCGGCCGATCCCCTCTCCGGCCTGCAACCGGAGGCTTCCCCCCCGCTCGGTGCGCCCGTCACCCCTTCCGATCAACCCGCTCCTCCTGGTTGCCGTATTGCCGTCCGCCGCGCCGTCACCGTGACTGCGCTGCTCATTCTGGCTTTCATCGCCGGCTGGTTTAGCCACCAGTTTTTCTCTTCCGGCTCCTTCCCCGCCAGTAGTCAATCGCAAAAATATGCCCAGCTGATCCAACAGGCCTGGACAATTGTCGATCAGAAGTACGTCGATCGCAAGGCGATCAACTATCAGAAGATGGCCTACAGCGCTATTCAGGCCATGCTCGACACCCTTGGCGATAAAGGACACACGCGCTTCCTCTCGCCCGACCAGGTTCAAGCCTTTAATCAGTCGCTCAGCCCGACCCTGGTTGGCATCGGCGTCTACATTCAGCAGGATCCGACCACCAAGCAGGTGGTCATCAGCGATACGGTCCCTGGGGCGCCAGCGGAGAAGGCCGGTCTGAAAGCCGGCGACATCCTCCTCTCGGTCAATGGTCAGAGCGTGCAGGGCAAGGACCTTGAAACGATCAGCTCGCTCTTGCGTGGACAAGAGGGCACCTCTGTCTCGCTAACCGTGCGCCGCCCCAGCACGAATCAGACCCTGACTTTCCACCTCAAGCGGGCCAGGATCACTGTGCCCAATGTCATTCTGCATTACATTCCCGAGGTTCATGTCGCCCATATTCAGATCGTTCAGTTCGCCGATGGGGTCAGCGACCAGCTACGCAGCAGCATCCAGCAGGCCAAGAAGCTGGGGGCCAGGGCCATTGTGCTTGATCTCCGCGGCAATCCGGGTGGTCTGGTCGAGGAGGCCATCAATACCGTCAGCGAGTTTCAGGCCAGCGGCACCGTCTTTGTGGAGCAAGATAGCTCGGGGAGGCGTACGCCCTACCAGGTGACGGGGCATGTGGTCGATGCCAGGATCCCTCTGGTGGTGCTTGTCGACAACGGGACGGCCAGCGCGGCTGAGATCGTCTCGGGAGCCTTTCAAGACAACCACCGGGCGACCATTATTGGCACGCGCACCTATGGTACAGGCACGGTACTGGAGCAGTTCCCGCTCTCTGATGGCTCCGAGCTACTGCTCGGGACAGCGGAGTGGCTGACGCCCGATGGTCACTTCATTCGTCAGAATGGCATCCAGCCCAATATCGTGGTCTCGCTCAAGGCCGGACAAAGCCCTCTGACACCGGCCGCGGAGAACCGCGACCATCTGACCTATGAGCAGATCCTCAAGAGCGGCGATAGTCAGCTGATTCGGGCCCTCCAATATCTGCAGGGTCAGCCCTGACGGGGAAGGCTGGCGGAGGCATCCACGAGGCCGGTCACTTCGAGTGAAAGGAAGCCGCCCAGGGAGTCGGAGGGAAAGACGCTACCACTGCGCCGATGGGGTTCAGGATCTGACGAAGGGATTGAAGGGAGATCTCGGCCGACCACTGCCCTTCCCGCACGTTCTGACTGGCAGGCGAGAGTCAGAGGGCCGAGGCTGTTCAAAGTCAGAAGATAGCCAGCGAGCGGGCAAGGGTAGAGCGGGAAAACCAGGCGAAGACGGCGTTGTCCTGACTGAGGCCCCTCTCGGGTGGCTGCTATCCTGATAGGTCGCCTTGGCGATGGCAGGTACTTCTTGCACCGGAACCAGCGCCGGACAGGGAGCCGCTGCTGCTTTCGGCAGACCAGCAGGCGACCAGACGTCCCTTGCTCGCCGCTCACTCTTTGCATCCTGCTAAGAGAGCGCTAAATCACTAAAGGGCGAACTTTGACCTTGAGGCAGAGAGCTAAAACGCGGAACGACGGATCGGCCACAAACTGCAGGCGAGGAGATAGACAGAGCTAAGAGGACCACCCCGACCTCCATACCGCGCGCCTGGTCCTAGCGCGAGGAAACCTCTGGCGGTCGCTGAGGCTGGGCCTCGCGCCCCGCCTGTGGCTGGGGGCCTGGGTATTGGTAGCCCGGATAGCCCATCTGCCCCGCCGACCAGGGCATGCCTCCCCACCAGGACAACTGCGGCGGCGGAGCGACTGATTGCTGCCCGTTTGGCAGTGCGGCAGCGCCCCCGTAAGGAACTCCGGCAGTCGGCCCTGCAGAAGAGAGGGACCCGCCAGTGAAGAGTGGCCCAGCCGGCATCTGCTGCCCGCCTGCGGGCTGAGCGGAGGAATAGGGCGGGGCGAAGAAAGCCTGACCAGCCAGGCTCGGACTCGCCTCTAGCCCAGCCCCAGCGACTGGCAGCGATACGCCCGATGGAGCGGCGGCCGCCGGGCTGCTGCGCCTCCGGCCCAGCAAAATGATCAGCCCTTTGAGCACCAGCGCGATGCCGAAGAAGGCCAGCCCTCCCCCCGAGATCACCCAATAGGGATAGATATATTCGCCGCTACAGGCAGCGTAAGCTACCAGGGCCCCGGCGGGGATCAACAGGATCCCCACGAGAAGCTGCAACAGCGGCTTCTCCCTCTTGGAGACAAAGCGGTAGAGCCACAGGAACAATCGAACCATTAACGTGCTCCTTCCTCAAAACAAGACAACAACCGGTCGATGGGAGCAGCCATCGATACAGGTGTCTATTTTAGAAAAGGAGGAAGGGGCAGTCAACTAGCTCGTGCTGCAGGGAGTCTGAGCAATAGCAGCAAGGTAATATTTGCTCGTCGGTGGATGATCGAGAACGGCGGCGATGAAGCGTGTGGCCTTGACCACCTGTTCGAGGGAGATCCCCGTCTGGATGCCCATGCCGTGGAGGAGGTAGAGCAGGTCCTCGCTGGCCAGATTGCCGCTGGCGCCGGGCGCATAGGGACAGCCACCAAGGCCGCCAGCGGAGGAATCCACGCAGCTCACTCCCATCTGGAGAGCGGCCAGGACATTGGCCAGGGCTGTGCCGCGCGTATCATGGAAGTGCACGGCCAGGCGCTCGAGAGGGATGCCCCCTTCCGTCGTCAGCAGCTCCAGAACCTCGACCACCTGGTTGGGGGTAGCCACGCCAATCGTATCGCCCAGCGACAGCTCGGCGACGCCCATCTCCAGCAGCTCCAATGCTACCGCCAGCACGCGCCGCGGATCAACTCGCCCCTCGTAGGGGCAGCCGAAGACCGTCGAGATATATCCTCGTACGCGCACCCCTTCGCGCTGGGCCAGGGCCAGAACAGGGCGGAACTGGGCCAGACTTTCGGCCACGGTGGCGTTGATATTGTGCCGCGTGAAACTATCGCTGGCCGCAGTAAAGACCGCCACCGAGCGCAGCCCCGCCGTCAAGGCCCGCTCCATACCCTTGAGATTGGGCACCAGGGCCGTCAAGCGCAGCCTCGCTGACAGGTCGCCCAGGCCGGCCATGACCTCGCTGGCGTCGCTCAGCTGCGGGACCGCCCGTGGACTGACAAACGAGGTCACCTCGATCTCCGAGTAGCCTGCCTCGGCAAGCAGGCGAATAAACTGGATCTTCTGCTCGGTAGGAACGCGCACTTTTTCGTTCTGCAGGCCGTCGCGCGGTCCGACTTCGACCACACGCACCTGACGCGGCAGGGTAGAGAGATCAAGCTTCATCGCTCTGCGCGGCTTCTCCCCGATCTGCCAGCCAGAGACGGCCTGGCGTGCCAGGGCAAGCACGCTCTGTCGGCTCGCGGGCAGGTCAGGGTAACGGCCGCTTGCTCCTTTCGCCAACGAAGGTAGATTATGGCTTTAACGAACAAACGAGCAAAGAGACGAGGCGACCCTGGCGCGCCAGGTCCTGGCCTTTGCCAGACCAAAGCCTCTCCCGGCCAGGAGAGGCTCCGCCTCTCGCCTCTCGTACCGGAATCTGCCCGGGCCGGGCGGTGGCCAGAGGGCCGGCCCGGGGTCGCCGGGCTAGCGCTCCCCCCGCGCTCAGGAGAGGTTGGTCGCCTCCCTCATGACAGGAGATTGAGCCATTGACTGTTTGGCTGGCGCGCTGGCGCGCTTCTTCTCGGCGCTGCCCGCCACAGGAGCCTGCACTGCTGAGGCTGGTGAGCCTGGCAACTGGGATTGTTCCGCGGGGGCCGCTAGAGGCTCCGCCGCGTTTGGACTATTCAGGCGCAGCACTCGCACCTTAGTAATGCGCCGCCCGCGGGTCGCCAGCACAGTCAGGTTCAAGTCCCCATAGGTAATTGTATCGCCGGCCACCGGAATCTTGTCGAGCTGAGCGTAGAGGAAGCCGCCGAGCGTCTCATAGTCCTCGTTGTCAAGCTTCGTGCCCATCAGCTCGTTGAAATCGTCGATATTCATCTTTGCATCGACGATATACTCTGAATCGCTAATGCGTTCGTAGAGGTTCTCTTCGCGATCGTACTCATCCTTGATATCGCCGACGATCTCCTCCATCAGGTCCTCGATCGTCACCAGGCCAGCGACCGAGCCGTACTCATCGACCACGATAGCCATATGGGTGCGGCGCTGGCGGATCTCGCGCAGCAGGTCATCGAGCTTCTTTGTTTCCGGCACGAAGTAGGCCGGGCGCACCAGCTCGCGGACCAGGCGGCTATGGTGGCCCTGGCGCAGCTCCTTGAGGAGGTCCTTTGTATAGAGGATGCCCAGGATATTGTCGAGCGATCCCTCATAGACGGGGATACGGGAGAGGCCGCCCTGCAGGGCCACATCGACGGCCTGATCGACGGTTGTCTCGGCCTCGAGGGTGATCATATCAATGCGAGGCACCATCACCTCGCGCACCGGAGTATCGGCGAACTCGAAGATGCTGTGGATCATCTCCTTCTCCTCTTCTTCGAGCACGCCCTCCTGCTCGCCGACTGAGACCAACAGGCGCAGCTCTTCCTCCGTCACGAAGGGGCCGGCGTGCTTCAGCTCGCCGCCGAGCAGGCTTGCCAGAGAAGATGTGATCACGCCGAGCAGCCAGACGAGCGGCCTTAGCAGCCAGGCGGCAAAGCGCACGAAGCCGCTGAGGGCGCGTGCCCAGCGCAGGGGGTTTTGAACGGCGGCGGTTTTCGGCGTAATCTCACAGAAGATCAGGACGATCAGCGAGATGAGCACAGTTGCGATCAGCTCGCCCCAGGTAGCCGAGAAGCGGAGGGCCAGGACCGTAGCCATACTCGAGGCCACGATCACAGCGATACTGTTGACCACCAGGATCGTCGAGAGGAACGTATTCGGGTGGGCCAGCAGGCGCTCCAACTCGGCGGCCTGGGGATCGCCCTCCTCGACGAGGTTTTTCAGCTTGATGCGGCTGACGGAGGTCAGCGCGGTTTCGGCGGCGGAGGCGGTGGCGCACAGAATCAGAGCAATGGCCAGAATGACCAGCTGGAGCCAGGCCACGCCGTCGAGCTGGGGGAGAGAGAGGCTAAGAGCGGCGGCAATCCTGACAAGGGGTATGCCATCGGCGTCCATAGTCGTAGTTACTCCTTTTTGCCTCCTTCCGCGTCTGAGGAGGCCTGTTCTGCTGCTCCCGCGGGATCGAGCATGCGCAGCAGACGGGCGGGCACACCAACCACCAGCGCATGGGGAGGCACGTCGCGGTTGACCACGGCGTTGGCGCCGGTCATGGCGCCCTCCCCGATAGTCACGGGCGGCACAATGATCGTATCGCAGCCGATGAAGGCGCCATCCTCGATGACTGTGCGGTACTTCTGGCGCGTGATCCCGCTATAATTGGACGTCACTGTGCCCGCACCGATGTTGACATGTGCCCCGACAGTGGCATCACCGATGTAGCTGAAGTGATGCATGTCGGTTTCCGCACCGATATACGAGTTCTTCACCTCACCAAAGTTCCCCATACGCACGCCACGAGCCAGATGGGCGCCGGGGCGGCAATGGCTGAAGGGACCGATTCGTACGTCGTCTTCGAGAATAGCCTCTTCGAGAGCCGAATTGCGAATAATACAGCGGTTCCCGATCAGCGACGACTCGATGGTCGTGCCGGGGCCGATACGGCAGCCGGAGCCGATTTGTGTCCGGCCAGTGATCATGGTGCCGGGCAAGATCACCGTATCGGGTCCGATGGAGACCTCGGCATCGATATAGGTAGCCGCGGGATCAACGATCGTCACGCCCGCATACATGTGGCGCTCCAGGATGCGGCGCCGCAAGATCTGCTCCGCCGCTGCGAGCTGCACGCGGTCGTTGACGCCCACCGTTTCCTCCAGGGCGCCGGTCACCGTGGCAATGGGGCGTCCCTGCGAGCGGGCCATCGCCACCAGATCGGTGAGGTAGTACTCGCCACTAAAAGGATTACGCGCGAGTCGAGGCAAAGTTTCCCAGAGCCAGCGGCGCTCGAAGCAGTAGACTCCTGAGTTGACCTCTTTGATGCGCTTCTGCTCTTCGGTGGCGCGTTTGACCTCAACGATCTCTACGACGGCGCCCGAGGCATCGCGAACCACGCGCCCGAAATCCGAAGGCAGCTCCGTGATGGCCGTCAGGAAGGTGACGGCGGCCTGGCTCTCCAGGTGCCGGACCAGGACGCGAGCCAGCATCTCGGCGCTGATGAGGGGGGTATCGCCGTAGCAGACAAGCACCGTCTCGGGAGGAGGATCCAGAGCATCGACCGCCTCTCGGGCGGCCAGGACGGCGTGGCCGGTCCCCAGTTGCTCGGTCTGCATGGCATAGTAGCAGCGCTCGCCAAAGGCGGTCTGGATCTGGGCGGCCTCGCAGCCGACGACGACGATCGGGCGGTGGGCGGTGGTGGTGGCTGCCAGCGGAGCAAAGGCAGAGGTGAGAGGGATGGCTTCCACGGCGTTGAGCACGTGGCCTAACATCGGCAGCCCGGCCAGCGGATGAAGCACCTTGGGAATAGCGGAACGCATCCGCGTGCCCTTGCCCGCCGCAAGGACCACGGTCGCATAGGTCTTCATTGTCGAATTCACAGAACCTCTTGTTGTAGAGCTATCTCCTCGGCAGCGCGTGCCCCTGCGTCACGAACCGCCGGGCTGAGCTGCAAAGGGTCCGCGGCCCTCCCGCTCAGTGCATGGGAAAGAAATAAACTCCCCCTTTTCCTCGCTTGCTGCCTGGGCAAGCACAGTCAAGAAGACGATCAGCTCACCTTCGCTGCTGGTCGGAAGGGACCAGCCGCTGCTCCCATCGGCGGGGAGCAGCGCGGCAATGGTTCGGGTGCCAGGATTCGAACCTGGGATCGCGGATCCAAAGTCCGCTGCCTTACCGCTTGGCCACACCCGAAAGTCAAGAGAAGAGAGACGCAGCCGATCAGACGCGGTGTCCGCCGCTCTCGACGCCTTTGCCTGCCTGACTCATCCCGGCCTGGCCGGCTTACTGCCTGCCCTGCCGCTCTTGCACGCTTGGAGAGCTGGAGAAAGTCGCAGCATGACACCTTGTCTGTAGCTGTCCGAAAACAGGATACCTTTTCTTGTCGGCCCTGTCAAGAGGGAAGCAGGGTCAAGCCTTGCTCAGGTCTGAATGGTGGCACTACGGTGACGACCCTCTGCCGCTGAAGTCCAGGGTTTTGCAGGCCGCTTTGGCGGGAGGCGGGGAATAGCTGAAAGCCAGTTGTGGTTGTTTACTAAATAGATACACTATGTTATCATCTTGTCCAGAGAGGGGTAAGCTGGTTGGGGGGCCTCCCTCTCCCTCGCCGCGTGTTGAGTGCTGGCCCGCTCTGGACTGGAGGAGGAACCGTCGTGGAAGCCATATCGGCAAGTGAGTTGCGAGTAGATACGCGCCTGGCTAAGTTTTCGCAGGGCAGTGTTGTCGTCTTGACGGCTCTGGCCTTTCTGTTGAGCTGGCCGCCGCTAGTGCTGGTCACCGGGCTACTGCTGGCCTGGAGTGCTCTCTGGCCGGCGGCTGGTCCCTTTGCTCTGCTCTATCGCCATGTCCTGGTTGCCAGTGGTCTGGTGAAGCCCCGTCTGGTTGAAGATGACCCGGCCCCGCACCGTTTCGCCCAGGGGGTGGGAGCCACGCTTTTGCTGGCCGCCGGGCTGCTCCTTCTGCTGACCTCCGCCTCAGTCCTGGGGTGGGCGCTGGACCTGCTGGTTTTTGTCCTCTCCTTTGTCAATCTCACGGTTGGGTTCTGCGCCGGCTGCCTGGTCTACTATTATCTGGGGAAGCTTGGTGTGGTCCCTCGTGTGCGCTACGAAGGGGGCTTTCACTGGCGGGGTGTAAGGTAAAACGGGGGGCTAGCGTAGGGCCAGGGGTGGACAGCCCTGGCCCATCAAGGACTGCAGGAAGATGATGAATGTGATGCTCTGGCGGGCGGCCTTGTTAGTTGGGCTGGCCGCCCTGTTGTGGGCTTTAATTGTGCTCGGACGGCGCTTTGTGGAGCGGCAGCGTCGGGCGGCTCTGGCGGCGCCGGCCCTCGGCCTCGCGGCGGAAGCTGAGGCGGCGGCTTCCACGGCGCCGGTGCGCATTTTGCTTTTCAGTAGCGCCGAATGTCAGCAATGCCATCGCTTGCAGAAGCCGGCGCTGCGCCAGGTGGAGGCGGCTCGCGGTGAGCTGGTCAGGGTGATCGAGATCGATGCGCCGACTCAGCCCCAGTTGACGGCTCGCTATCGCGTTCTCACCCTGCCGACAACCGTTGTGCTGGATGGGCAGGGCAAAGCCCAGGCTGTCAACTATGGCTTTGTCCCCGCCGGACGGCTGCTTGCGCAGATCGATGGGGTGCTTGCCCGGCGAGTTGACTAGCCTCGAAGGGCGCCTCCGACCTGGGCTGCTCTCCCACTCTCTGAACCGCCTTTCGTGGCTCGGGCGCTCTCTTTTACTGAGCTGGTAGAGCGTTCTTCCATGGAGGAACATCTTGACGAAGCGAAAGGCCGCATGCCACAATGGCAGTGATTTCTTCAGAGAGGAAGAGAGCGAACGCCCATGCGAGTCCTCGAAACGCATGTCGACCGCAGCAGTCCTGAGTTTCAGGAAAATGCGCGTTATTTCCGTCAGCTTGTGGCCGAGCTGAAGGAGCGTCTGCAGCAGGTGCAGCAGGGCGGAGGCGCCGAGGCCGTAGCTCGTCATCGCCAGCGTAACAAGCTGCTTGTCCGTGAGCGCATTCGTTTGCTCTGTGATCCCGACACCCCGTTTCTGGAGCTGAGTCCGCTGGCCGCCTGGGATATGTATGACAACGAGGCGCCCTCGGCGGGAATTGTGACGGGCATTGGGGTGGTCGAGGGCCAGGAGTGCATGATCATCGCCAACGATGCTACCGTCAAGGGAGGGACCTATTACCCCATGACGGTCAAGAAGCATCTGCGCGCCCAGGAGATTGCCGAGCAAAACCGCCTTCCCTGTATCTATCTTGTCGACTCTGGTGGGGCTTTTTTGCCACTGCAGGCGGAGGTCTTTCCCGATCGCGACCACTTTGGGCGAATCTTCTACAATCAGGCGCGCATGTCGAGCCAGCGTATTCCGCAGATCGCCGTGGTGATGGGTTCCTGCACGGCGGGCGGGGCCTACGTGCCGGCGATGAGTGATGAGACGATCATTGTGCGTGGGACGGGAACGATCTTTCTGGGGGGACCACCGCTTGTCAAGGCGGCCACCGGCGAGGAGGTCAGCGCCGAGGAGCTGGGTGGGGCCGATGTCCACTGCCGCGTCTCCGGGGTAGCCGACCACTATGCCCTCAACGATGAGCACGCCCTCGCCCTCTGTCGCAGCATCGTGGCCAATCTGCAGCGGCGCAAGTACATTCCCTGGGAGATAGCCGAGCCGGAGCCGCCGCGCTACGATCCCGAAGAGATCTACGGCATTGTGCCGCGCGATTATCGCAAAAGCTACGACGTGCGCGAGGTGATTGCTCGCCTGGTGGATGGCAGCCGCTTCCATGAGTTCAAGGAGCTGTATGGAACGACTATCGTCTGCGGTTTCGCGCGCCTGATGGGCTATCCGGTGGGGATTATCGCCAATAATGGGGTGCTTTTCTCGGAGAGCGCTCTCAAGGCTACCCATTTTATTGAGCTGTGCGCCCAGCGCCAGATCCCGCTGGTCTTTTTGCAAAATATCACAGGCTTTATGGTGGGCCGCCAGTACGAGAGCGGCGGCATCGCCAAAGATGGGGCCAAGATGGTTATGGCGGTCGCCAATGCCCCGGTTCCGCGCTTCACTGTCATTATCGGCGGCTCGTTTGGAGCGGGCAACTACGCGATGTGCGGGCGCGCCTATTCACCGCGCCAGCTCTGGATGTGGCCCAATGCCCGCATCTCTGTGATGGGCGGCGAGCAGGCGGCGAGTGTGCTGGCGACGATCCGCAAGGAGAATCTGGCGGCGCGCGGAAAGACCATGACGGAGGCAGAGGAGGCGGCTTTTAAACAGCCGATTCTGGAGAAGTATGAGCGGGAGGGCAACCCGTACTATAGCACGGCCCGTCTGTGGGACGATGGCATTATCGATCCCTGTGAGACCCGCACGGTGCTGGCTTTGGGGATCGCGGCCTCGCTCAATGCTCCCATGCCTGAGACGCCCTTTGGGGTCTTCCGCATGTAGGGTGGCTCGCGCTGGTTTGGCGAGCCAGGCCGGATCAGGCCCCTCCGGCCCCCGTCCGGGGCGGGCAAGGCCCTGCCGCTGGCTCCCACCGGCCCGCGAGCTGAGCTGAGCTGAGAAGAAGGAGCGGCCCATCTCGATGTTGAAGGCACTGCGTTGCAATGCCCAGGAGCATTGCTTTCAGCGCGTCACCTCCCTGGCCGAGGCCCAACAGGCCCTGGCCGAGCCGCAGACCGTTCTCTGGCTGGACCTGGCCAATCCCAGTCAGGAGGAGCTGCAGCGCGTGGGGGCAGCCTTTCACCTGCACCCGCTGGCGGTCGAGGATGCCAGCCACAAGCATCAGCGCCCCAAAATCGAGGAGTATGATAGCTTCTACCTGCTCGTCTTTTATACGGTGCGGGCGGAGCCGTCCACGGACCACCTCCAGGTCTGTGAGCTGTCGATCTTTCTGGGAGAGCGCTACCTGATCACGGTCCATAGCGATCCGATCCCCGAGCTGGAGGAGACCGAGCAGCGCTGGACGCGCAACGTGCGCCAGCTTGAGGGCGGGGTCATTGTGCTGCTCTACTCGCTCCTTGATACGATCGTCGATCAGTATTTCCCCGTGCTGGACGCCATGGTCGAGCAGGCCGAGGCTCTGGAGGACCGCCTCTTCGAAGGCGAGCTGCGCCAGCGCTCCTTTACTCAGGAATTGCTGGCTCTCAAGAAGCGCTTTCTGACTCTGCGCCGCATCGCTGGCCCCGAACGCGACGTGCTCAATGTGCTTACGAATCGCGATAATCCGCTTTTCAACGAGCATGCCCTGCTTTACTTCCGTGATGTCTATGACCACATTATGCGCGTCGCCGATACCGTTGATCTCTATCGCGATCAGCTCAGCTCGACGATGGATGCTAATCTCTCCATCGTCTCGAACGACCTCAATAAGACGATGCGCACGCTGACGGCGGCCTCGATTATTCTGATGGTCGATGCCCTGCTGGCAGGTATCTGGGGCATGAACTTTGAGAACATGCCAGAGCTGCACTGGACCTATGGCTACCCTCTGGCCCTGATCCTGATGGGCCTGGTCTCCTTGCTCTTGCTGTTGATCTTTCGGCGCCTGCGCTGGCTTTGACGGAACAGGGCAGGCGCAGGGAGGGCTTGAGGGGGAGGGCTGTGGCTGGCAGAGGGATGGTATAATCAAAAGCAATAGGCAAGTGAAGGGCTGCGGTAGCCGTTGGCTTCTGAAGAGTCTGGAGGCCGATGGCTGGCGGGCGAACTGCCTGGGCGGCTTTCGCCCGACGTGCAGCTGAGTTTGTGTTAGGGATTGGCACAATGGAGTACACCCTACTCAGTGTCGAACGCAGCTTTCAGGACCGGGTGGCGACGCTGACCATGCGGCGCCCTGAGGTCCACAATGCTTTTAACAGGCAGTTGATTGAGGAGTTACAGGCTGCTTTCACTGCTTTAGGCGACGATGAGCGGCTGCAGGTTGTGGTCCTGACCGGCGCGGGTGCCTCGTTTAGCGCCGGGGCTGATATTCAGATGATGCAGCAGGCGGTGAATGTGAGCCGCGAGGAGAATGTGGCCGAGGCTTTGCGGTTGGCCGACCTCTTTGAGACGGTTGCTTCTTTCCCCTGTCCGGTGGTAGCCCGCGTCAATGGGACGGCGCTCGGTGGGGGGCTGGGCCTGATTGCCTCCTGCGATCTGGCGATTGCGGTCGAGACGGCGCGCTTTGCCTTTAGCGAGGTGCGTCTGGGGATTGCCCCCGCGGTGATTGCTCCTTATGTCGTGCGCAAGATCGGGGAGGGCCAGGCGCGAGCGCTCTTTGTCACGGGAGAGCAGTTTACGGCGGCGCGGGCCCGCGAGCTGGGGCTGGTGCATGTGGTGGTGGCCTCCCAGGAGCTGGACGCGGCGGTAGAGCAGGCGCTGCGCAATCTGCTGCGTGGTGGGCCGCGCGCCTTGCGTGCCTGCAAGCAACTGGCCACTCGCGTTGGCTCGCTGACCCGTGAGGAGGCGCGGGCCTATACTGCCAATCTTATTGCCGACCTGCGGGCGAGTGCTGAGGGGCAGGAGGGTCTGCGCGCCTTCCTGGAGAAGCGCAAAGCGAGCTGGGTGGTCGACTGAGATGTTCAAGAAGATTTTGATCGCCAATCGGGGAGAGATCGCGCGCCGCATCATCGCCACCTGCCGGGCGATGGGCATTCGCACCGTGGCAGTCTACTCGGAGGCTGATCGCCAGGCGCCACACGTCTACGAGGCCGACGAAGCGTATCTGATCGGTCCGGCGCCCGCCAGCGAGAGCTATCTGCGCATTGAGGCCATTATCGACGTGGCCCGTCAGGCCGGCGCCGAGGCCATTCATCCCGGTTATGGTTTCCTCTCGGAAAATCCGGCTTTCGCTGAGGCCTGTCAGGCGGCGGGGCTGGTCTTCATTGGCCCCCCTGCGGCCGCCATGCGCCTCATGGGGTCGAAGATCGCGGCCCGTCGGGTGGCCCAGCAGGTCGGTGTGCCGACCGTGCCGGGCTACGATGGTTCGGAGCAGGATCCTCAGCGCCTGTTGCAGGAGGCAGAGCGCATCGGGGTCCCCCTCTTGATTAAGGCGGCGGCCGGCGGTGGGGGAAAGGGCATGCGGGTAGTTCACTCGCTGGACGACTTCGCGGCTCAACTGGAGGGGGCTCGACGCGAGGCCCTGGCGGCCTTTGGCGATGGTACGCTCTTCCTTGAGCGCTTGCTCGTGCAGCCGCGACACATCGAGTTCCAGGTCCTGGCCGATGCCTATGGGCAGGTGGTCCACCTGGGCGAGCGCGAGTGTTCCATCCAGCGCCGCCATCAAAAGATCGTCGAGGAGAGTCCATCGCCAGCTCTGACGCCGGCCCTGCGGGCCCAGATGGGTGAAGCCGCCGTACGCATCGCGCGGGCTGCCGGCTACGTCAACGCTGGCACCCTGGAATTCTTGCTTGATCGTGATCAGCACTTCTATTTTCTGGAGATGAACACCCGCCTGCAGGTCGAGCACCCGATTACCGAGCTGGTCATGGGTCTCGACCTGGTGCGCCAGCAGATTCTGATCGCCGCTGGCGAGCCGCTGCGGCTACGCCAGGAAGAGCTGGTCGCGCGCGGCCATGCCCTCGAAATGCGCCTCTATGCGGAAGATCCTGAGCAGCAATTTCTTCCCTCCACAGGCACCGTTCTGCGCTTCGTTGTCCCCCAGCGGCCCGGCCTGCGCATCGATAGCGGCGTAGAAGGCGGCTCTGAGGTCAGCCAGTTCTACGATCCGATGCTGGCCAAGCTGATCACCTATGGTGAGGAGCGTGAGGTCAGTATCGCGCGCATGCGGACCCTGCTGGAGGAGCTAGCGGTCTTCGGGGTCAAGACGAACAGCGCCTTGCTGCATGCCATTACCGAGAACGCGGCCTTCCGCGAGGGTCTCACTTCCACCGGTTTTTTGGAAGAGCAGCGGCTACTGGAGCCTGAGATCCTGCGTGAGCCAAAGGCGCTAGCGCCGGCCTTGTGCGCGGCGGCTCTGGCTGAGGTGCTCCACGAAGAGCGCACCGAGCGCAATCCCTGGCGGCGCCTTGGTCCCTGGCGCCTGAGCGGTGAAGGGCGGCTGTTGCGCTACCGCTACGAAGGAGAAGAACATCAGGTTCGTCTTGAGTATCTCCCTGGCCGTGGGGGATGCTGGCGTGTCCAGATCGATGGAGGGGGAGCGGAGGAGGTGCGGCCACAGCCGGCGCCCGATGGGGCGCTCGCCCTCTGGCGTGGAGAGCGCTGTGAGCGTGTACAACTGCTGCGCCTGACAGGAGAGACGCAGGTCATGCTGCGGGGGCGGCTCTATCGCCTGCTGCGGGCGCAGCCGCCAGCCATTGAGAGCAGCCTGCGAGGAAGCAGCCAAAGTGGAGGCCAGAGCCTGACGGCCCCAATGGCTGGCACGGTTGTCAAGGTGCAGGTCAGGGAAGGCCAGCCCGTCAAACAGCGCCAGGTGCTGGTCATCCTGAGCGCCATGAAAATGGAGCATGCCATCACGGCTCCTTACGATGGTCTGGTCCGGCGTATCTATTACCACGAAGGCGACGTCGTCCAGGGCGGGGCAGTCGTTGTTGAGGTAGAGGCGGGCCGCCAGGAGGCCGGCGCGGCAGCCCAGCAAGAGGCTTGAAGAAGGCGGGATCGTGGTGAGCCTGGTGGTGGAGGTCGAAGGACGGAGAACGGAGAGCCGGGCAAGAGCGAAGCTGTATCGATTGACGGAGAAAGGACGTGGTATCTAAGATGAAGGTCGGCTTCATAGGGATTGGGACAATGGGGCGTCCGATGACGCTCAATCTGCTCAAGGCCGGGCACGAGGTCGCGGTCTATGCTCGTCATCCTGAGAAGCCGGGTGTCCAGGAAGTGCTTCGAGCGGGGGCCAGGCTTCTTCCCTCGCCGCGTGAACTGGCGGCGGAGAGAGAGGTAGTCATCACGATGGTGCCCACCTCGCAGGATGTTGAGCACCTGGTTGCCGGTCCCGAGGGCATTCTGGAGGGGGCGCAGCCGGGGTTGATCATCATCGATATGAGCACTATCGCGCCCGCAACGAGCCGCCGCCTGGCACAACTCGCTAGCGAGCGAGGCGTTTATTTTCTGGATGCGCCCGTCAGTGGAGGGTCGCAGGGAGCGATCGCCGGCACCCTGGCCATTATGGTCGGAGGAGAGCGAGCCGTCTTTGAGCGAGTCCGTCCATTGTTGGAGGCGATGGGCAAGGCCGAGCGCATCTTCTATGTCGGCCCCTCGGGAGCTGGCGAGGTCGTCAAGCTGGTCAACAACATGCTGGCCGGAGTGATTGCCGCGGCTACCGCCGAGGCCCTTGTACTGGGAGTGAAAGCCGGCGCAGACGTGGAGCTGATGGCCAACATTATCAACGTCAGTACCGGCGCCAACTGGCAGCTTGCCAATCAATTTCCGATGCGCGCCTTTACGGGGAGCTTCCAGCCCGGCTTTATGACCGATCTGTTGCAGAAAGATCTTAACCTGGCTCTGGAACTGGGAGCCCAGTATCAGACGCCCCTGCCGTTGACGGGACTGGCGCGCCAGCTCTACGAGATGGCCCGGGCCGAAGGCTATGGCCGGGAAGACTATACCGCCTTGCTCAAGGTGCTGGAGCGCCTGGCCGGCGTTGAAGTGCGCAGTCGCACGGCCTCCAGCTAACTGCCCGCCAGTTGGCGAGGTGCCAGCTCGTCAGACTGCCTGTTCTACAGGTCACAGTTTTTCATTCACTGATAGTCGATAGTGACTCTCTCTGACAGTCTCGAAAGCCCTGTACGTCGCCTGAGCCGCCGCGCTTGTCTGCTTGTCTCCTGGGACGAGGCAGAAGTTTGTGGACCGGGCAGGGCAGAAAGGAGGAACCAGCATGGAGCAATTTTCTCATGAAGAGGCCAGTGAAAGAGTTGTGGCCCTGGAGCGTCGTCTCAAGAAGGAGCAGCAGGCCCGAGCGCGCCGCTGCGGCGATGCTTCCCTGCGCCCTTCCTTCTCCTGCGTCACCAGCCTGCACGCGGCTGATATCGCGCTTCCCAAAGGGACCAGGAACGCCCGTTCGCTGCCGCCACGCTCTTCGGAGCGTTGAACTGGCGATGTTCTGGCTTGAGGGAGGGAGCAGCTAGCTCGCCGGGTAAGCCTTTAGAGGCTGTAGGGGATGATCAGGCTGCGTGAGAGCGCCATCCCAAGGGAGAGCAGGATAATCAGCCCGAAGTAGACCACGGCAATTGCGACGCGGAAGCGCAGGGGGACCTCGTAGTAATGGTGCGGACGGCTGGCCTCCTCTCCGCGCTGGATCCAGAGGGAGGCGACGCCGAGCGCCAGCAAGAGGAGTAGCCAGAGAGAGATCTCATCGTTATTGAGCCAGAGCCAGATCTCGTAGGCCAGCAAGAGCAGCAGGCCAACCAGGCAGAGGCGGCGGTCAACCGCTTTTATGACGCGCCCTCCGTCCAGCATCGGAGCCGGGATCAAATTCAACAGGTTGATAAAGAAGCCGAAGTAGGCCAGCGGCGCCCAGACACCCGCCGGGTGAAACCAGGCTACCAGCAGACAGGCGGCGGAGCCAAGCCCTCCGGCCAGCGGCCCCGCAATGCCGATCTCGGCATCGTCGCGGGCATTGCGGGGATGGCGCTTCATCAGCACAGCCGCGCCCAACAGAGGAATGAAGATCATTCCTCCCAGAGGGATACCCTTGGCCTTGATGACAAGGGCGTGTCCCAGCTCGTGCACGAAGAGCATGACCACGATTCCCAGGCCGAAGGCCCAGCCGAAGATCATGGCATAGAAAGCCAGCGAGACGAGCGCTGAGATGCCGGCCCAGCCAAACTTGAGTAACCAGCCGAGCCACTGAAACTTGAGGAGCAGTGCCGCGAGAGCCGCCAGGCTGCCGCCCAGGCCGGCCAGACCCTTTTTCCCTTTGAGACCGGTAGTGGTAGTAGTAGGGACCCGTGGCTGTCCTTCTGCCGCCGTAGCCGCGCCGTCGGCCTGATCCCCCGCGGAGATATAGCGCGTCACATCCTGCGGGCCGCGGTAGGGCTGCAGCTCTGCTGCTTGCTCCGCCCCTGTGGCGGCAAACGGGTCGGAAGGCGGACCAGGCGGGAGGCGGTAGAAGTCGGGGTGGGTATAGTCGAAGGCCCTTTCGAGCGAGTCGGGCCCGCTCTGGGGTGCATAGCTATAGACCTGGCCTGGATCTTGCTCCATGCTGCTGACCTCTCTCCTCCTTTTCAGGCTGCACCGATGTAATACTATTCTAGCACACGTGTGCTAGTAAGCCTCGTTTGCTGTCAATGCTGTCGATCTCTCGGGAAGAGAAAAGGGAAGCTGTCAGGTCAGAACCCGCAAACGAGCGAGTCGGCCAGCGGGCCACGGCCATCTCTCTTCTGAGCCTTGGCCTGTTCTCTCCGCCACGAGCGCTCAGCCGGTGCGAAAAGGCTGAAAATATGTGCCAATTTGCCTGAAAAGATTCTTCTGTCTCAATCGCCCCTCGGCTTGAGCCGTGAGCGGCATCCTGGGGACAGGGGACCGGGTAGTCGAGGGTAGCTGCCCAAAGAGTGGAAGCGAGCCGGGCCATAATTGTCCTCGCGCGCCCATCCTGAAGGGCACGGTAGGGGTTAGCAGTCAAAGACGTACCAGCATACATCGTTGCGCAGGCGCTGATCATCAAGCACGAGTTCACGGATCTCGCTCGGGAGCTGCTCGCGCTGCCATTGGCACTCTCGGCGACGGGCTTGCTCCTGCTGATCCGCCGGGGCGGCTGCCTGGACGGCTCTGAGGGCGTAAGCCGCCGCTCCCAGCGCGTGATCGGCGACATGGGCCACGACTCCAGCCTGACCGGCAGCGTAGGCCGCATAGCGGGCCGCTCCCCTCAGCTCTCTGGCCGCTCCCATCGCCTGCCCGCCCAAGGCCCGGGCCGCCATCATCGCTAGCTCCCCGCGCGCCCAGGACCGGGCGGCGGCAATGGCCTGGCGCGGCCGCTGGTCCTGGGGCCTTACCTTCTCAAAAAAAGGCAGCACGTGCTCCGCGCAGGTAGCGGCCCAGAGCGCAAGCAGGCGATGATCGGTATCGCTGAGGGTACCACCGCGACGGAAGGTGATCAGCCTGGGATCGCGAGGATACTTAATGATCACGCTATCACCTGTCACTTTCTTCCAGTCTGCCAGCCAGCACCTAGAGCTGTAAGACATTCACGGCCAGCAGGATCAGGGTCAGGACGGAGACGAACAGGACGGTTGCCCACCCGAAGATATTGAAGAGCAGCGAGTTTTTATACTTGCCCATCAGGCGGCGGTTGTTAACCAGCAGAATGATGAAGACCAGAATAATTGGCAGCATGGCCGTATTGATGTCCTGGAGCACGATCAACACCTGGAAGATGGGCAGACCAGGGATCAGCGTCACCAGGACACCCAGCACAATCAGGGCGGTAAAGAGGCCCTGAAAGACCGGTGCCTCGCGGAAACTACGCGAGAGGCTGCGCTCAAAGCCGAAGGCTTCACAGATCGCGTAAGCTGTTGAGAGCGGCAGCACCGCCGCCGCCAGCAGAGAAGCCCCGAAGAGGCCGATGCTAAAGAGGAGCGAGGCGTAGGGACCAGCCAGGGTGCGCAGGGCGAAAGCCGCATCCAGAGCCGTGCTCACCGGGTGGTGAGAGACGAAAAGGGTTGCCCCTGTAGCGACAACGATAAAGAAAGAAATAATGGTGGCGAAGAGCGTTCCGCTGTAGACGTCGATCTGCTCATAGATGTACTCGCCGGCATGGATACCCTTATCAGCGACAGCCGACTGCACATAGAAGAGCATGTAGGGGCTGATGGTGGTGCCCACCAGGGCGGCGGCTGTCAGCAAATAGTCGCTGCTCATCTGGAAGCCAGGAAAGACGCTCTGATGGGCGATGTTTCCCCAATCGGGATGCGCCACGAAGGCGGCGGGGATGTAGGAGAGGAAGCCAAGGGACATGGCGATGAAGACCTTCTCGACGCGCCGATAGGAGCCTTTGATTACCAGCCACCATAGCACCAGCCCACAGACCGGTACTGTCACGTAGAGCCAGGGGGTATGGACATCCTGAGCCAGCACCTGTACGCTGGCCCCAATCCCGAGAAACTCCGAGATCGTAATCCCCGTATTGGCAATCAGCAGTGCCAGCATAGCGAGGGCTGTCCAGCGCACGCCAAACTCCTCGCGGATCAGATCGGCCAGGCCCTTGCCAGTGACCGCCCCCATGCGAGCGCACATTTCCTGAATCACGGCCACAAAAAAGCTGCTGATGAAGAGGGCCCACAGCAGGTTGTAGCCATAATTGGCCCCAGCCGCCGAATAGGTAGCGATACCCCCAGCGTCATTGCCAGCGTTCGCCGCAATCAGGCCGGGACCGAGTACCGCCAGCAGCCGAATCAGGGGCGACGAGCGGCTAAGACGGAAAGGAAAACGGGACCGCGCCGATTTGCTGCGGGTGGCGCGGTCCTTTGTCTGCAGCTCCGTTGTCTTCTGGCCGGATCTCTCCATAGTGCACCAGCATCACTTCAGCTAGCAAGGTGGCGTTCGTTCTGGCCCCCAGCCGGAGGGAGGGAGTCGTGAAGGCTACCCCTGCACTGGCTGGCTGGCTGGCAGCCCGCGCCGACAGGCCGCAACGGGCCTGCTCCTCTGTGGTGAGCGCACGTGCAGGGCGTGGTAATGATAGCACTCGGGCTGCTCTCCTGACAAGGGGCAAGCTGCCACAACAACCAGTTGAAACCGCTGGCTTGCCGTAGCGCGGCATGAAGGGCACTGGCTGGGAGCTGGGTGGCTGGCCTGACCCGCTATTGGGCCTTTTTAATGCCCAGCAGATGAAGGCGAAGCAGATTCAGCGCGCCAAGGGCGGAGCGATATTTCTGGTCCTCGCGGCTCCCGCGCCAGCCGCTGCCGCTGGAGGTCACGAAGCCGCCAGGTCCAGCGATCGCCATGGCCAAAGTGCCGGCGGGTTTCTGCTCGAACGGCTCGGGACCAGCCACGCCTGTGAGGCCGATGCCGTAGTCGGCTCCCAGGCGCTGACGGACGAGCTGTGCCATTGCACGCGCCGTCGCCTCGCTCACCAGGCCGGCCTGCTCAACCAGGGCTGGGCTGAGACCCATCTCCAGGGCGACGGCGCGGCTGTAGGCTACCAGGCCGCCGCGGAAGTACCGCGAGCTGCCGGGTACGTCGGTGATCAGACTGGCGAGTAGACCCCCGGTGAAGCCCTCCATGACCGCCAGGCTCTGGCCCCGTTGAGCCAGCATCGCGCCAACTACGCCCGGCAGCGTCTCCCTATCAACTCCGAAGATATAGTCTCCCAGCACTTCGCGAATGCGCGCCTCCGTTTCCTTCACCAGGCGTTCAGCCTCCTGGCGGCTGGCGGCCTTGGCGGTCACGCGCACATCCACGGCATCGCTCTTAGCGTAGGTGGCTACTGTTGGGTTGCTGGCATGAATGAAAGCCTCCAGACGCTGCTCCACCGTCGACTCTCCCAGGCCGATCACGCGTAAGATGCGCGTGAAGATCAGACCGCCAGTATAGGGACTCAGGCGCGGAATGACTTCGGCCTCCCACATCCGATGCATCTCGCGTGGCACCCCTGGCATGGCGACAATGATGTGTCCCTCTTTCTCGACCCACCAGCCAGGGGCCGTACCCAGGGGGTTGGGCAGGGGACGGGCCGAAGGAATCAGGGTGGCCTGCTTCACGTTGCGTTCGGGCATCTGGACGCCGCGGGCGGCAAACCAGGCGCGTAGCTCGGCCTCCAGGGCCGGGTCAACCTGCATGCTCTCTCCCAGAAGTGCGCTGATAGCCTCGCGCGTCAGGTCGTCTTCGGTTGGTCCGAGACCACCGGTCATGATGATCAGCTCAGAGCGTTCCCAGGCACGGCGCAGTGTCTCGACGATGCGCTCCAGGTTGTCCCCGACCTGCGAGACGAAGTAGAGGTCGACCCCTAAACCGCTCAGGCTCTGCGCCAGGTAGGTGGCATTGGTATCGGTGATCTGGCCGAGCAGCAGCTCGGTGCCACAAGAAATAATCTCTGCCCGCATGATGCCGTCAATTCCTCCACAGCAAGCAATACGTGGTCTGTGTGGCTCATCTGCCAGGCCCAGGCGAGCGCCATCGGCGGGCAGTCTCTTGCCCGGCTGGCCCTGGCCCTCCCTTCCAAGGCGTGTCGCCCCACCCGCACTGCGCCGACTGGCCGGCCAGCCACATCCCCCCTTATCATACCACGTCTCAATGTCTCTCAATATGTTGTGCCTGAGAATAAGAAAATCTCAATATCTTGTGCCCAAAGGCTTGTAATCGGGGAGGTTTCCTAGTATACTGTCCCGAGGAAGGTCGACCGGGGAAATCATAGCCGATAACTTGCCTGCAGGACAAGTTCACTAGAAGTGAGTCCTATTTCCCACCTGCCCTTTCTTTGTCGTCTGTCCGGTCCGCGCAAAGGCGGCAGATCGGACTTACAGCCCACGTGGTGGCGGGCCGTGACTGACGCGCTGTACTTTGAGAGAGGAGTAACACGGAATGTTGGAGCAGCAGGAGTCTAAGACT
Source organism: Thermogemmatispora sp. (assembly GCF_042408735.1). GTDB lineage: Bacteria > Chloroflexota > Ktedonobacteria > Ktedonobacterales > Ktedonobacteraceae > Thermogemmatispora. The sequence goes on from NZ_JBHOQV010000105.1 coordinate 31,012, forward strand.
CCCAAAGCGCCTGGCAATACATCCAAGCGAACGCAGCTAGAGGGTATTCGTCTGAAGGTCTTTCTTGATCGTTACTCGCTCAAGGATGCCAACGGCCAGCCGCTGGAGCACTATCCTGAAGAGCTATGGGCCCGTGTAGCCCGAGGGATCGCGGCAGTTGAGAAGACGGAGGAGCTGCGTGCCTACTGGGAGCAGCGCTTCTATGAGGCCATGACCGATTTCAAGTTTGTGCCGGGAGGACGCATTCTGGCGGGAGCTGGCTCCGGCCATCAGGTGACCTTTTACAACTGCCTGCCGCCCGAGCAGGAAATTCTGACGGCCTCTGGCTATCGTCCCATTGGCGAGGTAGAGGTTGGAGAGCTGGTTGTCACGCACCGTGGCCGCCTACGGCCGGTACGCCATCGCTTCGAGCGCGAGGCGCACGAGCCTTTGTATACGATTCATAGTGCTCAAAACGGCTGGGCGCCGTTGCGCCTGACCGGGGAGCATCAAGTCTATCTGCTGCGTGCCGACTGGCTCAGCAGGTCGGAAGATGGCGGCGGCTGGCGAGTCTCTCACGAGCCGGCCTGGATCCCCGCGCGCGAGATCAGGCCAGGGGACTATGTGGCTCTGGGCTATGCGAGCGCGGAGAAGGAGCCGGAGCCGCTGCAGTTGGAGTCGGAAGAGAGCGCCGCAGCTCGCCAGTCCCTGCCGCTCACAGGCGAGCTGTGCTATCTTCTGGGGCGCTGGCTGGCCAATGGCACCATTTTGCGCCAGAACGGGACGGGACGCATCGAAGGTCTCCAGCTCAGTTTCGCCCTCACTGAGCGAGAGCCAGCGGCGGCCATCGCGGCCATCGCCGAAAAGCTAACAGGGCGTTCGCCTCTCATCGAGGAGCAGAGCGAGCCGCCGCGCTACCGTCTGCAGCTTCTGGCCCCGGCCCTGGCGCGCTACTGCGAGCGAACCTTTGGGAGCTACCCTTACCAGCGTCGTCTGCCCGCCTGGGCCCAGACGCTGCCGCCGGCCCTGGCCAGTCAACTGCTGCACGGCCTCTTCGAAGCGGCGGGCCAGTTCGTCAGCGGCCAGGTCTCGCTGGTCCTCAGCAGCCGGGCGCTGGCCCTGCAGCTGCAGCAATTGCTGCTCCGCCTGGGCTCTCCCTTTGCTCTGGAGCTGCTGGCTACCCAGGGTAGCGAGCGCTATCGTCTGACGGCGCCGCTCGGCGTCTGTACGGCCCTTGGAGAGCTGGCCTCATGGCTGGACCGCTGCCCGGCCAACCTCTCCTCGGAGGCAGCAGTTGGGCGACCCATCGAGTATGAGGGGCTGATCTGGACGCCGGTGACTGCCATTGCCATTGAAGACTACAGCGGGCCAGTGCTTGACATCGAAGTCGAGGAAGATCACTCTTTCATCGCGGGTGGTCTGGTCATTTCCAACTGCTACGTCATTCCCAGTCCGGAAGACAGCCGCCAGGGCATCCTTGACAACCTCAAGATCATGACCGAAATCATGGCTCGTGGTGGTGGCGTAGGTATTAACCTCTCGACCTTGCGGCCCCGTGGCTCCTACATCAAGACCGTCAACGGCACGGCCTCTGGCCCCTGTTCCTGGGCTCAGCTCTACTCGGTGGCGACGGGTGACGTCATCCAGCAAGGAGGTTCGCGGCGCGGTGCTCTCATGCTCATGCTCGACGACACCCATCCCGACGTCGAAGAATTCATCACTGTCAAGCGCACCGAGGGTAAGATCGAGCACGCCAATCTCTCGGTCTGCATCTCCGATCGCTTCATGCAGGCCGTCAAAAACGACGAGCCGTGGGACCTGGTCTGGCAGGGCGAAGTCAAGAAGACGGTGCGTGCGCGCGACCTCTGGGACCTCATCTGCAAGTCGGCCTGGGAGTCCGCTGAGCCGGGCGTCGTCTTCATGGACCGCTGCAATAAGGAAGCCAATACCTGGTACTACGAAAAGATCAACTGCGTCAATCCCTGCGTCACCGGCGACACACTTATCTACACCGGCGCCGGCCTGATTCCGGCCCGTGAGCTGGCCCAGAATGGACTGCCTGTGCCGATTGTGTCGCAGGAACCCAGCCGTGCGGCGGCGGCCCTGGTTGGGAGCGCACGCCGGGTCGAGATCGGTCAGCGCGGCACGGCCTTGGCCTCCCTCAGGAGTCCGCTGCGGCTGGCCAGCCCTGTCTTCCCCACCGGAGTCAAGCCCGTCTATCGGCTGCGCACGCGCGAAGGCTATAGCCTGCGTCTCACTGCCGACCATCGCCTCCTCACCACCGACGGCTGGAAAGCTGCCGCTGAGCTGCGCCCTGGCGAGCGGCTCCATCTCCTGCGCCACGGCGGTGCTTTCGGAACAGAGGGCAGCGCGGAACTGGGTCAGGCCCTGGCCTGGTGGACAGCCCGAGCGAACGGCCTCGAGGTGCCCGCCCCTGATCCTGAGCTGAGCGAGGCCACCCTTGCCCAGGCTGAGGCTCTCTGCGCCGCCGAAGCGGAGGCCGCCTGCTCCCAGCGCCTCCCTGCCGCCATCCTGCGTGGCAGGCAGGCCATGCAGCGGGGATTCCTGGCCACGCTCTTCTCCCTGGCGGGAAGCCTCGCCTGCGATCGCCAGGGCGGGTCTGTCCTCCTCCTGAGCGGCTGCCCGCGCTCGCTGCTCGAAGATATCCAGCGGCTCCTCTTGAACTTCGCCATTCTCTCTGAGATCCGCCCACAGCCCCAGAGCCAGCCTGGAGGGAGCGGTGACGCACTGTGCATCAGTGGCTGCCATCTGCGACGCTTCAGCGACCAGATCGGCCTTCTGCCGGCCAGTCGCCAGCGTATCCTGAGCGTCGCTCTGTCCCAGAGTGCGAGCGAGGGGGAGCCAGAACCAGAAGAGTATCTGGCCACCTTCGAGAGCCTGGAGCCAGACGGCGAAGAGCTGGTCTACGATCTTGTTGAACCGCAAATGCACCTCTTCATCGCCAACGGCCTGGTCGTGCACAACTGCGGAGAGCAGCCACTGCCGCCGTGGGGCGTCTGCAACCTGGGGGCGCTCAACCTGGCCGCCTTTGTCAAGGACGGCGAGATGGATTATCAGCAGCTCGCCGAGATTGCCCGCGTCGCCATGCGCTTCCTTGACAACGTCATCGATGCCAACGAGTACTTTATCGAAGAGAACCGGCAGGCGCAGCTCGCCACGCGGCGCACCGGACTTGGCACCATGGGTCTGGCCGACGCCCTCATCAAAATGAAGATCCCCTACGGCAGCGACCGCTCCATTCCAGTGATCGAGCGCATCTATCGCACCATTCGTGACGCGGCATATGACGCCTCAGCCGACATTGCTGCCGAGAAAGGGCCATTCCCGCGCTTCGAGCGCGAGAAATACATGCAGGGGCGTTTTATCCAGCGCCTGCCCAGACAGATTCAGGACAAGATCCGCAAGCAGGGCATCCGCAACGCCGTTCTGCTCACCCAGGCCCCGACGGGCACCACCAGTCTCTTTGCCGGCGTCAGCTCCGGCATCGAGCCGGTCTACGACTTCGCGATGGTGCGACGCGATCGCACGGGCGAGCATGTGCTCTACCATCCTCTCTTCAAAGCCTGGCGCGACGAGCATCCGGGCGAACCCACTCCCGACTACTTTGTCGCCGCCAACGATCTGACACCCGAGCAGCACGTCCGGGTTCAGGCCACCATTCAGAAGTATACCGACGCCAGCATCAGTAAGACCGTCAATGCGCCCAACAGCCACACCGTTGAGGACGTCAAGAAGCTCTACACGCTGGCCTACGAGCTTGGTTGTAAAGGCATCACCTATATGCGCGACGGATCACGGGTTGGAGTCCTTTCTCACATCGAAGAGAAAAAATCGGAGCAGCAGCATCCCCAGCCGGCTCAGTCCGCATCGGCGACCCCGGCTGGCCAGGATCAACAATCAGCCCACAGCGAAGGAAGAGCCGAGCCGGGAGTCAATCAAGGGCCGATGATCAAGCCCCCGCCCGAAGTCCTGCACGGCTACACGCGCAAGATCCGGGCGCCCGAGGGCAAAGTCAACGTCACCATCAACAGCGACGAGCACGGTCCGCTGGAAGTCTTCGTCAACGTTGGCAAAGCCGGCAGCGACATCCTGGCCCTGGCCGAAGCACTGGGACGGCTCATCTCGCTCATTCTCCGCATTCCCAGCCCGCTCTCGCAGGTCGATCGCATGCGCGAAGTCGCCGAGCAACTGCGCGGCATCGCCGGCAGCCGTTCTGTAGGCTTCGGCATCCAGCAGATTCGTTCCCTGCCGGACGCCGTAGCCAGGGCCTTGGAGCTGCATCTAGAGATGCTCGAAAGCGGATCGAACACGCCGGCCTCTCTGGATCGTCAGCCGCAGAGCGAGAGCCACAACAACAGCGGTCCCGGAGAATCCCTGCAGATTGGCTATCTCAACGTCACCGGAAACCTCTGCCCGCAGTGCGGCTGCAACACGATGGTCTACGAAGAAGGCTGTCGTAAATGCTACAGCTGCGGCTACAGCGAATGCTGAGCCGCAGGGGAGACCGGCCCGGCCCAGCCCGCTCTCAGCGCGGCGAGCCGGGCTGACAGGGAGCAAGAACCCAAGAAAGGGACGGGGGAAGACTCCAGACTGGAATCTTCCCCCGTCCCTTTCTTTCTCTATCGGTGGCGCCCGGTGCTGGCGCTCTGCAGCCGACGGATAAGACGACGATCTGGAACAGACCTTCCAGGCCATGTCTGCCTTCCGAGCAAGCTTCCCATATGCATGGCGAGCGCCGAGGAAGCACCCGAGCAAAGCAGCGCCCGAGTGCCGGGCCAGGCCGGGCAGGCCCAAATCAGACCTCTGGCAAGATCAGACCGGGCCTGCCGGCTCCTCTTCTCTCCCTCAAGCGGCTGGGTGAGCCTGTCCCTTACCGCCTCCGTACTGGCCGCTGCTGGCCTCCTGTCCTCCTGCCTGCCTGCCGAAGGCTAGCCCTAGACATGCAGGAAGTAGAAGAGGGGAGCCAGCACCAGCGTAATCGTGCTGAGCAACTTAATGAGCACGTGCAGCGAAGGCCCGGCGGTATCCTTAAAGGGATCGCCGACGGTATCGCCGATTACGCTCGCCTTGTGCGGTTCGCTCTTCTTGCCCAGAACAATCCCCTCAGGATCATCGGGCGGGACGATTTCCCCTTTCACATTGACGCGCAGATAGCCAGCCTCGATATATTTCTTGGCGTTGTCCCAGGCCCCACCGCCGTTGTTCAAGAAGAGGGCCACCACGATGCCGCCCATCGTCGCCACCATCAACAGGCCGGCAGCGGCCTGTGGTCCCAGGATCACGCCGACAGCGATCGGAGTCAAGACCGCCACCGTACCGGGCAGGACCATGGCGCGCAGAGCGCCCGATGTACTGATATCCACACAGCGCGCGTAATCGGGGTCGACGCGCTCATCGGGGTTTTCCGCCATAATGCGCGGGTTCTCGCGGAACTGCCGACGCACCTCCTCGATCATGCGTCCAGCGGCCTTCCCCACGGCGCGGATCGCCAGCGAGCTGAAGAAAAAGATCAGGGAGAGGCCGAGCAGGCCCGCGATGAACGTACTCAAATTAGCCAGATCGACCCGATAGACCGTCGGATCGTGGCGGAAGCTATAGAGCACATCCAGATAGGCGCTAAAGAGCAGGAAAGCGGCCAGGGCCGCGGACCCGAGGCCGTAGCCCTTGGTCAGAGCCTTTGTCGTATTGCCGACGCTGTCGAGAGCGTCCGTAATGGCGCGCACCGACTCCGCCTGACCGCTCATCTCGCTGATGCCGCCGGCGTTATCCGTAATCGGACCGAAGGTATCCATTGTCAGGATATAGGCGCAGCTCATCAGCATACCGACCGTGGCCACCGCCGTTCCGAAAATCCCGCTGACATTAATGGCTCCCAGAGAGGCCAGCGGGATATGAACCTGGCTCCCGAAGAAGTAAGCCAGGCCCAGAGCGGCACTGATTGCCAGAGCCGGCGGGACAATGCACTCGAATCCCACCGTGATGCCGCTAATAATTGTTGTGGCCGGACCAGTCAGTGTTGCCGCAGCGATCTCACGCACCGGGCGCCAGGTCCCGGAGGTATAGTACTGCGTGATAAAGACGAAGGCGATGCTCAGAGCGATGCCGACCGTACCAGCCAGGGCGAACCAGAGCCAGGCAGGCAGGCCGTAGTTGGCTGAGACCGAGCTCTGTCCGAGCAGCAGGTAGCAGCCCAGGAACATGCCGACGAGCGAGAGAGCACAGGTGATGTAGTAGCCAATATTGAGGCGCTGCATAGCAATCTGGCCGGGATCGCGGCCAGCCGCCTTCTCGGGTTCAATCACGGCCGAGGCTCGGACCGAAAGCACACCGATAGCCGAGGCGATCAGCCCGAAAGCGCCCAACACGAGCGGGAAGAGCATCCAGCCGATGTTGCCGGTTGCCTCATAGAGCGTGGCGCCCAGGATCATCGTCCCGATGTTCTCAGCCGCTGTTGACTCGAAGAGGTCGGCACCACGCCCGGCGCAGTCGCCGACGTTATCGCCGACCAGATCGGCCACCACCGCTGGATTGCGCGGGTCATCCTCGGGAATGTTCGCCTCAACCTTGCCGACCAGATCCGCCCCCATATCGGCGGCCTTGGTATAGATACCGCCGCCGAGCTGGGCGAAGAGGGCCACGAAACTGGCGCCGAAGCCGAAGCCAACGATCAGCGACGGCGTCGTGGCCGGGCTGGACAGGCCGCCAAAGATGGTGAAGAGCAAGGAAACACCCAGTATCGAAAGCGCCACCACCAGGAAGCCGGAGACGGCTCCCCCGCGCAGAGCCACAACCAGGGCCTCGCCCAGGCTGCGACGCGCCGCGCTGGCGGTGCGACTATTGGACTTCACGGCAACGTACATGCCTGTATAGCCCGAGATACCAGAGCAGAGCGCTCCCACCAGGAAAGCGAGAGCGGTGTGCCAGGCCAGATTGAACCGGGCAGCCGGCGTTCCCTGACCAAGGAGCGCCAGGGCGGCTGCCACCAGAACAGCCGCACCAACCGCCAGCAATGCGATGGTGCGGTACTGCCGATTGAGAAAGGCGGTTGCGCCGGAGAAGATGGCATTCGCGATCTTCTGCATTGAAGGCGTACCTGTATCTCTCCGCAGCACGTCGTTGATCAAAAAGGCCGCAAACAGCACGGCAAGAAGTCCCACACCGATGGGGACCAAGATGTAATAGACCATTCAACCTCCTTGGAAGGCAGATAGTGTCAATACGAACACCCAGCTCAAAGTGAGGCCAGAACAATCTGGCGATGGCCGTGACAGCAGGAAGTAGCAAGGCCCTGGTGCGGGCGGACTGACGATGCTAGCAGTAGAACATTATTCTTATTTATCATATTATCCTGTCTTTCGT
>NZ_JBHOQV010000108.1:0-1074 GCF_042408735.1 Thermogemmatispora sp.
TTAAAGGGCTGGATGGAAAAATCTAAGCCGACCACTTCTATCCCGCTATCCATATATTGACTAACATAATTTTTTTGATCTATAATCTATCTGAGCATAGATAAGCATAGAGGTACTCAGTTGCTTCCAGTAAAAGGAAGGAGGGAACCCTAAGATGTTGAGGCATGGACCGATCCTTCTCTGCTCGATGGCGCTCCTGCTGCTACTGTCCTTTCTTGCTTCTCCACCGGTAGAGGCTTCTGCTGTTCATAGCAACTTGATCGATAATACTGGCCACGGAGCAGCTCTGGCCCAGTCTGCTACAGTCAGCCCTTTGGCAAGCGGCGGAGGCTGTTTCAATGTGTTCTCACTTGTCCGTCTGACCTCGTGTGTCAGTGAGAACTCGGCACTCCGAATCGTTCCAGATGGCTATATTCTTCCTAGAACGGCTGATAATTCGAAATGGTCTGCATGTGGTATCTACATTGATCTAGTTGACGACACCTCTGGAACACTTTACAGCGGAGCTGGTCAAAACTGCCTCGCTCCCTTGAGAGGAGGGTACACTGGCCATTTCTACGGCCCAACAGTAGCTGCTGTCGGTGGACATGCCTATCATACACATGTGGAAGCCTACTTTGTCTACCAAGGAAGCCTCTATGGCTTGGAGGCAGATAGCCCAGAACAGTATGCCTAGGTTTCTGGAGAGGGGGCCTCTTTGCTGCGGCCCCCTCTCCAGCAGCCGTAGTCATGTGAAAGAGGTCTGGTTTGAAGATAAATAAAATTATTGATAAATATCATATTGCTGCATTTGTAGTAATTCTGCTGGCCTCTCTCCTGCGCTTCTATCTGATCCTGCTGGGCTGGCCCTCTCTTGATAGCGACGAAGGAACAATGGGCCTTATGGCTCTCCACATTGCCTATCGGGGTGCTCATCCACTGGTCTTCTACGGCCAGGACTACCTGGCGCCTATCGATGCCTATCTGGCAGCCTGCTTTTTTCATCTCTGGGGTCCCTCAGTCGTAACGCTGCGCTTGAGTGTCCTGCTTCTCTTTTGCCTTTTCCTGATACAGGTCTATTTACTTACCTGTCTG
>NZ_JBHOQV010000109.1:0-92824 GCF_042408735.1 Thermogemmatispora sp.
GGCCGAGACGATCATCGGCTGGCGCCTGCCCTACGGCATTCTTGGGGCCGTTCTCTGCGCCTTCATCGGCATCCTTATCGCCATCATCCTGCCGTTCCGTGTTGGCAGCGAGGTAATGCTTTTCGGTGAGCCGATCGCCCTGACCCAGGCCATTATCGGCGGAGCTATCTTGCTCACGATCTGGCATCTCGCGACCTATCGTCATTGGCGTCATCGCCATCGCTATTACCGTGGTTATCGCTACCGCGAGTATGGGGAGCGCCGCGACTGAAGCGAAACTGAGAGGGCGGGGTAGCTAGTCCGGGTTCATCGCGGCCCCGCCCTGAGATTGAAGCGGCTAGATGAGATGAGGGAGGGTACAAGAGAGGAGAGGACATGGCTTCAGGCCGTCGGCTGGCCCTGTTCCTCGGAGCCATCTGGCTCAGCCTCCTCGGCGAGCGTTGGACCTTGCCCTGCCGGAGCTGCAGGGGCGCTGGCCGTCAGCTCAAGCCTGAGCGGGGAACTGTTCTGGCCCGCCGCCGCTGCTATCGATGATGGGCCGGAGGAGGCGCTTGCTCCTGTCCCTGCCGCCGTCCCCGCAGCCGCCTGGTGGCCATTGCCGGCGGGCGTTGGGCTTGAGCGCTGCAGAAGCTGAGCTTCGGCCAGCTCGCGCACGCGCTGCACATGGTCCTTGTGGCAGATCAAAGTCTTGTCCTCGAGCGCCACCACGATGACATCTTCCAGGCCGACCGTATAGATTTCCCGCGGCGTTGTATTGTAGACAAAGACATTCTGGCTGCCGAGGGCGAAGTGGTGGCCGATACCGCGCAGACCATTCCCATCGGCGGCGTAAAGCTCCCCGTACTGTTCCCAATTTCCGACATCGCTCCAGCCAATATCGACCGGGATCACCACCAGCCTGTCGGTTTTCTCCAGAACGCCGTAGTCGATCGAAATCGAGACCAGAGAGGGCCAGACCTCCTCGAGTACGCTCCGCTCGGCGGGGCTGCCCGTAGCCTCCACGATGCGCCTCACCTGCTCAGCCAGCGTGGGAAGGTGCTTGCGCACCTCTGCCAGGATGGTGTCGACCTGCCAAATAAACATCCCGCTATTCCAGACATAGTGCCCGTCCTGCAGATAGCGCTCTGCGGTGGCCAGGTCGGGCTTCTCGACGAACTGTTCCACGCTGAAGGCCTGATGGCCGTGGCCATCGGCCACCGGGGTGGCGAAGCGGATGTAGCCGTAGCCGGTTGCTGGCTCGGTGGGGCGAATGCCCCAGGTGACCAGGTAGCCGCGTTGAGCAAGCTGGTAGCCGAAGCGGATCGCCCGTTGGAATGGCTCCAACCTGGTGATCACATGATCGGCGGGAAAGACGGCCATCACGGCCTGAGGTGAGCGCTGGGCCAGCAGGGAAGCGGCCCAGGCAATAGCAGGAGCCGTGTTGCGCCCGACCGGCTCCTCCAGAATCTGCTCGGGAAGGATCTCCGGCAGGTGCTGGCGCACCAGGGCGCTAAAAGCCCGCCCGGTGACCACCCAGACCCGTTCTCGCGCCACCAGGGTGGTCACGCGCGCCAGGGTCTCTTGAATCATGCTGCGGCCTCCCGGAAGAGGCAGGAACTGCTTGGGAAACTCGGGGGTACTCAGCGGCCAGAGTCGTGTCCCGCTGCCGCCTGCCAGGATGACAGCGTGTAAGTCTTCCATCTATCTACCTCGATCGCTCAGAATGGTGCTCAAGCACATCGGTCAGAAGCCATGCGCCGATGCAAGCAAAGGAGCAAGAGGCGAGAGCGCCAACTTGCCTGTCAATAGGCCATCGCCAGCCGCTGCCAGGTGCTTGCTCGCTCAAGGTGATGTCCTATCATAGCAACAGAACGAGTAGCGGCTCAAGAAAGGCACGACCCACCGGGGACAATTCTACCACGAGAGCCGCCGCCTGCGGGAAGGGAGTGCTTCCCCCAAATGGGGGAAGTCTCCGCTACGGCTCAGTTCAAGGGCTTGACTTGTCTGCCTAACCTGTTATTCTCTAAAAGAAGCCGCACGAGAACGACGGCAGGACTGTCAGGAAGAAACAGTATGTGATCCACGAAAAAGAGGAAAAGCACCTGGATGGCAGAAGAAAGTAACAAGCAAACTCCTTACTATGGCTGGCAGTATGATCAGGAGCAACTGGGGGCAGGAGCTGCAGGGACGACAGGCGCGAATGTGCCACCTGCCTCGCTTCCGCCGCAGCAGCCAGTCTATCCTCCCCAGGTGCCTTCTGGTGGTAGGGTAGGGGCTCAGATGGGGCGCCTGTATCAGCAAGAAGAGCAGCATCTGCCGGATATGGGTGGCTCTCTGGGCTATGGGCAGGGGATGGAGTATCTCTACGCCAATGTGCCGCAGCCGTCGCAGCCGCTACCAGCTTTGCGCCAGGCGCGCTTACAACAGTTGCGCGAGGAGCGTCTGCGTCGGCAGCAGCGTCGTGTTCAGCAACCGGATCTGAGCGAGCTGATTCAGCGCAAGGTCTTCCGGCGTCGCATGGGCGATCTGGCCTCTCTCTCCCCGGCCGGCCCCGGCGATCAGGCTGGTGGAGCTGGTGGAGGCCTGGGTCAGGCGCAGGTGCAGGTCCCGCTACAGCAGGTGCAGGGACCGCTGGCGGCCAGGTCCGCGGCTTCGGCCCCTGTGGCGCCTGCCGCTTCCTCTCCGCCTTCGGCCCCGGCCTTACAGCCCGCTTCCGAACCGGCTCAGGATACCGCCATGATCCGGCGGGTCCAGGTTCGTAACGCCGCCTTCATTCTTACAGGCGCCTTCGTGGCCAGCCGTGTCCTGGGGCTGTTGCGCTCCTCGATGTTTGCAGCGGTCTTTGGGACCGATCCGACCTCTGGGGCTTTCTACCAGGCTTTTCTCTTGCCTGATACGATCTTTAATATCGTGGCCGGTGGGGCCCTCAGCTCGGCCTTCATCCCAGTCTTCACGCGCTACATGGTCAGCGATCGCGACGAGAAGACGGCCTGGCATGTCGCCAATACGGCCTTGACCCTGGCCACGACCATTATGTTAATCATCGCCCTGATCGGCTTCATTTTTGCCAATCAGATTGTGCCTTTGTATAATCCCAACGTCAGCCCTGGCGAATTGAGTCTGATCATCACCCTGACGCGCATCATGCTCTTCCAGGCCGTGATTCTGGGCAGTGGAGTCATCGTCAGCGCCGTGTTGAACGCCCAGCAGCACTTTACCCTCTATGCCTTGGGCACGGTGCTCTACAACGTCGGGCTGATTGTCGGACTGTTGCCGGGTATGTTTCTGGCCCTCATCGGCCATCGCAATTCGATGGTGGCCGTCTACTGTGCCAGTGCGGGGGTGGTGTTGGGGGCTCTGTTGCAGGTTGGTATTCAGATCCCCGGGCTGCCGCGGGTGGGGATGCGCTTCCGCCCGTCCTTTGACTGGCGCCATCCGGGCGTGCAGCAAATTGGGCGTCAGATGATCCCGCGCATTATCAACGCTGCCATGCTCTCGACGACCACCTTTGTCGACCGTGCCCTGATCTTGCTGCTAGGAACTCTGGTGGTCACTGGCTCGCTTGGTCAGCAGACCCTGCTCGGCTTTATCACGGCCTATTACTATGGCTTTTCTCTGATGCTGTTGCCCTTGGGCATCTTCGGCATGGCCATTTCAACGGCGGCTTTCCCAACCATCGCCGAGTATGTGGCGCGTGGGCGTCTGGAGAGGGCGCGCAGCATTGTCATGGAGACCTTGCGCGGCATTCTCTTTTTGTCGATCCCTTCCAGTCTGGGCCTGATTATTTTGGCGCTCCCTATTATCCAAACGCTCTATCAGCATGGGGCCTTCGGTCTGGAGAGCGCCGAGATCACGGCTATTCCCCTGTCGATGTTCGCCATCGGTCTGGCCGGTCAGGCTGCTGTTGAGATTCTGACGCGCTCGTTCTACGCCCTGCGCGATAGCACGACGCCGGTGATTGTCAGCGTGGGCCAGTTCATTTTTAAGATCGCCCTGGGCCTCTTGCTGATCAACGCTTTTGCCCGTCTGTGGGGTGCGGCCTGGGGTATGGGGGCCCTGGCCCTCTCGACCTCCGTGGCCGGTCTGCTGGAAGCCACGGTTTTGCTCTGCCTGATCCATCAGCGTATCGGCGGCCTGATCACGCGCGAGCTGGGGGTTTTCCTGAGCCGTGTTCTGATAGCGACGGGCGCAATGGGCCTGTCGGTCTTTCTGGTTCGCCTGCTGCTGGATTTCTTGCTGAACACGACCGACCCGACGCGCCCGATGATTACCCATGGGGGCATACTCCAGGTGCTGGTGGCCCTGGTAAAGCTGCTGATCGAGATGGCGGTCGGTGTAGTGGTCTATCTGCGGGCGGCGCGTCTGCTGAGGATCGAGGGCCAGATCGAGTTGCTTGGCCCCGTCCGGCGCCTGCTGGCGCGCTTTAAGCTGTCCTGGATCTAGGCCGGTCGGCCTGCGCCGCAGGCGGGCTGCGCCGACTCGACTGCTGGATAGGCTGATCGATCGATCAACTTCGTGAAGATGACGGGAGGATGCTGCTACTGCGATGGTGAAGGAGTTGCGCCTTGCCTTGATTGGCTTCGGCACCGTTGGCCAGGGATTGGCTGAGCTCCTGTTGGAGAAGCGGGACTGGCTGCGTGCTGCCTACGGATTGGATCTCCGGCTGGTGGCGGTGGCGACGGCTCGTTCCGGCTTTCTGGCCCGCGCCGAGGGGCTGGATGAGGCGGAACTGCTCAGGCTGGCGGCCAGCGGTCAGCCGCTGACTGCCTATGCCTCGGCTGAAGTCAAGCGCTGGCCGACGGTGGGCGAGGGCCTGGCGGCGACGGGGGCCGACGTCCTGGTCGAGGTGACCGGGACAAACCTGCGCGATGGGGAGCCTGGTCTAAGCCACATTCGCCAGGCCCTGGAGCAGGGCCTGCATGTGGTGACGGCCAATAAGGGGCCTGTGGCTTTGGCGGCCCACGAGCTGCTGGCTCTGGCGGCGCGCAAGGGGGTTCACCTGCGCATGGAGGCGACCGTGATGGCCGGTACCCCAGTCCTGAGCACGCTGCGTGAGGGGCTGGCCGGGGCCCGCATTCTGAGTCTCTCGGGTATTCTCAATGGCACGACCAACTATATCTTGACGGAGATGGGCCAGGGGCGCAGCTATGCCGAGGCCCTGGCTGAGGCCCAACGTCTCGGCTATGCGGAGGCTGATCCCACGGCAGATGTCGAGGGCTACGATGCTCTGGCCAAAACCTTGATCCTGGCTGCCCTGGTCTTCGGGCTGCCGTTGCGGCCCGAGCAGGTGCTCCGGCGCGGGATCGCGGGGATTGCGCAAGAGGAGGTCCGTGCGGCTCAGGCTGAGGGGCGTCGCATCAAACTGGTGGCCTCTCTGCGCCTGCGCGGGGTGGGGGGGCTCAGTCAGGCCTCGGCCGGCGGCCAGGCGGCGGAGCTGCCCGTGGAGGCGCGTGTGGAGCCTATGGCCTTGCCGCTAGACCATCCCTTGGCGCGCGTCGACGGGGTCATGAACGCCTTGACCATTGAGAGCGACACCCTCTCCTCGGTAACGGTGATCGGTCCAGGGGCGGGTCGCCGTCAGACTGCCCAGGGCCTGCTGGCCGACCTCCTCGCCATTGCTCGCTCCCGCTCTTAAGTCAAGCTTCCTGGAGTGCTCTCTCTGGCATGCTGAGGCAGGGGGAATGGCCGCCCAAGACCTTCCCCCCTTCTTCGCCTTAGTCGCCTGACTGAGGCGGGCGCGCTGAAGACTGGGCCTCGGACCTGGATTGGGGTCCGAACCGTGGCGGGTCGGGCTGGCCTGGAATGCGAAAGATGCATTCGAGCGAGCCGAAGCGCAGGTGGTCGCCATGCTGCAGCAGCTCGGCCTTGAGTGGCTTCAAACGCAGCCCACCCAGCCAGGTCCCGTTGTGGCTCTTCAGATCCTCAATATAGAAGAAAGTCTCCTCGAAGTGGATGCGCGCATGCTGGCGCGAGACCACCATACGCGAGTCTAGAGGCGTCAGGTCAATATCGGGATAGAGTTGGCGACGTGGATCGGCGCGCCCGACTACAACGTTGCGTCCTCTGATTGGAAAGCGTAGGGAACGCTCCCCCTCCTCAAAGCAGAGATAGGCCAGCACGCCCTCCTCGGGGCGTGGGCTATGAGTGCCCGCCGTGGGCAGAGCTTGCGCGGGCGCGGCCTGAACTGTCGCGGTTTCCCTCTGGCCAGGCTGAAGGAGGGTTTTCTCCAGGCTAAGTCTGATATCTATCGCCGCCATCTCGCGAGTGGCAGAGGAAGGCCCCGCCTGCTCAGCCGAAGAAAGCAGCGTAATCTCACCGAAGGCTGGCGCGCGCTCGGGAGGGGGCGGCAGTTGAATGCCGTTGAGAGCATTCAGGAGAGCTTGAACCGAGGCGAAGCGTTGAGATGGCTGCTTGGCCAGGGCATGCTCCAGTAGGGCCTGCAGCACGTTGGGCGTGTTGTGATGGTACAGCTCCAGGCTCGGCAGCGGAGCGCTCGTCTGCAGAAGGGCGGTTTCAGCAATGGTCCGCCCTACGAAGGGAGGGCGCCCAGTCACCAGCTCGAAGAGCAGCAAGCCGGCATGGTAGACGTCGCTCCAGGGACCGGGGGGCTGGCCCTGAAGCTCCTCGGGGGCTAAATAGCGTGGGTCGAAAAAGCCGATGTCATCGGGCTGCTGACCCGGTCCCTGGCCCAGTGCATTGACAAGCAGGCGTAGACCAAGGTCGTCGACCTGAACGTAGTCGTGCAGCTCGATGATGTGCACTGTGATCAGAGGAGGACGCAGATCGAGGCCCACGAAGCCCTGCGCTTGCAGCGCTTCGACACCCTTGAGGAGCTGGCGCACGATCTCCAGGGAGCGCTGCAGATCGATGTGCTCGTGATCCATCAGGTAGCGCAGGCTAACCCCCCGCGGAGGCTCGGTCACCAGATAGAGCCATGGCCCATCGAGACCCCAGCTATACAGAGGAAGCACCGCGGGCGAGCGCACCAGGCGGCGCCGTTCCAGCAGAGCAAAGAGGTTCTGCAACTGGTAGGAGGCGGCGGCGACAGATGGCGGCAATGCGACCAGGTGCAGGCCCACCACATCGTTGGTGTTGCGATTATAGGCCGTGCAACTGGTGACTGCCGACCCTGCCCGAGTCAGTACCTGTCCGATTCGATAGACGCCAGCAATCAGCCGGGGAATCTGCTCGGTCATCACCTTGTGCCTCTTCTTCTGTTATTTTGCGATGGCTGAGGCTTCCATATCAGGGCCGGGTGGGCCTGGCTGGGATCTCCTGCTTGTCTGCCTGCCTTTCGCCAGCATCTCGCTCTCGGACTGATGCAGGCGATGGGCTAAAGCCTGGGAGCGCTACCTCTTGCCGCATTGTGCCAGGCCTGGCGGTCGGGTTGGCTGGCTGGCTGTGGCGGGCCGCCGGAGGAGCAGCCGGCGCTTCTCATCTGGCGGTGCTGCCATGTAGCTGCTCCTCACGCCGCAGCAGGAGGAACGGGACTCTCTCTAGTTATAGAGATTTTTGCGGATATAGTCAATAATGAGCTGCCAGTTATTGTTTGCCGGCAGCAAGATGTACTGCCCGTCCGCTGACTGCGAATCGACCAGCACGTTCTGGTTGCTCAGGCCGATGCGGTGGGCCTGATTCAGGTCCATTTTCAGCGAGAAGAGGCCGAGGTCGGTCAGAGACATATTTGTATAGATGGTATGCTTGAGGGCATCCATGGCATCGAAGAGGTGGGGCCAGGTCGACCACTGCTTCACCTTGCTGATCACCGCTTTAATAATAATCATCTGGCGGGCCGAGCGAGCGAAATCGGTGCCCTCGGCTGGGTTATCCAGGGACTCGCGAGCGCGGGCGTAGCGGATCGCCGTCTCGCCATCCATATGCTGCATTCCTTTAGAGAAATGCACCTTAATCCAGCTTGCATCGACGTTCGGGTCATCGTTCTTCGGATAAAGGGCAGTGAACGAATCGGGAACATAGACATCGATGCCGCCAATCGCGTTGATCAGGTCGCGGAAGCCCTCGAAGTCGATCGTCATCCAGTACTTCACATCGAGACCGGTGATTAGAGAAACCTTCTGCGCGGCGGCGTTGCCCCCGGACACGGGGTCCTTGCCGTTATTGGAAGCTACCTCGTAGACGCTATTGATCTTGCCATAGTGGCCGGAGCCGGAGGGGACCTGGACCCAGAGATCGCGCGGGATCGAAATGAGCGTCGTATGTTGAGTGGACGGGATCAGGCTCATAAGGACCATTGAGTCGGTCAGGTAGGCGCCGGGATGGTCGCCGCCACCGAGGCCCAGAACCAGGAGATTGACGCGATCGGAGGTACCCATGAAGCCCGTCTGGGTGCTCAGCGGAGACTGGGTTGAGATGGCCGAGCCAAAAGCCAGCACGCGCTGAAGCACATAGATGGAGAAACCTGCCAGCAAGATTACCACCAGCACCAGGGAGAGGCAGCCGATCGCGCAGCCGCGCCGACGCAGCAGCGAAGGGCGAGGACGGGCCGCGGGCGAGGCCACCGCCGGGTAAGTCCGCGGGTACGGCTCCATCCCTGGGTGTCGCGGCGGAGTAGAAACCCCTCCGCGATAGCTCTGGTAGCCCTGATAACCGGGTGGAGGCTGGCGTCTCCCCTGGCTCTGGCCGCCGGCCGAGTCGCGAAAGCCACCTATGATCAACTTCCCCTGTCCTCCGCTGCCAGGCGGCTGGGCAGAGGGAGGTACTGGCTCTGTCAAGTCATCATGCGGATCATAGGGATATTCCGGCATGTTCTTTCCTTCTCAATGCTTACGCTTCTTGTAGTTATATAGCCGCGAACCGCCTCCTCCCAGCATTGCCTACCTACAGAGAAGCAGGCATACCCCCTTTCTCTGATAGAAACGTAGAGACGGCGGAGAAGTTACAGATCTTATTTACGGGACCAGTCCAGAATGGCTGAACGATCTTTCCCATAGCGCGTCGCGACGATCTCGGCCATAATTGCCAGGGCCATCTCCTCGGGCGTCTTGGCCCCGATATTGAGGCCGATGGGCGCATGGACGCGGCTCAGCTGCTCGTCGGTTAGCCCTTGTTGCTTGAGGCGCTCGTTGCGCTCCTGGCTGGTCTTGCGGCTGCCGATTGCCCCCACGTAGCCGACCTGGCGAGAGAGGACCACCTTAAGGGAAGGCTCATCGAACTTGGGGTCGTGGGTCAAGATGACGACCGCCGTTGAGGGGTTGAGATCCATCCTGGCCAGAACCTCATCGGGCCAGGCCACGATCAGCTCGTCGGCGTGAGGGAAGCGTTCGCGCGTCGCGAAGGCGGCGCGGGCGTCGATGACGATCACACGGTAGCCGAGCGTCCGGGCGAAGGTCGTCAGAGGGATAGAGATATGGCCGGCGCCGACGATGATCAGGCGCGGAGGAGGAGGGAAACCCTCGATGAAGACCTCGAAGGTCTGCTCGCCCAGGGTATAGAGCCGCGTGCCCGGCTCGCCAATCCAGATAGCCTGCTCGGCATCTTCGGCCACGCGCGCCTCCAGTTCGGGGAGGCCGAAGGAGCCATGAAAGCTCTTGTCGGGAAAGACCAGGAGCTTGGCGCCAAGTTCCTGGCCGGAAGAGGAGCGCACCAGGGTCGCCAGGGCGACGCCGCGCTCCTGTGCCAGTTGCTGCTTCAGTTCCTCATAGAGTCCGCTCATAAGGGACCAACTCCTGCACGAGCATTGCGAGAGAAGCCCAGTCTGCTGGTCTCAATCGCGCTACCTCTCGCACGCACTACCAGTCGAGGCGTTCAACAAAGACGTGGATCGTCCCACCGCAGGCCAGGCCGATCTGCTCGAAGTTCTCCTCCTCGCTGATGCCGAACTCCAACATCTGAGGCTTACCATCCTTGATGACCTGCAGGGCGGTCTCGATCACTGCCGGCTCCACGCAGCCACCGCTGACCGAACCACTGATCTCCCCCTTCTCGCTTACGGCCAGCTTGGCCCCGGGTCGCCGGGGGGCCGAACCGGCCACCGAAACCACCGTGGCCACGGCCACGCGCTCACCGCGCGCTCGCCAGCGCTCGACATCGGGCAGAATATCGCGCATAAGAAACACCTCCGCAAGAAAGCCTGAGAAGTACGCTACCAGCATCCGGCCCGCCGTGGCAAGCCGCGCATTCGCTTTCACTCGGCAGGGAGAGCGACCAGCTCAGGGGGTGGGACGGTTCCAGGCCCTGATCGCCTCGCGGCGGGCCGCCGGCGTACGTGCCGGACGCCGATCATCGATACGTTCAAGCAGTTGGCCAAGCTTAATCAAGCTATCGAGATTGTGGGCCGGCAAGAAGTCGTCGATGTAGGGCAAGGCCGTCTTCATGCCAATGGTCAGCGGGCGATAGTCGGGTGAACCCAGCAAGGGGTTGAGCCAGATCAGGCGATGGCAGCTATGCTGCAGGCGGTCCATCTCGGCGCGCAACAGATTGGCATCGCCGCGGTCCCAGCCGTCGCTGATGATCAGTACCACGGCGCCGCGTCCCAAAACACGCCGCGCCCATTGCTGATTGAAGGTGTGCAGGGCCTCGCCGATGCGCGTGCCGCCCGACCAGTCCTGGACTGTGCGTGAAACCTCGCGCACGGCATCGTCGACATCGCGCCGTTTGAGCTGGCGCGTAATGCGTGTCAGGCGCGTGCCGAAGACGAAGGCTTCCACGTTCAGCAGACCATTAGAGATCGTATGGATAAAATGCAGCAAAAGTCGAGAGTAGAGGCTCATCGAGCCACTGATATCGCAGATAATCACCAGGGGGCGCGGCTTCCACTTGTTCTCGCGCCAGGTCAGCTCAAGCAGCTCTGCGCCGTACTTCAAATTGCGGCGCACGATGCGGCGCATATCGGGATAATCGCCCTTGCGCACCGGGCGCTTGCGGCGCGTTGGGCGCAGGCCCAGGTTCCAGCGCATCTCGGCCATCAAGCGCTTGGCCTCCTGGACCTCCTCCCAGGTAAAAGACTCGAAATCCTTCTTGCGCAGCAACTCCAGGGCGCTATAGGCTGTGCCCTGAGGAGGAGCCTGCTCATCTTCGTGCTCGCCGGCCTGCTCATCCAGCAGGTGCCGCCGCTCACTCTCGCGCTCGCCGGCGCGCAGCTCGCGCTGCTGATTATCGGCGTTGAGGTGCTCGGCGAGGCGCTTACGCTCCGAGGGTGGTAGGCGGATCTGGCGATCGTCGCGTCGGGTCGCGCCCGGATCCGGGGGGCGATTCTGGCGGTCGCGGCTGAGCCAGTAGTAATTGAAGAGCTGGTCGAAAAGCGTCTCCTGCTCATGGCGGCTCAGGAGCGAACATTTGAGCGCGTAATAGAAATCGGTTGGATTCGTGATATCGATGGCATTGAGGGTCTCGGCCAGGTCGAGTAGCTGTTGGGGCCCGACCTCGATCCCCGACTCCCAGAGCAAGTGGCCGAACTCAGTCAGGCGGTAGAGCAAGCGCTCGCCGCGTTCCAGCTCCCTGGGAGAGAGAGGGGGCATCTGAGCCGCCGGAGAGCGCAGGCCGTCCTTTCCAGCCGAGGGAAGCTGGAAAGAGAGCGGGCTGGCCTCTTCCCGCGCGAAGAGCAAAGGGTCATCAAGACGCTTGAAATTCTGGGCATCCATAAGCAAGTGCGGTCACGAGCTTGCGCTGCGGGCCTTCTCAATCAGCTTGCCGAGGTTGCTCCCGCCTACCTTGAGCACATCGTCCTGATACTTCAGCAAGGCGCCGAGCGTGTCGCGCACCGTCCCCTCGACCAGCTCCAACTGGTTGAGGGCCAGCAGCGAAGCGATCCAATCCAGCGTTTCGGCGACGCCGGGGGCCTTGAACAGATCGAGCGCGCGCAGCTCGCGCACGAAGGCGCAGACCTGTTTAGCCAGGCGCTCGGGCGCCTCCGGCATGCGCGTCAGGACAATCGAGTATTCCTTGTCGAGAGTTGGGTAATCGATCCAGTAGTAGAGGCAGCGTCGGCGCAGGGCGTCGTGGATCTCGCGCGTGCGATTTGAAGTGATTACCACGATCGGCGGCTCCTTGGCCGCGATGGTGCCGATCTCAGGGATAGTGATCTGGAAATCCGAGAGCAACTCCAGTAAGTAAGCCTCGAACTCCTCATCGCTGCGGTCCAACTCGTCGATGAGAAGGACGGGAGCCTTGGCGTTGGCGGGATCGATCGCCTGGAGCAGAGGGCGCTTGATCAAGAAATCGGGGCCAAAGATCTCCTTCAGCTCCTCCTGGCGCGTGGTCCCGCTGGCCTCCATCAGACGGATATAGAGCATCTGGCGCGTATAGTTCCACTCATAGACCGCCGTGCTGATATCGATCCCTTCGTAGCACTGCAGGCGGATCAGGCGCGTCTCTAGCAGGTCGGCCAGGACCTTGGCCACCTCGGTTTTGCCAACGCCCGGCTCGCCTTCAAGCAGCAACGGCTTGCGACGCTTGAGGGCCAGGAACACCGCTGTCGCCAGACTGCGATCAGCGACATAGCGTCGGGCAAACATCGCCCGTTGCACATCCTCGATCGAGGAAAAAGGAAGAGCCAGTGACTGCTGTTCCTGGTTCAACGAGAGCCTCCCATAAGCAAACGATCAGCCTCTGATGCCGCCTATGGAGCCGTGCAGACTGGCAGGCGCGCGGCGTGACCGACGGGCGGGCACTGATCAGAGGGCACCGCTGTTCACCGGCCTGGCTGGCGTGCGTGGTCTAGGGTGGTCTGGCGAACGGTCTGCCAGTGAACAGGCAGGCGCCGGGTCGCTGTTGCGGTACATTTTATTGTACGTTGCTAAAGGAGGCAGCGTCAAGGAAGAGCCTGGCACCTTTGAGAAGGGGCTTAGCTTCCGCTTAGCCTTTGGCCTGGCCCTGACCTGCTAGCGCTCTTTCCCTCCTTCCCAGCGGGAGAGGCGCTCGTCGCATCGGAGGCCGGCGGGGGCGATCTGGCTACGCGTTCTGGCCAGGCTTGGGCCGGGGCAGAACGTGGAAGATCTGGCCCGCCCTACTCCCGCGGTCTCTGTTCTACCCATCGCCAGAAGACGCCTCGCGTGTCTCTCGCAAGAAGCTTCATTGTCGCTGAGTGAGTACAGCCAGGAGAGCGCGCGCTGTTGATCAGAGCTGGAAGTGAGAAGCGGGGCAGGCGTCCCTGTCGGAAGAGCGAAGCGGTTGATGAGTTCAACAGATGTTAGTATCTACAAGAAAGGATAGGAGCAGCAAGGTCTCTCTCTGAGACCTTCAGCGACTTGCAGTTTCTCCTCCCGGCAACATCTGCTATAATGACTCTGATCGAAGGCAGGAAATCCGCCTATTCTCGGCGTTCTCCCGAGCGAAGCGCTAAGACAGGAGAAGGTGTCATGTTTTGCCCCCACTGTGGCACGCCGGCTACGCCTGGCGGCCGCTTCTGCACCTGGTGCGGCTCCTCTCTGGCAGAGGCCTTGACCGAGGCGAGAGGAGACGAGCAACCGCCTCTCTCTCCGGCATCTGCTGAGCGAATGGCCAGGGGGCGGAGGCCACAGCCGCGTCGGGGAGGTCGCCCGCCGGATCCCTACCGCGAGCGTATTCAGCAGCTGCGCCTGCAATTGCGCGCACTCAAGCTCGATCTAAGGCAACTGAATGCCTATCTTTCTAACATACGCACCCAGTACTATATGTCTGCTGCTTTCGTACCACGAGGACTGCTGCGCTGGGGCTACAAGGCTGTCGAAGACCTGCGCTTAATGCAACCACAGCAACAAAAGCAGATCATACAGCAGAAAATTTTGGAACTCGAGCGTGAACTGCTGCGACTGCAGCAGGAGCAGGCAGCCTGGCGAGCCAGCCAGGTTGGCGAGTGGGGGAGAGAGGGAGAGCGCGGGTAGAGCGGAAGCCACTGGCGATAGAGGCGGGTCTGGGCCAGCGAGAAGGAGCAAGCAGGCTTCTCTCTCCTTGTGCCTGCTATCCAGACATGGGCCTGGTCGCCGTGCCGGGCTGCGCTAGAAAGGTATATTGATGACCGAGCAGACCTCACCTTTTGAGAAAGAAGCCAGAGAGCAAGAGGAGACCCCGCCGAACTACGGCGATGCTCCCTACTATGAATACTCGCCGCCTGGCCTGCGCTACCAGGAGCGCAACGACCTCATCTATCCGCTGTCCCAGGCCGAGTCAGGGCCGGTAGCGCCTCAGCCGCCGCCCGCTGGCCTGGAGATGGCGAAAGGGCCGTACGTTCCCTATGGACCATATGGAGTGTCCGGGCCGCCCTCTTTGAAACCGGGCGAGGCGGGTCAGCAGCAGGCGGAGCCTATCCTCCCTTCGATGGCTCCGCGCACGCCGGGTCCCTGGCGCTTCATCATTGCCATTCTCCTGATCGCCCTCGTCCTCTTTGCTGGTGGGGCAGCCACCTTTTTCGCCCTGACCGCTCGCAACGGCAGTAACGCGACCAGTGGGCAGCCAACAACGAGAGCGACTGAGGTCGCCAGTCCAGGAACCCAGGTCACCACCACCGGCAGCTTTCGTCAAGGGCCGTGTCCTTTTCAGCCTGGCAGCGGCATCGTTCAGGGGCGCGACCTGACCTGTGGAGTCTTGACCGTTCCCGAGGATCGCCGCCAGCCTCAGGGTAACACCATCCATCTGGCGGTAGCCATCTTCAAAGCCAGCGCCGCAGAGGCCAACGCCACTCCCTTCCTCTATCTCTCCGGTGGACCCGGAGGAGCCACGCTCAGCGAGCTAGGTCCCTATATCTCCCAGCTCAATCGTCAATCGGTGACGATGGGACGCACCTTCATCCTCTTCGATCAGCGTGGCACGGGCTACTCCTCGCCCTCGCTCTACTGTGGCGAAGTCGACCGTCTCAACCAGGCCACCAAAGATGAGAATCTCAGCCGCGAGGTCAGCACGCGCGATTATCTGCAGGCCATGCGCTCCTGCCGCGACCGGCTGACTGCCGAGGGTATTCACCTGAGCGCCTACACCACTATCGCTGACGCTCAGGATGTGCACGACCTCATTCATGCCCTTGGCTACCGGCAGGTCGATCTTTACGGCGTCTCCTATGGCACGCGCCTGGCCCTGACTGTCATGCGGCTCTTCCCCGAGGACCTGCGCAGCGTCATTCTCGACTCGACCGTGCCCACACAGAGCAACCTTTTCACCTCTTTTCCTGTCTCTATGCAGCACGCCTTCGATACCCTCTTCCAGGGCTGCCAGAAAGATCCTGTCTGCAACGAGAGCTATCCCAACCTGCAGACCACCTTTTATCGCCTGGTTGACCGCCTCAACGCTCATCCGGTGACCTTTAACGACCTGCAGTATGGGCCTATACTACTGACGGGCGATGGGCTGGCCCAGTGGGTCTTCACCTCGCTCTACGTGACCAGCTTCATTCCCGATCTACCGCGGGCCATCAGTGAGATCGATCATGGTCAGTATACGCTGATCTCCGAGACCTACGGGCAGTTGCTGCTGGCCAACGACGTTAGCTATGGCATGTACTACTCCGTCGAGTGTGGAGAAGACATGCGCTACACCTCGCTTCAGGAGCTGGAGAAAGCTGTTGCTGTGCTGAGGCCAGAGCTGCGAGCAGGGATGCAGGAAGGCCTGGAAGCCGACTATCAGGTCTGCCAGCTTTGGAACGTCCCGGCGGTACCCCCAGAGCAGAAGCAGCCGGTCAAAAGCGACCTGCCGACCTTGATTCTCTCTGGAGAATATGACCCGATCACGCCGACGAGCAACGCCTTGATGGCTCAGAAGACCCTCAGCCACAGCTACCTCTTTGTTTTCCCGGGGACGGGCCACGGTGTCTTCCTGACCGGCCTCTGTGCCAGCCTGATCATGGAGGAATTCCTCGCTAATCCTCAGGTCCAGCCGGCCAGCTCTTGCATCTCCAGCATGGGCGAGCCAGACTTTAGCTGAGCTAAGCGAGGATGGGCCAGGAGTGGCAGCCAGCGTCGATCGAAAGAGAGAACAAAAAGAGGGGGAGCGGGCGCGGCAGCTCAGTGAGCCGTCGCCTGCTCCCCTTGCTTTTCTGAAGATCGGCAGTTGCTTGAGCCTGTTCCAGGACTCAGGCCGAAAGCCTGCTCGCTCGCCAGCGAAGCCAGCGAAGCCAGCGAAGCCAGCGGGCTGGGCTGGGCGAGAAGGTCAGGCTGTCACAAACGAGCGCCCGATGGCCTGTGCCACCGCTATCGCCCTGGGCATCAGCTCGGTGAACTGCTCGGTCGTCAGCGATTGCGCCCCATCCTTGAGGGCAACCTCGGGATTGGGATGGACCTCAATCAGCAGGCCGTCGCAGCCGGCGGCCACGGCGGCCAGCGTCATCGGCCCTACCAGGTCGCGCCGGCCTGTCCCCTGGCTTGGATCGGCCACAATCGGCAGATGGGAGAGTTGCTTTACCAGAGGGATGGCACTCAGATCCATCGTATTGCGCGTGCTCTTCTCAAAAGTACGGATACCTCGCTCGCAGAGGATAACAGCGCGATTGCCCTGAGAGAGAATATATTCAGCCGCCAGGAGCCATTCCTCAATGGTTGCCGCCATGCCGCGCTTCAGGAGCACCGGCTTCTGAGCGCGCCCGACCTCGTCCAGGAGCATATAGTTCTGCATATTGCGCGTGCCGATCTGCAGAATATCGGCGTACTCGCAGACCAGCGGCACGTCGGTAGGAGTCATGACCTCGGTCACTACAGCCATGCCGAACTCGCGAGAAGCTTTAGCCAGGAGCTTCAGGCCCTCCTCCCCCAGGCCGCGGAAGCCGTAGGGGGAGGTCGATGGCTTGAAGGCTCCGCCGCGCAAGATGACGGCCCCAGCCTTACGTACAGCCTCGGCGCTTGTCATCAGCTGCTTCTCGTTCTCCACCGTGCAGGGGCCGGCCATCATGACAATCTCGGGGCCGCCGATGCGCACTGTGCCACCGGCTACACAGGTGACCGGCACCTCGACAATGGTGTCATCTGGATGAAATTCGCGGCTTGCCAGCTTATAGGGCTTCGAGACGCGAAAGACCCCTTCGACCTCGGGGAAGGCCTCCAGGGTCTCGCCCAGGGCCGGCGTAATCATCCCCTTGCCGGGAGGATTCTGCACATTGACCGAGCCGATGACCCCGATCACCGTGCGCTCTATACCGCGCGAGAGATGGCCGGTCAAGCCCTCCTGCTCTAAGAAGCGCAAGACGTGCTCAATCGCCTCTTCACTACAATTTGGTTTCATCACAACGATCATGACTCGTGGCTCCTTCATACTTCGGCAGAATTAGGCAAGCTTCACAACCTGAACCGCGGCCCCTGTATCGCTGGCGGCCGACCCGCGTGACGGAGGGCGAGAGCAGCAGGAACTGGCTCTTGCGACCGTCTTTCTGGCGACCAAAGCTCCCAGAGGGAGGGCCAGCGAAGCCGCATGCTTTCCTCAGTGCTAGTTACCAGTCAGCCTGGTTCGTTCTGGACGCTTGAGGTCTGGCCTGATCCACCAGCCGGCCCTATGCGGCAGCCAAAGCAACCTGGCTTACCTGTCAGCCTGGCTGCTGGTGGGACTGGCTCGCCTGACCTGCTATAGGGCAGTTTCCCAGCGAGAGGAACCGCTCTGGCCGCGCAGCGGACAAGTATTCCCTTCCTCCATCGCGACACCATCGTCGTCGTGATCGAAACCGGTGAGGAGAGGAAGCGGAGCAGAGAGCGTAGAAAGGACGGGCCGGCGCGCTGCCTGGACGGATCTGGATTGAGCCGGCAAGCGAACCTGCTGCTCGCCTGATAGCGGGGCTAAGAAGCGCATGCGAAGAGAGAGCAGCCAGGCTCTGGGGATACCGTGCTTACTACCTTGCCCTACCTGCTCAGGAGCGCTCGACGCTGAACTCTGGGCGTAGCTGCACTGCGCCGCGCAAGTAGACGTGGCGCAGCTCCGCGGGACTACGCTCAGTATTGACATGCAGCAGGATACGAATGCACTTGCGCAGGCTGCCTGGTACTGGAATCTCCCGCACGCACAGCAGGGCCACCTCGGTCCAGCCGAGTTCGCGTGCGGCCTGCGCTGGATAGACGGCATCCAGATCATCGGTCACGCTGAAAATAGCGCTGGCGACATCCTCACTCCGGATCTGATTCAG
The DNA here is from genome assembly GCF_042408735.1 of Thermogemmatispora sp. Lineage (GTDB taxonomy): Bacteria > Chloroflexota > Ktedonobacteria > Ktedonobacterales > Ktedonobacteraceae > Thermogemmatispora. The sequence goes on from NZ_JBHOQV010000109.1 coordinate 18,008, forward strand.
CTCCACCATCAACTGGAGCAGCTCGGCGGTGGCGGCCAGAATCTCCTGACGATCATTGCGCTCGACCGTCGTCGCTCCCCGGATGCCTCGACAGTACACGCCCAATCACCCTTTCGTGGCAAGAATGGCGGCGACCTGCTTCTGCTCTCGCGCTCGGCGCTGAGGGGCGAGCAGGCACGCCTTCTATTGTAAAGGGTAGCCGCAAGCACTGTGAAGCGCTCCGCAGCGGGCGGCGATCGTGCTTAGTCATCAAGACCGACGAGAGCTACCTTCGCGCAAACTGCGAACATAGTCCTGGACGGCCTTCCTCTGAGCCTGCGCATCGTCGGCATAACGCTCCAGAAGATTGACCAGGGCGCTACCGACAACCGCCCCGTCGGCGTAGCGAGCGATTTCCGCCACATGTTCCGGGCGCGAAACGCCAAAGCCGACGGCCAGAGGCAAGTCGTAGGGGGCGCTCTGGCGCCGTACGCGGGCGATAAAGCTCTGCAAATGGGAGGGCAAGCGATCGCGCGCCCCGGTGACGCCGCTGAGCGAGACACAGTAGATAAAGCCGCGCGGCTCCTGAGCGGCCACGCTCACGATGGTGGCAATGCGCTCATCGGGTGTCGTCGGCGGCACCAGGAAGATCATCGCCAGTCCCTCTGCATGGGCGGCCTGCAACAGCGGTCCCGCCTCCTCTGGTGTCAGGTCGGGGATGATCAGGCCGCAGGCGCCTGCTGCAGCGGCCTCGCGACAAAAGCGTTGCAGGCCATAGGCCAGCACGGGATTGTAGTAGCCCATGAGAATCAAAGGAATGCTACTGTGGTCAGCCACCCGGCGTGCAATAGCGAGGCAGGAGGAGACGGACATGCCGCGCTCTAGGGCCTGATGGCTGGCGTGCTGAATGGTGGCACCGTCGGCCAGCGGGTCGCTGAAGGGCAGCCCCAATTCGAGCAAGTCGGCTCCTCCCTCGATGGCTGCCAGCGCGGCCTCCAGGCTCTGCTCAGCGGAAGGGAAGCCGCACATCAGGTAAGGAATCAGCGCGCAGCGCCCCTGGTGGCTAGCCTGGGCGAAGGCCCGTCCGATGCGCTGGGCCGGTATCGCCGTGGAACGCTCTAGGGTCCCCGTGGTCTCTGTGGTCTCGGATTGCTGTGATTGCTGCATGGTTGTTGCCCTGCACGAATTCAACAAGAAGTTATGGAATCTTGACCTGCAACTCCCGGGCCACCGTCAGCATATCCTTGTCGCCGCGTCCCGAGAGATTGACGATGATCAGGCTGCCGGGGGCCAGCTCGCCGCGCTTCCCCATCTCCAGCAGATAGCCGAGGGCGTGGGCTGGCTCCAGGGCAGGAATGATGCCCTCGCTCTGGCTCAAAGCCTGGAGGCCGCGGAGAGCCAGAGCATCATCGGCTGCCACATAGCTGGCGCGGCCTGTATCTTTCATATAGCTATGCTCGGGGCCGACGCCGGGGTAGTCGAGGCCGGCGGAGATACTATGGGTTTCCAGTACCTGGCCATCCTCGTTCTGCAGCAAGTAACTGAAGGCGCCGTGAAGAACGCCCGGGCGGCCCGCCACCAGCGTCGCGGCATGCTGTCCCGAGGCCAATCCCTGGCCGCCCGCCTCAACACCAAGCAGGCGCACCTCGGGAGCATCGGCGAAGGGATAGAAGATACCCATCGCGTTGCTGCCGCCGCCCACGCAGGCCATGACCAGGTCTGGCAGGCGGCCCTCCAGCTGCAGAATCTGCTCGCGCGCCTCCCGCCCGATGATCGCCTGAAAATCGCGGACTATCAGCGGGTAGGGATGGGGGCCGACCACCGAGCCGATCAGATAGAAGGTGGTCTCGACATTCGTCACCCAGTCGCGGATGGCCTCATTGATGGCGTCCTTGAGGGTGCGGCTGCCGCTATCCACTGAGCGCACCTCGGCGCCAAGGAGGCGCATGCGGAAGACGTTGAGCGACTGACGCTCGATATCCTCGGCGCCCATGTAGATAATGCAGTCCAGTCCCAGCATGGCGCAGACCGTTGCTGTGGCCACACCATGCTGACCGGCCCCCGTCTCGGCGATGATGCGCCGTTTGCCGAGACGCCTGGCCAGCAGTCCCTGGCCGAGAGCGTTATTGATCTTGTGCGCCCCCGTATGTACCAGGTCCTCGCGCTTCAGATAGACGCGCACGCCTGGGGCCACAAGCTCAGAGAAGCGCGGCACGTAATAGAGGGGCGTCGGGCGCCCTACGAACGAGCGCAGCAGCTCCTGCAGCTCCTCCTCAAAGGCCGGATCGCGGCGTGCCTGGTGATAGGCCGCCTCTAACTCGCTCAGCAGGGGCATCAGGCTCTCCGGCACAAACCGTCCCCCGTAGGGACCGAAGCGCCCGCGTGCATCGGGATAGAGACCGTGCTGATAGCGCACAGCCGCATCCACCCCGTGCTTCTCCGTTTCCAGGTCTTGCTGCATCTTATTGCCTCCTCTTCGGATAGGGAGATAGATGGCTGTTCGTGTGTTTGCTCATCAATGTCCAATGACCTGCAGATTGGGCAGTTGCTCGCTGCTCTGGCGCACGGCTTCAATAAAAGAGCGCACCTTCTGGGGATCCTTCTCGCCGTTGCTCTCGACGCCGCTGCTCACATCGACGCCCCAGGGCTGGACAGTGGCGATGGCCTCAGCGACGTTCGCTGGGGTCAGGCCGCCGGCCAGCAGCACCGGCAGTTCGGCGGCGATCGAGCGTGCCAGCTTCCAATCGTGGACCTGACCGCTGCCGCCATAACCGCTGGAAGGCGTATCGAGCAGCACCCGCCAGGTGACCGGCGCATAGCGCAGGGCCTCAGCCCGCGCTTCCTGATCGCGGATCGGCACCGCCTTGATCACGGGCCGCTCGATGCGGGCGCAGAACTCGGGCGTCTCCGACCCATGCAGCTGCACAAAGTGCAGACCCAGCTCTGCAGCCAGCTCATTGATGCGCTGGCTCTCCTCGTTGACAAAGACCCCTACCAGATCGGGGACGGCCTGGCCCTGCTCAGCCAGGGCCAGGTAGCCGGACGCGCTCAGCACCTGCCTGGCCTGTTGAGGGGCCAGGTAGCGCTTACTCTGGGGATAGAACATCAGGCCCAACAGATCGGCTCCGCTCTCCAGAGCCGCGCGTAGCGCCTCTGAGTGGCGCAGGCCGCAGATCTTCACCTGGACGGCCTGGTTGGCCCCCCGCAGCAGACGGCTGATCTGCCCGCGCACATCGCCGGCCTTCACCAGCGACTCACCCACCAACATCGCTTGCACATCGTAGCGGCGTAGGCGGCGCGCGTCGGCCTCCGTATGGATGCCGCTTTCGGCCACCAGGATACGATCGGCGGGGATCAGCTGACGCAACTCGCGGATCAAGAAAGGATTCATACTGAAGGTCACCAGATCGCGGCTATTGACCCCGATCACGCGCGCCCCTGCTGCCACGGCCATCTGAGCCTCCGCCGCGCTGTGGACCTCGACCAGGGCCTCCATGCCGAGCTGGCGTGTCAGTGTCAGCAGCCGTCTCAGCTCTTCCTCCCTCAGAGCCGCGCAGATCAGCAGGAGGGCATCGGCTCCCCAGGCGCGTGCCTCGTAGACCTGATACTCATCAACAATAAAATCCTTGCGTAGCACAGGCAGACCCACCGCCGCCTTGACTGCCGACAGATGCTCGGGGGCCCCCAGGAAGAAATGTGGTTCCGTCAAAACCGAAATTGCCGCTGCCCCGGCGGCCTCGTAGGTCCGCGCCAGAACCACCGGATCAAGATCGGGAGCCAGCGCCCCCTTAGAGGGAGAGGCGCGCTTGATCTCAGCGATCAGCCGCAGGCCGCGTGCGCCCGGTTCCGGTTGCAGGGCGGCAACGAAGTCGCGGGCCGGTGGCTGAGCCGCCGCGCGCTCTCGCAGCCTTTCTAAAGGAAGCAGGCGCTGGCGCTCTGTCAGATCGAGGCGGGTTCGGGCCAGAATCTGCTCAAGGAACATCGCTCACCTCTACCTTGCAGCCTTAGGAGCCGCTGGTTGCGGCCAGCGACTGCGAGAAAGCCACCACCTCTTCCAGCTTGCGGCGGGCCCGGCCCTCGCGCACCAGACTGCGCGCCAGCCTGACCCCTTCCGCCAGCGAAGAAACGGACTCATTGGCCAGCAGTGCCCCTGCCGTATTCAAATAGAGCATATCGGCCAGAGGGCCATCGATCTCCCCGCTGAGCAGGCGACGCAGCGTCTCGGCATTCTCCTGCGGCTCACCTCCCTGGAAAAGGCGGCGGTCGCTGCAGCGTGTCAGGCCGGCCTCCTCGGGAGTTACCACATACTCGCGCAGCTCCTTCCCCTCGCGCACCTCACAGATGTGGGTGGGAGCCGCCAGCGAGAACTCATCGACACCATCCTCGCCATGGAGAATCAGCGCATGGCGGCAGCCGAGCAAGAGCAGCACCTCACCCATCTTGCGCAGCAGAGAGCCGTCGGCCACGCCCAGCACCTGGTAGCGCGTCCCTGCTGGATTAGTCAGCGGGCCAAGGATATTGAAGACCGTGCGGATGCCGATCTCGCGGCGCGTCGGACCCACATGCTTCATGGCCGGGTGGTAGGTCTGAGCGAACATAAAGCCGAAGCCCGTCTCCTGGACGCTGCGCGCCACGGCCTCCGGGCCCAATTCGATACGCACGCCCAGGGCCTCCAGCACATCGGCGCTGCCGCAGCGGCTGGTGGCCGAGCGATTGCCGTGCTTGGCCACGTAGGCCCCGGCGGCGGCGGCCAGGATCCCTGCCGCCGTAGAAAAATTGAAGGTACCGGCCCCATCGCCGCCCGTGCCACAGGTATCCAGGGCGCGCGCCGCCACCTCCTCGCGGAGATGAACACGCAGGGCCTTCTCGCGCATCACGCGCGCCAGGCCGGCGATCTCCTGGGGAGCCTCGCCGCCGGGACGCATGCGCAGGGCCGTCAGAAAAGCACCCATTTGAGAGGGAGTCGCCACGCCCGACATAATCTCTTCCATCACCGCCGCCGCTTCCTCCTCGCTGAGCGTAGCGCCGGCAACAACTTGCGCGATGGCTTCGCGAATCATCGGGAGCACCTCTTTACTTCCGTGCTAACTGGCCAGCTCTAAGGACTGGCCTCTACCTGCTTGCCTGACTGGCTAACTGGCCAACTGACTGGCCAACTGATGACCAGACCGGCTCGGCTGAGGGCCTCCTGGCTCAGCCGCTCCGCGCCAGGCGCCTTTCATTCATCGAAGGAGACAGGCTTGAGAGCTGAGAAAATTGCGCAGCAGGTCCTTGCCCACCGGCGTCATGATCGACTCGGGATGAAACTGCACCCCCTCGACGGGGTAGCGACGATGGCGCAGACCCATGATCAGGCCGTCCGCCGTCTCGGCGGTGATCTCCAGCTCAGCCGGGAGAGAGGCGCGCTCGACGATGAGGCTATGGTAGCGATTAGCTTCAAAGGGATTGGGCAGGTCGCGCAGGCAGCCCAGGCCGCGATGATAGATGAGGCTCGTCTTGCCGTGCACCGGCTCCGGCGCCCGGATGACCCGGCCGCCATAGACCTGGCCAATGGCCTGATGTCCCAGGCAGACGCCCAGGATAGGGAGTTGCGGCCCAAAGGTGGCAATGATCTCGCATGAGAGGCCAGCCTCGTTGGGTGTACAGGGGCCGGGCGAGATGACGATGCGCTCCGGCTGCAGGCGCGCAATCTCGTCCAGGCTGATCTGGTCGTTGCGCCGGACCAGCACCTCGGCCCCCAACTCAGACAGGTACTGGTAGAGATTGTAGGTAAAGCTGTCGTAGTTATCGATGAGCAGAATCATCGTTTGCGCCTCTTATACTTGTAAACTATCGTCAGCGCCAATCCTGAGAAACAGAGCGGGACTGGACGGCATGCCGGAGCAGGAGCGGGCGGCCAGCTCAGGTATGGACGTAGCGCGGGCGCTGCACGCGAGCCATCTCCTCGGCCACCTCCACGGCGCGCAGCAGGGCGCGGGCCTTATTCATGCTTTCCTGGTACTCGGCGCCGGGATCGGAATCGGCCACCACTCCCCCGCCTGCCTGGATATACGCATGTCCGTTCTTCATAACCATTGTCCGCAGGGCGATAGCCGTATCCAGGTTGCCCGAGTGGCTGAAGTAGCCGACGGCGCCGGCGTAGACCCCGCGGCGCGTGCCTTCCAGCTCGCTGATAATCTCCATCGCCCGAATCTTGGGTGCGCCCGTGACTGTCCCGGCGGGGAAGCCGGCGCGCAGCGCATCGAAAGGCGTCAAGTCGGGGCGCAACCGTCCGACCACATTCGAGACCAGGTGCATCACATGGGAATAGCGCTCGATCTCCATGAACTGACTAACGGAGACGCTGCCGGGCACGCTCACCCGTCCGACGTCGTTGCGACCCAGATCCACCAACATCACATGCTCGGCGCGCTCTTTGGGGTCGTGGCGCAGCTCCTCCTCTAGCTGGCGATCGCTCTCGGGGTCGCGGCCACGTGGGCGTGTGCCGGCGATCGGATGGATCGTCACCTCGCCCTCCTCGACGCGCACCAGCAGCTCGGGGGAGGCGCCGAGGACCACGAAATCCTCCAGGTCGAGGTAGAACATATACGGAGAGGGATTAATGGTGCGCAGCGCGCGGTAGACCGTGAAGGGGGCGGCATTGACCGGGCGGCGCAGGCGCTGGGAAGGCACCACCTGGAAAATATCGCCCGCCGCGATATACTCCTTCGCGCGGCGTACCATTGCCTCGTACTGCTCGCGTGTAAAGCTAGAGGTCACCGTTGGACTGCCCGTATAGATCGGCTCCGGCTCGGCGGGCAGGCGCAGCTCCTCCTGCAGGCGGGCGCAGATCCGCTCGATCGTCTGCTGGCCGCGGCGATACTCCGCCTCCAGGTCGGGGGCATCCAGGTGGAGGTGAGTGATGACCCGCAAGCGGTGTTTCAAATGATCGAAAGCCAGCACCGTTTCCGTGAAACTGAAGATAGCCAGGGGCAGGCCCAGCTCATCGCTGGCGGGCACGGGCAGCCGTTCGAAGCGAGAAGCCACCTCATAAGCCAGGTAGCCGACGGCGCCGCCGTAGAAGCGCGGCAGGGCGTCATCGCCCCCTTGCCGTGGCCTCAGCAGACGATAGCGTCCCAGCTCCTGCTCGATCAAATGGAGCGGATCGTAGGAAGGCAGGCGAACCAGGGAGCGGCAGCGTGGCGAGCCATCTTCATAGGTCAAGTAGCGCAGCGTTGCCTCCTGCTCGTCCTGAATCAGCACCAGATAGGGATCGATACCGATAAACGAGTAGCGGGCCATGCGCTCGCCGCCCTCCACGCTCTCCAACAGGAAAGTATAGGGACCGCGGGCCGTCTTGCAGTAAGCCGAGACCGGTGTCTCCGTATCGGCCAGCACATCGCGATAGAGGGGGAGCAGAGGAACCTTATCGCTTGCTCCCTGCCCCCCAGCCTCTAGCTCCTGGCGCAAGGCATAGACTTCTTCCAGAGATGGCCAAAACATAGCAGCCTCTTCTTCTTGTTCTTCGTCGTCCTGGCGCCCCCGGGCAGGGGCGGTTCTGATCGATCTGGGCCTGAGAACCTGGGCCGCGGCCGCGTCTAGCCGAGACCGATCACTTCCTTCATGCGCTGCAAGGTGGCCTCGGCGATTGGGCGGACCGTATCGGCCCCGGCCCGCAGGATGGCCTCCAGCTCAGCCGGATCGCGCATGTACTCCTGATAGCGACGCTGGATCGGCTCCAGCGTGGCCACCACCACCTCTGTCAGGCGCGCCTTCAGGTCGCCGTAGCCTTTGCCCTCAAACTCCGCCTCGATTTCCTCGCGCGAGCGCTCCGTCAGCGCCTGATAGATCGTCAACAGATTGTTGATCCCGGGCCGCTCGGGATCGAAGCGGATCAGGCGCAGCGAATCCGTAGTTGCCCGCGCGATCTTCTGCTTGATGGTCTTCGGGTCATCGAGGAGGTTGATTCGCGAGCCAGGATTAGGATTCGTCTTGCTCATCTTCTGAGTTGGATCGGTGAGCGACATGATGCGCGCTCCCACCTCACGGATGAGCGGCTCCGGGATGGTGAAGACCTCCTGGCGGTAAAGGTGGTTGAAACGCTGGGCCAGATCGCGCGTCAGCTCCAGGTGCTGACGCTGGTCTTCGCCGACGGGGACCAGGTGCGTCTGGTAGAGGAGAATGTCGCAGGCCATCAGCACCGGGTACATATAGATGCCCGCTCCCACCGTCTCCTGATTCTCGCCGGCCTTGGCCTTGAATTGGGTCATGCGGTTCAGCCAGCCCATCGGCGTGAAACAGCCCAGGATCCAGCTCGCCTCGGCGTGCTGACGCACGTGTGACTGCACAAAAAGCTTGCAGTAGCGCGTATCGAGGCCACAGGCCAGGTAAATGGCGGCCAGCTTGCGGATATTCTGGTGCAGCTCCTGGGGATCGATCGGCAGCGTAATCGCGTGCAGATCCACGATGCAGTAGATGTTGTCGTATTCTGTCTGCGTCCGTACCCAATTGCGGATGGCCCCCAGATAGTTGCCCAGATGGATATCGCCGCTCGGTTGGATGCCGGAGAACGTGCGCTTTTTCACTGGCGGTGCGCTACTGCTGCTCGTCTGTACCTGTTGATCGTGACCAAGAGTCGTCATTTGGGAAAGACCTCCATCCATCGGGGCCTGCTGCCCGAGCGTAGTGACTGGCAACAGCCTGCCAGCATGTCTTGCCTGCCTGCCTGCCTCCATGTCTGCCTCTGGGGAGAGGCAGGAGCAAGGCCGGTGGTGCGGCCCAGCGTGCTGAGTGGGACGAGTGCGAACCAACCAATAAAAAACGCTTCTCGTCGCAGGGACGAGAAGCGTGAAGCTTTCGTGGTGCCACCCTTCTTCAGACCTTGACTGAGCGCCTGCAAGCGGTGAAGCAATCCGCTCACCGCTGGCCGCGAATCTGGGACGTGCCAGCCTGCGGCGGCCAAGGTCCCTCGTTGCCGGGTACGCTCTGATACCCTGTCCTCGGTAACGGGGGACGTTCCGGGAGTCTGCTACTGCTCTGCTCGTCTGCCCGGCGAGAGAGGTTCGCGCTCCAGCTCACAGGCCCATTCTACGACTGCTGCCGCATCGGTTTCCACCGGTCCCGACTCTCTGGTGCGCAGCGCTGTCGTATACTTCTCCTGCTCGCCGCTCTTTCGGTATGCTCCTTTGTGTCAGGATCCTCGAGCGGATCCAGGTTGTGACATTTATCCTTCTGGGCAAGAGTATAGATGACCGGGGAAGGCTGTGTCAAGGGGCTGCCGAAAGCCCCTCGGCCAGGGGCGAGGTTCTGGGCTTCTCAGCGTACTGAAGCTGGCCGGGAACCAGTTCGGCGGCCTGACCAGAGAGGTGGGCGGTGCTGGCCCACAGGCGCAAATTGCCGACGAGCACCTCCTCAAAAGCGTGCAGCTCGATTTCCGTGATGGCGCAGTTGTCCATTGCTCCGTGGTAAATGGGGGCGCGATCGGCGTTATAGCAGAGAGACTTCACCAGGACGGTGAAGATGCCGCCGTGGCCAGCAATGATGATCCGCCGTCCGCTCTGGCCGGCGATCGCCTTGCGCAGGCCCTGACGAATACGCTGCAGCAGCTCCAGGAAGTTCTCCCCATCGGGAAAGCGCGTCAGGTAGTTGCCGCTGTACCAATCAGCGATGATCTGGTCGTGAAGCTTCCAGTGCTCGATCGTCGGAGGACGGCGCTCAAGATCGCCGACGTTGATCTCGCGAAATTCCTCCAGCAAACTGACCGGGAGGGCCAGGGACTCGGCGATGATCTCGGCGGTCTGGCGTGCCCGCCTCAGCGGCGAGGCGTAGATTGCGTCGATGGGGTGGCCTCGAAAAAAATCGGCGGTCTGCCTGGCTTGCAGCAGACCCTTGGCATTGAGGGGATAATCGACAAGACGATAGGAAAATTCCTTGGTCAGATTGGCTGGGTTCTCTCCGTGACGTACAAGATAAATCGTATTGGTTAATACAGTGCTGCTACTCATTCGCTCCTTTTTGGTAAAATCTCTTCATAAGGTACAAAAACGCGGATGAGCGAGTCCGCTTCTCCTCAGCTTGACCTGAGAGAGCGGCGGCTCAGCTCACTCTCATCGTATCACACCAGGCGGGCTGCTGTCCAAAGCAAAGCCTCGACAGTTGAGGCAGCGAAAGAAAGGCCAGGCTCTGATGATCAGGACTCAGCAGGGCAGGTGCGCCAGGGCTGCCCTTAGTTTCGCGGGAGAGCCTGGCCACCCTCATGTCCACGGCCAGATGGGCGTTGGCGCCGTAAGGAAGCTAGCGTTGATTTGGCATTGCCTGCTTGATATGCTATACTGCTCGTGGGGTAGTATCGCCATTTGCACGAGTTCTGGCCAGCAGCAAAGGGAACGGAAGGAACATGAAGACCGCAGAGTCAGTGAGTCAGACTGTTGAGGAATACCTTGAGACCATCTATAACATGAGCATGGAGGGAGAAACAGTTATTGGTGCTAGACTGGCCCAAAAATTCGGTGTTGCTCCTCCGACTGTTACCGAGACGCTCAAGCGGCTTGTCCGCGATGGATATGTAGAGATGGACAGCAAGCGACAGGTGCGTCTCACGGAAGCCGGCTATCGGATCGCTGAGTCCGTGCTTCGGCGTCATCGTCTTGCTGAGCGTTTCCTGGTCGATCTTTTGGGAATGGAGTGGCACCAGGTGCATGAAGAGGCTTGCCGCCTGGAGCACGTCATTTCGGGCAAATTTGAGGAGCACGTCATCCTCAATCTCAAGGAGCCGACTACCTGTCCGCATGGCAATCCCATTCCGGGTCTGGTCCCCAACGCGCGGACCTATCTGAGCGACTGCGGTGCTGTGCGGCTCTCTACTCTGGCGCCGGGCGAGACGGCCACGATCCTGCTCATTTCGGAAGTGGTCGAGGACGAGTCGGCCCTCATTCTCTATCTGCATCAGCGTGGGCTGACGCCGGGCACGCGCCTGACGGTCGTCTCTCAGGGCCGCAGGCTCAACCCTGAAGATAGCGAGGAGAGCGTTGTGCTCCTGGTTGATCAGCGAGAAGTAGCCATTATGAAGTCTATCGCCCCCAAGATCTGGGTGACGCGCTAGACGAGGCCCCGCTTGTGCCGCGACGGGGAGCAGTTTCCCCGGCTCGGAGTGTAGCAAGGGATCGAAAGAGAGTGGCCTGATGGAGAGGACCCGTTGCCAGCCTCGGGGTTTCACCCCCAGAGGCAGGTCGGGTTTCTCACCGGCTTCAGTCCTTCCCCTTGTCAGAGAGAGATAGAGATCCCCCTGTAGCTGTTCCTATCACCGACCTCCTCCGCCTCTGCCCGCGAGTCCTCTGGCGACGCCTGCTAGCCAGACGGCGCCTGACCAAGGAAGTGGTGCGGGTCTGCCGCTTGCGGGCAGCGCTGTGGGGGATGACCTCCTCTCCCAAGGCTCTGGTGGGGCGTGTGACGGGATCTGCAACCCTGACCGCTGCCTCTCGCTGCCATCTCTTGCCACGGGTGCTATTATTTAGAATAGGCTCATATCTGAGTGACCAACTTGGATTTGGAGAGGGGGGAAGGGAGGCGGGGGAGCCAATAACTCGCTGCGCTGTTCAGCGGAAAGTGGAGAGAGTGCTCTTCAATGCTGGCGACTGCAATTCTCTATCTACGTGAGGGGCTTGAGGCCAGCCTGATCGTGAGCATCCTTCTGGCGGCCCTGCGCCAGTTGCAGCTGATGCGCCAGGCGCGGGCGGTCTGGATAGGGGTCGCGCTGGCGGTTTTATGCTCCTTCCTGGCTGCATTGATCTTGTATGTCACGGTCCGCATCTACGATGGGACCTGGTTTGAGGCGGTTTTTGAGACCGTCACCTATCTGGTGGCGGTGGTCCTCCTGACCTCGATGACTTTCTGGATGCAGCACCATAGCCGCACCTTGAAGCGCGAGATGATGACGAAGGCCAGTATGGCCAGCTCGGGCTTCGCCTTGGGCCTGCTCGCCTTCACCTCGGTTGGGCGCGAGGGTCTGGAGACCGCTTTCTTTACGCTGGCCTTTGCTCTGCAGACTCACGAGGCCCCCTTGCTGATGGTGGGTGCGCTGATTGGGCTGGTGCTGGCTGTGGCTCTCTGCTTCCTGATCTATCGCCTGGGCTACCGCCTGGACTATCGCCTCTTTTTCCGGAGCATGGGACTGCTTCTGCTCTTCTTCGCCGCTGGCCTGCTCGGAAATGCCGTGCAGACCATGCAGGAGGAGTTGCATTGGCTGCCATTTGGCACCGCGGTGCTCTGGGATAGCAGCGGCTGGCTGAGCGACGAGAGCACTGTAGGCAGCTTGCTGCATGGCCTGCTTGGCTACAGTGATGCCCCGACACTCCTGCAGGCTGCTGTCTACCTGGCCTTCTTACTGATCTTTGGAACGCTCTTCTGGCGTCTGACGCGCAAGCCGGTTGCTCAGAGACCGGCCCAGCCGCCGCAGTCCCTGCCCTCGGAGGCCGCTGCGGGAGGAGCTTCACGTTGAGAGGCAGCGGCAGGGCATGGCGAACGCTTCAGCCCTGCCAGGCCCGCGGGTTCCCTTTCCACGAACATCGGGCAGCAGACGGCAGAAGCGCTGATCGAGCAGGTGGCTGGAAGGCTACTCCCGATTGTTGGCTGTTGCGTGCTGACCTGTCCTCCGTCGCCTGCTCTCCGTTTCCCCTTTCCAGCGGTGGTCGCCGCCAGTAATCCCCCAGGCGTACCCAAGTCGGCTATTGAAACCTCAAGCGCAAGCTTTCCGCCAGGCTTATGCTACAATGGGAAGGTCGGACGCACTATGCCTGCTCCTGCCAGTCAACAGCGAGCAGAGAGGGAGGGAGCCGTCTCTCGCTGCTGAGCCGGTAGACCACTGACGCTCCCATTCCATTGGTTAAGTGCGACGAATTGGTCCTTTCTATCGATCTATAGCTATGGAGAGCAAGTCATAGATCCCACGGCTCTGACCAGCCCAAGCGGCTGAGCCGAAGGACAGGGCGAGGAAGCCGCTCCATCGTCGGCAGGCCAGAGACCCACTCTGGGATGCTTCCCCAGTCTCGGACCCGGAAGCTCCGACTGCAGATAACCTTCGAGGTGTGGGCGAAACGGGTCGGAGCAGATGGCCGGCCGGCGACTTGGGTGAGGGGCGCGGTCCGGAAGAGTCCGCCTGGGCCCGTTCCCGGCCCAGTAAGGGGTTCGGAAGGAAGGGATGGATCATGGTGTTTGTGCTGGACAAGAGCAGGCAGCCGCTCGTGCCGTGCTCGGAGAAGCGAGCACAGTTGTTCCTGGAGCGCGGACGCGCCCTTGTCCACCGACTCCATCCGTTCACGATCAGGCTCAAAGACCGGCGACGTGAAGAGAGTCTGCTGCAGCCCGACGGACTGCAGCTCGATCGAGGCGGCAAGGTTACTGGGGGGGCGGTTGTGCGCCGGGAAGAGACGGCGGATGGTCCCTGGGATCATGCCTTGCACCTGGCGGCGATCGCCCACCGTGGAGATGCCCTTCGGGAGCGGATGCAGCAACGCGCGGCATACCGCTGCCGGAGGAGGCAGGCCAATCTGCGCTCCCGCGCCCCAAGGTTCAACGATCGCCGGAGGGCAAGCGGCTGGTTCCCGCCTTCGTTGCGGAGCCGGATTGAGCACGTCCTCCCATAGGGGAGCCGGTATCGGCGCCTGGCACCCATCGCTTTTATCGAGGTCGAGACCGTCCGGTTTGACACGCAGGCGCTCCGGATCCCGGAGATCTCTGGTATGGAGTACCAGCGTGGCGAGCTGGTCGGCTATGAAGTCCGCCAGTACTTGCTAGAACAATGGGGACGCCGCTGTGTGTGTACTGCGGCCCTGAGAACGTGCCGCTGGAGCTGGAGCACAGCCTTCCGCAGTCGAGAGGCGGCATTGATCGGGTGAGTAACCTCACAGTGGCCTGCCGTGCCTGCGACCAGGCCAGGGGGAACCGGACGGCAAAGGAGGATGGCCACCCGGAAGGGCAAGCCGGAGCGAAGGTGCCGCCGAAGGAGGCCACGGCCGTCAACACGACGCGCCGCCTGATCCGGAACGGTCTGCTCACCCTGGGCCGAGCGGTTCGCTCCTGGACGGGCGGGCGGACGAAGGGGAACCGGGAACGGTTTGGGCTCCCGAAGACGCAGGCGTTGGACGCACTGTGCGTGGGCGATCTGGCCGGTGTCTTCGGCTGGCAGGCCCCGCTTCTGGAAAGCAGGGCGCTGGGCCGCGGCCAGCGGTGCCGGACGAACGTGGACACCCACGGTTTTCCGCGCGGATCCCGGATGCGTTCCAAGACGGTGCGCGGATGTCGTACGGGGTGTCATACGGGGGGATCTGGTGCGTGCGGCAGTTCCAACGGGCAAGCGCACCGGCGTCCAGAGTGGCCCTGTGGCCGTGCGCGCCTCTGGATCCTTTCGAGTCGGACAAGCGGATCGGATGGGATTTCGTGGAGGTGGTGTCGCCTGCTTCAACGGGCAGATGGATATGGATACGGGTATACAACAAAAGGAAGGCGCGGCGCCTTCTCCCCAGGCGGGAACGCCGTGACTTCCGGCGCCACATGATTTGCTGAAACCCGGAATATAGGGAAGGTTTTATCCAAGAATGAACGAAAAAGTACTTCCTTCCAATGCGCCGGAGGCCGGAGCACAGCGGGCGCCCCTCGCTGGATTTGGGGCGCCTGGGTCAAGCTCTTCCGCTCCCGGCTCCCCCAGCCATCACCTTCTATCGCCTTTCTGGCTTGATCGCCTGCTGGAAGCCGGCCTGGTTCTCTCGATGGCCCTCTACTATTGTGCCGGCAATGCCCATCTGGGATCAGGGCCGTTCTTCCATCTGTCCCCGCTCTGGACGCTGCCTTTCCTCCTGGTGTTTATGGTCCTCTGCTGGTATCGCCCAGCGATGGCCATCGCGCTCCTGCCACTCTCTTTGCCCTTCTATTTGCTGCAAAAAACGGTTGCAAGCCATTACAGCTTCAGCGCGGCGGAAATCAGTCTCTGGAGTTGCACCATCGTAGTACTATGCCAGGCGGCTCTGAGGCGGCAGCGCTGGCCCTACTGGCTCGCCTGGTCAGAGCTGAGGGCACGGCTGGGTCCTCTGCTGTGGCCGATTCTCTTCTTCCTGGGGGCCTCGGCCTTTTCTATCGTCATCGCCTATAACCGCACGGTAGCGTTGCGAGCCTTTCGCGAAGAAGTCCTTGATCCTCTGCTCTATCTGCTGCTGGCTCTCTACTGTCTGCGCACGCGTCAGGACCTGGTGAGGCTGCTGCTGGCCCTCTTTGCCGCGGGCTTGCTGATTGCCCTGCTTGGCCTGGGTCAATATGCAGACTTTCTCTCTCACGGTGCCAGCCTCAGCGATGTGCCGCGCATCAACACTGTCTATGGCAGTGCTAACAGCGTAGGACTACTCTTTGACTACACACTCCCCGTTGGGCTAGCCCTCATTCTCATGCCGCGCACGGCGATGGGGAGCTTCCTGGCTTCCTGGCGCTGTCGCCTGCTGGCCCTGGCGCTCTGTCTGCCGTTGATTGTCGTGCTCTATCTCACGCGCTCGGGAGGTGCCTGGGCGGCCTGCCTGGGCGCCGTGGTCTTTCTGATCGCCTGCACCATTGCGGATCGGCAGCTCCTGCTGATCTGTGGGGTCGGTTTTGTGCTGCTGGCGGGGCTGGGGCTCCTCTTCTTCCACAACAACATTGGCACCTATTTGATGGAGCGCCATGCCAATGCCCAGGGAATTGGCACGCTGACCAAGCGCCTTTACCTCTGGGAGAGTGCCCTCCATATGATCAAGGACAGTCCCGTGACCGGTTATGGTCTCGATAACTGGCTCTGTCACTATAGCCTGAACAGCGTCTGCCATACCACCAATCTCTACCACTACTGGATCACCACCGATCCACAGACCCACCGGCCAACCGGCTTGCGTTACGAGCCGGATCTCTCCCATCCACATAATATTGTTCTGCAGATCTGGGTCAGTGTTGGCCTGGTGGGCCTGCTGGCCTTTCTGATGGTGCTCATGCTCTTCTTCTGGCTTCTCTTCCGCATTCTGAGGCACCTCTATCGCCAGGCTGAAGCTGATCCCTGGCTAGTCTGGGGAGCGCTAAGCGTGGGGGGTGCGATGGTGGCAGCTCTTATCCAGGGAATGGTCGATAGCTCTGTCCTGGAGCAGGATCTGGCCTTCTGCTTCTGGATACTGATCCTGGCCCTCTTGCTGGTGCGCCTCTTATCGAAAACACCCTGGCGGAGCGGGAACGCTTCGGCTCCGGTGGGCGTGGTGTAAGCTAGCTCACTGTCAAACTGCGAGCTAGCTCATAGTCCGGCCACCCCTCTGGCGCTAGGCTAAGCTGAAAGGCCCGATTATGTGGCCTTTACCTGAGTTCCAGAGCCAGAGGGGATGGCCGATGCTTGTCAGCACTTTTTGGTCGACACTGCTCACCTGGCTGGCCTGCCATTTTGTAGGCGACTTCGCCTTCCAGAGTAGCTGGATGGCCTTCGAAAAAGGCAAGAGTTGGGAAGTCACCTTCTATCACTGTGCCACTTATACTGCGCCCTTCGTTCTCTTCGCCCACCCCTCAATCCAGGCAATCGCCCTGCTCTTCACGACTCATCTCATTATTGATCCGCTCAAAGCGCGCTACCATGTTATTAATTCGCTCTGGGTAGACCAGCTACTGCACATCGTCACGATTGTGCTGATTGTTCTCTTGCATCTCTAGTCCCTGAGGCGATCGTTCCCGGGGGAGCAGCAGGCCCGGCGGGCGGCTGTGCCGAGGCGGACCCTTCCTTGCTGTAGCTGTTGGCCACCAGGGTCACCAGGTCGGCGGGAGCCGAGCGGATCTTCTCGCCGAAGAAGGCATTGACTTCCGCCCCGAGCAAGAGAATCACTGCGAAGTAGTAGAAGAAGGTCACCAGAATGATGGCGAAGCCGATCTGGCCGCCCAGGCCGCTTAGAAAGCGGGCGGCGTAGAGCGAGAAGAGGGCCAGGTAAATCTGGGTCAGGACTGCGGCCAGCAGCGCCCCACGCCAGGTGGAGCGCCAGCGGATGCGGCGGTTAGGTACGAAGGTATAGATCGTCAGGAAGAAGACCCAGGAGATGGCCAGGCCGCCGAGCAGGCCGCCGAAGCTAAAAACAAAGCCACTGCCGGGGATCTGGCCAAGGGGGGTCTTTTCCAGGAACGAGATCACCAGGGCTGGCAGGCTGGCAGCCAGGACCATCAGCGGGGTCAGCACGGCAAAGAGCAGGAGCATGCCCAGGGCCATCAAGTTCTGTTGAAGCAGGGCGCGCGGGCGCCGTCGATAGATGATCCCGAAGCAGCCCTCGAGCAAAACAAAGAGACGCGAGCCAGTAAAGAGAGCGATCAAGATAGAGACGATGCCCAGCGGGCCGGAGACGCGGTTGAGCTGACGCAGAAGGGCGTCGATCAGCTCGGGAGAAGCCGTCATCCGGGGAAAGATCGAGAGGATCACCTGACTGAGGTAGGTTCGCACCTCTGCCTTTCCCAGCAGCAGGCCAGGGATGGCCAAGAGGGCCACGGCCAGCGGAGCCATAGCTGTCAGCAGGTTAAAGGCCAGAGCTGCTGCCAGGTTCATCACCCAGTCGTTATTAAACTTGACGAAAAAGGCTTGAACGCGCTGCACGATCTTCCCCACATGAAGGCGGTTGGGCGCCGCTGAGTCTCCTCTGCCAGGCTGCTTCCTTTCAGGTACTTCTTCCGTGATCATAGCTATCCACAAAGCTCCAGAAAAAGGCTCCCAGTCTATTCACGCCAGAAAGGTCCTGGGTGTTTCAGCATAGCAGCTCTCCGCTGGCCTGGCAAGAAGCAGCCGGCAGTCCTGGCAGGAAGAGAAGACAGGAGTAAGGTGAGAGAGGGGTGATCGGGCGCCCTCACGGCAGAAGAGCGCCGCACTGACCGCAGTAGCGCTTGCCCGGACGCACGCGGGCCCCACACTGATCGCAGAAAAAGGTCTCATCGCCTGCTGCTGCCTGGCTCTGCTCGCTGACACTGGGGGGAGGAGCAGAGGGGGGAACTGCCGGGTGAATGGGCGCGGCGGAAGAAGGGACGGAGGCGGATCCCACTGGCCTTGGTGGAGGCGCAGAAGGGGCGGGACCTTCGCTCCGAGTGTTCGTCTGAGCGCTCTGCAAAGCCCTGGCCGCCTTCACCGCCAGGCTTCCGAGAGTGGTGGCTACCTTGAGTCCTCTGGCCAGCTCCTCCATCTCCTGCTTGAGACGCTGGGCGGAAGGCAGAAAGGTGCTGTCAGAAACCTTCTGAAAGAAATCCTGGCCGAGCTGGACCCCCTCCCCATTCCAGGCGAAATGGCCTTCTGCCTGGCTACCATCGTCGAAGAGCAGCTGAAGCTGTCGGCCCTGGCAGAGGTACTGGCCCTCGCGCCGCCTTTCTACGGGGGGATGACCGGCGGCAGGACCGGCATTAGTCAGCAGGCTCTGGGCGGCCTGAGCCAGGCGCGAACGTTCCTGTGTGAGCAGGACAAAGCGCCCGTTAGGCAACAGAATCAAACGGTCGACTCGTCCAGTCAAAGAATCCAGTCCTGGCACCGGCAATGGGCGATGCTGGCACTCATACTGTCCTGTCACAGGCTTCTGCATACGATTCCTCCCCTCGCTGCACGGGCCAGAGAGGTAGGAGCAAGAGAGGAAGAAGGGCGTGCTCGTGCCTCCTCTAGCTCTGGCCTTCTGTCGAACGGTTCCAATTGGCGAAGCCCAGCCCGACCTGAGTAGGCAGGCTGTCCTGTTGTCTATGATGGCTGGCCATCCCCGCAGAGGAGGAGGGCCTGAGCCTTCCTCGCTGAGCGCCTTTCATCCTTGCACCTCGCCGGAGAATCTACGCCTGGCGCACAGGCCAGGTTGCACCACCCGCCCTGGCCGACCCGGCCGCTGCCAGCGGGGGCCAGCCGACCAATCGCGCCGTGCCGGCACGGCCCCTTCACGCCTCGTCTGGCGTAGCCAGGGGATCTTTCCAGTGGCGGCGTGTCTGGGCCAGAGCGCGGGCCACATCAAGCTCATATTCGCCCTCCTTGATCCGCCCGCGCTTGAGCAAATGGCGCCCAAGCAAATCGTGGGCGTGGATCAAGGCCGCCATCCGATGCGTTGGCTTCAGCTCCGCGATTGCGGCCCGAAAAGCCCGCTCTGCTCTCGACTCACCGGTAGGCGGCGCTCCCTGCTCCTGCTCCAGCGCCTCGAAAATCTGGCCCTCGATCAAATAGGCTTCCGCGCGGCGCAGGATATAGCTTTTGCGAGCCGCCTCGTGGGCCTGCTGGACGTACTGCAGCGCCAACTCGTAGCGCTGACACTGCAGCTCAAGGCTGGCCAGATAGGCTGCAGCTGCTGCCACCACACTGGCCTCCTGCTTCTGGCGACGCTCCTCGAGAGCATTTTTGCCCGGCGGAGGCGCCGCAGCCACGCGAGGCTGCCACTTCGCCAGCACCTCCTGCAAGCAAGCGCGGGCCTGGTCCAGGTTCCCCAGGCCCTGGTGGATGAGGGCGATTTCGCAGCTCAGCAAGCTTTCGTTAATCTCATCGCCAATCGAGCGATAGAGCGTGCGAGCGTTCTCCGCGTGGAAGAGGGCGCGTTCCTTCAGCTGGTTAGACTCAACGGCCCACTGCTCATCGTCGCGGTGGCTATCGGCGCGCTCGAACGAGACCAGAGCAAGCCCCCAGTGAGCTTCGGCCACATAGTGGATAGGTGTATCGGGCTGCATCAGCTTCAGCACGATCTCATAGTGATCGTTGGCCAGATCGAGGTGCCCCAGCTCGCGGCAGGTCGCGGCCAGGTGCAGGTGGAGCAGAGTTGCCTCAAGCATCTGCTCTGTTGGCAACCGCTCGGGGCGGAGGGCAGCGGCCTGGAAGAACTGCCTCTGCGCCTCCACGAACTGGCGCAGGCTAAAGAAACACTGGCCCTTCAGCGCATAGAGCCGCCAACGCAACGAGGGGGGAGTATGCTCAATATTGATGGTCTTGATCAGGTCCAGCGCCGCCTTTGCGTGCTTGCTCTCCAACAAGCGCAGGGCGTGATTCAGCCTCTCCTCGTTTTCCTTGTAGCGATTGGCCTCGGCCTCCGACTCTCGCTGCTGCTGGACCAGGACCATCAGATCGTCCAGTGGCAGATTCAGCCGCTCGGCCAGGAAGCGCAGGCTCTCCGGCGAAGGCTCGACGCGGTTGCGCTCGATCTGAGAGATCAAGCTAGTACTGTAGCGACCGTCAGCGACATCCGCCAGCGAGAGGCGTAGACTCTGCCGTGCTGCGCGGATACGCCCTCCTAGCGTGTCAGGAGATACTCGCTTGGCTGGACGTGCCATACGTTCCTTCCGTCCTTCCCGTGATCAGTCTCACTATGCCCTGCTCTGCCGTCCTCCGCTGGGAACGGCTCGTCTGGCGCGGGCATCGGGCATAACACGACTCCCTTTTAAATGTAAAACGATTATAATCAATGACCGTCAAAATTTCAATCAATTTTTTGCCAGCGCTCCTCGGCGGGTTCTGGGCTGCTGACCAGGCAGCGTGCTGGTACTGGATGGCGGGCCGGACCAATCCCGGCAGCCGGGCTAGAACTTTTGGTCCAAAACCCCCTTGACTTTCCCCGGACAAGGCTGTATCCTGTCTCGGCAAGAACAGCAAAGGCAAGAGAGGAACTTTCTCAGATGACTCGTTCCCCCCGGGCGACCGCTGTTCCTGCAGGGGAACCTGTAGGAATAGACGGACAACTTTCACTTTTTTCGGCAGGTACGGTCAACACGGAGGCACAAGAAGAGCAACAACAACCAGCATCGCATGCGCGGGCGGAGCAGGTCGAAGAGCACGGAGGTGGGCAGCGAGAGGAGGAGCGGCCTGGGCGGGCCAGAGGGAGGAGCAGAGAGGGAGCGGCCGGAGCCGGGGCAGGTTCGCCAGGGCCTGGCTACTCGGCTGCCGATATCCAGGTCCTGGAAGGGTTGACGGCCATTCGCCATCGGCCGGGCATGTACATTGGCTCGACCTCGACCTCTGGGCTCCTGCATCTGCTCTGGGAGGCGCTTGATAACGCTGTCGATGAGGCTGTAGCCGGCTACGGTCGCCATATCTGGGTGCGTATCGAGCGCGATGGTCGGGTGACCGTGCGCGACGAAGGGCGCGGTATGCCCTTTGACCCCATGACCTATCAGGGCCGGACGCTGCCAGCGGCGACCGTCATCATGACGGTTCCCCACTCGGGCGGCAAATTTGCCGAGGGGGCCTACAAGACTGCCGGCGGCCTGCACGGGGTCGGGGCAACCGTCATCAATGCCCTGTCCGAAGAGTTGGAATTGACCATCTGGCGCAACGGGCAACAATTCCGGCAGCGCTTCCAGCGCGGCAAGGCGCTGCCTCACGAGATTACCTCCTGTGACCCACGCCTGCATGGGACACAGCTCTGCTGGCTCTACGACCGCAGCATTTTCGATGCCGAGGCCTACTATGCTCCTGAAGCGGTTCAGAGCCGGCTCAAGGCCGCTGCCTATCTCAATCGGGGTGTGGCTTTCCACCTGGATCTCTGGGATGAGGCCAGCGGGCAGCAAGTGCAGCAGCTCTTTTATTCGCGCGAGGGTCTCCCCGATTATGTGCGCGACCTGGCGGCCGGTGGCGCTGCGGGTGGCCAACCCCTCTTCAAGCAGGTGATTGCCATTGCCGGCGAGCGCGATGGGGTCCAGGTGGAGGTCGCTCTGCAGCCGACCACTGGCTTCAGAACGACCCTCTTCAGCTACGCCAATGCTGTGCGCACGCGCGACGGCGGCGTCCATGAAACGGGCTTCAAAGCGGCCCTGACGCGCGTCGTGCACGACTATGCGCTGAAGTGGGGGATCATCAAGAGTCGCGAGAAGGAGGGCTTCCGCCCCGAGGTTATTCAGCAGGGCCTCAACGCCGTCATCTCGGTCAAGCTGAGCAACCCGCAATTTCAGGGCCAGACCAAGGATCGCCTCAACAACGCTCCGGTTGAGGGTATCGTGCGCTCGATCGTCGATGAGGGACTCAAGGACTGGTTTGAGCGCAATCCCTCGGCCGGCAAGGAATGGATCAAGAAAATTCAGCAGATGCAGAAGGCCCGCAACGAGGCTCAGCTAGTCGAGGAGCTGGCCCGCAGCGGCGAGAAGAAAAATGGCGAGCTGATCGATACTTCCCTCTCGCGCAAGTTCCTGAAGTGCAATACGAACGATCCGGCGCGGGCTGAACTCTTCATTGTCGAGGGCGACTCCGCTGGGGGCAGCGCTGGCCAGGGTCGCTTCTCTGAGTATCAGGCGGTGCTGAAGCTGAAGGGGAAGCCCCTGAATGTGGCCAAGGCCGATCTTGAGCGTATCCTGCGCAACGAGGAGATTCGTACGATTATCAATGTTCTCGGCACGGGCACGCGCGATGCCTTTGATATTAGCAGACTGCGCTTCCAGCGCATTATTATCGCCACCGATGCCGATGTCGATGGCCTGCACATCCAGTGTCTGCTGTTGACGCTCTTCCACCAGGAATTTAGCGAGCTGATTGAGCGCGGCCACGTCTACATCGCCTGCCCGCCCCTCTATTCGGTGCGCTATAAGGGGCGCGTCATCTGGCTGCTGGACGACGAGGCGCGCCTGCAGTTTCTGGCCAGCCATCCCGATGCCCAGGGTCTGGAGTTCAAGCGCTATAAGGGACTGGGCGAGATGAATCCCCAGGAGTTGCGCGATACGACCTTCGATCCGGCTCAGCGCACGCTGAAAAGAGTCACACTGGAAGATGCTGTCTTGGCCGCCAGGCTGGTGGCTGAGCTAATGGAGGACCGCAATGCCGAGGCCCGCCGCAGCTTTCTGGCGGAGCACGCGCGCAAGATCAGAGAGATCGATGTCTAGTCGAGGCACGAGGAAGACTCTGGCTTCCAGAGGTGCAGGGAGAGCATAAAAGGATGGATGATAGGTAAGCCTATGGCACGCATGTCTGATCGTTCGATTGAGCAGGGAACCATTCGGGAAGAGGATTTCGCCGTGCTGCTGGCGCGCGCCTTCGCCACCTACGGATTATCCGTGGTCACGGATCGGGCCTTGCCGGATGCACGTGATGGGCTGAAGCCAGTGCAGCGCCGTATTCTGACCGGGATGCGCGAGGCCGGTTATCGCTCTGATCGCCCAACGGTGAAGAGCGCCGAGGTGGTGGGCCTGATTCTGGGCAATTATCATCCCCACGGTGATGCCTCAGTCTATGAGGCCGCGGTGCGCCTGGCCCAGCCTTTTACGATGCGCTATCCCCTGATCGAGGGGCAGGGCAACATGGGCAGCGAGGATGGCGATGCGCCCGCCGCCTACCGCTACACGGAGATGCGCCTCTCACCGCTGGCCGAGGCCCTGATGGCCGATCTGGATTGTGAGACGGTGCCACTGCATCCGACCTATAAGCAAGACCCGAAGGTCCTGGAACCTGATTATTTACCCGGGCGCTTGCCTCCCGTCATTAACCCTTCCAGCGGCATCGCCGTTGGCCTGGCGACCAATATTCCGCCTCATAACCTGGCGGAGGTCTTGCGGGCCTGTATCGCCCTGCTTGATCAGCCTGATATGAGCGTTGAGCAACTGATGAGCATCATCCAGGGGCCAGATTTTCCCCAGGGCGGGCGCGTGATCGGCCTCGAGGGCATTCGCGACTACTTCACTACCGGCAAAGGCCGTATTGTGGTTCGGGCCGAGGTCCGGCTTGAGGAGACTCCTCGCAACCGCTCGCTGGTGGTGGTGCAGATCCCCCCTGTGGGGCGCGACCGGGTCAAGGTCTCGATCGCCGAGGCCATCAACGCGGGCCGTGTCGAGGGCCTGCTGCCCGATGTGCGCGACGAGAGCGATGCCGAGAAGGGGACGCGCATTGTTCTTGATTTGAGAAAGGATGCCGACCCCGCCCGGGTGCTGACGCGGCTCTATCAGGAGACCGATCTGCAGGTCTCGCTCTCCTTCCAGATGGTCTTTCTCTTTGGCGAGCCGATGCAACCGGCTCGCCAGCCGCGCCAGGTGGGCATGTTGGAGCTGCTCAATTACTGGAACGCCCACCAGGTGGATGTCC
Source organism: Thermogemmatispora sp. (assembly GCF_042408735.1). GTDB lineage: Bacteria > Chloroflexota > Ktedonobacteria > Ktedonobacterales > Ktedonobacteraceae > Thermogemmatispora. Next base: position 41,991 of record NZ_JBHOQV010000109.1, read on the forward strand.
TCACCCGCCGGGCTCAGTTTCAGCTGCGCAAGGCGCGCGAGCGCCTGCATGTCCTGGAGGGGCTGATGGTGGGAGCGGCCAATGCTCAGGAGATCGTGCGCCTCTTTCAGGAGGCCGAGGACCGCGCGGCGGCCCGGCGCGCCATCGAAGAGCGTTACAAGCTAACCGCCGCCCAGTCGGAAGTGATCGCCAGCATGACCCTCTCCCAGGTGACGCGCCTGGACGCCGCCAGGTATGCTCGTGAGCGCGAGGAGCTGCAGACGCGCGTAGCCGAGTTGGAACATCTTCTGAGCGATCGGCGCGCCTTGATCGCCTTGCTGAAGAAGGAGATGCAGCAACTGATCCGTCAGTTTGGGGATGCACGGCGAACGGTCATCGATGCCCAGGCGCGCAGCGATGAACCCATTCGCGAGGTGCTGCCCCTCTATGAGCGGACCCCGCTGACGCTGGTACTGACGCGCTCGGCGACCGTGAAGGCCCTGCCAGCGGGCATCTATCTGCCGCGCGAGGGCGGACGGAAGCCGACGGAGGAGGGGCATGGGGGGGCAGACGGAACGCGGATGGAGCGCTACTCGCCGGTGCGCGGCGATGAGCAGCTACGCCAGGTGCTGGCAGCTACCTCGCAGGATACCGTGCTCTGTGTCGCCTCTAGCGGGCGCGTCTTCCAGATGCCGGCTTTCCGCGTTCCCCAGGCAACACGCTCGGCCCGGGGTGAACCTCTGGCTCGCCTGCTGGCGCTGGCTCCCGAGGAGGAGCCTGTGGCGCTCTTCTCCCTCTCAGCACACGAGGAAAACCGCTATCTGGTGACCTTCAGCCGTCAGGGCAAGGTCAAAAAGTCGCCATTGAGCGAATATCGGACGCTCGATGAGGAGGGCTTACAGGATATGCGGCTGGCGGACGGCGATGCGGTGGCGGCGGCTCTGGTGGTAAGCGCTGGCGGTGAGTACCTGGTCAGCAGCAGCGGAGGGCAGACGCTGCGCTTTTCCGATGAGAGCCTGCGCGCTCAGGGGCGCGCGGGGCAGGGAGTGATGGCCCTGGCGCTGGCTCCGGGGGCCTCGCTGGTGAGCGCCTGCTATCTGCGACAGGAACAGGCGCAGGGGGGACCGCTGACCCCCAGCGTACCTGGGACGGACCCGGAGGCCGCTTCGGCTGCGCTGGAAACCTTGCTGCTGCTGAGTGAGCATGGCTACGCCAAGCGGATCGCTGTGGAGCAGGTGCCGCTGCGCGGACGGGCAACAGCGGGCGTGACCTGCCTGGGGCTGACTCCTGGCGATCATTTGCTGACGACCCTTCTGGTCTCGCCGGCAGATCAGTTGCTGCTCATCTGGCGCCCAGAGGGGGCGACCAGAGGTGAGCAGGTCCTCGTGCTCTCCGTCCAGGAGGTTCCACTGCTGGGCCGAGCCGACCCGGGGAGGCGCCTGCTTGAAGGTCGGCTGCTGGCGGCCCTGCCCTTGCCGCGCTCCCTCGATAGCTAAGAGGAAGAAGGACCGATCGCGCGGGCAAGATGAGACAACACGGCTGACCGCTGCAATCTGGAAGAGGTGGATTGGTCCGGTCTCACCTGGCGTTCGAAGCTGTCGGCGCTCGGCAGCTCCCGACAGACAGGTCGTTTCAGCCGCTTAGCGGGCCTGTCTGTCGGGAGCGACCCCGCGACTGAGGAAAGCGGGTGCTGCTCTCTCTCCTCTCAATCCTCTCTTTTGGAAAGAACACTTGACTTTCTGGTAAACTTAGTTTACCATCTCCCCTGTCTGAAAGCAGAAAGGAGAGAGCAGAAGGTGGGCAGCAGAGAGCGACGGGAGCGCGAACGCGAAGCTATGCGTCAGGCGATCTTGGAGGCAGCCCTGACCATCGCTGCTCAAGAGGGCTGGCAGGCCGTAACGGTCCGCCGTGTGGCCGATCGCATCGAGTACAGTCCCTCCGCGCTCTATAAGTACTTTGAGGATAAGGAGGCCATTCTTGCGACCCTGCTGGTGCAGGGCTTTTCTCACTTGCTGGAGGACTTGCGCCAGGCGGCTTCCAGGCAGGATGATCCAGAGGAGCGGCTGTTGCAGATTGCGATCGCGTACTGGCGCTTCGTATGGTGCAATCCCACTCTCTATGGACTAATGTTTAGCTTGCATCAGAAACTGCACGATATTAAGGAGGCTAAGGCGACCTTCGCTCTTGTGCGGACAGCTCTGGCGAGCTGGAGCGAGGCCCGGGCCGTGGCCCTGCGCGAGCTGGATGATGCCGTTGATATTTTCTGGGCAACTTTGCATGGTCTGACAAGCCTGGCCCTCGCTCACCTGATCTACGGCGGTCCTCCTCGCGCTCAACTGCTCCTGGAACGGGCGGTGCGCGACCTGTTGCGGGCCTGGCAACAAGCTCCCTGGCGTTGATTTTTTTTGTTGGGTGGTGAACTTAGTTCTCTTTGTGGACAATATTTCTGAAGTGTTGTAACGGGCGTGTGCTGGTAGTTGTAGAGCAACTGGTGCTGGCCGGGCTGGCTGGTTTGAGCCATTGCCGGGCGCCGGTCCCGTCGTCGGTTCCTGCTCCACCAAGATGAGGGTCTCCCTTTGTGAGTCTAGCTGGCCGGAGCCGGCTCGCTGAGGCTTGGAGATCTTGTTGCTCAAGGCTCTTGCTCGATGGTGATGAATTCGCCGCCTGGCTATACTGAGGTAAAGACCAGACCGGTCTCAAAGGTGAACCGGTTCCTGGAAGATCGTCTCTTCCTCGTGATCATAACCGGTCATGAGAAGCAGACCTTCGGCGATCGCGCCGAATCGACGCATCAAGACAAACCAGGCGAGGAGATAACCATGCCTCGAATTACAAGGCGTACCTTTCTCAAGCGGACCACGATCGGCATGGCTGCCGGCGGGACCCTGGTCGGAACCCTGGAGGGAGCGGGGCCGTCGGCCGCCCGGTCCCTGCCTGTTGACCTCCCCACCACGGGCGAGGCAGTGGGCTACCAACCGGTCTCTGCTTCCGACAGCGAAGAGCCGCTGGTGCTGCACGTGCGCCAGCGCAGCACGGGTGAAGTTAGCATTCTGACTGGCACGCGCGAAATCACCTATCGCGATCCTGGCCTGGTCGCTCACCTTCTCAAAAAGACAGGGCGACCATGATCATTGCCTGCACGTGGCAGGGGAAGGAGAGGTAAGGTCTATGTCATCGCATCGCGAAGCCCCAGAGATCGCCAAAGATCCAGTAGCTGACAATACTGACGTCTACGCCTTTGTCAGCCCAGACAAGCCCGAGACGGTCACTCTGATCGCCAACTACATTCCCCTCCAGGAGCCAGCCGGTGGACCCAACTTTTACGAATTTGGGGACGATGTTCTCTATGAGATCCACATCGACAACGACGGCGATGCCCTGGCCGATATCACCTATCAATTTCGCTTTGAGACGGAGGTACGTAACCCCGATACCTTTCTCTACAATACCGGACCGATCACCGCGCTCGACAGCCCCAACTGGAATCGGCGCCAGTTCTACACAGTGACACGCATTGAAGAGGACGGCGCTACCAAAGTTCTCGGGCGGCATCTGGCCTGTCCACCCTGCAACATTGGGCCACTCTCGACGCCCAACTATGAGGAACTGGCCAGGGCCGCTATCCACCGTCTGCCAGATGGTGGCCTGGTCTTCGCTGGCCAGCGCAATGAAGGTTTCTACGTCGATCTGGGAGCCATTTTTGACCTGCTCGACGTTCGTCCGCTGCAGAATCTCCATCTATTTCCACGGCCCCCGCAGCCGGGTGTCGATGCCACCAAAGATCTGAATGTCCACAGCATTGCCCTGCAGGTGCCCAAGAGCAGCCTGACGCGCGAGCACTATGCCGCCAGCGATCACAAAAATCCGCGCTCGGTTATCGGTGTCTGGGCCTCGGCCAGCCGTCAGAAAGTGACCCTGCATGATAGCGGACAGGAGCCTGCCCATACGGGACCGTGGGTGCAGGTCTCGCGCCTGGGCAACCCCCTCTTCAACGAGGTCATCGTTCCTCTGGGCAAAAAGAACCTCTGGAATCGTCTGGCTCCCAAGGATGACGCGGCCTTCGTCAAGTACGTTGAGCATCCGGAGGTAGCGCGCCTGCTGCCCGCGCTCTACCCCGGTGTCTTCCCCCATCTGCAAGCCCTCACCGCGCCGCGTGCTGACCTGGTGGCCATCCTTCTCACGGGAATTCCAGGCGGTCTCATCGACGGCTTCCAAAACTTCACCGGCCCGAAGCCCGCCGATCTCTTGCGACTCAACGTTGCCATCCCGCCCGCCAGCAAACCCAACGTCTTGGGTATTTTAGGCGGCGACCTGGCTGGCTTCCCCAACGGACGGCGCGTCTTCGACGACGTGGTCACCATCGAGCTGCGGGCTGTTGCTGGCGCGACCTATCCCCTCGTCAATCATAGCTACACCCCCGATGCGGCAGTTGCCAGGCTCACTGGCGGCGTTCCCCCTCGAACAAACTATTTAAAGCACTTTCCCTATTTAGCCACACCCAAGAGCGGCTTCGAGGTCCCAGCGAGCTGAGGGCAGCCGCTCCGCTTTGCAAGAGCGCGCGGTCGCCGGACCAGGTCGGTCAGTCCAGGCACGGAGGGAGACTGCTCCCTCCTCCATCTTCTCGGCAGTCAAAAGGCCAGGGGAAAGCGGACTGAGCCGCTTGGCCGAGCGAGCGACCGCGCGCTGGGCCTCAGCCCCAGCCTGCAGGGGCGGTAGCTGGCCCACTCAGGTCAGAATGGAGGTGAGTCGAAGACAATGGAGGCCAGTCGCTCTTTCTTCGAGCGTGTCCACAGCGAGCCAGTTGTCCTGGAGATCGGAGGAGAGATCGGGGCCCTCATCCTGTATACCGATCCCGAACTGCGCGGCAAGGAGATCGAGGTCAGTCCTGTCCAGGAGCCGCAGAAGCGTACCCATACTGCAGTTCTGGAGCGGCGCCTCAACGGGAAGCAGCTCTTTGCTGCCGTCTTTGCCGCCCTGCCCGCCGGTCTCTATACCCTCTGGGATCTTGCCGGCCAGCCGGCGGGCACGGTGGCCATCGAGGGAGGCCGCGTCAACGAAATCAACTGGTGTCAATCGCAGCGGATAGCGCGCTGACCTCGGCTGCGTTACGGCCTGTGGCACCTGTGACAGCAGCTACCCCAGAGCGCAGGGCGACCAGCCCAGCAACGGCATTGCACTTTTGCGCCGCCTTGGCTATAATTGGCGGTGGAAGGAAGAGGCAGGCCCATCCTGGCTGGCGCTACCCCTCTATCGCGCTGTCGCCACCTTTGGCCGCCGAAGGCTGGTCAGGCCAGCCTGGAGCAGCGGAAGCACGGCGCAGGCAGAGGAAAGGCTGCAGGCCATGGCCCCTCTCTTCGCCTATGGTTAGCTTTAGCTAATTGTCCTGCGACACACTGCTACTCGCTAGGGGAGCTTGGTGCAGCCAGGCTGAGAACACCACCGGAGTGTGTGGGGGACCCTGAACTGACCTGATCTGGGTAATGCCAGCGAAGGGAACGCGGGTGATCTGGAAAACTGTGGCCTCATCGGCAGAGTCGTCATAGTTTTCTTCTCCTCCATTCATTCACCGAGCAGCGCTTCCTGGCCTGAACTCCCCACCGATTCTTTGTTTGTGGAGGTCAGGTAGTCATGTCCGCCGCTCAGACCGGCGCAATGGCCTCCGGCAGCCTCTCCGCGCGCCTGCGCGAGAGTGTCCTGCCGCTGTGGCAGCGCCAATTGCAGCATCCCTTTGTCGTTGCCCTCGGCGACGGCTCCTTGCCGCGCGCCAACTTTGAATTCTATATTCGCCAGGATGCCCTCTTTCTCGATGTGCTGGCCAAGTGCTTCGGCTACGCGGCAACGCGCAGCGAAGACCAGGCCGAAATAGAGCAGTTTGGCCGCCTGCTGCTCAATACCCTCGTTGTTGAGCAAGACCTGCACCGCCGTTACGGCGAGCGCTTCGGCTTAACCCCGGAGCAGATGGCCGCTACCCCAATGGCTCCTACCAACTACGCCTACACCCGCCACTTGTTGGCTATCGCCACCACGGGCACGCTGCCGGAAATCATCGCCTCCATGCTGCCCTGCGCCTGGATCTACGCCGAGGTAGGAACCCATCTAACGGCCAACAAGGCGCCATCGCCCGACCATCCTTACGCCGACTGGCTGCGTACCTATGCCGACCCCGAATTTGATGCTGTGGGGCGCTGGCTGCGCGAGCGTCTGGATGCCCACGCTGAGGGCCTCTCGGCAGAAGCTATTGCCCGTCTCCATGAGATCTTTCGCATCAGCACCTGCTACGAATGGCTCTTCTGGGAAATGGCCTGGCAGCAGGAGCAATGGCCGGCCTGAGCCGGGTTGAGCCGAGCTGAGCTGGGCACCAACCAGCCAGCCTGCCGGCTCTGGCTGACTGGCGAGCAGAAGCTGCTTGCCAGAGCAAAAGGAGTGAAGCAGAGAAGAGAGGAAGAAGATGAGCGAGGAGCAGCGACTCCCACGGGCCTTGACCATTGCCGGCTCGGATTCGTCCGCCGGGGCCGGCATTCAGGCTGACCTCAAGACCTTTGCCGCCCTGGAGGTCTATGGTCTCTCCGCCCTCACGGCCATTACTGCTCAGAACACCCTGGGGGTACGAGCCGCCTTTGAGCTGCCGCCGGAGCTGGTCGAAGCCCAGATCGAGGCCGTGCTCGAAGATCTCGGGGCCGACGCTGCCAAAACCGGCATGCTGGCCACCGCCCCCATTATCGAAGCGGTCGCGCGCAGCGTCGCCCGCTGGCAGTTGCCCCTGGTGGTCGATCCGGTGATGGCGGCCAAAAGTGGCGACCCGCTCTTGCGGCCCGAGGCCGTGGCGGCCCTGTGCCGCGAGCTGCTTCCCCTGGCAGAGGTCGTGACCCCGAACCTGCCGGAGGCCCAGATGCTGACCGGGCGTCGGGTCGAGACCCTGGAAGAGATGCGCGAGGCCGCCCGCGCCATTCACGATCTGGGAGCGCGCCACGTGGTGGTCAAGGGCGGGCACCGTCTCGACGCGCCGATCGATATCTACTTTGACGGCGCCAGCTTCAGCGAATTGCGGGCCGAGCGCATCGAGACGCGCCATACTCACGGGACCGGCTGTACCTTCTCGGCGGCCATCGCTGCCTTCCTGGCGCGTGGCTTGCCCGTTGCTGAGGCAGTAGCTGCCGCCAAGCAGTACGTCACCGAGGCCATTCGTCATGCGCCGGGACTTGGTCATGGCCACGGGCCTACCGAGCATTTCTGGCAGTGGAAGCAGAGCCAGAAGGAAGGAAGAGCATGAGTCAGAGCCATGATGACGGGGGGCATGAGCAAAAGGCCCTGGGGGAAGTAGCGACCCTGGTGGGCCTCATTCGGAGCCGCCGGCCCCTGGTGCACCACATCACCAATATGGTCGTCATGAACGACACCGCCAACATTACTCTGGCCATAGGCGCCCTGCCGGTCATGGCCCACGCTCCCGAAGAAGTTGAAGAAATGGTTGGCCTGGCCAGCGCCCTGGTCCTCAACATCGGCACTCTCACGCCGGGCCAGATCGAGGCCATGCTCCTGGCGGGCCGGCGTGCCAACGAAGGCCAGATCCCTATTGTCCTTGATCCCGTCGGAGCGGGAGCCACGCGCCTGCGTACCGAGAGCGCCTTGCGCTTGCTGCGGGAACTGCGCATTGCTGCCCTGCGTGGCAACGCCTCCGAGATCGGAGCCTTACTGGGAGTAGAGGGCGAGACACGCGGCGTCGAAGCTATCTCCCTGGCAGAGGAGCGGGAAAGCGTCGCCCAGCGAGCGGCGCGCCAGTTCAACTGCTGCGTGGCCATTACGGGCGCGCGTGATGTCATCAGCGACGGTCAGCGCCTGGCCTATGTAGAGAACGGTCATCCCTTGCTAGCCAGCATCACCGGCAGCGGTTGCATGGCTACCAGCCTGGTAGCGGCCTTCCTGGCGGTCGAGCCAGATGCCTGGAGGGCCTGCGTTGCCGCCCTGGTAGTTCTCGGTCTGGCGGGAGAGCTGGCGGCCCAGAAAGCGGCTGGCCCTGGCACCTTTCGCTCTCACCTCCTCGATGCTGTGGCCGTCCTCGACGAGCAGACCATCCGTCGTGGCCAGAAAGTGAAGGTGATCGCCTGATGTCTGCGCTGCTCCCTTCGGGCTGGAAACGCCAGGAGCTGATTCCCCGCCTTGCCCTGCACGTTCTCACCGATCGCCAGTGGTCGCGAGGGCGCGACATGCTGACCGTAGCGGAGGCGGCCCTGGCCGGCGGAGCCACCATCATCCAACTGCGCGATAAGGAGGCCACAACGCGCACCCTGGTCGAGGAGGGTCTGGCCCTGCGTGTGCTCACTCGTCGCCACGGGGCCTTACTGATTGTCAACGACCGCCTTGACGTGGCGCTGGCGATCGACGCCGATGGCGCCCACGTCGGGCAAGATGACATGCCGGTTGCCCTGGCGCGCAAGCTGCTGGGACCCGGGCGCATTCTCGGGGTCTCTGCAGGCAACCTCGCGGAAGCCGAACAGGCGGTAGCGGAGGGCGCTGACTACCTGGGCGTTGGCCCGATCTACCCGACGCGCGGCAAGGCTGATGCCGGACCGGCCACCGGCCCCGAGCTGCTAAGAGCTATCGGGGCCCGTTATCGGGTGCCGCTGGTGGCCATCGGGGGAATCACGGCGGCCAACACGCCAGAAGTCATTGCGGCGGGCGCTTGTGGCGTCGCCGTGATCACTGCCGTTGTCCATGCAGAAGACATCGCCGCTGCCGCGCGTGCCATTGTTGAACAGGTGCAGGCAGCGCGGGCCGCCACGGGCCTTTCGGAAGAAAGAGGCTAGTCTCTGGAGGGCGAGGTGAAATGATCCCAGCTCCGCACCGCAAGCGGCTCTTCGTGTCCGTCGGGCCAGCGTAACCGCAGTCCCCTCGCGGCCTCCGTGATCTGGCCGATGGGCGTGATGGGGGCCGCGCCCGCGGCGGCGAAGCGGGCCTGGACAGTCGCCTCATAGCCTGCTGCAACCGTAAAGAGCAGCTCATAGTCCTCTCCGCCATGCAGGACCCAGGTCAGGGGATCCCGTCCACTGGCAGCGGCCAGAGCACGCAGCTCGGGAGAGAGTGGCAGATGCCCGACCTCAAGGCAGGCTCCCACACCGCTGCGCTCGCAGATATGGGCCAGGTCCCCGCTGAGACCATCGCTGACATCGATCAGCGCGGTGACAATCTGGGGGCCAAGCTCACTCAGCAGGCGTCCCTCGGCCAGGCGCGGGCGTGGCAGGCGATGGACGCTCCGCAGGCGCTCGCAGGCCGTTGGCGGATACGGATAGTCGGGATAGAGCAGCGAATACAGACCAGCAGCCGACTCGCCCGGCCAGCCTGTCACAAAGATCGTGTCGCCAACGTGGGCGCCGGCCCGTGTCAGCACCCGCCCGCGTTCGATCTCGCCCAGCAAAGTGATATCGAGCGCCAGCCCCTCGGTGCCTCCCGTGCCGCTGACGTTCCCGCCGATGATCAGCGTCTGGGCTGCGGCCGCCTCCTCTCGTAGCCCGGCGTAGAGGCCCTCCAGCACCTCCAGGGGGCAGCCGCGGGGAACATGCAGAGAGACCAGCGCATAGCGTGGCTCCCCGCCCATCGCCGCAATATCGCTCAGATTGATGGCCAGGGCCTTGTGCCCGACCTCCTCCGGCGAAGAAGTGCGTAACGTAAAATGCACTCCTTCGACCTGACTATCGCAGGTCAGCAACAGAAGTCGCCTACCTCCAACATCGAGCACGGCGCAGTCATCTCCAACCCCGACCATGACCTCCTCGCGTGAAGGCAAGCCGGCTGTCAGACGGGCAATCAGCTCAAACTCGCTCCAGCTCTGCGCAGACATGGCTGCCCAATACCTCCGGGTTTTCCCTCTCTGGGGTTATTTATCTGTCCGTATGCTCATTGCTCATCGCTCGGCGCTCTCCCCAGGCCGCCCGAGCCGGGCGAGGGGAAAGCAAACCCGCCAGAAGAGAGCAAGGGAGCGGATAGCAGCCTCTCTCTGGCCAGGGTGCACTATAGTCTCTGGTAGAGAACGGACCATCCTTTCTATCTTACTGCTTGAAGCACACGGAGAGACAATCTATGCAAGCGTTCCTGAACCTGCTCGGGCAGACCAACATTCCCGCTATCGTGGCCGCGCTACTGCTCTGCCTGGCCTACCTGCCACCCCTCTGGCAAGCGCTGCCTCAGTCCCCCGCACAAGGGCAGACCACAGAGGGCAGCAAGCAAACGCGCTGGCGCCTGTTGGCCTTCCTGGTGGCCCTTGTCGCCATGCTCGCCGTCCTCGTGACACCTATCAATAGCCTCGCGCGCAGCCAGCTCTTTTTCATGCATATGCTCCAGGTCATTGTCCTGAGCACTCTTTGCGCTCCCCTCCTCCTGCTCGCCATGCCGGCTGCCCTGCTCAAACGACTCCGGCCAGAGGAGAGCCAGGGCCGGAGTAACCGCTCATCCTTCCTCCGCTGGCTCACGCGCCCCCTGCCGGCCTCGATCCTCTATAATGGCTTCTTCCTTCTCTGGCACCTGCCACCGCTCTATCTGGCGACCAGCGAGCAGGCCCTGCTTTATGATCTGGCGCTGCTAGCGCTGCTGCTGCTGGCTCTTCTGAACTGGTGGCCGCTCCTTGGCCCAGCGGAGGAGAAGCGGCGTCTTAGTTATCCGGCCCAGATGCTCTACGCCTTTCTCGATGGCCAGCCGATCGACATCTACGCCTTCCTGCTCGTCTTCTCAGGCACCCTCTTTTACCCGGTCTATGCCCAACAGCCGCACCCACTCATCGCCCCTCTCAGCGACCAAGAGGCTGCTGGAGCGATGCTGCTCATCCCCGGTCTCGTTGACCTGATCGTCATGACCCCCCTCTTCTTTCGCTGGCTGGCTCTCCTGGAAGAGAAGGCCAGGATACGAGACCTGCAGCTTCAACAGGCCCTGGAGGAAGAAGAGCAACGACAGGGACAGGAGCTGTCGGAACACAGACAAGCGGCGTCTGAGCCGTCGCCCGGCCTCTCGGGTGAGTGAGCTATAAGCTATCTGGCTGGCAGAAGGCTGGTTGAGTTGGAGGCTTTGACCTATCAGCTTCTCCTCAACCAGCCTGGCGGCGATCATTCCCAAAGCCAGGCGGGGGTCAGTCTGCTCAAGCGCTCCCCCGTCTCAGCACCGGCACCCCTTGCGGGTGAGGTCGCGGGCGCAGAGAACGCAGCAGCGCCAGTATCAACGAGCCATCGTGCTGATGGACGCGGTAGAGAGCCAGGCCGATCTTGGGCAAACTCAGGGTCTCCGCATAGACCAGATAGCGGCTCTCCCAGCGCGGTTGAAACTTCTTCTTAAAGGCCAGCAGCGAGGGGCCGCCCACCAGACCAGCCAGGCGTCCCGTCAGAAAGCTGATCCCGGCGGCGAGCAGCGTCTCATCCTCTTCCTGGTTACAGTTACTCAAGGGAGCCAGACCCAGGCTGACCACCTCTGCTCCCTGCTCCTTCAAGAAAAAGAGCGAGCGCGTCAGCAGCAGCTCCATCGCGCCGGGGGTGGCCTGTGACGAGCGGCGCATCAGGTCCAACGCCCAGCCGCGGCGTCCATAGATCGGCACGAAAGAGACAAAAGCCTGGACCGTCTGCCGCTCATCGACGGCCAGCGCATAGAGCTGAGGAGAGGTCTCGAAAGGATGGAAACGGCTCATACTAAAGCCCATTTCCGTGCTGCCCTTCTGTTGAAGCCACTCGCGTGAGATGCGGGCCATCTGAATCAGATGCTCGGAAGAGGTCACGCGGCCCTCATAGAAGACCACCGTCAGCCCGGCTTTTTCAGCGCGGCGCGCGCTTGTGCGCAGATTGGCCATTGCCCCGCCCTGCAGCGAAAAAGCAGACAGCTCCACAATAGCATCTTCGCCAATCTTGAGCAAATGCAGGCCACAAGAGCGATAGTAGGGAGCCAGCTCAGCCCGCACCTGCCAGAAGACAGGCGTCCAATCCTGACGCTCGCAGAAAGCCACGAACTGCCGGATCAAGCCTGGCAGCTCGGCCTCTGGTCCCACGGGATCGCCGGCCACCACAGCCGTCGTTCCCTGGAGCACAAAGCCAATCACCGCCCGGCCCGAATCTGCAAAGAAAAAGGACTTCTCGCCTACGAGTAGGTGGTAAGAAATCGAATTCTGGCCGTAGAGGCGTACCAGCTCCTCAACGCGCTGGCGCTCACCGGCATGAGCAAGCAGGGCTGCCGCCACCGGGCGAAAGAGCCGCAGCATCCCGTATCCCACCGCGCTCATACACAAGAGCGGAATAGCGCGCGCGAAGAGAAAAGCCGACGTTCCCCGCGGAAAGTGAAGATGGGCCCGGCTCAGCAGCCCCAGCAGGACCGCTTCCAGTCCCCAGCGATCGATCAGCGGCTCAAAATCGCTGTAAAGCGTCAGGAAACCACCGAGCGTATAGAAAAAGACAATACCCAGACCAAGGGCTAGAGCCAGATAGCCGCGGAAGATCGAAGGAGGATCGCTACGAGCCTGGAAGAGCGGAGCGCAGCAGCCCAGCAGAGCGGCCAGGCCCAAAACGCTCAAAGAAGGAAGCGATAATCCCCGGTGGGGGTGGGAAAGCGACAAGGCTGAGAGCAACAACAACAGCAAGGTCACCAGCCAGGCCTGGCGCTTTCCGCGTGCCAGACCGTAGGAAAGCATCAGCAGAAAGAAGCCGATCACCGCCGTCAAAGGGTGGACGTGCGGATGCGACCCAGCCAGAGGGGCCAACCAGGCATCGGGTAGGAGATCCCAGGCTGCCAGAGCGGGCACAAAAAGAGAAAGCATGTCAACCAAGCCCACCAAACCAATCACCGCGGCAATCCCCAGGCGGCTCAGGCGGCGAAGCTGTCGCTGAGCAGCGACGCTGCGAGGAAAAACAGCCCCTAACATAAAATTCCCTTCTTCAACTTCTCTTCTGTACTGAGTGATCGAGTTGCCTGTTCTGTCGCGACAAAAACGCAGGTCGCTTCCATGCAGACCAGCGAACAGCCACCTGAAAGGTGCCTGGAGAGAGCAACATCCAGGAGAGTCGGCTCTTGCCTTTCAGGTTCCTCTTTAGTTCCACTAGAGTTAGACGTGGGAGCGGCCGAGAAAGTTGCGGGAGCTAGGATCTCTGGAGCAGGGGCTGACTCGGCCAGGGAGCGCTTTCGGAGCCACGGGTGGTGCGGGCCTGGCTGTCTATTTGCTTGCATCAGATGCTGATTAAGAATATACTGCATAAAGAAAAAGATTCCCATGGAAGGAAGATCGGAGCAAGTGTACAGAAAGGATAAGAAAATGAACTTCTCACTGCTCAACAAGCTTGTCCTGGCGGCCAGGAGGGACGGTCTGACCCTCCAATGGAGCCTGATCCATCTGCTTGAGCGGCTTGAGCGCTACGAGCAGCGGCTCAGCCGAGTGCGCTACTGGGGTGGGGGCAGCGAAGAAAGCGAAGCGCAGCAGCTCCGGCTAGACAGCGAGGCCCTTGCGCTCGTGCTGGCAGCCGTCTTAAAAGCCTATCCAGCCGGAGCCGACCTTGTCCTTGAAGAGCAGTGCCAGCCGGAGCCGGCTTCCCCGCCGAACAAACTGGAGTTGGACCAGCGAGATGGGCAGGTCAGCGGAAGACAAGAGCCTTCCTAGTCCTGGGCCGGCGTAGCGAATTTGCCGAGCCGGCAGAAGCCGGAGAGCCAGGCTGGCCCGGCCGGCGTCTTGGGGGGCAGAGCTGAGCTGACAAAGGTTAGTTTCTGCTTAGAAAAGCCCACAGCGGAGCTTATCCGCCGCGCTTGCGCTTGTCTTATGTGCTGAAAGACGCTACCCTGTTTAGTAGGAAGAACGAAAGCGAGGCAACGGTGTATGCAAATAGATCAGAAACAAGAAAGTTCCTGGCGAGGGAAGCGCCCAAGCGATGGGCACCTTGCCCAGCGTGCTCTGGAGGGAGACGAAAGGGCCTTTGAAGCGCTCGTCCAGCGCTACAGTGGCCCGCTTTTCAGCTTCATCTGTCACTTTCTTGGCGACTACGATCAGGCTTGCGATATTTTGCAGCAAGTCTTTCTCCAGCTCTATCTCTCGCTGCCCGGCCTCCACCTGGGAGTTCCTCTGAAGCCCTGGCTCTTCCAGGTCGCGCGCAATCGCTGTCTTGATGAACTCAGAAGAAAGAGGGCCCTGACCTTCTCCGAACTAGAGAGTGGGGGAGGAGGCGGAGAAGAAGAGGAGCTGCCCATGGCCGTCGAAAGCATAGCGGATGGGCGCCCGCTGCCCGAGGAGCTAGCCGAGCGTCGTGATCTCCAGCGGCTGCTTTTAGGAGCCATTCAAGGCTTACCGCCCCGCTTTCGGGCCGTTGTGCTGCTGCGCTACACGGCCCAATTGAGCTTTGCAGAGATTGGGCAGGCGCTCAGCATGCCCGAAGCCACCGCCAAGACCTATTTCCAGCGTTCCAAACCTTTCCTGCGTGCCTCCCTGAGTGGGCAGGTACGAGCCGGAACCCCCTCCTGACAGGCCGGAGAGGAAGCGGCCTGCCAGGCAGACGGGGCGCTGCCGCTGCCGATGCCGCTACGCAGTCTGGCCTGACTAGAAGTTAGAAGCGTCCTTCACCTCCTCACGATAGAGCGTTGCAATGCGCTCTGCCGTGGTCAGCACTGCGGCCCGCAGGCGAGCCGGACTAAGGACCACGGCCTCGCTGCCCAGAGAGAGCACGAAGGCCACGGCCTCCTGCAGCGACTCCTGTTGCACGCGCACCAGCACGCTTCCATCGGCCTCCTCGCGCAGCACGGCATAGTTGCCGCGCAGGCGGTAGCGCGCCGCCGCTTTGACGCGCAGGGTAACCGCCAGCGGCTGCTCCTTCTCGGTCAGGTGACGCCGCGCCTCCCTCCAATAGCTCGCCAAATCGAAATCCGGTCGTGGCTGAATCCGCTCCTGGCGAACACGCAGATCCTGAATATAGCCCACGCGGAAGATCTCGATCGCCTGACTCACATGGCAGAAAGCCACCAGGTACCAGACCCCGGTACGCACCTGGCGCGATGTCAGCCCCTTATAGACCAGGCCGTAGGGATCCACCCGCAGCCAGCGCAGGGCCGGCATGGCCTGGCGTGTCGTCCAGGGATAGAGCAGATCGAGGCGGCGCCCGGCCAGCACCGCATCACGAATGCTTTCCAGGAAGGCCCCCGTTGTCCCATCGCCGTCCCAAGCCGTGGTATCAAACAAAATATGCTCGCGCGCAGCCTTGATGTCGGCGCGATACTCCTCTGGCAGGGCGGCCTCCAGCTTAAACAAGGCCCGGTGCAAATCATCGTCGTCGGCAAAGAGGCTGTAGTTGCCGGCCATATCTACACCGAGCACCAGCGAGACCGCTTCCTCGCGCGTAAATACCCTTGCATCAAAATGGTAGTTATCTGCAAGATAGTAGCCACCGCCCGGGCCATAATCCATCGCGATGGGCACATGGGCGAGCGAAAGAGCATCGATATCGCGATAGATGGTGCGTGCTGAAACCCCCAGAATGCTGGCCAGCCGCTGGGCCGTCATCTTCCCGCGTGCTTGCAGGAGCAGAGTAATCGCCAGCAAGCGCTCTATCTTCTGCATACCTCTAGTATGGAACGATCCTTCTGAAAAGACAAGGGATAATGTGGAACACTCTGCCTCATCGTGCCGCTCTGAATCGCATCTGCCGCTTGCTTGTTCCCTGAATGGGCGCTAAAGCGAGCCAGCGGCTCTCTGGCTCAGCCAATTTCATCCTTTCTTTCTCCGATTGAGCCAAAGACTGACAGCTCTTTGTCAGCTATAGGCGCCTAGACTGTTTCTGGAGGAACGCCCAAATCTTCCGGAACAGGCGGTGCGTCCTCTCGCCGGGCCTGTCCGATAGAAGTCCTCACCCGTTGCGGTCGATGCCTGCCAGAAAGGAACACATCTCATGTCAGCGATCGTCGCCGAAGCGATGCGCAAAACATTCTTTTCCCTCGATATTGCCTGGTGGAGAAGCAACTGGCGCATCTGCAAGCGCATCATAGGCCTCTTGAAGCCTTACTGGCTCTCCTCGCTAGGAGCGGTCATCTCGATGGTCCTGGCCACCGTAGCGGCTCTGGTGGTCCCCTGGCTCTTGGCCTGGGTCATCGACGTCGGCATCAGAGGGGGGCAATTTCACAGCCTCTTGCTGGCCGCGGGCGCCATTCTGCTCATCAGCGCCCTGCGCGGCCTCTTTTCCTACGGTCAGAGCTATCTCTCGCAGGCCGTTTCCTGTCATGTTGCCTATGATCTACGCAACCAGGTCTACGACCACCTACAGCGGCTCGACTTCTCTTTTCATGATGATGCCGAGACCGGTCAACTCATGTCGCGGCTGACCGTTGATATCGAAGGGGTGCGCAACTTTATTCCTCTGGGGCTGCTGCGTGCTCTTGTGGCAATTGTTACCTTTGGCGCTGTAGCTATTATTTTGCTTCAGCTTGACATTTTTCTTGCTCTCATCACACTTCTCAGCGTCCCTCTGTTGATGCTGCTGGCTGTCCAGGTGGGCAAGCGCCTGCGCCCGCTCTGGGAAAAGGTTCAGCAAGAGAACGGTGTACTGGGCACCATCATGCAAGAGAGCCTGAGTGGCATGCGCATTGTCAAATCCTTTGCCCGCGAGCCGTTCGAAGTCGAGAAATACGATCGACAGAATCGCAAACTTCGCGAGCTGAATCTAGAGGCCATGCGTCTCTCGGCCTGGAATCAGCCCTTGATGGTGCTCGTTCTCAACCTGATCACCGTCCTGCTGGTTTGGGTAGGAGGAGTAGCCGTCATTGGTCATCGGCTGAGCCTGGGCACGCTGGTAGCGGTCACCCAGTATGTGCTGGTGTTGGGGACGCCGACGCGCACGCTGGGCTTCATGGTGACCTGGTTCATGCGGGGCATCTCCTCGGCGGCCCGCATCTTCGAGATACTCGACACGCCCCCCGTAATCACCGATGCCCCGGGGGCGCGCGAGCTACGGGACGTGCGCGGCCATATCCGGTACGAGCGCGTCTCCTTTGCCTACGCGGGCGGACAGGAGGTCCTGCACGATATCTCCATCGAGGCCCGACCGGGCGAGATCATCGCCATTCTTGGAGCCACCGGGGCTGGCAAGAGCACCCTGCTGCACCTGCTCCCGCGCTTCTACGACGTCAGCGCCGGGCGGATTACCATCGATGGTCACGACGTGCGCCAGGTGACCCTGGCCTCACTGCGGCGCTCCGTCGGGCTGGTCCTGCAGGACGTCTTCCTCTTCAATGCCACCCTGCGCGAAAACATCGCCTATGGAGTGGAGGAGGCCAGCGATGAACAGATCGTAGCCGCGGCCAAAATCGCCCGCATCCACGACTTCATCTGCAGCCTGCCCAACGGCTACGACACCTGGGTTGGGGAGCGCGGCGTGACTCTCTCCGGAGGGCAGAAGCAGCGCATTGCCATTGCGCGCACCCTGCTCCTCAACCCTCCCATTCTCATCCTGGACGACTCGACCTCCAGCGTCGACATGGAGACCGAGTATTTGATCCAGCAAGCCCTGGAGGCGGTCATGCGCGGGCGCACGACCTTCGTTGTGGCCTCGCGCCTGCGCACCATCAAGCACGCCCATCAGATTCTCATTCTTGACCGGGGGCGCATCGTTGAGCGAGGCACGCACGAAAGTCTCCTGGCTCGCAACGGCCTCTATCGCCGCCTCTACGACCTGCAGTTGCGCGAGCAGGAGGAATTTGAGGAACGCTATTATCGACAGCAGCACCCTACTCACGGCGGAGAGGCCAACCGGGCTGAGGAGCCAGCGAAATCGCCGATCCTGACGAAGGAGAGCTGTTGTCAGCAGAGAGGAGGGAAGAGATGAAGGATCAGCGGCGACAAGCCGGGCGACACCAGGCCAGCCGCGCCTATCTGGAGCGACGGCGCCGGCTCTTGTGGGAGGAGAACACCCTGGCCAGTGCCGACGAGAGCGAGACGCGCCGCTTTGACTGGCGCTCCATTCGCCTCTTTGGTCTTTATCTGGCGCGCTACAAGGGACTCACCGCCCTCAGTGTCCTGCTGATGCTCATCTACACCGCCACCAACCTGGCCAATCCCTACCTCATCGAGGTCGCCATCGACCAGTTCATCACTCGGGGCGACCTGGGGGGGCTGGCCCTGATCTGCCTGCTGCTCCTGCTAGTCAACGTTGTCATGTGGCAGGCCCAATACTGGCAAATCTGGACCATGTCCTGGGCGGGACAACAAGTGCTCTACCTGCTCAGCTCTGACATGTTCAAGCATCTGCAGCAGCTTGCCTTGAGCTTTTACGATCGCACCCAGATCGGGCGCGTCATGTCGCGCCTGCAGAGCGATATCGACGTACTGGAGAGCATGCTCAGCTCCGGTCTGCTCTCTATTCTCGGCTCGCTAGTGGCCCTGGTAGGCATCATCGGGGCCATGATCGCCATGAATGCCTGGCTGGCCCTGCTCTCCTTCGCCGTCCTGCCGGTCATGTTCGTCATCGCGGCCTTCTGGTCGCGCCATGCCGAGCGCTCCTTCCGACGTACCCGGGCTGCTATCTCCCTGGTCAATGCCACTCTCCAGGAAAATATTTCAGGGATGCGCGTCATCCAGAGTCTGGCGCGTGAAGGGCGCAACCGTGGCGAGTTCGACGAACTGAACGCCTACAATCGTGATACCAACCTGGAGGCAAACCGCATTTCCTCGCTCGTGCTCCCGCTGGTCGAAGTCGTGGCGGCGGTCGCCATTGCCCTGGTTGTGGTCTACGGAGGGATGGAGGTCGCGCGCGGCACTCTGCAAGTGGGCGTCCTGGTTGCCTTCACCCTCTATATCAATCGCTTCTTTGATCCCATTCGAGAACTGAGCATGCAGTACACTCAGCTTCAGCGTGCCGCCGTGGCCGCCGAGCGCATTTATCAGATCCTCTCGATACCCGTGGACATCACCGACAGGCCCGGGGCGCGCGAGCTGCCGCCGATCCGGGGCGAGATCGAATTTCGCAACGTCACTTTTGGCTATACACCCCGCTACACGGTGCTGCGCGGACTAAACCTGCACATCGAGCCTGGGCAGACCGTGGCGATCGTTGGGCCGACCGGGGCCGGTAAGACCACCATTGCCGGCCTGGTCACGCGCTTCTACGATGTCCAGGAGGGGGCTGTCCTCATCGATGGGCATGATGTGCGCGACGTCACCCAGCGCTCGCTGCGCCGGCAGATCGGAGTTGTGCCCCAGGACCCCTTTCTCTTTACAGGGACCGTCAAAGAGAACATCCGCTACGGTCGGCTGGAGGCCAGCGACGAGGAGATCATCGCGGCGGCGCGCGCCGTGGGCCTGCACGAGCTGGTCGAACGCCTTCCCCAGGGCTACGAGACACCCATCCGCGAGCGTGGGCGCAACCTGAGTATGGGCCAGCGCCAGCTCATCGCCTTCGCTCGCGCGCTCCTGGCCGACCCGCGCATCCTCATTCTGGACGAGGCGACGGCCAACATCGACACCGTCACCGAGCTGATCGTTCAGCAAGGGCTTCAGCGCTTGCTGCAGGGACGCACCGCCATTGTGATCGCTCATCGCCTCTCGACCATCAAGAACGCCGACCTGATCGTCGTGCTCCAACAGGGGCAGGTTGTCGAGCAGGGCAGGCACGAAGAGCTGCTGGCCCGTAACGGAGTCTACGCCAAGCTCTATGCGATGGGCTTTCGTGAGTCCTCCGAGCCAGGGGCGGGCCAGGCTCCAGAGCCTGAGCTGGCGGAAAGGTGCCAGCTCCAGAAAAGGGTCGTTTCCTGACGCGGCCTGCAGCGACAGCGTGGGCCGGAGCTGCCTGACGCCAGGAAGGAGAAAGGCGGCCCCGGCCTTGCCGGCTTGACAGAGCGGGGGAGAGCTTTTTATCATCAATCATAGATAGGATGGTTGTCAGGTGGTAGCGTGGCCTGCCCGGGATGTGCAGGACCGCCATCGCCCAGGAGCCGCGCGGCTCTTCTCCTCCGCTAGCCGGCTGCCTTGCGGGATGTGCCCGGTTGCTCCTGACGCATTGCTCCCCAGAGGGCATGCTGTAGCGTGCCGCCGTCGTTATCTCGCCAGGGCTTCGCGCCCTTGGGAGGGAGGACGGTGATGCGCATCTCGCACGGATTGCCGCGCTACTGCCCTTGTGAAAAGGAGCTTTATGCGAGTTGAAACGCAGACCGAAGCCGATCCTGATCGACGCACGACCGTAGTTCCACCAACCACTCCTGTTCCTCAGTCCCTGATCCCCTGGTGGGACGGCCTTGATCCCGTAGTGCAGGCGGAGCTCCATCTGCCGGACATTGTCGATGAAGGCCCTCCCGCTCAACCGCTGGATGTCGTAGTGATAGGGGCCGGTGTTGCTGGCCTAAGCGCGGCCCTGAGCGCCCGCCGTGCTGGCGCGCGCGTGCTGGTATTGGAGCGCAATGCCCTCATTGGCCGCGGCACGAGTGGGCGCAATGCTGGCATATTAAGCGTAGGCATCAATGCCGACCTGACCACCCTGCCCGCGGGACATCCAGCCCTTGCCCTCTGGCCCGCCACAACCGAAGTGCTCTTCGCGCTGGTCAGGGAGGCGGCTCTCCCCGATTCGCTGCTCTCCCTGCGCCTGACTGGCTCGCTGAGCCTGGCCGAGACGATCAGTGCGGCCCGCAACCTGGCCCGCGAGGCGCATCTGCGCCTGCGCATGGGCCTGCGCGCTGAGCTATGGACCCCGGCCCAGGTAGCGGAAGCCACTGGGGGCCGACTCAACGTGCGCACAGTCTATGCGGCCCTCTGGCTGCCGGATGAAGCGCGCGTCCACCCGCTCACCCTGCTGGCCCACCTGGCCCGCCAGGCCCGGCGCGCTGGCGTCGAACTGCGCGGCAACGCGCCGGTGATAAGCTACGAAGAGGTGCCCTTGCCTGGGGGGGTCAGCGGCTGGCGCCTGCATCTGGCAGACGGCTGCACGCTGCTGACCCGCGGCCTGATCCTGGCCATTGGCCCGGGCGCTCGCCCCAACGCGCGCCTGTATGCCCTGGCCTTCCGTGCCGAGCTGCCGCCCGATTTCCCCATCTTTGGGGATGCCCTGCCCTATACCTATGCGGACTTCAGACCGGGCGAGGGCCGGCTGACGGTAACCGGTGGCCGCTATGGTCGCGCCGGGGTGACGCGCAACGACGCCCATTATCATTGCCGGCTGAAGGAGCTGACCTACCGCTGGCTGCCCGAGCTGGCCGACCAGGAACCAGCCTACACCTGGGCCGTGGACCTGGAGGTCACCCCGCAGATGGTCCCCGAGTTGCATCCCCTGGGAGCCGTGGCTCCGGCCCTGGCTATCGAGGGACTGGGCGCTCTGGGCATGCTGCCCGGCATGGTGCTGGGCGAGCGCGCCGGTAAGCAGGTGGCCACCGCGCTGGCTCACTGAGGTCAGGCGGCCTAAGCGCGGCATGCCTCCCTCGGCTTGCGTCAGCGAGGAAGCCCCGTCCTCGCTGAGGTGAGAGCGTCGGGCGGGCGGGCACGTGTTGTCTCGGCAACAGCACCTCTGAGCCTGGCTCGCCTGCTCGACGCCTGCGTCCGCTTCTCAGCTTTGCCTCCTCTCCTCTCCCTGGCTCACCCCTCGCTCGGGTCGACCCAGCTCCTGGTACTTCCCTGCCTGACCCGCCAGGACGCAGCGCAGCCCGCCTCGCTTACCTCTCGCCTCCCTGGCCGAAGGCCAGGCTGGTGGATGGGCTTGCCAAGTTGCTCATCACCTGGTACTCTTGTGCCTAGAGGTACAAATGAATAGTTGTATAGATCACATAGCCACTTGCCTTCAGGTGCCGTCGGGAGATGGTGCGCTAGAGGGCAGGAGCGTACTGGCGCGTACACATGCCTTTCATTGCGGGTGTGGTCGCGTTTTATATAATACTGTGGTCGCAGGTAGAAAAGTTCTCTTCTCCTGGGAATACTCCACAGTGTGAGGTACCAGCTGTCAAATCAAAGAACCAGTGAAGGAGTACGTATTTGGGCAGATTCACCTTTCAAGGAGCGCAACTCGTCGATGCACTGGCCGAGTTGTCTGACAGCAGCATCACCGTTGCCGATGGGAGGATTGAGCGGTCAGGTGAGGGAGAGAGGGCGGACCTGGTCATCGAAGCCGAGGACGCCATCATACTGCCGGGCTTCATCGATGTCCACACGCATGGGGGAGGCGGTTTCAATCTCAGCACGGAGGATGCGAGCGAGATCTGCGCTTATGCCCGTTGGGCGCCTGGCAGTGGTGCCACAGCCTTTCTTATTGGAGTGATAGGGGTTCCCCATGCCCTACCGGAGCCACAGCTCAGAGCGGCGGTGGAGGCGATTGAGCGCTGTCGGGCCAGCCGTGAGCCGTTGGCCGAGCCGTTGGGCATCCATTTGGAAGGTCCCTATCTCAACAGCGCGCGGAGGGGGGCCCACCTGCCCGAGTGGCTGCGCCAGCCCAGCGAGGCCGAGGCCGAGCGCATCTTGGAGCTAACGCGGGGCCATCTCCGGCTGGTCACCTTGGCCCCCGAGCTGCCTGGGGCTGAGGCCATGATCCGCCGCTTTCTAGAGGCGGGGGTGACCGTGAGTCTGGGGCATTCCGACGCCTCCTACGAGCAGGCCCGGCGGGCTTTTGCCCTGGGGATCAGCCATGTCACCCATTGCTTTAACGCCATGCGCCCACTCCATCATCGCGAGCCTGGGCCGCTGGGCGCTCTGGTTGAAGCGGAGCACGTGCGTGGTGAGCTAATCGTCGACGGGGTTCACGTTCATCCGGCGGCCATGAAGGCCCTGGTCAAGGCCCTGGGACCTGAGCGCACTGTGGTCATCACCGATGCTCTCTGCGGGGCAGGCAGTCCGGAGCGCTCCTTTGAGTTTGGGGGCCAGCGAGCCACCGTCATCGATGGGGCAGCTCGCCTGCCAGATGGCACCATCACGGGAAGCGTGCTGACCATGCAGCAGGCGCTGCGCAACGTTGTGCAGGTATTGGGCTTCTCCCTGCGCGAGGCGGCGCGCATGCTGGCCTACAACCCCGCCCTGGCCGCCGGCGCCGGGCAGCGCAAAGGGAGGCTGCTGCCCGGTTACGACGCCGACCTGCTCATGTTCGATCGAATGCTTGCCCTGCAGGCCGTTCTCTGTCGCGGGCGCCTGGCCTTTGTCAGCGAGTCCTGGCGCGAGCGGCTGGCCCCTCTGGCGGAGTAGGCAGGCAGCAAGACAAAGGATGCCCCGGACAAACGCCGGGGCATTGCTTTGTCCTGAGCGGATGAGAGGCGCTCGGCTCAGCCAGGAGGGGGGCAGGCAGGAGGCGCGGGCGCGTGACGGCTGGCTCCGATTAGAGCGTCAGCGTGACCTTCTGCAGGCCGCGCGGCACATCGGGATTGTAGCCACGGGTCAGTGCCAGGTGGAGCGCCAGCACCTGGCCAGGCACGATGGCCGTCACGGGGCTAAGCCAATCCGGCACGCCGCTGACCAGCGGCAGAGGCGTGCGGGCCAGGCCCAGGGCCTCGGCGTCCTCCGAGATGACCAGCAGCTCTGCGCCGCGGCGCCCCAGCTCCTCGGCCAGCTCACGCATATCGCCATAGGTGGCGTCGCGCGGCATGATCAGAATGGCCGGTAGGCCCGCATCGACCGTGGCAATCGGCCCATGGCGGAAGTCTGCGGACGAATAGGCATTGGCCATCACGTAGGTCAGTTCCTTGAGCTTAAGCGTCAGCTCAAAAGCCGTGGCGTAGTTAAAGCCGCGTCCGATGACCACGCAGCGGTCCATATAGCGATAGCGCTCGGCCAGACGGGAGATCTCCGTCGAGCGGTCCAGCACCTGCGAAAGGGCGGCGGGCAGGGCTTCCAGAGCTGCCAGATGGCTGCCTGGTTGGGGACTCCAGGCGGCGGCGAAGAGCGCCAGAGCAGTTAACTGAGCAGTATAGGTCTTTGTCGCGGCGACGCTGCGCTCGGGGCCGGCATGGAGAGCGACTACGTGGTCGGCGGCCCGTGCCAGAGGGGAGCTGGCGTCGTTGGTGATGGCCAGCGTTGGGCAGCCCTGGCGACGTCCCTCTTCCAGCACCGCCACGATGTCGGGCGACTGGCCCGACTGCGAGATGCCCACAACAAGGGCCCCCTCGAGACGGGGTGCCCGGCCATAGAGGGTGTAGAGGGAGGGCGTGGCCAGCGCTATCGTGTGGCCAGCCAGGGCCGCCCAGACATATTTCGCGTAGAGGGCGGCGTGATCCGACGATCCTCGGGCGGCGATCAACACATAGCTGAAGGCTGGCAGCGAGGCCACAATCTGCTCTACGTGGGGGCGCTCCCGTTCAAGCAGACGGGCGAGAACCTCGGGCTGACTGCGAATCTCTTGCTCAAGCAGTGATGAGGACATGCTCACTGTTCTCCGTTCGCTCCTGGTCGGATAGCTCGCTGAGTCAAGCTAGCTAGCCTGCCAGCGGCAGACATGACGGTGGCCTCGGCCTCCTTCCCGGACTGGTTGGCGTCGATGAAAAAGAAGAGAAGGGCAAGGGCCAAAAAAGGGGAAGCTTAGCTCAACCATCGGCCACCACTCCACTATCCTACCACGCCGTTGAACGCTTGCCCACCGTCTCACCTCCGGGCGCTGGTGCAGGCAGATAGACAGCCAGGCGGTCGCCTGGACCTGGTCTGGTCAGACCGGACCGCGTCCAGCCCAACCAGCTTAGCCCCAACCTGAGAAGTTATCTCTCTCTCCGTTCGGGGTCGACCTCGGCGGTGGCCTGCAAACGTGCCTTGCGCAGGCGGGCCTGCAGATAGTCAGGGTCAAGGCGCAGGGCTTCCTCGACGGCGGCCAGGGCCTCGGCGCGCCGTCCCAGTACTCCCAAAGCCCAGGCTTTGCCATCCCAGGCCGGGACATAGCGCCCGTCCCGGCGCAGAGCCTCCTCAAAGGAGGCCAAAGCCTCCTCGTGGCGAGCCAGCAGGCAGAGGCAAGCCCCGCGCAGGTACCAGGCGGCGGGATCGTCGGGCGCCAGGGCTAAGGCCCGCTCGACAGCTGCCAGGGCTTCAGCGTAGCGGATCGCCCCCCACAGCTCGCGCCCATAGCTGAGCCAGAAGGCGGCCTGCTCCCGCCTTGCGTCTTGAGACTGCGGCTGTCCTTCAGGCTGTTCAGGCATTGGTTTCCTCCTCGCTCACATGCTTGCTCCACAGGGACCAACCATCTGAGAACAGCCAGCCCGACGCTCCGGGCCTGGCCCGCCCAGTCCCAGCGGATCAGAGCGGGACGTTGTCCTGACCCTGGCCGGGCTGACCCTCCAGGACAGCCTGGTAGGCCTCCCAGGTGTCAACATCATAGGCGGCCAGGCGCTCTTCCACCTCGACGAGGGCTAGCTCGCTGCGATGGCGCTCGATGACGCGGCGCCCGCCCTCGTCGCCCTCGACCTGCTCCAGCTCGGGAAAGAGGTCAGCCGTGAAAAGCACTGGATTGCCGCGCTTTCCCCCGTAGCTGGGGGCCACGATGCGTCGGCCAGAGCTGCGCCAGGTGGCGATCAGCCGATCGATCAGGCGCGAGGAGATAAATGGTTGATCGCCCAGAAAGATCAGGGCGCTGGCTGGCGGTGGCTCGCCCAGGCGGGCGGCGCGGGCCAACAGAGCCTGCAGACCGCAGCGCAGCGAGGTGCTCATGCCCTGGGCATAGGCGGGATTGACGACCACCTCAACCGCCGGATGAGCTGCGTAGTCGCTCAGGGCCGCCCGCACCTCCTCTGCACGGTGACCCAGCACGATCACCAGGGGACGGGCCTGCGACCCAAGGATCGCCTCCAAACAATGCTGTAGCAGTGGACGCCCGGCCAGCGGCAAGAGGAGCTTATGCCGGCCCGCGCCCATGCGGCTGGAAGTACCGGCGGCCAGCAGGATAGCGGCGCTCACTGGCTCTTCGCTCACGATGGGCCTCTCAGAGTATCTGGCGTTTGCATCGATCAGGCTTGTCGGCCATGCTATAATAGCACTTGACCGCGTGCAGCCGAGATCTTCAACGCACTGCTGCTCTACCAGTATATCATCAGCTCGGCGAGGAACGCGGCGACCCCATCGCGGGTGGCAGGAGGACGGCCAGCGCCGGCGTTCCCCTTTAGGAGAGAAGAAAGGCAACACCGCAATCTTATGTACACGACTCCCTCAGTGAAGGACGAGCGCGTCACGGCGCCAGACGCCACAACCCTGGCGAAATATCGACGCCTGCGAGCCATCCTGAAAGAGATGCAATCGGTCCTGGTAGCCTATTCCGGTGGCGTCGATAGCACCCTGCTCCTGAAAGTGGCTCACGATGAACTGGGCGAGCAAGCTCTGGGGGCCCTGGCCCTCTCGCCCGCCTACGCGCCCGAGGAGGGTGAGGCCGCCTTGAAGCTGGCTGGCGAGCTGGGCATTCGGGTTCTGACTGTAGAGACGCACGAGCTTGAAGACGAGCGCTACCTGGCCAATCAGCCCAACCGCTGCTATTTTTGTAAAACCGAGCTGTTCACCCACCTGACAGCCCTGGCTCAGCAGCATGGCTTGCGCTATGTGGCCTACGGAGTTAACAAGGATGACGAGGGCGACTTCCGTCCCGGACAACGCGCGGCCCGCGCATTCGGTGTGCGCGGTCCCCTGCTGGAGGCCGGTCTGCGCAAAAGCGAGATCCGCACCCTGGCGCGCTGGCTGGGCTTGCCCGTCTGGGATAAACCCGCACTCGCCTGCTTCTCCTCGCGCATTCCCTATGGGACACGCATCGACATCGAGACATTACGAAAGATCTATCAAGCGGAGAAGCTCCTCCGCGATCTCGGCCTGCGTCAGGTGCGTGTGCGTCATCACGGGGATGTAGCTCGTATCGAGGTTGAGCGGCAAGACATGCCCCTCTTGATCGAAGAGGAGACGAGCCGCAAAATCACGGAAGGTTTGCGTCGTCTCGGCTATCTCTACGTCACCCTCGACCTCCTCGGCTTCCGCAGCGGCAGCATGAACGAAGGCTTCTTCAAAAAGAAAAGGCCAGTCATGGATGACCATCAGGAGACGAACGATGAGCAAAAGGAAGGCTCAGCAGGCTAGCGGCATCGTCAGACGCACGGCGAGACCGGGCCAGAGCACTCTGAACGGAGGGTTGCGGGTGGAAGAGCGCAAGCAAGAACTGAGCATCAAGCAGGCGAGAGAAGAGCGCAGGCGGCGCGAGCAGCAGCGGCGTGAGCGGGAGCGTCAGCGGGCCCAGCTTCGCCGCCTCCTCTTATCTGGTGGAATTGTGGTTATCTTACTGCTGCTCCTGGGAGGAGGAGCCTACTTTCTGATTCGCAGCGGAAGCGGGGGGCAGAGTCAGAGCCAGAATCTGAGCCAGAGCCATCCGATTGTCGATGCGGCCTATCCGCCGGTCGATCGGGTCTACTGCGATGCCAGCGAGCAGGTCGCGGTACACTATCACGCCCACCTCTCGATCTATATCAATGGCCAGCCCATCCAGATTCCCGCCAACACTGGCATCGCCAGCGACTGCATCTACTGGCTGCACACCCATGACACCACCGGAGTCATCCATATTGAGGCCCCCCAGAACGAGCGCTTTACCCTGGGGCAATTTCTGGCCATCTGGAAGAACAAGTTCCTGGACCTGGGCAGTGGCTTCCCCGGTCAGCTTGATCAGAGCACGGGCTGGACGGTCTATGTCGATGGGAAGCCCTATCAGGGCGACTTCCACGCCCTGCCCCTTCAAGCTCACGAACTCATTACCCTGGCCTACAATAGCCCCAGGGTGCAGCCCGATACCGTCTATAACTGGGGTAGTCTCTAAGAGAGGGGCCAGCGACCGCCGCCTGGCCGGCCCTTTCCTGCTGGGAAGCCGGCCGAGACCAGGCGGCAGAGTGGCAGCAGACCAGGCCCGGTCTTCATCGGGGGCGTCGCCGGCATAGACAGCAGAGAGAAGCTGTCGCCGATCGCTGCCGGCCTGGCTCTCGCTTAGTGAGCGGCCTGCCAGCGATCGGCCGGCGTCAGCGAGAAGACCAGGGTATTGCGCAACTGGCCATCGGGCGCTACAGACTCGTTGCGCAGGCAGCCCTCGAAGACGAAGCCCAAGCGGCGCGCAACAGCGGCGCTGCGCTCGTTGCGCTCATCGCAGCGGATAAAGACGCGGTTGGCCTGCAGCCGAGTCAAGGCAAAGCTGGTCACCAACTGAGTCGCTTCCGTCATATAGCCTTGACCCGTGGCCGTGGCGCGTAACCAGTAGCCGATCTCAAAGACGCGCGCCTGCCAGTCGTGAGGCTTCAAGCCAATACCGCCCACCAGGTGCCCGTTGGCCCGCTCGAGCACCGTGCAACTATACATCTCGCGTAGCAGCCAGGCTGCACGCTGGCGGTTGATCCAATCGCGCGTCTCCTCCAGACGCTGATGTTCGTTGGCCCAGGGCATCCACGGGCGCAGGTGAGCGCGCGATTCCTCGATAGCCTCAAAGAGGGCCGGAGCATCTTCCTCGCGGTAGGGCCGCACAAGGACGCGCTGGCCCTCCAGCGCTTCAAAGTCGGGCATCAGACTAAGAAAAAGTTCCTCTCCCATGAAGCTGTTCCTTTCTACGCTACTCGACCTTAGCGGAGCGGACATCAAAAAGAAAAAAAACTAGCCCTTGCTCTCTATGATCTCCAAAAAAGCAAAAGAGACCTTAGGGACTTCACGGCGCGTGAACGGGAGCTTCTCCTATGATACAATGAAGGCAGCCATCAGGCAAGCGTTCCCGTGTCGGCGGCGAGCCAGCCGAGAGAGGGAAGAAACTTGTTTTAGCCCTCTCGCCTGCTGAGTGAGACCCGTGGCAAGGGCGTCTGTCTGGCAAACGTCGCCGGGGGCAACAGGTGGCGTAGTAAGCGCTGTCCTTAAGCGATTCAGCAACAAGATCGAGTGCATGCGATACGGTCCATTAGAGACCGAAGGATAAAGCCTTTGCCAGGCGAGCAAATAGGCAAGAGCAAAGACCATGTCTGAGCGATTCATCTATCTTGACCACGCGGCCACGACTGCCCTTGACCCGCGAGTGCTGGAGGCCATGCTGCCCTATCTTACCAGCGAATATGGCAACGCCAGCAGCATCTACACTCTTGGGCGGCGGGCCATGCAGGCCATCGACCGTGCCCGTGAAGAGATCGCGGCCATTCTCAACTGCCGGCCCACCGAAATCGTCTTCACCGGAGGAGGCTCGGAGAGCGACAACCTGGCCATTAAAGGGGTAGCCCTGGCGGCCCAGAACAAAGGCAAGCACATCATCACCTCGGCCATCGAGCATCACGCTGTGCTGCACACCTGTCGCTACCTGGAGCGCTTTGGCTTCACGGTGACCTATCTGCCCGTTGACGAGTATGGCCTGGTCGATCCCGAGGCTGTTGAGCGGGCCATTACCCCTGACACCGTGCTGGTCTCCATCATGTATGCCAACAACGAGATCGGCACCATCGAGCCGGTTGAAGAGATCGGGCGCCTCTGCCGACAGCGCAAGGTCCCCTTCCATATTGACGCCGTACAGGCTGCCGGGGCCTTGCCACTCGATGTCAAAGCGCTCAACGCCGATCTGCTTTCGCTCTCGGCCCACAAATTCTACGGTCCCAAAGGCGTCGGCGTCCTCTACATCCGTCAGGGTGTTCGCCTTCTGCCTCAGCTGCAAGGAGGCTCGCAGGAGCGAGGGAGACGGGCCGGCACCGAGAACGTGGCCGGCATCGTTGGAGCAGCTACCGCCCTGCGTCTGGCCTACGAGGAGCTGGAGCAGGTACAGCCGCGCCTGCGGGCCTTGCGAGATCGCCTTATCGACGGCATCCTGAGCAGCATCCCCGGCAGCCGTCTGACCGGTCATCCGACGCGGCGTCTGGCCAACAATGCCAGCTTCTGCTTTGAGGGAGTCGAAGGCGAGTCGATCCTTCTCAACCTTGACCTGCTCAACATCGCCGCCTCGACCGGCTCGGCCTGCACCTCCGGCTCGGTTGAACCCTCGCACGTCCTGGTCGCGCTCGGCCTGCCGCCCCAGTGGGCGCGTGGCAGTCTGCGTCTGACCCTGGGCAAAGACAACAGCGAAGAAGATATTGAGACCGTGCTGGCCGTTCTGCCCGGCATCGTCGAGAAGCTGCGGGGTCTGGCCACCTGAGCGCGCGCGGACTGGCGACCGGGGGAGAGGCGAGCCTCCCTGACCATCTGGGGGGAGGGCGAAGGCGAGGCGTTGTCTCCTCAGCCCGTTTGTGCTACAGTGGAAACAGCAGAGGCAACAGGGCACCAACAAGGAAGGCACCTGCGGGATCATCCGCCTGGCAGATGATCCTGGCAGCCAAAGAGCGGGCGACCGCGGGCGTTGCCCGCCGCACCTTGCCTCGACGTGTGCACAAGAAGGGATAGGCAGTTTGTTATGGACACACTCAAACGCGAAGCGCTCTCACAGCGAGTGCGGGCCGTCAAACCCTCCGGCATTCGCAAATTCTTCGACATCATCAACAGCATGCCGGACGTCATTTCCCTCGGGGTAGGTGAGCCGGACTTTGTGACACCGGAGCACATTCGCCAGGCGGGCATCGAAGCCCTCAGACGTGGAGAGACGCACTACACGTCGAACTATGGAACCCTTGAATTGCGCGAAGAGATCGCTGCGATGTTGCAGCGTCGCTATGGCCTGCAGTACGATCCGCAGAAAGAGATCCTGATCACCGTAGGCGTCAGCGAAGGGGTTGATCTGGCGATGCGCGCCCTGGTTGATCCAGGCGATGAAGTGATCTCGCTCGACCCCGGCTACGTTGCCTACGAGGCCGATATTCTCTTTGCCGGCGGCGTAGTCGTGCCGGTTCCGACCTACGCGCGCTACGACTTTGCTGTGCGTGCTGCCGAGATCGCGCCCCTGATCACGCCGCGCACCAAGGTGATTCTCCTCGGCAACCCCAACAACCCAACGGGGGCCGTCATTCCGCGGGCCGAGCTGGAGGGCATTGCGCGTTTAGCCCAGGAACATGACCTTTACCTGGTCGTCGATGAGGTCTATAGCCGCCTGGTCTACGACACAGAGCATGTCTGCATGGCCTCGCTGCCGGGCATGCGCGAGCGCACTATCTTGCTTGACGGGTTCTCCAAAGCCTATGCGATGACGGGCTGGCGTGTTGGTTACGTGGCGGCGCCGGCGACCCTGCTGGAAGCCATGCTCAAAGTGCATCAGTACGCGATTATGTGCGCCAGCACGGTGGCCCAGGTCGCGGCCCTGGAGGCCCTGCGTCACGGCGAGGAAGACGTGCGTGCCATGCATGCCGAGTATGCGCGGCGGCGGCGCATGTTCGTCGACGGACTCAACCGCATTGGCCTGCCGACCTGCGAGCCGCGAGGGGCCTTTTATGCCTTCCCCTGCGTGGCCCAGACCGGTATGAGCGACGAAGAGTTCGCCGAAAAGCTGCTTCTCGAGGAGCGCGTCGCGGTCGTGCCCGGTAGCTCGTTTGGGGCCTGTGGCACCGGCTACGTCCGCTGCGCCTATTGCGCCGCCTACGATCAATTGGAAGAGGCGCTCAGGCGTATGGAGCGCTTCCTCCTGCGCCACCAGTAGAGGGAGCGGTCGCGCCTCGCGCCGACCACTCCCCTCCCCTTCTCCCCCCTTCCGATCTCTCCCGCTTGTTTCGTATAGACCGTCTTCTCGGGAGTCAACTGGTGCCTCCCATGCCGGCCTGGGGGCCTGCGGGGCGCACTGGAGACCGAGGCTTTCCTCCCGCTTGCATGCGCAGGTTGTGGCACGAGTCGGCGCGGGTCACGCATCGGCCGGTGGCTAAATGCTGCCCACTGAAATAGGAAATAAAAAAGCAGCGGGTGAAGCGGGAAGCGGAGGCCGGGGCCGGCCTGGCTGGCGAGGGCGGAGCCTGTCCTATAGCAGGACCTGGCGGGGGAGAGACGAGCAGGAGAAGTCTCCTGGGGGAGAGAAGGAAGAAAGAGAGTGGGCCCACCTGGATTCGAACCAGGGACCAACCGGGTGAAGCCGACGACCGGAGCCTGTGCGCGTCCTGTGGGCGATCGAGCCAGCGAGCCTCGATCGCTGGAAGGAGGAAGCGCAAGGCGAGGCCATCCCTTCCCGAACCGTGCGTGCGCCTTTCGGCGCACACGGCTCTCCAGGCGCTGTTGAGCCGCGAGCCGGGGCCGTTGGCTGGCCGCCGGGCGGGGCAGCGCCCTGTGCCCCTTCCCCGTGTATCGGGCATTACCCCGATCATTTGAGTACTATGGGCACTCCGTCACCAGAGAACACGGAAGCTGACCATGGTGACAGCCGCCTCTTGGGGCGGAGGAGCTGTGGCCTCCCCTGAGAGGGAGGAGGCTAGCCGTTGTCAGGTCTGAGGCCGTGTTCTGTCAGGTGATCCCGCAGTTCCCTACCTGCCTCGGTCCGTACGTAGGTGCCCTTACGACATGCCGCGCTCCCAGCCGCTGGCCCGATGGGACCATTGGCGACCCTCATAACCACGGTCGCCAAATCGGGACACGTGCGCGATCCTGCCATCGCACGGGTGGCCAAGCGGGCACATCTCGGGTTCGGAAGACCCTCCTCACCATATACGGCCTGGCTGCACGGAGCGGGGTAAGCAGTTTCCCCCGAGCCGTACTTTTCTGGCCATGCTGCTGTCCCCTAACCCTTTCGGGATCGGGTCAGGCCAGGCTTTAACCACAGCGGTCCCAGTGGTGCTGCACTGCGCAGCGGAGACAGGTAGAGCACAGCGGCGCACTTATGAGCCGGCTGCTCTAACCGCTGAGCTATGGGCCCTTGCGACCACTATTGTAGCATACTTGGGGTGAGCTGGGAAGAGGGAAGGGACAGGAAAGTGGGCAAGGACCCGCGACATTTGGTTTAGCATAGTGCTGGATCGATACATCGTACGCTCCACATTGTGCTATAATATCGGAAGTGTAGAGTCCAGCACAAGACTGGCTTCCCATTCCGGTTCCTGAGCTGGGAAGAAAGGGAAGGGGAGGCCAGTTGCCAGCGAGAGCTTTGGCCGATTCAGTAGTAAGCAGGATCGTGAACACAGGAGCCGTACCATCGGCAAAGCACCCTGTTTCGAGTGCAAGCCAGTCAAGCAGAAGCAGACCGGAGCGAGAGCAGAGAGCGACCGTGGCCGCCGTTAGCCGCGGGCACTCTGTGGGATCCCGGAGCGCTTTTTCAGGGCCGCGCCATTTCTGTGCACAGGGCGCGGTTGAATTTTTAGAGGGGGCATTCAATGGAGAATGAAGTGACGATTCGGATTGGTGGCGAGTCGGGCGAAGGGACCATCTCGGGCGGCGACATCCTGGCGCTCGCCTCCGCGCGCTGGGGCTATCATGTCTTTACCTTCCGCACCTTTCCGGCGGAGATTCTGGGCGGTCCCTGTATGTTCCAGGTGCGCATCAGCGATCGCCCTGTGAAATCGATGGGAGACTATGCGGACGTCCTGGTCTGTCTCAACAAAGAGGCGTATGATCGCAATATCCAGGACCTGCGCCGGGGGGGTGTGCTGGTCTATGATCCTGGTGACTTTACGCCCGAGAGCGACGACTTCATCACCTATGCCGTGCCCTTCAACGAGCTAGCGCGCAAGGAAGTGCAGCTCTTTCAGACCAAGAATATGGTCATGCTGGGGGCCATAGCTGGCCTCTTTGGGCCACCGCTGGAGGCTTTGCTTCAGGTGGTCGAGTCTCGCCTCTCCAAATCGCGCAAGGCCAACCCCATCTTGATGGAGAAGAACCGCCTGGCCCTGGACGTTGCCTATCGCTACGTCCGTGAGAAGATCGAGAAGCGCGATCCCTATCAGCTTGGGCCTGTGGAGAAGGCCGATCGTGTGGTGCTCAACGGTAATCAGGCGGTCGTAGCTGGAGCCTTGGCTGCCGGCTGTGGCTTCTTCGCCGGCTACCCGATCACCCCGGCCAGCGACATCATGGAGGCCCTGGCCAAGGAGCTGCCGCAGGTTGGGGGGACCTTCTTGCAGGCGGAGGACGAGATGGCGGCCCTGGCGGCGGTGCTGGGCGCCTCCTTCGGAGGTGTGCGGGCCATGACAGCGACCTCGGGGCCGGGCTTCTCCCTGATGACCGAGCTGATCGGGTTGGCCTCGATGGCCGAGCTCCCGGTGGTAATTGTCGATGCTCAGCGTGCTGGCCCGAGCACGGGCATGCCCACCAAAATGGAGCAGGCCGACCTCAGCTTCGCTCTCTACGCCGGCCACGGCGATACGCCGCGCATGATCGTGGCTCCGGCCAATGTCGCCGATTGCTACACCCTGATGGGGCTGGCCTTCAACATGGCCGACCGCTATCAGATGCCGGTCCTCTTCCTCACCGATCAGTCCTTAACTGCACGC
This sequence comes from Thermogemmatispora sp., assembly GCF_042408735.1. Lineage (GTDB taxonomy): Bacteria > Chloroflexota > Ktedonobacteria > Ktedonobacterales > Ktedonobacteraceae > Thermogemmatispora. The sequence goes on from NZ_JBHOQV010000109.1 coordinate 76,191, forward strand.
GTCGAGAGTGTTGAGCGCAGCGTCTTTCGCCCCTTCACCATCGAAGGCCGTCTTGAGTATGGCAAGGCGAACAGCAACGGCGCCAATGGGGCCAGCGGCAACGGCAAGCACGAAGCGGCGACTCTGGCCACCAGCTTCGCGCGCTACGCCTATACGGCCAGCGGCATCTCTCCCATGACCGTCCCCGGGCCTGGGGCCTTGCCCTATTCGGCGACCGGCCTGGAGCACAACGAGCATGGCCATCCCGACTACGAGCCGGAAGACCACACGGCCATGATGCTGAAGCGCTTTCGCAAGCTGGAGACGGCGGCCCAAGAGCTGCCCCAGCCAGAACCCTACGGTGACCAGCCGGCGGAGATCGGCCTGATCGGCTGGGGTTCGACCGAGGGGGCCATCCAGGAGGCGGTAGACCGCGCGCGTGCCAGGGGCTACAAGGTCGCTTCGCTGCATCTGCGCATTCTCTCGCCGCTGCCCGACCGTGCTATTCGCAGCTTCATCAGCTCGGTCAAGACGGTCATCGTGCCCGAATGCAACTACTCGGGCCAGTTGGCCAACCTGCTCGGGGCCAGGTATGGTCTGCAGCCGATTCGTGTCAATAAATTCGGGGGCATTCCCTTCACCGCGGGCGAGATCCTGCGGGCTATTGAGGAGGTTTGTTAGCCGTGGTTCAGTCAACCACTCCAACGCTCACTCTCAAGGACTACAAGAGCGAGGTCAAGCCGACCTGGTGTCCGGGTTGCGGCGATTTCGGCGTGCTCAACGCGACGCTGCGCAGCATGGCCGCCCTCCAGCTGCCGGTCGATCAAACGGTGGTTGTCTCGGGTATCGGCTGCTCCAGCCGCTTCCCCCACTTTATTCGCACCTTCGGCTTCCATAGCGTGCATGGGCGCGCCCTTCCGGTCGCGCAGGGCCTCAAGATGGCCCGGCCCGACCTGACTGTGATCGCTGTGGGGGGCGATGGCGACTTCTTCAGTATCGGCGTAGGTCATCTGGTGCATGCCGCCCTGCGCAACATCGATATTACGGCCATTGTGATGGATAACGAGACCTATGGCCTGACCAAGGGGCAGACCTCGCCGACCTCCCCGCATGGCCATAAGACGAAGTCATCGCCCTATGGCCTGCTGGCCTCGCAATTCAATCCGGTGGCCACCGCCCTCTCGCTCAACGTGAGCTTTGTGGCCCGCGGCTACTCCGCTCGCCCCAAGGAACTGGCGTCCCTCATCGAGCAGGCTATCCTGCACCGCGGCTTCGCTTTCGTGCATGTGCTCAGCCCCTGCCCGACGTTCTATAATACCTTTGATGCCTGGGATGCCGCTGTAACATCGCTGCCGGCGGAGCATGATCCCAGTAACCGCCTCAAGGCGCTCGAGTACGCCCTCGATGGCGAGAAGCAATATATCGGCGTCTTCTACCGCGAGGAGCGGCCCACGATGGAGCGCGTGGCGCGCGAGGTCGTTGAGCCTCACGAGTTCCGCATCGAGGAATACATTCAGCGCTACGCCTAGCCTGGCTTCCCCTGGCGCCCGCCGCGCCCCCAAAAGCAACCGCCCAAAAGGCGGAGGCGGGAGCGAACGGCAGGCGCGGAGGCGAGAGAGAGGCCGCGAAGGCGCTGACAGCCAACAACGCGAGGAGGCCTCGACTGCCTTAACGACAGTCAGGGCCTCCTCTTCGTCTCTTCTCTCCATCCGGCTGCCTGAGCCGGGAGAAGACTCGAGGCCCGCAGATGGGTAATCTTCCCCTGCCCGCTGGCGGCTTGTTGGTCCGGATGGGCCCTGGTGGGGATTGACTGATGGCTTGATTGCTCGACTGCGGCCCAGGCGCTAAGGGAGAGGGGAGAGGCGGCTGGGGCGGCTCGCGAGCTAGCGCGCGCTCAGGCCGAACTGGCCGGAGAGCTGCAGCGAGTTAAGCACCGCCTGGATGAACTTCTCGCCGCAGGGATGGCAGAAGAGGCCACCGTCGTTGTGATAGAGGCCGCCAATGGCTGTAAGCTGCCGCTCCGCCGGCTCACCGCACCATTCGCAGCGGCTACCCCTGGGGGCAGAATCCACGGAAACAGGCTGGTGGAACTCGTTCTTTGGCATGGCTTGTCCTCCTGAACCGTGTCGGGCAGACACGTCACTGCTACGCATCGTTTCTTGCATAAGGGGAAGGTTGCACAGAAGCAGCAGATAGAACAAGACAGAATTGGACGGAAAGGAACGGACCCGTATCGGTGGTCAGCAGCGTGTGGTGAAGGGGGCCGGGGGAGCCGCCAGGGTGGCTACCACGGAGCCGACGGTACCACAGCCAGAGGTACCACGGTGATACGGAGCCGGTCAACGACGATACGCACTGTGCGTCATTGCCCGAGCGCTGGAGCGGCTTTGCTCAGCTTGCTGGCAAGGAAGCCGGCCCACTGTCTGGCCTCGCGCCCATGGTGGGCGAAGTGGGACCGAGAGATCCTTGTAGTTAGAAACAACTATACCACAAAATGCCGGCGAGTGCCAGTCTCCCAGCCAGCCAACCAGCCAGCTAGCCTGTCCATCTGTCTGCCTGCCTGCCCTCGGCCGACGCGCTGCCGGTGGCAGCAGGCCAGGAGGGAAGATCAGAAAGGCAGCCAGGTGAAGAAGAGAGAGGCCAGCCCAGTCAGGGCTGTGGCGGCTGCTCTTCTTCAAGGGCAGGAAAGCGCGAGGAGAGGCGATCGCCAATGATCCAGCCAATTCCTCCCAAGACCACGGTCAGCCCAAACCAGATGGCCAGGTCCAGGTTGATATTCACGTTGAAGCTGACCGCCAGGAGGGCCGCCAGAATCAGGCCGAGCGTTAGCCCGAGGGTCGTTCCCACCAGACAGCCAGGATGAGCAAGATTGCGTCCCCGTAGCTTATTCAACATCTTCTCTCCAGGCCTGCCAATCTTTTGCAATCTTTTGATGGTCTGTTGATATTTTTCTCATACCTCTCTGGTAGCCTCTCCGATGATAGCGCGTGACCGGGCTGGCGTCAAGGGTCTCAAGGCGCGCTCCCTGGCCTGCCCTGGCGGCTCCGGCGGCCCCAGGGTTGACAAGGCGCGCTTCTCTACAGTAGTATAGTAACAACGGATGTACTCGACATTGTTGATAGACAAAATCAACAAAGCGGACGGCGTCAAAGGCGGGGCAGAGGAACCTACGTGCGTGCGGCGATGGAGCCAGGGGACCGGACCGAGCCGGGCCAGACCAGGCGACGGTTCGGTCCCCTTTGTGCCTGCGCCTCCGACGCTGAGGGCTGGCGGCCCGGCCTTTGTTCACTATGACCGGTCGTCATGACATCATGTTTGCATGGAGCCTTTCCTTGCCCGAGAGCAAGAGAGCAGAGCAGGGCCAGAAAGGTGGAGAAGCACGATCATGAATCTTCTTGTCAGCTGCATCTCGACCAGACACTCGACGCTGAAAAAGCATTGGGCCGACACCGGCCAGCAGTTGGCCTGCCCGTTGACGGTGCGCGGCAGCCTTCAGAAGCCCGACGAAGACCTGGGCGGGCTACTCTGCCTGGTGGTTGGGGAGACTATTGAGCGTACGCTGCCGCTCAGTATGGCGGCGGGGATGGTGCCCTCTGAACAAGGCATTCTGGTGACCACTGCTACCAGCATCCACGAAGTCGATCCGCTCTTGCGCGAGCTACGCCGAGACGTCATCTCGCTGCCTCTCTTCAACGCCCTTCATTCCATCTCGCGCAGCGCCCGCGGCTATCTGGTCGCCAGCACGGGTCTGGACCTCATTGTCGAGGTCAGCCGCCAGGGCGAGGTTCTCTGGCAATGGTGGGCGACCGACCATGGCTTCACCCATACTCCCACCGGCGTCCCCCGCCAGCTTGACAAGACGCGCGACCATCGTCAGGAGAAATACGGCACTCTCAGCCAGACGACCCACGTCAATGCGGTAGCCGAACATCCCTCGGGGGCCGTACTGGCCTCGCTCTTCCATCAGGGAATGGTGATCGCTATCGATCGTCAGAGCGGCGAATGGCGGCCGGTGCTTGAAGGGCTGGATCATCCTCATGCGGTGCGCATCCTTGACAACGAGCACTTCACCGTGGCGGATACCGTCGGCGGGCGAGCGCTTCTGGCGCGACTGACCCATCCCTGGAGCAGAGCAACAGTCGAGGCCGTAGTGGAGGCCGGTACCGATTGGCTCCAGGACTGCAGCTATGAGCCGCGCTCTCAGACCTGGGTGCTGGTCGATGGCAAGGCGTCGCGCGTGGTGCTGCGCTCGGGCAGCAACGGCTCTGCTGAGCTGACCACGATCCAATTCGATCCAGAGTGGCGCCTTTATGAGGCCCTTGTCCTGCAGGAGGTCGCCCCCGAGCAGGAGCCATCGCTGACGGGCATCAGCGCTCAGTCTTGATTGCCCGGCCCGCCTCTGGTCAGCAAGGCGCCGGTGGGCTTCCTATAGCACTGATAACTGACTGGCTACCCCTATCCTGGTGGCTCTGCTATGGCCGGCCCGATCCATGCGGAGCTGTCAGCAACAAGCAAGGAAAAGGAGAGAGCAGAGGCTGATGACAAAGAACGGCAATCATGGCTTTACGCTCTGGTTTACCGGTCTCTCTGGCGCAGGCAAGAGCACCCTGGCCCGCGCTGTTGAGGAGCGCCTGCGGGCGCGAGGACGCAAGGTCGAGGTGCTCGATGGCGATGAGGTGCGCACCCATCTGAGCAAGGGGCTGGGCTTTAGTCGGGAGGACCGCGATACCAACATTAAGCGCATCGCCTTTGTGTGCAAGCTGCTCACGCGCAACGGCGTGATCTGCATTTCGGCGGCTATTTCGCCCTATCGCGAGGCGCGCGAATGGGCGCGGCGTGAGATCGGACGCTTTGTCGAAGTCTACGTCAAGTGTCCGCTGGAGGTCTGTCGGGCGCGCGATGTCAAGGGCCTCTATCGCCTGGTCGATGAGGGCAAGATCAAGAACTTTACCGGAGTCGATGATCCCTACGAGGAGCCTGAGCGGCCTGAACTGATTATCGAGACGGACCGCGAGAGGCCGGAGCAGAGCGTAGCGCGCATCTTTGCCAGGCTGGTCGAGCTGGGCTATCTGGAAGCGGACTTCCTGGAGGAAGCGGTCCCCGCGGGACAGGTGGGAGAGAGCCGTCCCTCCTGATCCTGAGAGCGACCCACGGCTGACCCGCTCCTGGCGGTCTGGAAGGCGAGCGGCCGAAGAGAAGCGCCGATGCCGGTGGACCAGGATGGAGCCGGGAGCCGTGGGCAAAGAAGGGAGCGAGAGAGCAACGACCAGAGCCAGGAGAGTCCTGGCAGAGCAGACTGCAAGCAGCAAGAGAGAGAAAGCCGATGTCAGAAGCTGGATTGATTGCCCCTCATGGGGGCGAGCTGGTGATCAATCTTGTGAGCGAAAGCGAGCAGCGAGAGCTAAGCGAGCGGGCGCGCCACCTGCCGCAGGTTCCCGTTGGGGTACGCGAGCTGGCCGACCTGGAGATGCTGGCCGTGGGGGCCTACAGTCCCCTGAGCGGCTTCATGACCCAGGCTGACTACCGGAGTGTCGTCGAGGAAATGCACCTCAGCAATGGCCTCCCCTGGACTATTCCCATTACCCTGGCGACCGATGCCGAACGGGCGGCCACCCTCAAGGAAGGCACTGAGGTGGCCCTTGTGGATGAGCGGGGCCTACCGCAGGCCATCCTGACGCTTGAAGAAAAATATCGCTATGACAAGCGGCGGGAGGCGCGCCAGGTCTATCGCACCGATGACGAGGCCCATCCTGGTGTCAAAGCCCTCTACCAGCAAGGGGAGGTCCTTCTTGGTGGCCGAGTGCGCGTGCTGACTTTGCCTGAGCAGTCTTTTGCCGCTTACCGCTACACGCCACAGCAGGCGCGCCGCCTCTTCCAGGAGCGCGGCTGGCGACGGGTTGTCGGCTTCCAGACGCGCAATCCCGTCCATCGGGCCCACGAATACATTCAGAAGTGTGCCCTGGAGATCGTCGACGGCCTCTATCTGCATCCCTTAGTCGGTGTGACCAAGGACGATGACATTCCGGCCGCGGTGCGCATGCGCTGCTACGAGGTGCTGCTGGAGCATTATTATCCTGCCGACCGCGTGATTCTCGGAGTCCTGCCTGCGGCCATGCGCTATGCCGGCCCGCGCGAGGCTGTCTTTCACGCTATCCTGCGCAAGAACTACGGCTGCTCGCACTTCATTGTGGGGCGAGACCACGCGGGCGTCGGCAATTATTATGGGACCTACGACGCGCACCATATCTTCGCCGAATTTGATGCCAGGCAGCTCGGCATCACGCCTCTGTTCTTCGACCACACCTTCTATTGCCGGGCCTGTGAGGGCATGGCCTCGACGAAGACCTGTCCTCACGACAGCAGCCAGCATGTGATCCTCAGCGGCACCAAAGTGCGCCAGATGCTGCGCGCTGGCGAGATGCCGCCGCGCGAATTTTCGCGGCCCGAGGTGGCACGTATTCTGATCGAGGCCATGCGCGAACGGAACGAGGAGCAAGCGCGCCGGCCTTGAGTGAGAGCGCTGCCCTGCCCGTCCAGGCGGGCCAGGCTGAGCTGGAGCGAGCCAGGTCAGGCCGGGCGGGCACAATCAACTGGCTGGGGACCTGAAGCCAGGAGGAAGGATATGTCAGCTCTTCTGCCTGCGGCGAGATCTGAGAAGGGCGAGCGCTACAGGCTGCCATCGCTGCGGCGCTTTCTGACGCTGGAGATCGCTGTTCATGGATCCCGGCTGATTCTAACCGAGCTGGCACTGGCCAGCGTCAGCTACGCTGTGGCCGGCCTCTGGCTCCTCTGGCGGGCCGTCGGCCAGCTATCTGGGCTGCGCCTGGATGGAGAGCACTGCCTGGCGCTTGGCGGTGCTGGCTTCTTCCTCTGGGTCGCCCTCAACGAGCTAGCGCTGCTGGCTTATGCGCTCCTGATCGTGATCCAACGCCGCCAGCGAGGCCAGGCTCCCCTGGAGCAGTCGGGAAGCCAGCAGGCGCTGCTGCAGCTAGCCCTCCTCTCCTTGCTTCCCCTGGCTTTACCCCTGCTCATCGGGCGCGAGGAAAGGCTGAGGGCGGTCCGTTCTTCTGTCAGCTTGAGCGGTAGAGAAGACAAAGTGACAACCCTACAAGAAAGCTCTGGGGGACCAGGCGCCGGATCTTGCTGACGGGGGCGCTGAGTGGGGACGGGGGGCGGGCGCGACAGGGATTGGCCAGACGGGACATTCAGGGCTATCTAGCCTGACCCATGATGTCATGTCGATGGTATCGAGCGTTGGTTGAGTTACCTGTGTGGGAGGTACATTGATGGATTTTCGCATATCGCTTGCCGGGTTGATGGTGGGCTTTCTGATCGGCCTCACCGGCATGGGGGGAGGATCGCTTCTTGCCCCCATCATGATCTTGCTCTTCCGTGTTCCCCCGTTATGGGCTGTGACCTCGGACGTCACCTACTCGGCGATCACCAAGGGCCTGGGCACCATTATCCATGCCCGCCAGCGTCAGATCGACTTTCGGGCTGCGCTCTGGCTTGCTTGTGGAAGCGTGCCAGCCATTCTTGTCAGCGTCTTTCTTGTCCAATACATTCGCGCCCACTATGGTCATCTGATTAACACCATTCTGCTCCATGCCATTGGCTACACGCTCGTTCTAGTGGCCGTCCTCCTGCTCGCGCGGCCCTATCTACTGCGCTATGCGGAGCGGCGGGCGCAGGAGCGCAAGAAGGCGGCCATCGCGGCGGGCGAAAGTGAAAGCCAGGGCCAGGCAGCGGGGGGCAACCCACCCTGGTACCGGCGGGTGCTCCTGATCCTGGCCGGGGCCTTTGTCGGTTTCCTGGTCGGTCTCACCTCTGTCGGCAGCGGCACCTTGATTATCGTCACTCTGGCCTTCCTCTATCCCGAATTGGGACCCAAAAAGCTGGTTGGCACCGACATCTTCCAGGCGTTCCTTTTGTTGGTGGCCGGCATGGTTGGCTATCTCAGCTCCGGCTCAATCAACTGGGGCATCGTCGGTCTGCTCCTGCTAGGCTCACTGCCCGGCGTCTACATCGGCAGCAAGCTCAGCAAATTTATTCCGGATCAAGTGCTCAATCCCGTTTTGGCCATAGTCCTGGCAGTCTCAGGTTGGAAACTCATCTAAGGCTGGCCTGGCTCGTCGTCTCCGTCCCGCTTCGCGCATAAGACCTTATGAGGCGCGTGTCTGCCTTCTGTTCTGTGCTCCTTCCTCTCGTCTCCGCGGTCTGCAGGGAAGAAGGAAGAGCGCGACAGATAGGGCGGCCGCGCCTCTTCTTCGCTTGATCGCTCGCCGTGCCAGGGCATCCCCGGTTGCTGCGCCTATCCGCTCATCTGCTGCGGACCTGGGCCTCTCCTCTCTCCTGCCTGTGAGGACGTCGGGCTGCTCCCCGTCCTGGCTGAGGACCCGAGGCTATCGCTGAGATTGGCAGAGCGAGCATTACCAGATGCGCACAATCTGGGCGAGAGCAAGAGAATGAGGTACAATACATCATAGCTTGCATACATAGAAGATATCCATCTCTTGCCAACGGGAGGCAGCATGAAAGCCGCAGTCTTTCACCAAACCGGTGGCCTGGAGGTCCTGCAGATCGAAGACGTACCCTACCCGGTGCCTGGTCCCCAGGACGTCATCGTCAAAGTTCGGGCCTGTGGAGTCAACCATCTTGACCTGCACTCGCGTCGAGGCAGGACCAGGGTGGCGCCCATGCCGCATATTTGTGGTTCGGAAATTGCCGGAGAGATTGACGCCCTTGGGGATGCTGTCAGCGGGCTGAGCGTTGGCCAGCGCGTGGCCGTTGCACCCTACCTCTTTTGTGGCCGCTGCGAGTATTGTCGCTCGGGCGAGGAAGTGCTCTGTCTCAACGGCGACATTATTGGGCTGGCCAGTCAGGGGGGCTTTGCGGAGTATGTGCGCGTGCCCGCGTCCAGCGTTGTTCCCTTGCCGGAGGGCCTTGACTTTGTCTCTGCCGCCGCCGTGACCCTCTCGACCATCACTGCCTGGCACATGCTCACCACGCGGGCTCCACTCCAACCGGGTCAGGATGTGCTTGTCCAGGCCGCTGGCAGCGGCGTAGGCAGTGCGGCCATTCAGATCGCCAAACTCTGCGGGGCGCGAGTAATCGCCACCGCCGGCTCGGACGAAAAGCTAGAGCGGGCGCGTGCCCTGGGGGCCGACGAAGTGATCAATTATCGCAGCACAGACCTGGTGCAAGAGGTCCGACGCCTGACCAACAAGCGCGGTGTAGACGTCGTTGTCGACCACATCGGCAAAGATACCTGGGAGCAAGACATCGCCTGTCTGGCCCGCAAAGGGCGCCTTGTGACCTGTGGCTCAACCAGCGGCGATGTGGCCGAGACCAATGTCTGGTTGCTTTTCATCAAAGAGATCGCCCTTATCGGCTCCTATGGAGGCACCCGTCACGACCTGGCCGAGGTCCTCAAACTGGTGGCGCGTGGTCAGCTCAGGCCAGTCGTACATGGGACCTATCCTTTGAGCGCTATCGTCGAGGCCCAGCGTCTCATGGAGGAGCGCCAGCAGTTTGGCAAGCTCGTCATCCTCCCCAACGACTGAGGTGGAGCAGGCAGGGATTTCCCTTCTTTCGCTCTGGCCACCGCCGCGGCCTGGGCCAGGCGAAGGGAGGGACGACAGTAGAGCAGAAGGGAGCAGTGTTATGTCACAGACAACGGGTGAGGTCAGCAGCCACCCCATCGAGATCGTCGATCAGCCAGAGGAGGAGCAACAGCAGGACCAGCGACTGACCGTCATCCTGTTCCTGGCGGTCACCGTCATCAGTGCCCTGATCACCTTTCTCATCGTGCGCCGTTGGCTGGGTGAGCACGAGAGCTGAGGAGCGCTCTTTTCCACCAGCCGCTCGCCATTCAGAGGGGGCCGGGCCTGCGGAGAAACGAGCGGGCAGTCCAGAGAGCAAGTCCTGGCTGCCCGCTAGGGGCTACCTGACGCTCCGGCAGAGCGAAGGCGCGCTGCCGGCTTGAGAAGCTGAGCTGTCGGTAGCTGTCGGACGCGATCCGCTCAGAACTCCTCGTAGCCGTGTTCCAGCAAGGGGCGCAGCTCGCTGCCAGTTGAGAGGCCCACGATACGCGGAGCGCGCACCAGGCGCAGATGGCCGCGGGCCTGAATCAGATAGACGATGGCTTCAGGCCGGTAGTAGCGACGAGCGATCAGGGCGTAGACATCCTCCCAGGGCTGATAATGGCCCCCGGGCAGCTCAATCAACTGAATAAGGCCCTCCCAGGGACGGGGACCGACGTACTCGAAATAGACGCGCGTCCCCACCGCATAGGTTGGGCGAGGCAGGCGCTCCGGCCGCACCTCGGCGGGCCACTCGCAGGGCTGGAGGCCGCGGAAGGGCTGCCAGCCGCCCGCTTCCGGCAGCCAGCGCAGCGTTGGGAGAATCAACTCCTCGCTCACTGAGCGCTACGCCCCCCATCGACAACCAGCACCTGGCCCGTGATATAGCTCGCCGCCTCCGAGGCCAGGAAGAGCACTGCCGGGGCCAGCTCGCCCGGGCGACCAATGCGCCCCATAGGGGTCGTACTCGCGATGAAGCTCTCGGCGCGCTCCAGCACTGCCTCCGTCATGCGCGTGCGGAACATGCCGGGCGCTACAGCGTTCACACGCACCCCGCGTCCGCTCCACTCAACTGCCAGCGAGCGCGTCAGATTGATCACCGCGGCCTTGCTGGCATTATAGCCCACCGTTCGCAGTTGCTCGCCGCTCAGACCAGCGATCGAGGCCACATTAATGATCGACCCCCGCTGGCGCTCCAACATATGGCGCCCCACTGTCTGAGACATCAAGAAGGTCCCCGTCACGTTGGTATCGAGCACCTGGCGCCAGCGTTCCAGAGGCATCTCCTCGGCGGGCGCGCCCCAAGTCTGGCCGGCGTTATTGACCAGCACATCGATCTTGCCATAGAGCGCCAGGCTCTGGCGGACCAGCGTCTCAACGGCCTCCGCCTCGGCCACATTGCAGAGCTGGGCGGAGACGGTGATCCCCTGTTCCTTCAGATGGCGCTCCGCCTCGGCGAGCCACTGCTCGCGCCGGGCCGTAATAATGACCGTGGCGCCGGCCTGACCGAAAGCCTCAGCGATCTCCAGGCCGAGGCCGCGGGAGCCGCCGGTGATCAAGACCACCTCGCCGCTGAAATCGAAGCGAACCTGTCCCATAGAGCCTCCTCGTTATGCGAACGTCGTACAAGGCTTGCCAGCCCTTTCTTCCCCGGCTTGCGGCGCGGGGGCAGGCAAACAAAGATGCCGCCAGGCCATGACTCCTCTCCCCGCCAGAAGAACCCTACCTTCTGGGGCGATCGGATCGGCAATCAAGAGAGGGGGAGAAGCGGAGCAGGCCAGCAGGCGGAGAGAGGTCAGCCGAGGAGCTGGGAGAAGGGCGAGAAAGCGCGGGCAGCCTGATCTCTCTTGCCACCCGCGCCCTGGCGGATCGCTTGGGCCAGGAGAGAGCCAACCAGGTGAGTGGTTGGAGGGAGAGGTGAGGCAGCCTGGCGAGTGCCCATTCCTGTCTCCCTTCCTCCCTCGTTCGTCGGCTCATCCTGGCATGGCTGCGATGCTCAGCTCCTCAGATCTCCTCGAGGGCCTCCGTGGGAGGCTCATCGGCATGACCATCCTCCAGCGGCTCGGCCTCGCCGCCGCGGAACGAGAGCATATTGCTCCGAATCTGCTCCTCCAGAGCCTGGGCCACATCCGTATTCTGGCGAAGGAACTCCTTCGCATTCTCGCGTCCCTGACCGAGGCGGATATCGCCCACGGTGAACCAGGCGCCGCTCTTCTTCACCAGGCCCATTTCCAGGCCCAGGTCGAGCAAGCCGCCCTCGCGAGAAATACCCTCGCTATACATAATATCGAACTCTGCCACCTTAAAGGGAGGAGCCACCTTATTCTTCACCACGCGCACGCGCGTTCGGCGACCGATCACCTCCTGGCCCACCTTAATCGTATCCGTCGAACGGATATCCAGGCGGACCGAGGCGTAGAACTTCAGGGCGCGCCCGCCGGAAGTCGTCTCCGGGTTCCCGAACATCACCCCCACCTTCTCGCGCAACTGGTTCGTAAAGATAATCGCCGCGTTCGAGTTTGTGATGGCCGAAGTCAGCTTCCGCATAGCCTGGCTCATCAGGCGGGCCTGCAGGCCGACATGGGAATCGCCCATCTCGCCTTCGATCTCGGCGCGGGGGGTCAGAGCGGCCACCGAGTCCACCACCACCACATCCACGGCCCCGCTGCGCACCAGGGCATCGAGAATCTCCAGGGCCTGCTCACCCGAATCCGGCTGAGAGATCAACAGGTTGGCGATATCCACTCCACAGCGAGCGGCGTAGGTGGGGTCGAGAGAATGCTCCGCGTCGATGAAGGCCGCATAGCCACCGGCGCGCTGAGCATTGGCGATGATATGTAAACAAAGCGTTGTCTTTCCCGAAGATTCGGGGCCATAGATCTCCGTAATGCGACCGCGGGGCACGCCGCCCACCCCGATGGCCAGATCGAGGGCAATCGAGCCGGTCGGGATGGCCTCCACCTGAGCGTGGGCCGCCTCGCCCAGGCGCATAATCGCTCCCTTACCAAAGCGGCGCTCGATCTGCTGGACAGCCTGTTCAAGCGCGCGCTCCCGCTCACTGGCCGGGGCGCTACTATTCGTGCCCGAAGCGATGCTCATCTTCTCTTTCCTGGTCATCATAGTGCCACCTTTCGTGCTATATCCAACCACAAGCGGACCGATGCCCCTGCCACGTGAGAGGTAATTGCGGGCAGCATCGGATGACCTCCTGCTGTTCTCGCTCTCACAGAATATCTTCCCTGGCGAGGGTCTGAAAGCGGAAGAGGCGGCCTTCGGCCCTCATCGGCCTGAGCGATCTCTCTCGCTGCTCTGCTCTTCTATCTATTTGCTCGCTGTGGCCTTTCTCTGCCGGTTCCTGGCCCTGGCGAGCGGAAGGAGCAAAGTCAGGATGAGTGTAGAACATCTGTCAAAGAAAGTCAACAGGCGAGCGGAAGGGAAGGCGATTGCAGCCATCGCTCCATCGAATCAGGCACCGAGATCGAGGCGTCCCTCGATTGAGCGGCGCAGGGTGCCCTCATCGGCATATTCCAGGTCGCCGCCGATGGGCAAGCCACGGGCCAGACTGGTGATCCTGAGCTGACGTGGTGCCAGGGTCGGCTTCAGCTCTTTGAGGCGCGAGACCAGGTAATTGGCCGTGTACTCGCCTTCGAAGTTGGGATTAGTTGCCAGCACGACCTCCTGAATCTCCTCGTGTCTGACTCGTTCGAGCAGCTCTTTGATGCGCAGGTTATCGGGCCCGATGCCTTCCAGCGGGGAGAGCGCGCCGTGCAGGACATGGTAAAGACCCTTATAGGCCCCGGTGCGCTCCAGTGCCAGCACATCCAGTGGCTCTTCGACCACGCAGACGACGTGGCGGTCGCGCTGGGGATCTTCGCAGATGCTGCAAGGATCGTGCTCTGTGATATTGAAGCAGTGAGAGCAGTAGATGATGCTCTCTTTGACGCGCAGGATGGCCTCAGCCAGTCGGCGCGCCTGATCGGTGGGGCTGCGCAGCACATGGAAGGTCAGGCGCTGGGCGGTCTTGATGCCGATCCCTGGCAGCTTAGAAAACTCCTCGATGAGGGCCGCGACGGGGGGAGCCAGCTCGCTCATGACCTAGAACAGTCCTGGAATCTTGATGCCGCCTGTAATGCTGTTTACCATCTTCTGCTGGGCCTCGGCGACCTTGCTGAAGGCATCCTTAGCTGCCGCCAGGAGCATCGCCTCCAACTCGCCGATGTCCTCAGGATTGACCGCCTCGGGGTCGATCTTGATGGCGGTAATCTCGTAGTTGCCCTTCATCGTAACGGTGATCGCGCCGCCTCCTGCGCTCCCGCTAAACTGACTCTGCTCTAGTTCCTCCTGCAATTTCTGAAGGCGTTGCTGGGCCTTCATGATTTCCCGCATCATAAGAGAAGCTCCTCACTCGCTTTTGTCGATATCGATGTCGATGATCTCCGCGTTGAAGGTTTTGATAACCTCCTGCACGCGGGGGTCGCTGCTGGCCTTTTCGCGCAGCGCAGCCGGTTCGGGCTGAAAGCCATTGCTCTGAGGCCGCGGCTGGTCGGTCGCCGGAGCTGCCCGCTGAGGCGTTTTCTCGGCGAAGGCTGTCGAGCGGCTGGAGGCAGGAGGCTCGTGCTGCCGGTCCGCCGCTGGCTCTGGCTGAGCGCCTGGCGACGGTGGCTCCGCTGTCTCGGGCCTGCCGCTCCCCCTATCATTTTCTGTCAGCGTGCCATTTCTGGCAAGGGGGGAAGCCTCGGCACTTCCTGCCGCTGGACTATCTGGGCTGCTGGCCGCCTCGGGCACCTGGCTGGGGTTCGTGCCGGTGAGCGTGGAGAGCGAGGGGTCTCGGCGCAGCGTGGCGCGCTCAAGAAGGGTAGTGCCAGAGGGCTGGCCGGGAGGCAAGAGGCGCACCAGGCATTTGATGCCAAACTCCAGCTCCAGGGCCTGCTCCACCGGCTTATGACGATTCCCCTGGTTCAGAAAATTGTAGTGCGGTTGGTGCTCGGCCTGGATCACGACCACTGGTGGGCCGCCGTAGTGCTCTACGGTCACGACGCGGAAGTCCTGAAGGCAGGAGGCGGCTTTGGGATTTTTCTGGCTGACGCGACGACGGATAATCTCCCAGGCCTGCCGCACTTGCTGCAGAGTCAGGCCGCCCGTGGAAGAAGAGGCGGCTATGGGGGGGGCTGCCGGAGCTGGGCGGCTGCCCGTGCCTGGAGCGGTCCGGCTGGCGGCGCTCGTCGAAGCAGAGGCGGGAGCGGGCGTCGCTGTTCCTCCTGGAGCTGCTGGACCTGTCGTCGCGGTCTCGCCGGCAGAAGCGGATGGTGTGGAGGGACCCGGCTCAGGCCGGGAACGTCCGCTGACTGGCCCCGCCGAGCGCGACGGCGGGAGAAACGGTCGCAGGGCGCCGGCCTCTGCGCGCTCCTCTTCGCCGCGCCCAGGCCCGGAGGTGGCGGGTGTGGTGGGCGCGGAAGCTGGACGAGCCGCGGAGGGGGCGGCGGATGGGACGGCACTCTGCCAGGCCGAGCCTGCCGCTGGCGCCGATAGCGGCATTTCGCCCGCCTGAACACGCCGGCGCAGCTCCAGGCACTCCAGAAAAGCCAGCTCGAGGGCCAACTGAGGCGTTCCCAGGCCCTTCTGCAGCAGCTCGTTCTGCGCGCAGATACGCGCAAAGCCCGTCAACTCTTCCAGGGAGAACTGCCGGGCCAGCTCCTGGATCTGGCGGATCTCCTCATCGCTGCGGTCCAGGATCTCGGGCAGGGAGGCCCCGGCGCGGGCCAACATGAGAGCGCGCCAGTACTCAACCAGCTGGGCATTGACCTGGCGCAGGTCGGCCCCATCCTCAGCCAACTGATGGATCAAGTGCAGGCCAGCCGCGCTCTCGTCCGCCGCCACGGCCTGGACCAGCTTCTCGATCGCCTGCGGATCGGCCACACCCAACATGGCCTGGACCTGAGCCAGCGTTACCCGTTCGCCCGAGTAAGCGATAGCCTGGTCCAGCAGGCTGAGGGCGTCGCGCATCCCGCCAGCCGCGGCGCGGGCCAGCAGCTCGGCCGCTCCTTTCTCCAGCGTTACCCCCTCCTGGCTGGCGATATAGTGGAGGTGATCCACGATCTGGCGGGTGGTAAAGCGCTTGAAATAGAAGCACTGGCAGCGCGAGATCACGGTCGCTGGCATCTTATGCATATCGGTTGTTGCCAGCACAAAGATCGCGTGCTCTGGAGGCTCCTCCAGCGTCTTCAGGAGCGCGTTAAAGGCTTCCGTGGTCAGCATATGGGCCTCGTCGAGGACGTAGACCTTATATTTGCCGGAGGTGGGGCGCACCATCACCTTCTCGCGCAGCTCGCGGATGTTATCGATGCCACGGTTGGAGGCGGCATCGATCTCGATCACATCGAAGGAGGTACCGGCGGTAATCTCGCGGCACTGCTGGCACTCATTGCAAGGCTCGCCGTTGCGTGGCTGCTGGCAATTGATCGTCTTCGCAAGCAGGCGGGCGGTTGTCGTTTTGCCAGTGCCGCGCGGGCCGGTAAACAGGTAGGCGTGGGCCAGCTTGCCGCTGCTGAGCGCGTGCTTGAGCGTCTCGACAACGGCCTCCTGGCCGACCATCTGCTCAAAGGTCTGCGAACGCCACTTGCGATAAAGAGCCTGTGAACTCATAGGGATGCACTCTTCTCTCCTGGCTGGCTGCTGGCTGGCGGACGGCCAGGTGCGGCGTGGGAACAGGGGCAGAGCTGGCCGCTGGCGGCCTGGCGATGGTGGTGGGGAGCCAGGTGACCGGGTCAACCAGGCGACCGTGAACTGGCCTGTTGTACCGTACGGACCTGCAAGCGCGTCGCGCCATGCCGGCAGGAACAGCGTGCCGCGGAGCAATGCGTGCTGTGCCGCCGGGTCTGAAGTGAGACGGAAAGGCCTCTCTCTGACTGAGGCGGAGGCCAGGAAGCGTCAGACAGACAGAAAACCGGCTTTCGCCCGGCCCTGCCGCTCAGCGCAATCAGGCAACCCTGCGACGCCCAGAGAGGTCCATTTACCGTTGCTTCCTCACGGACCTGGCGGGGTTCACAGACATCTGCCGCGCAGGACCCAATTGCG
>NZ_JBHOQV010000116.1:0-4346 GCF_042408735.1 Thermogemmatispora sp.
GACAGGTTCGTCACCGTCACCGTGCTCCCCGACTGGCTGAAGCTCCCGTTCCAGCCCTGCGTCACCGTCTGCCCGTTGGGGAAGGTGAACTTGAGCGTCCAGCCGTTGATCGTCGTCGTCCCCGTATTGGTGATGTTGATCACGGCACCGAAGCCACCTGGCCACTGCCCCGTGATGACGTACTGCACCCGGCAGCTCAGACCCGCCACCGGCGTCGGACTCGGCGTCGGACTCGGCGTCGGCGTCACGGTCGGCCGCGGGGTCGGCGTCGGCGTCAGGGTGGGCTGTGGAGTCGGAGTTGCCGTCGGTGTGCTGGTAGCGGTGGCTGTCGGGGCAACAGTGGGAGTTGGCGTCACCGTTGCCGTTGGGACAGGTGTCGGCGTTGGAGCGGTACCATTGGGTTGCGTACCCCAGACCTGGGTATTGCCATCAAAGACCACAATATTGCTCACCTTCACCGGTGTCGCCCCTGCCGGCGTTGCCACACCCTGATACGACCAGTCGTTGGTTGGATCCCAGGCCCCGGAGCTGGTAATACGGAACTGGACCTGCTTCTGGTAGTTGCTCTGCCCACCCGGGTAAATCAGCACACCGGCGCAGCTCACTGTCACATAGTAAATGTTACCCGAGTACTGGGTTGGCCCCGAGAGCTGGTTGCCGCACTCGGTGTAGTTCATGTTCAGCGTGAGCATGCTCGGCGTCACGCCAGGCTCCAGCGTAAAGTAGTAACGCAGCGAGAGGTTACTTGTGACGCGGGCCGGCCAGCCAGTCTTGTTGATAAAGATGGCCTTAATCTCGGTGAAGTTGCTGCCCGAGGCGTTGACCGCCGCCGTCACATAGATCTCGTCGTCATCTTTGGGCTTGTCGGGCAGAGAGGCGACGGGACTTCCACCGTACTCCTGGTAGAGACGGGCCAGGGCCCCGACCAGCGCGGCGTTGTAGTCGTCAGCAGGCTCGTTGGTCTGATAGTTCTGACGATTATCGCTGAACTGATCGTCCGCCGAGCTGGGACCTCCGACCAGCGCTCCGTAGAGAATGTGGCGCTCGTAGGTTGGATTGTTGATATCGTTCGTCCACGAATCGTGGGCCTCACGATGGTGAGGCGTCTGTGGATAACAGGAGCCAAAACCGACCATGTAGCTACAGTTCCGTGGGTTGGCTCCCAGAATGTAGTTGATCTGCTGAACGGCGAAATCGTGATAGCGGGCGTAGAGCGGATTGCTCGAACCGAGATAGTCGGCATAGACCAGAGCCAGGAAGGCTGTATTGGCCGCGTAGCGCAGGGAACCCCAGCTATCGAGGAAGGCCTCGCCGCCCGGGGAATAGGTCACCCGCGAGCCATTGACACCGACCGTCCACCAGTCCAGAAAGCGCTGAGCGTCGTCCTTGTACTGCTGCTGACCGGTGATCTCGGCCATCAAGATATAGCAACCATAGGAGACGTCGTCCCAACTGATCGTCCATTGATACGAATGGACGTTTGTCTGCGACTGATAGCTGAGATTATTATAGTAGTTCTCAGCCTTCGTGAGATAGCTACTATCGTTGGTGGCCAGATAAAGCCAGATCGCCCCCCAGACCAGCTCGTCGTTGTAGCCACTGAAGGAAGTGTAGTAGCCGCTGGCCGCAGTGATACAGGCATCATACTTGCCGCGGTAGGTATCGGCAAAAGTATAGAGCTGCCTGGCATGGGTCAGCAGCGTGCTCGCATAAGTGGGGTCGGTGGGCTGGAAAACGATCGAGGCGGCAGCCATCGCAGCAGCGGTTTCACCGGCCAGATCGGAACCAGGACAGCTCGGGTCAATCTTGTAGGCCGGTCGGGCCATCTGCATGACCTCAGCCGGTCCCCAGAAGGCGTGATCGGCGCTGGGATCACCCACCTGGCCATAGAGGACATTGGGCGACGGATGGGCCTTGATAAAGTAGTCGGTGGCCCAGCGGATATTGTTGAGGATGTAGGGAAGCTGCCCATCCTGGACAAAGGCATTGCGGTACTGAATGACGCCCCAGGAGAGCATCGTCACCGTATAGGCCATCGGCAGACCAAACTTAACGTGGTCGCCAGCATCGTACCAGCCGCCAGTTAAGTCAAGGCCGACATCGGAGCCATCCTTCGTAGCCGAATCCCCAATCCAGGGAACCCGGTTCCAGGATGGCTTTGGGCCAGACGACTGCTCCTCATAAAAGTAGATGGCTTTCTGCAGGGCCTCACCATAGTTGAAAGCCGGAGCCGCACGAACCGAGGTCGGGCGATGAAAAGGACCGATCAGACAGGTCGTCAACAGCAGCAAAGTCCCCAGCATGACCAGGGCCGCCGCAGAGAGGGAGAGTCTGCTCTTGACAAGTACCCCTAGGTGGAAGGTTTTCATAGGTCGCCGTTTCCTTTCGCGATCTTCCTGCCGTCGCAGAGCGCCGTCTCCAAAAAGAAGACTCCGGGACAGTTTCCCAGAGCAAAAGACAACAGAGCAGGAACGTCTGATAAGAAGGGCCGCAGGTCGCGACAGCAGCGAAACCTCCCCTTTGGCTCCATCCAGTTCCACCGATGAACGAGGTCAGCCGCCCCCAGGCTGACACGAGCCAGCGAGAGCACAGGCAATTGATCGCGCTGCGGCACCGGACCACCTCCTTTACTTATGAGGCCCAGCCCTCGAGCACCAGCAAGCAAGTAAGTAAGCAAGAGAACTGAGGAATACCACAGAGTGCTGGTGGAAAGATACTCTATCTCACCCCCTCCCTGCCCACAAGAACACCCGCTAGACAGTCACTAGGCACCTGACGGGCAGCAAAGAGGGGAGCAAGCCCCTCACTCTGCCGCGCCAGGTGCCCATATTTTGCTGGACCGCCTCCCTGGGAGGAGCCAGGTGAGCTGCTGTAAGCCGGAGACCGGCGGCGGAAGAGGTCGGGAGCCAGCCAGCTCACAAGGCTCAGACAGCAAGGCATTCTTCGCCTCACCGCGCCCAAAGAGGCGCTCGCCCGGCTAGTCCTGCCAGAGCACTGTCTGCGTGTAGGAGGTACTCGAAGATGGAACGCTAAAAGTAAAGAGGAGGTGACCCTGCTGACCGGGGTTGCTCACGATATAGGTGATGACCTCGAATGGCTGCCCCGGCGTACAGGTGCCTCCTGGGGGATTGAAACGCACAGGCAGATCACGGCTGCTCGCCTGCCAGGAGAGCTTGCCGGCCTGGCCCTGGCTCTGGCCGCTGAAAGGCCAGAGCGTGAGAGTACAGCGATAACCAAGCGCTTCCAGGACGCAATCACGAGGCGTCAAGCGGTCCGGAGTGACCGTAATCATCAGAGAAACAGAGGCAGCAGCGACGGCCGGCGAGGCCTGGACCGGAACTGTAGGGGAGGGAACAGGCGGCGTAGACTGAGAAGTCGTTGCGGACCTGGCCGCCGTCGCAGTTGGAGTGGAAAATGCCCTGGATCCCGCCGAAGAGACGGGAGTGGTGGCAAGAGTGCGGGCATCCTGCCCTAAGCCAGCAAGGCGAGGTGAGGAAAGGACAGTAGGCTGTAGCTGACCCAAGGTGAGACCAGAGAGAATCACCGTGGCCACTACCATGAGCACTAAGAGGAAACCTAGACTTCTCCCGTAGCCAAAGCGACGAATAGCTCCGACCGGCCTCTCGGAGGCCTCAGGCCCAGCCCCCGGCGAGGACACGGCACTTGATGACTGCTGGTGCTGCTGCGGCAGCGGCGGCTCGGCCACCGAAGCCGACGAGGAAGGCGAGGGAGGCGACGAGGAGGTCAACAACCCGTGCTGCCGCAACCACTCGCGCAGCACGGCAGCGTTCATGTGCCCAACTTGCTCAAAGGCAGTTAAACTGGCTTCTCCGGAGCGCTGAGCCTGCGCGCGCTGCCCCTGCAAGACACGCACATAGGCGTCTTCCCAGAGCAGGTGCGCCTGCACGTCATGAACCGCACTCTGCAAAATATAGGCAAAGGTGTCCGTGCGCTGTTGCCATGATGGCGCTTGGGGCGGCATCACCCCCCAGGGCAGACTATGGCCGTTCTCCCCCACCTCCGTCCCCACGACCGCCGGCGCCATCGCCGCTACTTCCCCCCCTACGGCCTGCTCCCTGGCGCTCTCGAGCAGCCCCAGCTCCTCGGCGTTCTTGCCAAAGAGCTGACAAAGCTTCTCCCGAAAGTAAGGGGTCGGGGAAAATAACCCACGCTCCCAACGACTGACTGTGGTGGCGTCGGTACCGATCTGCTCCGCAACTTTGGCCTGGGACCAACCTCGTAGTTCGCGTGCCTGCCTAAGGCGACGATTTGGGGTCGGCATGCGTGTCTCCTCCAAAGACCTCGCAGCATTGGCTGATCTGCTGAGAGCATCCTGCTCTGCAGTC
>NZ_JBHOQV010000120.1:0-8693 GCF_042408735.1 Thermogemmatispora sp.
GAGAACTCTACACACGCCACCAGATGCAGCAGTGCTGCCCCGACATTCTGATCACGAACTACTCCATGCTAGAATACATGCTGATGCGGCCTATCGAGCGAGGCATCTTTGCCCAGACAGCCCAACTGCTCGAGAGCAACCCGGCCAGCACCCTGCTGATCGTTCTCGACGAGGCTCACCTCTACAGCGGCGTCACAGGTGCGGAGATCTCCCTGCTGCTGCGCCGTCTGCAGGCGCGCCTTGGCATCGGACGCGAGCGCGTGCGCTATATCCTGACCAGCGTCAGCCTCGACCCCAGTACAGGCGAAGAGGGACTGCTCACCTTTGCCGAGCGCCTGGTTGGAGTCCGCGGTTCGGCCCGCGATATAGGACTTGACACGGCCATCCCTCTCGTTACACACTATACAGCGTGTGTAAATGTTTACGACTCGTGCCACACCATGGCAGCTCAGAGGGGAGATACTCGTGTCGCAGCTAGGTTCCTTTATCCACGCTGCGTTCGGCCGTGGCAAGGTTCCGGAGATTTCGGTGGAGGACGTTGCCGATCGGCTCGGGCAAGGCAACCTGTACGTGTTCGATGTCAACCCGCGAGAGCGGTGGGCCCGGGGGCACGTACCCAGAGCTGTGAATCTCGACCCTGCCGACTTCACAATCGCCGACCTGCCCGAGGACCGGACCGCCACGCTGGTCTTCTACTGCTCCGACCCGCGCTGTGGCGCAAGTCGATTCGCCGCATGGCGCGCCCAGCAGATGGGCTACACCAGCGTGTTCGTTATGCCGGCGGGGATCCGCGGCTGGCAGGAGGCAGGCAATCCGGTCGAGCGCGGGTAGGTACCTGGGGCTACATTTCCAGGAGCCGAGCAAGGGCGCGTCGAGGAAGACACTCAGTGATGATGGGGGTTATGGCCATCACACGGCAGTTGCTCTGGGGCCATCCGGACGGCTACCGGTCCGCAATGCCATCCTCAGCAGGCCAGCCATCGAACTCCGTTCCTCCATCGTTGGTGGAGCAACTTGATAGAGGTAGCCGGTTCCGCCTGACCCACTCCCGCTGGGAGTTCGTCTTCCTGCCAGGCACGCCGCTTTCCTGCACCGGATCGGGTCCCGGTGGAAGACGCTGCACTCCCTGGCTCGGCTCGCAATTGTCGCCAATTCGAGAACTGGAACGAAGGATGCCGGGCGAGCTGGGAAGACATCACCGATCGGAATGCGTATCGACCCCCTTTCAGCAATGGTCGGCGCCGAAAGGATTAGCCCTGTCGCTGACTGGGCGTAGCCCTTCCGGCAAAAGTTGCGTAGACTTGGCGGATGCGCCATTTAGGACTGGAGTCGTCTTAATTACGATATGACGATCAAGTGCTCAGTTTACTGTGGTGCTAGCCTGGATGGCTTCATCGCGGGCCATGGTGGAGATATCGAATGGCTCCACCGACCCGAGTATGACGACGCCGGGATGACTGGCCTAACCTATGACCGCTTCATCGCTTCAGTGGACGCCATCATCATGGGCCGCCACACGTTTGAGAAGCTCTTGACCTTCAATGCCTGGCCCTACAAAGTCCCAGTGATCGTGCTGTCAACGTCTCTGAAGGACTTGCCCGAACATGTGCGTGGCAAGGCTCGGCTGATGGTTGGCTCGCCTGAAGAGATCGTCCGGCAACTAGCCAGCGAAGGCCACCGGCACCTGTATGTGGATGGCGGAATAACGATTCAGCGCTTCCTAAGAGCGCGATTGATCCACGAGATCACAATCACCTATCTCCCGGTTTTGCTCGGTGAGGGAATCCCCCTTTTCGGAAGCGTCGGCATTGAGACGAGGTTGAAATTGCTGGAAGCAGTCTCCTATAAAGACTTCGTCCAGCTCCGATACCAAGTTGTACATCCCTTAGGTTGAATCTACGCCTCTTATAGCTCAACAAAAGGCACGTTGGAGAAGGTATGGAAGCTGACTTAGTGGTCGAGATCGTCCTGTTCCGTCTCAAAGATGGTATCTGTCACAGGGATTTCTTGCAAGCCGCCGACGCCATCATGCTCGATCTCCGCAGGATGAGCGGCTACATCAAGCGCGAGTTGCTCTGCGACGCGTCGGGACAATGGGTCGACCTGGTCTACTGGCGTAGCCTGGATGAGGCGCTGGCAGCAGCCGAGCAGTTCAATGCCCTCCCCAGCGCGCACCGGTTCAACGCAATGATCGAGCCGCCGAGCCGGATGCTGCACGTCCAGCGCCTCCGTCACTACGACGGATGACACTGCCTGCGCGCTGGTCGCGCCGCGCCCACATCAGCAGTGCGACCAGCGACCTGATATCGCTACCATTCATGGACTCGAGGCCCGCAAGGTTCAGAACGACGACGCGGGCACTGGCGGCAGTTGTCTGGTCGCAGTTCCCCTCACAGCTCTGCCACCGCTGGGATGACCTCGCGGCCCATTATTTCCAGCGGTTCGATCCGCTCAACGCCCACGACCCAGCCGAAGACCGTCTCGATCCCCATACTCGCCAGCCAGCGGAGCTGGCCGATCAGTTGGCCGACCTTCTCGCCACGCGGCCCGACATCGAAGCCGAAGGGGGCCGTCTTCTCGATCGCGTCGTAGTCGCGCCCCGCCTCGGCGCAGAGCCGTCGAAGCAGCTCGAGCTGACGCGGGATCTCGGGCGAAGGCCGCAGGTTGCAGGCGTCGGCGTACTTGGCCACCAGCGGCAGTGTCCGCCGCTCGCCACTCCCCGCGATCAGGATGGGCGGGTGCGGTCGGCTCAGGCTCTGGGGTACATTCAGGGGGCGCTCCATCCGAATGTGGCGGCCCCGGAACGGCAGCGCGTCGCCCCACTCACTCTCCCACATCTGGAGGCAGGCCTGCACCGCTTCCTCGAGGAGGTCGAACCGCTCGCCCAGCGGTGGGAACGGTAGCCCCAGGCCAAGGGCCTCGTCTTCGTAGTCACCGGCGCCGATGCCAAGCATCGCCCGGCCGCCGGAGAGCACATCGAGCGTGGTCACGATCTTTGCCAGCAGACCAGCATGACGATATGGAACGGCTGTAGCGAGCGCCAGCAGGCGTACCCGCTGGGTGTGGGCAGCGATGAATCCGAGCGTGGTATAGGCCTCGAGCTGCGGGCCCTCTGGGCCGCCAATGATCGGGTGGAGCCAGAGGTGGTCAGCAACGCTGATGGCATCAAAGCTGGCGGCCTCTGCCGCCTCGACGACCTCTGCCAGGGTAGCGCCGAGCCGCTCCGCCGGGAGCGACCAGTTCGTATGGGCAAGGTGCAGGCCAAGCTTCACGATGATCTTCCCTCCTGTGTCAACAGCCTCTTGAGGTACTGTCAGCATCCCAGAGTCTGTGAAGACAGACCCTAGGCGGTGGCGCCGCCGTCGACGACGAGGTCGTGGCCGACAATGAAGCTCGCTTCGGGCGATGCCAGCCAGAGCACAGCAGCAGCGATCTCGTCGACCCCGCCGACGCGGCCGATTGGGATGATAGACGCGATGCGAGAGTCCCGCTCGGCGTCGCTCTCTCCGGGGAGACGTGACATTGGGGCGGCAACCGGCCCCGGGCTGACCGCATTGATACGGATGCCCTCGCGGATGTACTCCCGCGCCGCGGTGCGGGTCAGTACGCTGACGGCGGCCTTGGCGGCCGCGTACGCACCAAGCTCGGGTCGTGTGGTGTGCGCACCGATGGTCGAGGCCATGTTGACGATGACGCCGCCGCCGTGCGCCCGCATGTGGGCAATTTCGTACTTCATCGACAGCCATACGCCGGTCACGTTGGTCGCCAGGACGGCCGACCAGGCGTCCTCGTCGATCTCGACCAGAGGACCTCGCGGGCCGAGCACGCCAGCGTTATTGAACGCGATGTCCAGCCTCTTGTGCCTCACCATGACTCCCTCTACGAGCCGGGCGACATCGCGTGCACGGGTGACGTCCGCAGTGATCGCGCTGGCCCGTCCGCCTTCGGCCTCGATCAGCTTCACGGTCTCCGCCAGCGACTCTGGGCTGCGCCCGGCCACGACGACTGTGGCTCCCTCGCGGGCGAAGGCCAGCGCGGTCGCCCGGCCGATACCGGAGCCACCTCCCGTGACGAGGGCAACCTTCCCAGTGAATCGTACGTTCATGATCCTCCTCCTGTTCGTAGCGAATCGCAATCGGTAGCCTCGGATGCCGGGCCGGTCAGATAGAAGTGGTCTGTCCCAGATCTCTCACGCCCCGCATGTAGGGCGATAGCAACGAGTCCCGCGACGAGAGCGAAAGCCACGGCCGCAACGCTGAGAGCGAAGGCGTAGCCACCGGTCGTCGCCGCTGGTGCATCCAACCCGGTGCTGGCGAGCTGGCTGGCGCGGGCACCGGCTAACGCCACCAGTAGGGCGAGGCCAAGGGTTGGCCCGGTCTCCATCGCGCTGTTCACCACCCCGCCGGCCAGCCCGGCCTGGCCCTCTGGGGCGTCTTCGACCGCCGCCACGGTCGCACCAGCGAGCGACAGCCCCGCCCCGATGGGGAACACAAGCAGACCAGCCAGCAGCGGCCCGACGTAGGGGGTGTCGACACCCATTCGGCCGAGCAGCAGCAGGCCCGCCGCCGCCAGCACCAGCCCCAGGGGCGTGATCACTCCCGCTCCAAAGCGCGCGACAAGCCGACCGGCGACCAGCCCAACCACCAGAACCAGGCCGTACGGCAGGAACGCGGCGCTGGTCCACAGTGGCGAGAAGCCGCGGATCTGCTGGAAGTATAGGGCGAGAAAGAAGAAGCTGGTGGCGGCCCCAGCAGATGTGAGCAGCACAGCCAGCAACGCGGTGGCTCGCCGCGGGGCAGCGAGGAACGACAATGGTAGCAGCGGCGCCGGCGTGTGTGCCTCGACCATCACGAAGACCGCCAGCAATGCAGCGCTGCTAACGAGCGGGATGAGCACGGCGGCCGACGACCAGGGGTGGTCGAGCGTCGTCACCAGACCGTAGCTGAGCCCGGACAAGCCGGCCGTCGCCAAGAGGGCCCCGAGGATGTCGAGCCGCGCCCGCGTGGGCGGCGGACCGGCCGGGAGGAGCCGCGGCGCGGCCAGCCAGGCCACGACCGACACCAGCACCGGGATGAGGAACGCCCACCGCCATGAGACCCACGTCGCGACAACTCCGGACAGCAGGGTGCCCGCGGTCGCGCCAGCGCTGGAGAGACCGCCCCAGACAGCGACCGCGCGGGTCCGTCGGGCGGCATCTGGGAATACCACGCCGAGCAAGGCCATTGCCGCGGGCGCCACCAGCGCGGCCCCAGCCCCCTGGGCGAAGCGGGCGGCAAGCAACACTTCGACGCCGGGTGCGAGTCCGGCTCCGGCAGAGGCGAGTCCGAACACCGCCACACCCAGCCTGAAGACGCACCGCCTGCCGAGCAGGTCGGCCAGCCGGCCTCCGAACAGCAGTAGCCCGCTGAAGGACAGGCCGTAGGCCGCGCTGACCAGGGCCAGCTCCGCGCTACTCAACTCGAGCTCACGCTGAATGGCCGGCAACGGCACGGCGATGACCGTGATCGCCAGGATCAGCACGAATTGCACGGCGCCCAGTAATACGAAGGCTGCATCCGGGTGCTGCGGGGCCTCGGCTCCACTTGAGCCAGCATGGCCGAGGCCCGCCTGGTTCGTGGTTGTGGTCAGGCAGTCCACCGGGCAACTCCTTTTTGTACCGATCAGTCTAATATTCAGCAAAATATTGGTAACATATTAGCATATCCTGGTCCGGGAGTCAACCTTTCGCTGGAGCGGATGCCACCTCAGCATCACGCGCTTGCGCACCGAGCGGTGCAGCAGACTGTTCGACCGAGCTGTGTGCCGGCTGCGCAACCGCCTGGTTCTGGTCAGGCTAGGCACCAGGCAACTCCTTTTTGTACTATTCAGTCTAAATAGATGGCGTGAATCGGTGGTCGGGGACGATGGAGAGTCAGCGACTACTCCAGGAGGATGAGAGCCTGCTCGATCGCGTCGCGCAGCCTTTCAGGGTTGGGGTGTCCCTTGCCCATGACGCGTAGACCCTGCAGCACAACCAGCAGGAAGCGAGCGAGTGCCCGCGGATCCTTATCGGCGGCCAGTTCGCCCTGCGCCCGCGCCCGGGTCAGCGCCGCTGCGAGCGCGACTTCGAGGGTATCCCAAGCCGATTCGACCACGCGCGCTACCTGGGTGTCATCGGGCATTCGCTCCATGGCGGCGTTGACGATCATGCACCCCCGGCGTTGGCGGTCGCACGCGGCTTCCTCGGCGTACCGCTTGACAAGCGCTCGCACGGCTGGCAGGACCGGCCCCGGCTGCGACAGCAGCTCGACGGGGTCTGGGGCGCGTGTCCGCAGGTAGCGCTCGAGCGCCTTCAGGTATAACTCGTGCTTGCTGCCGAATGTGGCGTAGAGGCTCGCCCGGCCGATGCCGAGGTGCTCGGTGAGGTCCTCTAGAGAAGTTGTCTCGTACCCGCGCCGCCAGAACAAATCCAGAGCCGCCTGGAGCGCCGCGTCCGGATCGAACTTCTTGTGTCTTGCCACAATCGAACTCCTTGGTTCTTCCTACTATCGAACTCCTTGGTTCCTCCCACGCTGGCATAGTATCACGATACGAATCGATCGGTCAAGAATCGTACGAGCGGCTCATCGTGCTGTCGCAGCCGTCCACCGGCCATTTCGCCACGGCTCCAGCACAGCTTGACCTGCCTAAGGCATACCCACCTCCAATCCGATCTCGATCAGCTGTGTTTGCATGTGATCGGCTCTCCCTTCCATGCTTAGGTTCAGCCGAGCAGCGCTGCCAGCGTAGTCGGTCGCGCCGACTGAGGGCCGGTACGCCGAAGACCGCAACAAGCCCGCTTAGAGATCGGCAACGGCAGGGATGACCTCGCGGCCGAGGGCCTCCAGGCCGCGACTGGGTTCCCGGCGGGAGGAAGTCAGTCACCATCTTAATCCCGAGCCCGTCCAGCAAGCATAGCCGCCCAATCAACTCTCCCACGCCGGTGTCGAAGCAAAAATGCAGGTCTGCTCGATCGCGCCGTAGTCCCGTCCCTCGACCTTGGAGCGCCGGCACAGGGTCCTCCCCTCGCCGTACTCGGCGACAGGATCGGCGGGCTGGGGTGGACCAGGGTCTGCGGCAGGTTGAGCGACCGCTCGAGGCTCTAGCACTCGCCCTTGAACGGGCGCTTGTTGCCCCGCTCGCTACTCCACATCCGTCACCGGAGCTAGACCATCTCCTCCAGCATCTCGAACCGCTTCCAGAGAGACGGGAAGGGGATCCTCAGCCCGCACGCCTCGTCCCCATAGTGGCCGGCTCAATGCTGAGCCCGGTGCGGCCGCCGGCCAGCATGTCAAGCGTCGTGGCCATCCTGGTCAGCTGCAGAAGAAGCTGCCGTCGAGCACCTGCGGCACCGAAAACCAGAGCGTCCTCACGCGCGTGTCCCACTCAGCTCGCCGTGCCCGTTCCGCTCGCCCCTACGCTCGGCGATGCGCCCGAAATGCTCTGCCTCCACGTGCTGGCCCACCTCCGGCTCCATGAACGCCTGGGTTAGCACTTGCACGGCCAGGCGCAGGAAGTCAGCGTTGCTCAGACCGGTCTTGGGCGTCGGTCTGCGGTGCCACTCTCAGCAGATCAGCCACCGTGCTCCATTCCTCCATGGCTGTCTCAGCAACGTGATGGGAATCAAACGATGGCCGCCTCGGTCGACGGCCTACCCACACCTGCCACCTGAAGAAGCGGGAATTGCAGCGAACAGAGCACTTTCATGGGACAGGAAATGCAGTCGACCGGGCTCGCTGGACGCTGGGCCTGCGCCGGCTACCGAGGAGGTAGACGATGGGGAGCCTGGCATCCGTGTTGATCGACTACCAAACGCCCAGCCGATCACTATACGCCTGGTTGGAGCTGGCTCTCTCTGGCGGGAGCTAGAGGCTCTTTTGAAGGCAGCGCCGGACGATGGGATCTATGTGGCGCCTTTCCCCGGCCTGTTCCAGGCAGCAGGCCAGGGCCCGACACCCGTGCAGCGCTTCTTTGAGCGGCCACGACGGCGCTTCCTGCTCTGCCAGGTCTGTAGCTACCTCAAAGAGACAACCGGCCAGGGAGGAAAGCAGCCTGCCAGTACAGAAAGCCAGCGGCAGCCCTGTCCTCAGTGTCACACTCCCTTGAAAGAGCAGGAAATTCTCGATCCACCAGCCTTTGCCCCCTGGGGAGCCACTTCACTTGAGCGCCAGGCCCGCGGTCACAGCGATCGGCCAGAGCTGGAAATCGCCTATATGGCGGCCCACCAGGTTATGCCCCTGACCAGTCGTGACACACTGGCCAGACGGACGAAGAACGGCGGCGTGGCCTGGGAATACAAAGAGAATCAGGAACTGCTCATCGTCAATGCTGGCCCTGGGGGCACGGGCTTCACCATCTGCCGAAGCTGCGGGGCCGCCGTGATTGAGGACAGTAGCACCTCTCACAAGCACCCACGCCCTTTCCTCAGCCACCACTACCAGAACAGCTTTTGTAAAAGTCACTTGCCCTACTGGCAAGGCTACCTGGGCCATATCATGCGCAGCGATCTGCTCCTGCTGCGCCTGACCCTTCCACCGGCCACCCACCACGAGGTCGGTGCAAGCTGGCTGGCAGACGCCGCCCATACGCTGGCCCAGGCCCTGCAACTGGGCGCAACTCGCCTGCTCGATATTTTGCCGGGTGAGCTGCGCATCGGCTGGAACTACACGCCCGCC
>NZ_JBHOQV010000129.1:0-23572 GCF_042408735.1 Thermogemmatispora sp.
CTCGACCTTGCCGCTCTCGCTGACATAGCAGGCCGCGCAGTACTCCTGCAGCGTCAGGTGGAGAAAGCCATAGAGATCCTGACCTTGCTCGCGCAACAGCCCACAGTCGTCACTGAGAGACTTCAGCACCTGGCTGGCCAGGTCCGGTCCACTGAAGTGCCAGAGACGTGGTAAAAAGTTGGCGATCCACTCTTCTAAGGCTCCCCGCGGCGCATAGCGCCAGCCACGCACATGCATATGCCAGGCCAGCTCATAGAGCAAATGGCGGTGATGATCAGGACGCAGCTGAAGCGGACTCCCCATGCGCCGAATATTGCGCTCGCGATCCCAGCGCTCCAGTAGGAGCGCCACACACTCCTTATAAAGCGCGGCGCGCCGTGCCGGCAGCTCGCCGCTATCCCTATAGACCAGCACGATCAGAGTCAGCAGCAGCGGGTTGGCCGCCAGCGTCAACAGATGTGGCTGCTGGCGCAACTCGCGGAGCAGGCGTTCACCCTCAGCAACGATCTCAGCCCTATTCTCTCCCTCTTGCAAGAACCAGCGCTTGATAAACTGCTCAATCTCCTGCTCACGGAAATCGAGCACATCCAGCTCATCGAAGCCGGTCAGGCGGCGATGCAAGCGATAGCCGGCGCGGCGTGCCGTCACAACCACAGCAGAGCGATTGGCCAGCCGCTGCACCGCCTCCACCACCCGGCGATAGCTCCCCTCGGCCTCCTCGGCAGACTCGCCAATCAAGGTCTCATCCAGTCCATCGAGCAAAAACAGCGTCTTACCTGCCTCAAGGCGTGCACGTAGATAGAGGGCCACCTCAGTTTCCTCAAGCCCGTAGTCCCCGTAGTCACGTGCCAGACGCCAGGCCGCATAGCTCAGCAAATCCTTCTGATCCGAGGCCGCGAAAGCATTCAGGCTCAGGTAGATCGGCACCGGCGGCAGGTCTGGCCCCTCACCCCGCAGAATGCAGATCGCCAGATGGCGCAGGAGCGTTGTCTTGCCGGCCCCTGGGTCGCCCAGAATCACACAGCGCGGATGGCGACGAATGGCCTCCTGTGGCTCCAACGCTTCCGAGAAACGCCGCTCCAGGCGCTGCCACTGGCGCTGCATTACCTGCAAAGGATCAAACTGCTCGCCGCGCTCCTCAGCACTGAGATAGCGGCTCTCCGGCTCCTCATGCAGACGCAGGCGAATATAAATCTGCTCGATCGGGAAAGCTGTACGCATCCCCAGCACCTGTAGCAGGGTCAGGCTTCGATCCTCCAGCAACGCCCGCCGATAGCGCTCCTCGACGCGAGCACAGAGCGCCTCAAGCTCCTCCGCACTCATATCCCTGGCGGCCTCCGCCTGACGTTCCTCGCCCGTCTCCAGCGCCGCGCAGATCACCTCTGCCACCCTGACCCAAAGCTTATCTCGCCAGGCCTTCTTCATCTCGGCGCAGCTCTTTTGATCTACAAACTTCAATTTTGCAAACGGAGTTCCCTCCAGAGAGCAAGCCCGAGCCAGCACTGGAATCAGCGTCAGTCGGCCCATCTGCCACTGTTGCCAAAGCAGTTTCAGTTCCTTCTGCTCTGCAGCCTCCCCACTCAAGAGTTCTGCGCTCACCAGCACCACCGCCACTCGCGCCCGTTTAGCAGCCTGCTCTATCTCTCTGGCGCGCACTTGTCCGGGAGGCACATCGCGGGAGGCAAAGCAATGCAGCCGTGAGCCAGGAACCGATCCCTGCAAATGCCTCTTCAGCTCCTCCAAGAAGCGTCCATCCTGATCAGCAGCACAGAGAAAGACCAGGGCCTTTTCAACTTCCGCCGCTGTAGCCATTACCGATCACCTGCCTCTGTTCAGGATCGTGACAGCCGTCGCTCTCTTCGAAAGGTATGCTTCTTCTATTTTAGCATGAAAGAAAAAAGAAAAAGAGCCTTCATGAATTATGGAAGACAGCGAAGGACCGAAGGTCTAGCACCCAGCGAGCCTGTTGACCTGACAGACCAGGCGGCTATCCTGGTCAGGCGCTGGCTCCACAGCCGCGGAGAGGTCTCGCCAGCTCAGGAAGAACAAGACCGAAGAGGCACCAAAAAAAGTAAAGGTGGTCGAGGCTTACGGACGCAGCAGCTACTCAGAGAGAGGACTGGAAGAGCGGCGCCGGCAGTAAAAGCAGCCATCACTGCTCGCCTGATGGCGGCAGGCTACCCGGGCACAAAACCGCCACAGGGTTCCATCGCAGCGGTCTTGTTATCGAGGAGACCAACAGAACATTCCGGCCTATGTTGCGCCAGGAAGGCCGCTTGAATGCCGAGAAAAGCGCCCCGCATTTGCAAGCAAGGCTGCCCCTGGCTATTGCTCTGGACAGAAGTGGGGGGTTCTCCTCACAAGCAAGAGCAAGGAAGTGGGGCCGAGAGGAATCGAACCTCCGACACGCGACTTAGGAGGTCGCTGCTCTATCCACTGAGCTACGGCCCCTTCAAACTCCTCAGGCGGGAACGGGCACCAAAACCCTTATGGCAGTACTATTTCAGAGGGACAGGCCCATGCTTGGCCATCCGTTAAACAAGGCAGAGTACAACTTGCATCGTAGCATGCTGCTAGGGCTTTGTCAAGTGTGGGGGGCAGTAGGGCTACTGCCGGGCAGAGAAGCACCTCACCTCTTGATCATGCCGGCCCTCAGCAGAGAGGTCAGGCCCCTGCTCATTTGACAGTCGCTCTTGGCAGGGGCTATCATGCTAGAAAAAAGAAGATCTGAGGCTCCTGTTCACACGGAGGACGAGCAATGACAGACTCCATCACCGTCGGTCGGGATGTTTTCCATACCTACCGCCTTAGCAATGGTCTGCAGATCGTGGGCCAAAGCATGCCCGACTTCGAATCGGTTTCCCTCGCCTACTACGTACGCACCGGGTCGCGCGACGAGCACGACCCCGCCATCGAGGGCGTCTCGCACTTCCTTGAGCACATGGTTTTCAAAGGCACTCAGCACCTGGACTGGCAGCAAATCACCCTCGAATTCAACAAAATTGGGGCCGAGCTGAACGCCTTCACCTCGCACGAGGCCACCATGTACTTTGCGCGCGTCCTCGGCGAATACTGCGAGCGGGCCCTCGAACTACTCAGCGACATGATGTATCCGCGCCTGGCCGAGAGCGACTTTGAAACCGAAAAGGAAGTCATCATTAACGAGATCGCCCGCTCCGAAGACCAGCCCTACAATCTGGCCTTCCGGCGCCTGGCCCAGACCTATTTCCACAGTCATCCCTTGGGCCACGACGTCCTCGGCTCCCGCGAAAGCATCCGCAACATGCGCATCGAGCAGATGCGCGACTACTGGCAGCGACGCTACGGGGCCAACAATATGATCCTGGCCGTCGCCGGTAACTTCGACTGGGAGCGCTTTGTCGACAAAGCCGAGCAGCTCTGCAGCGGCTGGCGCACCGGTGAGAGCGGGCGTGAGCTGCGGCCTTTCGAGCCGGCCCACTCGATCAACAACATCATCGTCGACCCGCGCCTTAAGCAGGAGATCGTTCTGCTGGCCATGCCCTGTGTTGGCATCCAGGATCCCGACTACTACGCCGCCGCCCTCGCGGGAAGCATCCTTGGCGACACCGACGGCTCGCGCATCTACTGGAACATCTATCAGAAGGGTCTGGCCGAATCGGCCAGCGCCGGCCTCTGGGCCCTCGAAGACACCGGCATGCTCTTGCTCGAAGCCAACTCCACCCCAGAAGAGGCTCCCCGCGTCCTACATCTTCTGCGGGCCGAGCTAGAGAGCCTCCTTGAGGACGGCATCTATGAGGACGAACTGCGCCGAGCCAAAGACAAATGGATCAGCAGCATCGTCCTCAGCAGCGAATCGACCTTTACCCGGATGCGCACCCTGGCCTCAGACTGGGTCACCGAGGGCCGACTCATCAGCATCGACGAAGAGATCGAGCGCGTCGAGCGCGTCACCGCTGACGACATCATGCGCACCCTGCAGCGCTTCCCCCTACGCGACAAGCAGGTGCTGGTCGCTCTCGGTCCCCTGAGCGAAGAGCAGCTTCTCGACTGAGAGCGAGAGTCTGTCAACCGCGGCGCGTCCGGCCAATCTCTCCCTCCGTCGCCAGCCAGAGGCAGCGGCAGCCAGGAGAGCCAGGCAGGACAGCGGAGAAAAGCCTCGGCCCCAGCGGTTCAGGTGGAAAACGAAGAAGAAGAAGAAGGAGACGCGCGAAGGCAAGCAAGCGAGAGCGGAGCGAGCCGGACTCAGGCGGGCAGGCGGGCCAGCTTATACCCTACATCCGGCACAGTCAGAATATAGCGCGGATGGCGCGGGTCCGGCTCAATCTTGCGTCGCAGGCGACTGACATAGACCCAGACAAAATCTATCTCGCGGCTATACTCTGGTCCCCAGACCTTCTCTAGCAGCAGCTCGTGGGTCATCACCATCCCGGCATGCTGCGCCAACGTGCTCAGCAGGCGATACTCCGTGCGACTCAGCTGAACCGGCTGCCCATTGACAAAGACCTGATGCTGAGCGTAATCGATCAGCAGATCGCCCGTACGGAAGATGCGCTGGTGCCTGGTTCCCGCCGCACTTTCCTGACTGCGCCGACGAAGGCGGCAGCGCACCCGCGCCAGCAGCTCCCGCAGGTGAAAAGGCTTATAGACCAGGTCATCGGCCCCAGCATCCAGGAGACGAATCCCCTCCTCCTCATGTCCGGCAGCACAGAGCGCAATGACTGGCGTCTCGGCAAACTCGCGCAGACGGCGCAGCAACTCCAGGGCAGCAACGTCGACCAGATCGGCCAGCAAAATCAAATCTGGCTCTTGCAGATCGAGCAAGCGGAAGAACTGAGCACTATGAGTGGCCACCTGGACCTGACACCCCTGCTCCTCCAGGTGAGCGCGCAGGTAGCGAGCAATGCGGGCATCCTGCTCAGCCAGCAAAACGGAGGCCAGGCGCTCACGACGCCCTCCCCCAGCGCCCTGGCCTTGAATTGCGGGGCTTCCAGGAGCCAGGGCTGGCAGAGCTTCCGCTTCCAGGCTGGCAGCGGGCAGCTCTCCTGCCGCCTGCAGGGGCAAGGTAAACGAGAAGGTTGCCCCCTGGCCTGGACCGGGCGAATCGGCCCAGATTCGTCCTCCATGCGCCTCCACTGTTGCCCGTGCCACTGCCAGCCCGAGGCCACTCCCCTCCTCTGTTCCTCCCTCCTCAGCTTCCTCGGCGCCCTCACGTGGCAGGCGATAGAAGCGCTGAAAGATGTGCTCCAGATGCTCCTGGGGAATGCCGATTCCCTGATCGGCAATGCTCACTCGCAGCTCAGCCCCCTCGACCTCTACCTCCAGGCGAATGGTGCCCCCACCCGGCGAATAGCGCACCGCATTATCCAGCAGATGGTTGAGCGCCTGCTCTATGCGCAACGGATCGCACGGCACGGGAGGTAAAGAAGGAGGCACGCGCAGAATAAAGCGATGGCCGGGAGCTGAACGCTCCCGCTGCTCCACCAGGCGACGCAGCAACTCCTCAAACTGCACCTGCGCCAGGCGCAGCGTCTGCGTCCCGCTATCGAGGCGCCAGACATCCAACAACGTATTGAGGATCTCGTGCAGGCGATCGGCCTGAGCATCGATCATCTCCAGCATTTCACGCTGCACAGCCGGGTCCCAGCGCCGCGACGAGCCGAGCAAGGTCGTCGCGCAGCCCTTAATAATCGCCAGAGGCGTCTTCAGCTCATGGGCAGCCAGGGCCAGAGCCTCCGAACGCGCCTGAGCAGCCTCGCGCTCCAGCGTAATATCCTCTAAGAGCAGGCCGCGGCCCAGCAAGCGACCATCACTGCCATGGAGAGGAAAACTATGGACCCGTAGCCAGCGAATCGCCGCATCCAACAGGGCAAGGTCCGCCGACCCGTCCTGATCAGGATGCTCCCAGAGGCGATCGAGCGCCTCCCGAGCGCGTGAGGGATCAGCAGCCCGCGCCAGCAAACGCGCGCGCACATCGACTGTCGACCCGACGGCCAGTTCCCGCTCCTCACAGCCCAGCAGCGCGCGCGCCCGCCCATTCGCGCAGGCCAGCCGCCCACGCCCGTTCAAGAGCAGCAAGCCACTGCGCAGATTCTCTGCAATCTCCATCAGAATGGCTTGCGCACCGGAGGGCATCAGCGCAGCGGCGCTCGCAGTTCGGTGGGGAGAAGTATCAGACGCGCTACAGGCGGAGAAAGACAGACACTCTTCAGAACGACGGTCAGCGTTGCCCGTGTCCGCCCCATCTCTGGCGGCGCGCTCCATGAAACGAACACCTTTCCGCATTGCCGCTATGATCGATGAGTACTCATGAATATTCTAGCAAGACGGTCAAGGCTTAAGGTAGCGTGGCCAGATGAGCGAGCAAAGCGAGCCAGCGCGAGCGGACAACGAGGAAAAACTAATGCAGGCTAGCCAAGCCCACAATCAGCAAAAGATGCAATAGCATACCGATGATGAGGGTCCACGCAATAAACATAATGGCGCGATGGTCATGGACAAAGCGACGAACGCGGGGAACTGAGGGGGCGGACGCCGGGCGCCGCTCGGCGGCGACCAGGCCCAAGGCGATGCGCAGGCGCAGGGGCGAGCGCACCGGCGAGCGGCTCATCTCAGCGAGCAGGGCACGATAGCAATCGCGACACAAGACCCAGGACTGGCGCGGCTCAGGCGCACCCTCGGGCTCCGTGACTGCAATCGCCTCCAGCGGAATGCGCTGAGTGCAGACCGAACAATTGCGGATGATGCGCTTTCTTGCCCGTGGTGACTGCGTACCCTCGTCGAGGCTGTGCGAAGACAGGCTGCCGCTATGCTTAACCTCTCCCATGAGTGGCGATTCCTTTCCAAAGCTCGCCGGTCCAATCAGCACTTCGCTAGCGACCAGAGGACGATCGCAGGCTAGGGACTTTTCGCCCCACGTCTCTAATTGTATCACATCGCTGGAAGGGTTACGCATCAAGCGCGGAAGGGCGATCCGGCGAGCCGCAGATAACTGGCGCTCGGTGGATCGCCCTTCCTTCCCTGGCTAGCTTTAGCTATGTCTTCTGACACCTACCATCGAGAGAGCTGACGGACAGCTCGCCGCTGCTGGCCAGCGGACGCCCCAGCCCTCGACCGCCAGGCGATCGAGGCTCGCTCAAGCGACAAGGCAAGTGCGACCGGTTCAACCAACCCAGCAGCGTTCCGCTCTCCTAGCCGCGCAACAGCGGCAGGAGATAGACGATGCTAAAGACAAAGACCCAGACCGCATCGACGAAGTGCCAATACATCTCGCCGGCCTGGAAAGCGAAATGGCGCTCCTTCGTAAAGTGACCGTTGAGGGCACGCACAAAGACAATCAGCAGGAAGATCAGGCCGACGGTCACGTGTAGGCCGTGGAAGCCGGTGAGCGTAAAGAAAGCCGAGCCGAAGAGCTGGCTCTGAGGCGTAAAGCCCTCGCTGATCAGAGAGCTATATTCGTAGACCTGACCTCCCAGGAAAATAGTGCCCATCACGATCGTCGCCAACAAGCCCCAGATCAGGCGCTGCTGATTGCCCTTCTCGATGCCCTTGGCAGCAATATAGTGAATGGGGGCACTACTCCCCAGCAGAATGACCGTATTGATGAGCGGATACCAGATCTCGCTAGGCAGATGCCAGCCGTGGCCGCCCTGACGAATCTCCAGATAGAGATAGGCGGCGATCAGATTGGCGAAAATCAGCGCCTCCGAGGCGATGAAGAACATCATGCCCCACCAGCCGACGCTGCGCCCACCTTCATCATGCACCTGCTCCAGAGCAGGTATCCCCTCGCGATAGGCAACACTCATGCTCCGAAATTCTCCTGACTGTTCTCTCTCCAAGAAGCTAGATAGAGATGATCTTGCCGCCAACCTCCTTCTCGCGGGAGGCCCGTACCTGCAAGATCGCCAGATCAGCGCCGGACGCCAGCCAGCGGTAGGGAGTCCCGCTGGAGCGCCCCATCTTCTCTATCCTGACCTGAACTGAAAATGTCGTTGTGCAAGAGCAGATCACCAGGCAACGGAGGGAACCAGCTGCGCCGCCCTCTTCATCCCCCGCTAGTAGCGCTCCAGGCCCCAGCCGACGACAGCCACCACGATCAGCACAGCGCCGCCCACCAGCACCGCCGGATGAGTCACCACCCCCAGGCAGGCCAGAGCAATGGCCAGAGCCAGCACGAAGGGCCAGAGACTGGCATGGGGACCGCGGGGCGCTTTGGCGCCTGGCTGACGTGGCTGGCGCGCCTGAGAGACCTGAGACCGATCGCCTGACCCTTCAGCCTCAGCCTCTGACTGCTGCCCCGCTGTACGCTGCAACGTCTCCTCCCCCCTACCTGCCCCCTGAGGTTTCTGAAGGTGCCCGTTCTCGGCAGCCTCCTTTTCCGCCGCTTCTTCTTTTCCCTCCCTCTGGCCGTGCGGGTCCGCGGCGGGGAACTTCTCCTTCTGCTCTTCTTCGTTAATCACAACACGCCTCACTCATGCGGCAGCCAGGCCAGCCCACCCCCAAAGGCAGGTGAGCCAGCCCTCCTCGGTGGAGGGCGCCGGTTTCATCCGCGCACTGGGCCACCAGAAGCAAAGTCTGTCGGTCGGTCCAAACGCCGGCAAGAACACGGCGCGGCGCCCCCCACCTGGCGTCGCCACGCCATCAATGGACGGCCACCTTCCAGTCCGCCGTCTCAGGATTCTTCTTATCGTAGAACGGGCGACGGCTGCGCACCACAGGGATCGTCTTGAAGTTGTACGGCTCTGGAGGAGAAGCCGTATCCCACTCCAGCGTGAAGGCATCCCAGGGATCGCTCCCCGCCGGCTGACCCTGGCGCAGGCTGGTTACAAAGTTGAAGAGGAAGACCAGAATGGCCACCGCGATAATGAAGGCGCCGACCGTCTCCAGCAGATTCAACTCGTTCCAGCCCAGATCGGGAGCATAGGTATAGATGCGGCGCGGCATCCCGAGCAGGCCCAGAATATGCATCGGGAAGAAGGTCACATTTACCCCGATCAGCATCAGCCAGAACTGGACCTGACCCAGGCGCTCGTTGAGCAGCTTGCCCGTCATCTTCGGGAACCAGTAGAAGATCGCCGAGAAGATGGCGAAGACCGCCCCACCGAAGAGCACATAGTGCAGATGCGCGATCACAAAGTAGCTGTCGGTCACCTGGTAATCGAAAGGCACGATCGCCAGCGCCACCCCGTTGAGGCCACCGATCAAGAACATGGCCACAAAGCCCAGGGCAAAGAGCATCGGCGTCTTGAACGAGAGCTTACCGCCGTAGATCGTCGCCAACCAGTTGAAGATCTTGACAGCCGTCGGGATAGCGATCAGCGTGGTGCTCGTGGCGAAGAAGGCCTGAGCCACAACCGGCAGGCCCACGGCGAACATATGATGGGCCCAGACCGTAAAGCTCAAGAAGCCGATGGCCACACCCGACCAGGCCACGAAGGTATAGCCGAAGATCGGCTTACGCGAGAAGACTGGCAGAACCTCCGAGACGATGCCGAAGGCCGGCAGGATCAGAATATAGACCTCGGGGTGACCGAAGGACCAGAAGAGATGCTGCCAGAGCAGCGGATCACCGTTGAAGGCCGCCTGATAGAAATGCGTACCCAGATGGCGATCCAGCAGCAGCAAGCCCGAGGCCGCCGTCAGGCTGGGCAGGGCGAAGAGCAGCAGGAAGGAGGTCACCAGCGTCATCCAGACAAAGAGCGGCATGCGGTTAATCGTCATGCCGGGCGCGCGCAGCTTGAAGATGGTCACCACGAAGTTCAACGCGCCCGCGATCGACGAGATACCCAGCAGCAGCACGCCCAAAGCCCAGAAATCCATATTGATCGAGGGCGTGGCCGGGATACAGTTCACCCCCTGCACGCCGCACTCAGTCAAAGGAGCATACGCGAACCAGCCGCTGTCTGGTGCCGCATGGAACAGGAAGCTGGACTGGAGAAAGAGACCGCCAAAGAGCACGATCCAGTAGCCGAACGCATTCAGGCGCGGGAAGGCCATATCGCGCGCCCCGATCATCAGCGGCACCACATAGTTACCAAGGCCGGTGAACATCGGCATCACGAAGAGGAAGATCATCGTGGTGCCGTGCATCGTAAAGATCTCGTTATAGGTTTGAGGATCGAGCACCTTGCCATCCGGCAGTGCCAACTGCGTACGGATCAGCAAGGCCTCCAGCCCACCGACCACGAAGAAAAAGAAGGCCGTGACCATGTACATGATCCCGATCTTCTTGTGATCGGTGGTCGTCAGCCACTGGCCAACATACGTCTCGCTAAAGCGCTTCTGTCGGACCAGAGCAGGACGCTCAACAATGGTACTGGTTGCCATGGAAAATCCTCCGAATATCCAATCAGCCCCTTCAGGCAAACCGGGGAGGCCAGTTCGATTACAAGCAAGCTAGAAGGCGGCAGGCAGAGCCACCGCTCGCTGGTCAGAGCAGCGCGCTGCGGCTCCCGCTCGCTGGCCTGACTGCCTCCATCTCAGTCGCTTTATCAGCCAGGCGGCCTATCCCTATTCTCGCCTCGCTGTGATGCTGCTGCCGCCTTACTTCAGGCTTTCCAGGTAGGCCACCAGATCATTGATCTCGGACTGAGACAGACCGAGATTGGGCATATCGTTCCCCGGCTTTACCGCCTGCGGATCTTGCAACCACTTCGCCAGGTTCTCAGGCGTATTCTTGAGCACGCCGCCAGCGATCAAATCGCGGCTACCAAAGTGCGTCAGATTGGGGCCGACCAGCGTCTGCGGCTGCGTATTGAAATCGTTGAGGTTAACCCCCACAATTCCGTGGCAGGCCGTGCACCCCTTGGACTTGAAGAGTGCCAGCCCGCGCGCATACTGCGGATTGTTGGCCGCCGCCTGCTGCTGGCCGCTGACCCAGGTTGCAAACTGGTCCGGCGGCAGCGCAATCACATTAAAGGCCATATTGGCATGCTGCAGGCCGCAGTACTCGGCGCACTGGCCGTGGTAGGTTCCAGGCTTATCGACGCTAAACCACTTCTCGTTGTCGTGGCCGGGCACGACATCGGTCTTGCCCGTCAGATTGGGCACCCAGAAGCTATGGATCACATTGTTCGAATAGAGCTTGACGTGAACCACGGTCCCCGTCGGCACCACCAGATCATCGGCGGTAATGACCTTCTGGGTCGGATAGTCAAACTCCCACCACCACTGGTGGCCGACCGCCGTGACCTCCAACTGCTGCCCACCTGTGGGGATGGTATCAACCTGGAACATCGTGCGGATCGTGAAGACCAGCACCACGAAGAGGAAGATCGAGGGCGCCACGGTCCACACGATTTCCAGGGTCGTGTTCCCATGAATCTGGCGCGGCGTCGGCATCCCCGGACGCTCGCGGAAGCGGATGATCGACCAGATCAGAATCCCCTCGACGACCACGAAGACAAAGGTAGCCACGCCCAGGATAAACCAGAAGAGATTGGCTTCATCCTGAGCGACCGGCCCCGCCGGGTTGAGGATCGAGGGGTTGCCGCCACAGGCGGCGAACAGGAGCGAGGATAAGAGCAACGTCAGGAGCAACAGCCCCCAACGTGTTTTCCCTCGAAATAGCGGTATCCTCACTGCTCGCACTCCTCAATTAGACAGAGATTAGCGCTCTAGATAATTATAGGTCTGCCCCGTGGGGGCCTTCAACCAGCCAGAGCGCGCGCAGGCCCCTCCGCTCGCCTGCCTTGCCTCCTCCACGGGCCAACCAGCTTGCTCACCGAAGCCGAGTCGGCTCAGCTCACCGCCCACCCACAGCACAGCCACACCCGCCAGCCTCGCCAGCCAGCGCACGGCAGACCTGGCGACCTGTCTCCCTTCCTCGCCTCTTTCGCCCTCTTCAGACGAAGCGGCAGTAAGGCGACAGAGCAGGCCCAGTCTGGCAGATCAGTCTAGCGCCCTACCCTGACAGAGAACTTGCAGGACGGAAAGGGAACCTTACAGTGACCTGAATGCAAGCCCCACCCCAGACAGTTGGTCCCGGGCGCGCCTCAAGCCGCTCTCAAGATCGCCGCTCGCCGGGACGCTCGTAGGTGGAAACGGAAGGCGGCAGGCTGGCCCCCGTCTCTCTCTCTCGCCGCTCCTTACCAGCCTCGCCCCCACTGCCCCCCTCTCCAGAGCCTGCAGAACTTTGGTCGCCCGCCGGCTGAGCCGAGCGCCCCTGCTGCTCTTGTTCCTCCTGCAGCCAGGCCAGACGCTCGCGTTCGGCCTGGCGCCGCTCCTGGTCGAGCATCCAACGAATAAAGAGAACGCTCATCAAGACGATGACCAGGATGTTGGCGGGCACCCACATAATCAGTCCGCCAATCTGCTGGTCGGTGGCCGCTGAGATGCCCCAGATACGCGGCGCCGCCAGATAGGGGGCATAGAGCGGGGGCACAAAGGTCAGCCCCGCCCCAAGCAGGACCATCGGCATCCCGCTGAGAAAAAGATAGAGCACCTGGCCCGGCAGGGGCAGTGGTCCTAGCTCGCCCTCCAGCGGACTCAATACCGGCCACCAGAACAGGAAGCTAAGGGCGATAAAGGTGAGATGCTCGAAAACGTGAATCCACTCATTTTCCAGCGTGGCGTCGTAGAGCGGCGGCGCATGCCAGAGAAAGATATCGGCATTGAAGAGAAAAAAGGTGACAACGGGCAAGGTCAGCACCCGGGCCAACCGGAATAGCCGACGGTTGCGCAGCAATGGAGTAAGGAGCCAACCGGGCAGACCCCAGAGCATCATTGGTGGAGCCACCAGCGTGATCAGCAGGTGCTGCAGCATATGGGCGCTGAAGAGATAGTCATCCCCTAGCTCATCCAGCGGCGACACCAGCGCCAGAAAGATGACCAACACGCCCAGCAGAAAGACAATCGCCCGGCTGCGCTTAACGGGAGGGCCCAGCTCGTATTGTCTGCGCAGTGGCCCAATGGCGTAGAGGTAGAGTACGGCGATCGCCACGCAGCCGACCACCACTGAAGGAATAAAATGCCAGGCTCTCAGCCAGAAGTCCATTGCCCCGCTCCCAGTGCGCAATGATTGCTGCCTTGCAAAACTGCTAAAGCGCGGCTTCGCTTAGCCGTCCTGCCTTTCGACGACTCCGACAGTCTTTGGCTCACCTGCCGCCGAACTGTCCGTAGATACTATAGCAAGGGAAAGCAGCGGCGACAACAGCGTTCAGGCAACTGTAAGGTGCGCCTCCCTGCCTGTAAGGACAGTATCAGGTTCAGGGCCGACAATACTGACAGTGTTCTTAGCTGGACCGAGCGGGCTATTATTGATTCTGTAGAGACTCTTGATCGGGAGCCTGTAGCTGTTATGAAGATTATACGCCGTATCGCATGGGTCGCGGTTGGTTTCACATATTTTCTGGTGGCTCTGGGGGGGACGGTGCGCGTCAATGACGCCGGCCTGAGCTGTCCCGACTGGCCGCTCTGCTACGGTCGACCTTTTGTCTTCCCAGATATTCGTACTCTGCTGGAGGAGTCGCACCGCTATACGGCTTCGATCGTCAGTGTCCTGATCGTGGCCCTGGCTATTTGTGCGTTGCTCTGGGCACGTAAAGAGCGGCAGGTGCTGGTTCCCGCCCTGATCGCTCCCGTCCTGCTGATCGTGCAGATCGTGCTGGGGGGCCTGACGGTACTCTGGAAGCTGCCCCCTGAGATCATCACCGCCCATCTGGCTACGGCCCTGGCGATCTTCGCAACGGTGATTACGATCGCGGTCATGGCGGGCCAGCCTTCTCCGAGCCAGGAGCATCCGGCCCAGACTCGCCGTTTCCTGCGCCTGGCCCTGACAACGGCCTTGCTGGTCTATGGCTTGATGTTGAGCGGCTCTTACGTTGTGGGCAGCGGCGCCACCTTCGCCTGCACAAGCTGGCCGCTCTGCGGCCAAACCCTGCCCGGCATGGCGCGTCTGGGAGATATCAATACCCTCCATCGGCTGATCGCGACGATCGTGGGGTTGGTGGTAGCCTGGACCCTCTACTCGGCCTGGCGCCGGCGCCGTGTCGCTCCCGGCCAGGCCCGCGTGGCGATAGCTGCCGCCCTGCTCTTTATCTTGCAGTCCCTGGTCGGTGGAACGATCCCCCTGCTTGGTAGCGGCTCGCTGCACTTCGGCAGCATCCCCAATCAGGACGCGGCAACCTTTATGCGCGGTCTCCATCTGGCGGTGGCAAGCGCTGTCTGGGGCCTCCTGGTCCTTCTGGCCGTTCTGGCCGCTCGCCAGTTGCGCGCTGTCCCCCAAGGGGCCGAGCTGGAGCGGCTGGAGGCCGCCGAGGCTGCGGCCCGCGAGAGCGTCAGCCCTCTGCGCCAGACGATCTCGGGCTATATTGATCTGATGAAGCCTCATGTCACCGTGCTGCTGCTGGGAACAACGGCGGCGGCGATGGCCATCGCCTACCAGGGCCTGCCTCCACTGGGCTTGACACTGGCCACGCTGCTGGGCGGCGCGCTGGCCGCAGGCAGCGCCAATGCTATCAACTGCTACTATGATCGCGATATCGATAGCATTATGTCGCGCACCTCGCGGCGCTCCCTTCCCGCGGGGCGCGTGCAGCCGCGCCAGGCCCTGATCTTCGGGATTGCCCTGGGCGTGGCCTCCTTCTTGATCCTGGCCCTCTTCGTCAACCTGCTGAGTGCGGTCCTGGCCTGTGGCGCCATCCTCTTCTATGTCGGCGTCTACACCATGTGGCTGAAGCGGACGACCGCCCAGAATATTGTCATTGGGGGAGCCGCCGGCGCGGTTCCTGTCCTTGTCGGCTGGGCGGCGGTGACTGGAACCATTTCGCTGCCCGCTATCTGGCTGTTCGCGATCATTTTCTACTGGACTCCCCCTCACTTCTGGGCCCTCTCGCTCTTGATCGAGAAGGACTACGAGAAGGCCCACGTGCCTATGCTGCCGGTTCTCTTCGGCGAGCAGGAAACGCGCAAGCAGATCTTTCTTTACTCGCTCTTGCTGCTGGCCGTGACGCTGGTGCTTTTCGCCATGCGGGCCATGAGCTATCTCTATCTGGTGGCGGCTCTGATTCTGGGGGGCATTCTGGTCTACATGGCTCTGCGCCT
The DNA here is from genome assembly GCF_042408735.1 of Thermogemmatispora sp. GTDB lineage: Bacteria > Chloroflexota > Ktedonobacteria > Ktedonobacterales > Ktedonobacteraceae > Thermogemmatispora. The sequence continues at coordinate 15,025 of NZ_JBHOQV010000129.1, forward strand.
GCTGTGGGATAAGCAGTCACGGCGCTGGGCCCGTACGTTGTTCTGGTATTCCAACTGCTATCTGGCGATGATCTTTGCCGCAATGGTGCTGGATCGCGTCATTTTCCATTAGGAGCAGAGCTGTGAGGTGGCTGAACTGGCGTCTGGCTTCGCGCCTTTCGGTCTTGACGATGGCGCTGCTGGTGGTGCTCGTGGTAGCTGTGCTGAACCTGCGGGCCGGCCAGGGAGAGAGCGCCAACGGGCAGCCCACAGGTCAGCCCACTGCCAGTAGCTCGGGACTGCAGGGGACGCTGCTCGATGGCCGGCCTGCTCCTGGCTTCCAGCTAACGGATCAGTTCGGTCGCTCGGTCTCGCTGGCTGAGTTCAAGGGGAGGCCGGTGGTCATTACTTTCCTCTATACTCACTGCCCAACGGTCTGCCCTTTGACCGCCGATAAGCTGCACACGGTCATGCAGCAGCTTGGCGCCGACGCCCAGCGGGTAGCCGTGCTGGCTGTCAGCGTCGACCCGGTAGGCGATACCCAGGCCGCCGCTCTGGCTTTCTCGAATACGCACAAGATGACCTCCTACTGGCATTTCTTGATCGGTTCGCGGGCGGCTCTCTCACCCATCTGGCGCGCCTATAGCATCGATGCCGAGGCGGCTGCCGTTAACAGCAGCAGCGGCGCGGTATCCCATACGGCTGTACTCTACCTGCTGGACAAGCAGGGGCGCGAGCGCGTCCTCTTGAGCGATGACTTCGCGCCTTCGCAACTGACCAGCGACTTGCAACTGCTGCTCAAGGAATAAAGGGCAGCCCGGCAGGCCCGTGTGGAGCAGAGCCGGAGCACCCTGGCCGGAACGGAGACCAGCTAAGGCGAGGGCAGTCCCTGAGCCAGGTGGCTTCGCGGCAACCGGCTGAGCAGCTCGGCGCGTCAGAGGCAGGGCATCGGCTCGCCTCTTACCTGCCGAGCTGCTCAGGGGCAGGGCATAAGCAAGGGCCAGCCCTAGACCAGGGAGGGCCGTTCCGCCCCTCCTGGGTCTGGCTTGCAAGAACGTTCCTGTCCTGTTATCCTTAAAAAAGGAGGGGACTCTTACAGGCCGTTGGCACTTGTACGTTATTTATTCTGCAGTAGAAAGATTCCGCGGAGATGCGATAAGTATGGAAACTCACCTGCAAGGCATCAATCTCGCGACAGGTGACCTGACCGCTACCCTCCTTCCCGCCTATGAGGAGGAGCAGGAGGGGGCCGGAGAGCATCACCTGCCTATTCCTAGTTACTGGCCTCTGATCGCCAGCGTGGCGATCTTTGTGACCTTCATCGGCCTCTTGATCGTGGAGCAGACGCCGGTGTTGGCCCTGCTCGGCGCGCTGGGGACACTGATCGGGATTGTCGGCTGGGGAGTGGAAGACCCGCAGGCCCACGCTCATGCCGAGGCCTATCCCGGTTTTGGCGCCGATGTCGCCGAGGGCGAGGTCAGTCCTCTGGCCGAGGCGGTGCGCGAGCAGGCGCAGGAGATTGTTGATCGCCTGGTGGTGCGCGGCGATCTGGCCTGGAGCGCTCACCCGGTGAACGTGGAGGTCGAGCAGGAGGGCGTGGTCTTGGCCCTCTACGGCAAAGTGGAGCTGGAGGCCCAGAAACAGGCTATCGAGGAGGAGATTCGCAAGCTCCCCCATGTGATCGATGTGCGCAACTTCATTATCGCCGAGGACGCCATCCTCAATGAGGCGAACCGCCGCCTCGCTAAGTTGCAGGAGGCGGGCAAGCTGGAGGGCGCCAGGGACCTGCGGGTGCTTGTCGAAAACTATGTGCTCCATCTCTACGGCGAGGTGCCAACGCGCCAGATGAAGTACCTGCTGGAGGACGACCTGATCCAGATTCCCGGTGTGCGCGTGGTGGTGAACCACATTGGCCTGAATGAGGATATCCCGGGCGAGCTGGGTCGCACCAAGGGGAAGGTTGGTAAAGGCTAAGCCTCCTCTATTGCCCGGAGCAGCTCTCGCTCCCCATCTGCAGGTAGGCCGGTCGCTCGTCAGTACAAAGGACGCCCGCCAGGCTATCCAGTTGGGGAGCCTGCTGGCGGCAGGCAGCCCTCTTTCCTCTAAGCAAAACAGGATTAGGCCGCTGGCCACTCTACAGCTCGCCCCTGAGTTGCAGAACAGGAAAAACGGCGAGCAGAGGCTTTCGCTTTTGCTCGCCTCCTTTGTTACTCGAATGGTTCCACCACGGGCCGACCTCCCCGGCCGGCTGACTATGGTCTGAGGCCTTTTTGAGAGAGCAACGGCCAAAAAGCGCGCGAGGCAGGCACGAGAACGAGAAGGCTACTATCCCCCAGCACTCAGGCTACCTGGCTGCCCTGAGCAGCCCCCGCCCGTCTTGACTGTAACTGCAGACTGTGCCGAAACGTATCCTTATAGAGGAATAGCCCTGGCCAGGTCCGCTTCTCTCGACGCCCAAACCCGGCAGAGGAGCAGCGACAGGTGACGGCGCTACCCGGGCTTCTAGCCCATCGCGCCACGGCTCATGATGAGCCGCCAGGAGAGATGACGATCTGCCCGTAGAGATGTTGCTATAGAAGGCGCTAGACTGCCAGCAGGAGGCAGAGAGCTATGGCAGATCTGCCCAGTCGGACCGTGCTCCTGATTGAGCCAGAGGCCCCACTGCGGCGCCTGATCGCTCTGGGTCTGCAAGCAAGGGAGATCAGAGTCGTGGCGACCGATCCCCAGCGTTGGCCCGCCCGCTCGTCCGACTGCCAGCCCGCACTTCTGATCGTGGACATCGATACAGGTCGCTGGCAAGATGCTTCTCTGCTGCAGGCCGTGCGCAGCCAGCCGCGGTTTGCCGGGACGGCGATCATCGTCTTGTCATGGGAGGCTCCCTCCTTCCCCCTGGACGAACACATGCTGTATGTGCGCAAACCTTTCGATGCCCGCTTCCTGCATGCATTAATCGAGGAGCAGCTTGCGACTCGTCTAGTGGAAGCCGAGGGAGCGGCGGCCCACCAGGCCAGCCTCTGCCCGCTGATGACCGCTGCCGGCTTGCTTTTGATCATTGTCGGCCTGATGGCGCAACTGGTGATTGCGGGAATAGGCCTGGCGATCGCGCTGGCCGCCCTCCTCTGCTGGACATTAGGCTGGCAGCCATGCCCATACCGGCCTTCCTCCTGGCTACAACCTTCGCACCCATGCCACGTATAGACTAGTGTCAAGGCTAGATGATACAGTAATAAGAGTTTGCTGAACCCTTCTTAAACGACGTGGGAAGAGGCGGTCTGTGCCTTTCATCACCTCTCTCTAACTCAAGAAGCGTTATGCTATAGCAAAGACACAGCGAAATACGGGCAGCAAGGCCCGCCTGCATGAGGTACTTGACCATGCCACTGAAACTGCTTGCCGCGGATAAAACCGATGTTGGTCGGCAACGTGAACAGAATGAAGACTGCGCCTATCGGCGGATTAGTCCGGAGGGGAACGTCGCCCTTTTCATCGTCGCTGACGGCATGGGGGGCTACCGCGCCGGGGAGGTCGCCAGCCGCCTGGCGGTAGAGACCATCAGCCAGGCACTGGACAGCTTTTTCCAGCCGATCAGCGAGCAGCCAACAATTCGGCTTGCCCCCCCCATCGAAGAGCAGCCGACCGTCAGGCTTCCCCCCCCAGCCGCCGAGGAGTCCCAGGCAGGTAGCAGCCACCAGGATCAGGCCGCCATTCCCCAGCAGCCGACCTCTGAGCAGCAGGGCCGGCTGACGGTCAGGCTGCCCGAAACACCGCTGCTACGCTCCGTCGAAGAGCGGCTGGTCAGCGCAATCAGGCAGGCCAACAGTGCTATCATACACCACGGCGAGCAGCGAAGGGAAGCGCGGGGCCTGGGGTGCACCGTCACTGCCGCCCTGGTCTACGAGGGCACAGCCTACATTGCCAACGTCGGCGACAGCAGGACCTACCTGCTCCGTGAGGGTCAGCTCAAGCCCTTGACTCGTGACCATTCGCTGGTGGCCAAGCTGGTCGAGGCTCATCAGATTTCGCCAGAAGAGATCTATACCCATCCTCAGCGCAACCTCATCTATCGCTCGCTGGGGGCGGGCCGCCGGCAGGTGGAGGTGGACGTCTTTCAGGAGCGCCTGCAGCCCGGCGACATGTTGCTCCTCTGCAGCGATGGGCTTTGGGAAATGGTCCGCGACGATGAAATCTGCAAAACCTTAAGCGAACGGAAGTCCCTTCAGGAGATCTGCGATCAACTGATCGCTCTGGCCAACGCACACGGAGGCGAAGACAACATCACCGCCCTGGTCGTGCGCGTCGAGGCGGCCTGAAGGCGGCTGAGGAAGAAAGCGCTATGGCTCTCCCGATCGGCACAATTCTTGATGGTAAATTCCGCGTTGTTGAAGTGCTCGGCGAAGGTGGAATGGGCACCGTCTACAAGGTCGAGCAGGTCGATCGCCCCGGCTTTTATCGCGCCGTCAAAGAGCTGCTCATCAACCCAGGAATGCCAGAAGAGGAGCGCAAGGCCGCCATCGAGCGCTTCAATAAAGAGATTGATCTAATGTTCAATCTCAAACACCCCAACATCCCTTCCCTGATCGTCAGCTTCCAGGAGCGGGGCAACTACTACTTCGTTATGGAGTTCGTTCCTGGCAAAAGCCTCGATAAGATCCTGGAAGAGAACAAAGGGCCGCTCGATGAGCAACTGGTCATTCGCTGGATGATGAAGGTCTGCGAGGCGCTGAGCTACATCCACTCGCGCAATCCGCCGATCATCCTGCGCGATCTCAAGCCAGGCAACATCATGATCACACCCGAGGGCGATGTCCAGCTGATCGACTTTGGGATCGCGCGCCGCTTCAATCCCAACAAGCGCACGAACACGGAGAATCTGGGCACCATCTCTTACGCCTCGCCCGAGCACCTTGGCTCAATCACCGCTCCGGGCCAGAAGCGCTCACCTCAGAACCGCGGCCGTCTCGTGCAAACCGACGCCCGTTCGGACATCTATTCGCTTGGGGCTACCATGTATCACCTGCTAACCAACCAGGAGCCGGAGCCAATGCAGACTCCGGCCCCGGGCAGCATCCGGGCCAAAAATCCCAGGCTGCGCACTATCCAGGTGGACGGACGCATCATTTGCCCGATCGAGCAGGTGATCATTAAAGCCATGCAGCAGGATCCCACCCATCGCTTCCAGAGCGCGGAGGCCATGCGCGTGGCCCTGCAGCAGTGCCTGCCCGGCCAGGCGGCGCCCGCCACCATCCAGATTCCTGCCATCTCGCCCAACGCCACCATCGTCGTGCCAGCCGCACGCGGACAGGCCCCTGCCCCCGCGGCGCCACAGCCCCAGGCTCCCTCTCCCGCACCCCAGGGACCAGGGCCGATCTGTCCCCGCTGCGGCCTGCAGAATCGCCCTGGGGCCAAATTCTGTAAGCGCGATGGCCAGCCCCTCTTTCAGGGGGCGGCAGCCGTCCCTCCCAACGTGCGCATGCAGGCCCAAGCCTACGCCTCGCTGCCAGCGGGGGTTGTGCGCCAGCCTATCCGCGCCCGCCCTGTCTCGGCTGGCGCGGCAGTTAGCAACGATCCGCTGGCCTTCTATCGACGGGGCCTGCAAGATCTCAATAACCGACACTATCTTGAGGCGATCGAGGAATTCAAGCAAGCGCTGGCCCTCGGACGCCCTACCTATGACGTGCTCTACAACCTGGCGCGGGCCTATCGCCAGTATGCCCAATCCCTGCGCGATAAAGATGAGAAGCAGTTTCAAGAAAACATGACACATGCCGCCGAGTACTTCGCCCAGGCGGCCAACAACCGGCAGAACGCCCTGGATGCCTACTTCCAGCTCGGCCTCTGCTATCTCGACCTGGGCCTCTACCCCAAGGCGGAAGCCGCCTTCAAAGAGGCCCAGCGCATCGCACCCCAGGACGCGGCCATCTATTATCAGCTGGGACAGGTGGCTATGAAACAGGGCTACCACCGTGAGGCCGAGGGCTACCTGCTGGAAGGTCTCAAGATCAATCCCGATCACGCCCTCATCTTGCTCGCGCTGGGCCGCCTGTACAGCGAAACGCGCCAATATAACCAGGCGATCCGCGTCCTCCAGGAAGCCACGCGTTGCGACCCTGCGCACGTAGATGGCTGGTACGAGCTGGGACGCGCTCACCTGCGCGCCAACCAGTGGAACCAGGCGCTCAGCGCCCTGGAGCAGGCTCGTCAACGCGATCCCGAACGGGCCGAGATCTATAGCGCTATGGCCACGTGCTACCAGAAAATGCGCAAAAAGGTGGAAGCCAGACAGATGATCCGCGAAGCCCTGCAGCGCGATCCCAATAACGCCGAGGCGCTGCGTCTGCAAAAGCAGCTCTGATTGATCTATGGCTTTATATAACTGCCAGGGTAGCAAAAACCATCCCCAGCCACTCCTGAGCATAATAGCAGGAGAGGAGAGGACCGAATCCGTCTCAGAGAGCGAGGAGAGCAGGTATGATCTGTCCAGTTTGCAGCACGCCCAACCGCGACGATGCCAAATTCTGCAAAAGCTGCGGGCGGTCTCTTCCCAGGGAAACCCCCACAGGCGAAAGCGCCCCCGCCTCCGAGCAGCCTGGCCGGGAGCCTTCTGCCTCCACTGCCGAACGCATCGCCGCCAGCCCCAGCCAGGAAACGGAAGATCCCAGCCTGGCCCCAACGCTGATTCTTACTCCAGAGCGCATGATGGCCTACCATAGCCAGCGCTGGCAGCGCGAGCTGGAAGAGGCCGAACGCCAGGAGCAGCAGGAGCACCAGAGCAACAGCCCAGGAAAAGAGAGCCGAGACGTCGCCGACCTGCCAACTATCCTATTGGCTCCAGGAGGCAGCGAGACGGCGCGCGAGCCATCGGGAGCCGCCGAGACTGAGCAGTCCGGCCCCCGGCAAGCCGCGCCCGGCCAGAGAAGCGGGCTGGCAGAGCCAGAACCGGCGGCAGAGCCAAGCATCCCGCAGGGCAGCCTCGAGCCAGCAGGCCCCTCGCAGGCTCAGCCCCAGCCCTCGGGAGGCCAGGGGAGCGAGCAGTCTTCCGCTGGTGCTCCAGAGGGTCAGGGTGCAGCGGAGTCGGCAGCAGAAGCAGAAACACCCGCAGAAGGGACAAACGCGGTGGAACAGCCAGCCACACCAACCACAGCAGATCAACCTGCTCAGCAGGAGGCCCCCTCTGATCAGGCAGCCGCCTCCGAGCGAGAGAGCCAGCAAACAGGGAGCACGACCGCAGAAGCCACCACGGCCTCATCGGCTAGTACGGGGCCCCTAAAGAGCGGTACAGTTGTTGGAGGGCGCTACCTGATCAACGAACTTCTGAGAGAAGAGGAACACGGACGTATCTACCAGGTTACTGACCAGCAAGGCTACCAGCGCTGCTGGAACTGTGGCAGCCAGGAGAACGCAGAGGGAGACGAATTCTGCATCAATTGCGGCGCCGAACTGCTGGGAATGCCCTACCTGCTGCACGAATTCAGCGGCGAGCGAGCCAGTCCCGAGATCCAGGTTACGGGCGGCAACATCGTTGAGACCTTCATTGAAGGGGGGCGCACCTATGCCGTTGAGCAGCCGCAAGCCGAACGCGATCCCTTCCCCGAGGGGGTACACCTGATGGCCGCCGCTCTCTCCGACGCCGGTCTCGTTCGCCGGGATGAGCCGAACGAGGACAGCACCCTGGTGCTGCATCTGGAGCGCTCTCACGAGTCCATCTCTCAACCGCTGGGCCTCTTCATCGTTGCTGACGGCATGGGTGGGCACGCCAGCGGCCAGCTCGCCAGCCGTGTCGCCGTCAACACCATCGCCGAGCGTATCGTGCGCGACCTGCTGGCGGCGCCCCTGAGCGCAGAAAAAGAGAGCCAGCAGCCAGTGTCTCCGGCCGACGAGGATCAGCTTGTGCGGCTCCTCCAAGAAGCCGTTGAGGAAGCCAACAGCCGCCTCTGCCAGATCAACCAACAGAACAAGACCGACATGGGCTGCACCCTGACCGGTTTTATGATAGTGGGACGCCACTCGTATATCGTTAATGTGGGCGACAGCCGCACCTACATGGTCCGCGGCGGTCAGCTCTATCAACGGACAACCGATCACTCGCTTGTGGGGCAGCTTGTGGCCGGCGGCCTGATCCAACCCGACGAAGTCTACACCCACCCGCAGCGCAGCCAGATTTTCCGCAGTCTGGGCGACCGTCCCAACGTGCAGATCGACCTGTTCAAGCAGGAGCTGTACCCGGGCGACATCCTGCTGAGCTGCTCAGACGGGCTTTGGGAGATGGTACGCGACCCACAGATCGAGAGCATTCTCAACGCCGCCCCGGATCCACAGACAGCCTGTGCCCAGTTGATAGAGGCAGCCAATGCAAATGGGGGAGAAGACAACATCAGCGCTGTTGTGGTTTTTGTACGTTGAACACTATGATATACTGAAGGCTGCCACTAATGAAAGGAGCTGATAGACTATGCCTGGTGAGGTAGTGCTGGCGTATCAGCTGGGGAAGGACTACATGCCGGTCACCGGTGGGAGCCAGCTCGCCTATGTCCTGCTGGAGGCCAAGCCCACCGAGATGATGGCCCAGGTC
>NZ_JBHOQV010000130.1:0-96198 GCF_042408735.1 Thermogemmatispora sp.
TGCGCGATGTCATTCGCAGCGCTCTGGGCAGCGGCAAGGCCACCAGCGACACGCCGATCCTGCCGACCAGGCGCTGCAAGGAGATTCTCTTGACCGCCGAGCGCAATGCCCTCAGCGCCGGGGCCACCATGATCGACGAGCGGGCCATCGCACGGGCCGTGCTCAGCGAGGGCGACGGCGTGACCCACAACCTTCTAACGCAGATCGGCATCAATCCCGAACAGCTCATCGAGCTGATCATGGCCAGCGAGGCCCACGCCCTGCTCGAGCTGGCCCCCTCGGCGGAGCCGCACCAGCCCCCGGCGGTGGAGATGCCTGCGGGCTTCAGCCTTGCCGAGCCAATGCCACGGGCCAGCAACTCGCTTCTGGAACGCCTCGGGCGCGACCTGACGCGCCAGGCCAGCCTGAAGCAGTTGCCCCCTCTCATTGGGCGTGAGAAGGAGCTGCGCCTGCTGATGCAGACCATGATGCTCAAGGATCGCAACAATCCGATCCTGATCGGCGACTCCGGCGTTGGCAAGACAACCATCGTCGGTGGCCTGGCCCAGCGCATCGTCGAGGGCCGCGTGCCGCCGGAGCTGCGCGGCAAGCGGCTGATCGAGCTGTCGGCCAGCTCGCTGGTGGCCGGTACCAAGTACCGCGGCGAGTTTGAGGAGCGGCTGCTCAAGGTGCTGGAGGAGGCAGAGAACAGCGGCAATATCATTCTCTTTATCGATGAGATGCACCTGCTGATCGGCACCGGGCGCGCCGCCGATGGCAGCATCGACGCTGCCGGCATTCTCAAGCCGGCGCTGGCCGGCGGCCGGCTGCGCTGTATCGGGGCCACAACGCCGCAGGAGTACCGCATGATCGAGAAGGACGCCGCTATGGAGCGTCGCCTGCGCCCGATCATCATCGAAGAGCCTGCTCCCGAGGAAGCGCTGCAGGTCCTGCGTGGAATGCGCGAGCTATACGAACAGCATCACCACGTCAGCATCACAGAAGAGGCCCTTCAGGCCGCAGTGCACCTCTCGGTTCAGTATCTGCCCAACTTGCGCCTGCCAGACAAGGCCTGCAGCGTCCTCGACGAGGCGTGCTCGCAGGCGCGCGTCTTCTGGGTAGAGGACGAATCGGTCGAGCAGGATAACCGTGACGAGCTGGGCGAGGAGCCGGTCATCACGGCGGCCACGGTGGCCGAAGTGATCTCGGCGCGCACCGGCATCCCCGTCAATGCCCCCGGGCGCGAGGAGCGCGACCGTCTGCTCAACCTCGAGAGCCGTCTGAAGGCCCGCGTGATCGGCCAGGACGAGGCCATTCGGCGCGTCACCCAGGCTATTCAGGTGGCGCGGGCTGGCTTGAAGCCGCGCAATCGCCCAGCGGGGGTGTTCCTCTTCCTGGGACCGACGGGGGTGGGGAAAACCGAGCTGGCGCGGGCCCTGGCTGCCGAGGTCTTTGGCTCCGACGAATATCTTATCCGCGTGGATATGTCGGAGTACATGGAGAAGCACGCCGTCTCGCGCATGGTCGGCGCTCCGCCGGGCTATATCGGCTATGATCAGGAGGGCCAGCTTACCGGCAAGCTGCGCCGCCGTCCGCACTGCGTGGTCCTGCTCGACGAGGTCGAGAAGGCCCACCACGAGGTCTTCGATCTCTTCCTGCAGGTCTTCGATGCCGGGCGCCTGACGGATGCTCAGGGCCACACGGTGGACGCCCAGCACGCCATCTGGATTATGACCTCCAACGTGGGCACCGACATGCTGGGACGCTCGCTGCCCAGCGGCTTCCGCGCCGCCAGCAAGACCTCGCTGGAGGAGATGCAGCGCGAACAGCTGATGGAGCGCCTGCGCCAGACCTTCCGCCCCGAGTTTCTCAGTCGCATCGACGAGGTGGTGATCTTCCATCCGTTGACGCAGGAGCATGCGCGGGCGATTACGCGCCTGCAGATGAGCGAGCTGGCTTCACGTTTGCTGGAGCAAGGATTGACCTTGCAGGCCGATGAGAGCGCCATCGATCTGCTCTGCAAAGAGGGCTTCAGCCGCACGCAAGGGGCGCGCCCCCTGCGCCGGGCTATCGAGCGCTTGCTGACCGTTCCGCTCAGTTTGCGTATTCTGATGGGCAACATTCCGAAGCCCGGGGTTGTCCATGTGACGGCGGTCGATGGCCGCCTGGAGATTAGCGTCCACGAGCCGGGCGAGGCGCCGACCGCCGTCCCAACGCCCTCCACGTCCGCTTCAGCTTCAGAAGAGGTGGGGATAGAGGCCGATGCGGCCTCCTGATCAGGCGGCCCGTCCGTCCTGGCTGGGAGAAGTGGCCTGTGGAGGCCGCGCTGCTCGGTCTGGCGTGGTGGGCTGAGAGAGCGCTGGCTGCGCTTTGCACCTGGTCATGAGGGTGACGAGGCAGGAGGGTGAGCAAACAGGCAGGCAGGCAGAGACAGGCGCGACCAGGGCCTGGCCGTGGTGGTGTGTGGTGATCGTCGCACGGCTCGGAGCCAGTCGGCGTGGCTTGCAGGGCTGTGCCCGGCTCAACGGGCCGAGACCGGAACTCTGCGCTGCTACCTCGGCAGGGCCAGGCTCAACGGACTCCCTGCTGTGGCACGCAACAGAGCGCAACCGGAGCCTGTCCTGGGCTCCCCGGGCACCGCGGCGCGGCGCGGCTCAACGGCCTCCGGTTCGGAGCACACGGGCACGCTGTCCTGAAGGCGCCCGGCTCAACGAGCGCGCTGGCACCCAGACGATCACCACAGGTGACCCGACACCACTATCTTTAGTTTACTCCTGCCCACTTCATGCGCGCTTTCCTCTGGCTATCGGCCGGGCCTGCCCGGCAGATCGCTCTCCGATGGCCTTCTTCCACGTTTTGGAAGCCGCTGTTGCCCAAGCTGCTCGCTGTGCACCTCTATGCTTCTCGCTGCAGCGTCCTTCCGCAACCGGTTGAGCTAGAGAAGATGGGAAGGCTCTTACATAAGACAAGATTCGAGGCAGGCTGAGGGTCAGACAGGCTGGCTGGCCGGGCGTCCTGCCCCCGGGCGAAGGGTGCCCTGATGTGATATCATATAGGATGGCGAATCCTCTCTGAGATCGGTGCACGTCGGCCCTCCTCGCTCGCGCTGAGATGGGGCGGCGAGTGGCGCCTGTACTGTACCTGCCATGAGACCGCGGTAAGGAGGTTCTCTTTTTTTGTTATGAAAGCAGTCAAAACGCATGTGGGCCGCTGCGACACCTGCGGCGAGCCGGCTGCCTACGCTCAGCTGCTCTCTGGGGGGCGGACCTTCCGCTTCTGCGAGCAGCATGTGCCGCCTCTGGTGAAGAAGCAGGCGGAGGCGACGGCTGCCAAGGAAGAGCAGAAAAAGTAAATGGGCGCGTGAGGCTGGCGCGGGCGGGTGGGGCACAGAAGCGCAAAGAGCGCCGGCTCGACTAGTTGAGACAAGGCAGAAAGGAAGGGAATGTTCCAGGATCCTTCTGCGCTCGCTCGCTGGCCTGTCTGCTCTGCGCTGCCTGCCCAGGCCTCCCAAGGCCCACGACTCTGGCCCGCTTTGGCTGGCCGGGCTTCGGTGCGTCAGGCCCGAGCAGGCGAGGCGCCTCCCCTCTGATCTCGCCCTTGCCAGACAAGCGAACAAACGGATCAGCAGGATGAGAGACGGGGCGGGGGGCAGGAGAAGACAGGGGCAGGCTGTCAGGAGAGCCTGCATGCTCCTGAGCTGGCTAGTTCAGTCCATTGCTTGTCAGTGGCAGCTCAATCGTGAAGGTCGCTCCCTCGCCCGGCACGCCGCTACTTTCCACCCAGATTTTCCCCTTCATCGCCTCTACCAGACGGCGCGAGATGTAGAGGCCCAGGCCCGAGCCGCGTACCGGGCTATTAACGTCGCTCTCCAGGCGCACAAAGCGCTGAAATAGCTTCGGCTGATCTTCTGGGCGGATCCCCTTGCCACGATCGCTGACGCTGATCAAGACGCAGGGCCGCAGCGAACTGCTATCCAGCGAGGCGCGGGCGCGAAAAGTAATCGGTGTCGCGGGCGGCGAATACTTGAGCGCGTTCATGGCCAGGTTGCGCAAGATCTGGCGCAGGCGCACCGGATCGGCCTGCACGGCCAGATCGGGAGGGATATCCAGGTAGACGAGGCGCTCCTCCTGGGTCAGCTGCGGCTCCATCATATCGACCACGCTTTGCACGATGTCTTCAACAGCCACCGTCTCAATATGGGCCGGACGAATGCCTGCATCAACCTCCAGACGGCTGGCATCCATCACGTTGTTGAGCAGAAGGACCAGCTCATCGCAGGCCAGGCGCGTCTTATGCAGAAACTCGTGACGCTGCTCAGGCGAGAGAGCCTCATCGTACTGGGCCAGCAGCTCCAGGTAGCCCTGGACAGCCGTCAAAGGAGTGCGCAACTCGTGGGAAGCGGTGATCATGAACTGGTCCTTGAGCTGATCCAGCTCTTGCAGCTGCTGGTGCGCGGTGCGTAGCTGCTGGTACAGGGTGGCGTTGGTATAAGCCACTGCGGCCTGCTCGGCAAAGCCCTGGGCCCGTGCCAGGTCGGGCAGGCCCAGAGGCTGACGCTCCTGGGTGCCTGGACGCAGGGAGCGGGCGAGTACCAGGAGACCAACGGCGACATTGCGCGAGAAGAGGGGAGCCAGAATGGCTGTTGGTACGTAGCGTCTGGCCAGCATCTCGCGCAGCGACAGGGCACGGTGCATGCGTTGGCGCCTCAGCGGATGCGTTGCCAGCGACATTGCGCCCACAGCGCCAACGCCGACCGGCAGGGCCGCTGGCACGGGCGCCAGCGGCGGATCAAGCTGGTAGCAATGGTTCAGCGGGATCAGCGTGGGCTGTGGCGAGGTCAGGGCCTGCGCCTCGTACTCATGTTCGTAGATCACCGGCCACTCGCTCAGCTCGCTGGAAGGCTCGCTGGCGCTGACCGCAAGGGCCTGGGGGAGCAGGCTGCCATGCTGATCGGGGGTGTAGAGAAGCACATAATCGGCATCGAGGGCGTTAGCCCCCTCGCGACAAATGATCTGGTGAATCTCGGTAGGCTCGACGATGGCCGAATTGAGGCGGGTGGCGATATTGGCCAGAGCCTGTGCGAAAGCCTCCTGCTCGCGAGCTTCCTGATAGAGAAAGGCGTGTTCGAGGGCCGTGGCGGCCTGCTCAGCGAAAGCGCGCGCCGTGGCCTTCTGGGCGGGCGAGAAAGAGCGTTCCGTCCGACTGCAGAAGAGCAGATTAGCCAGGTGCTTTTCCTGGTACATGAGAGGGATCACCAGGCTGGTTTGCACCTGCTCCTGAGCGTACCAGGCTGCCATCTCCGCGGGCAGGTACTCGGGAGTCAGGGCTGACCAGCGTACCTCTAGTTCGCGTGGCTGCAGAATCGCGCAGCAGTCGAAGCGCTGTCCCTCGAAGCGCCAGAGCATCACCTGCTCGCCAGAGGGCGAGGCCACATAGATCTTCAGGCTGGCCGGCATATCGGGAAAAGGAGCCTGCTCCTGGATCAGCAGCATAGCCGCCTCACAGCCCAGGGCCGTGGGGGCCAGGCTCACAATGCGCTCCAGCAAAGGATTCAGCTCCAGAATCTCGCTGAGCTGGGCCGTCAGCACGCGCAGGCGCTCCGCCTCCTGACGACGCTCCTCGCGCTCGCGCAGCAGCTCGCTGTTCTGGCGATCGGTCAACAGATAGCGCAGGAAGAGACAGATAGCCACTGCTGCCGTCAGCGTATCGAGAAAGGCGGCTCGGATGCTGTCGTGGATCAAGCTGGAATAGAGCGTCAGCACGATCTCGATAGTGAACGGCAGATAGATCAGCAGGCTCTGGAAGAAGAGCACCTGGTCGGAGGGGTAGTCGCTCACCAGAGACCCCTCGTCGCCCAGGCCCTGGCTGGTCTCCTCCAGAACATGGCCGATCTCAGGAACCTGGCGATGCTGGCGATCGGCTTGCTGGGCCAGGGCCCTGTATTGCCAGGAGGCGGTCAAGCCCAGCGAAGCAAAAAAGAGCAGCCAGCCGGTATCGACATAAGGCGTCCCCGAGACGTAGGCGTGGTGCAGCACCAGATAGCAGTACCAGCTATCGGCCCACAGTAAAGAGCAGGCGCCGATGATGAGCAGCAGAAGTGAGGAGCGCAAAGGCCGCTCTACGCGGGCCAGCGTTAGCAGCATGGCGCTGGCGAGAACAATCAGCAGATCGAGGATGGGGTAGCTCAAGCTGACTCCCAGAGTGGCCAGATCGAAGCCGCTCTGGCGCAAGGCTGTGTAAGACGGGCCGACCAGAAAGAACCAGACGGCCCCCAACAGACAGAGCGTCGTGATCAGCGAGTCCAACAGAATCAGCAGCACCGTGCGGTTCAGCTTGAAACCGCTCAGGATCAGAAGCTGGCTGCTGATGACCAGCAGATAGTTGAGCAAGAAGGCCAGATCGGCCAGGGAAGGAACGACGTTTGCCTGTCCCTGCCAGTCGCGATAGAAGTAGAGCAAGCCGCCGAGGGCGTCGAGCAGCATGGCAATGCTGACGAGCGACCAGGCGAACTGGTAGCGGACAGAGAGACGCAAGGGGCCATAACGGCTACGCCAGACGGTGAGAGCGGCCTGGGCGGCGGCACCCAGGGCGCAGAGGCTGTACATGGCATCGGAGAAAAGGGCGGTGACCTGGCTGCCTCCCAGTCGCAGGGCCATCCAGAGAAGGCTCAGAAAGACAGTCAGTGCGGCAGCTCCCGTTGCCAGGCTGCTTTCGCGAAAGAGCTGCTGAAGGTAGCTGGGCGTTAGACGCCTGGTGATGACCGTTCTCATCGCTTATCCCCGCCATCCTGGCTTACTAGGTCCTTTTTCTCCGGTCTTGCCCTCCGGCGCGCTCGCTGACTACCTGCCTGCCTGGCCGTCGGCTGGCCAGCCGATCTGCTGAGCGTGGCAGGCTTGAGCTTGCTCGTGGCAGGCCGGGGTAAAGAGTAGGGATGAACATAGTATATCATAGATAAATTTATGTGGAGCATTTCTCCGAAGGGAACGAGGGAGCATTGCGCCAGCAAAGGAGCAGCTGATAGAGTTCTTTGCGGCTTCGCCAGTTGACATCTAAAAAACACCCAATTATGGGAAGAAGATAATGGGAAGAAGAAAGGAGGAGGGCATGCACTTCACGGCCACGGAAGTCCTTGTAGAGCTATACAAGAAGGAGGGAGACGTGGTTGAGCCTGACCAGCTCCAGATCGACAGATAGCCGGGCTGGTGGGGGCTTGCTCCGCTTGCTCAGCCGCGGTTGCCAGGGGGGACGCTACTGAGGAGAGAGCTGGGCGTGGAGGTCTGCCGCCAGGCGCTCTAGCTCATCGCGCTCAGCCGGACAGCCCTCCCAGCGGAGAAAGACACGTCCCAGGGCGCTATCGTGAGGGAAGCGAGGCAGCAGGTGAAGGTGGAAATGGCGTACAAGCTGCTGAGCGGCATGGCCGTTGGCCTGAACCAGGCTCAGCCCGGGGCAGTTGCTGGCCCGGCGAATCGCGCGGGCTACGTGCACGGTAGCCTGAAAGATGCGAGCGGCAAGCTCGTCGTCTAGATCATAGATGGTCTCGATATGCTTGCGCGGCGCGACCACCACCTTGTAGGGATTCGGCTGCTCCTCGCTCAGAAAGGCCACCACCTCATCGCTCTGATAAACAAAGTTGGCCTCCACTTTCCCGCTGATCATCTCGCAGTAGATACAGCTCACGGCTGACCGCCTTTCCCACAACGCCAGTCTGGCCAGACGTTGCGCTCCAATTTCGCTGAAAAATAGTTGGGACGCCAGCGAGAGAAGAGCCGGCTTCCTGGCGGGAACAGCGCTCTCGTCCTGGCGCATTAACAGTATACTCTGCGGTTCGTTATAATGCAATTGTAGGCGGAGCGTCAGGCCAGGCCCACCGGCAGGAGGCGGATCCGTCTCTCCTGGGAAGGCTCTGGCCTGGCCTGGCTTAGCCTGGGTGACTTCCCTCTTGCCGGGGGGATCAGGGGAGGTACTCCGCTACCAGTTGGGCCAGATGCAGGACGCGCAGCGATTTGCCATGAGCGTCGACCCCGCCGCGCAGGTGCATCAGGCAGCCGGGATTATCGGAGACCAGCAGCCTTGCCCCGGTCTCCTCGGCGTGGCTCAGTTTGCGCGCCAGCAGGCGCTCCGCTACCTCCGGGTGCTCGATCGAGGTTGAGCCACCGAAGCCGCAGCAGACGTCGGAGTCCCTCATCTCGCGCAGCTCCAGGCCGAGCACGTCGCGAATAATCTGGCGGGCCTCCGTGCGCAGACCCAGGCAGTTGCACGACTGACAGGAATCATGGTAGGTCACGACGGGAACCGCGTCGGGCGCGGGACGGTGCAGTCTGGGCAAGCGCTCTTGGGCCACCAGCACCCGCAGCAGGAAGCTCGTAAAATCCATGATCCGCCCGGCCAAAGCCCTGGTGCGGTTGAGCCAGCTCTGGAGCTGCAGATCCTCAAAGAGGCGCTGATAGTCCTGGATGAGGGTGACGACGCAGCTTGTCGAGGCGCAGACAATATAGTCCGCCCCGCTCTCGTCGAGAGCGCGCTCCAGGGCACGCACGGTCTGCTTGGCCATGGCCAGGCCGTGAAGACGGTCGCCCGAATTGAGGGCTGGCAGGCCGCAGCAGTGCTGCGCGCGTGGAAAGACGACCCGCAGGCCGCTGCTCTCCAGAATGCGAATCACGGCCTGCCCCATCTCGGGGTAGAGGCGATCGGTCATGCAGCCTGCGAAGTAGCAGACGGTAATTTGGTCTGGACGACGCTGGTGGCGGGCAGCGGCCAGATCGGCGCGCTGGCCGACGCGATCGCGCAGAGGACGGAGCGCAAAGGCTGGCAGGCTACGCCAGCGCGTCAGCCTGGCCAGCGCACTCAGACCAGGCAGGCTGGAGAAGGGGCGCAGGTGGCGATAGCGCACGTAGGGAGTACCCAGCGTAGCCGGCCACTGACCGAGGGCGGCCAGGCGCGTCAGCAGATCGAAGAGGCGAGGGCGGGCCAATACCCCGAAGATCAGGCGCTTGAGCCAGGGCAGGCCCTCGCTGGCGACCACCCGGCTGCGTACGTCCAGGATGAGGGAAGGCAGAGGAATTTCCACGGGACAGACGGTCTCGCAGGCGTTGCAGCTCACACAGAGGCTCTGCGGACCAGCGGCGGCCTCCAGGCCATGATGGAAGGGCGTCACAACCAGACCAATGGCGCCGCTGTAGATGTAGCCAAAGGCATGGCCGCCCACCTGCTGATAGGGAGGGCAGATATTGGCGCAAGCGGCGCAACGGATGCAGCGCAGGGCCTCCTTAAAGCGGGGGTCGGCCCGCATGACGCTGCGCCCATTGTCCAGCAGAACAATGTGGACCTCCTTACCGGGCCGGTCCGGTCCCGTGATAAAGGTCGTGTAGCTGGTCATAGGCTGGCCCGTAGCGCTGCGGGCCAGCAGGCGGATCTGGGTGATTGCATCGGCAAAGGTGGGCAGCAACTTATCGTAGCCGGCCAGCACCACATGCACCGGCGGGAGCGAGGTGACCATGCGCCCATTGCCTTCGTTGGTATTGAGCATCACCGTGCCGCTCTCGGCGATCAGCGCATTGGCCCCGCTGATGCCCATACCGGCAGTCAAGAAGGCCTGACGGTGCTCGCGGCGGATCACGGCCACCTGTTCGGCCACATTCTCGCGCGAAATCTCGCGCCCGGTCGCCCGGCTGAGCACCTCGCCGACCTGTTGGCGAGTCTTGTGAATGATTGGCATCACCATATGCGAGGGTCGCTCATGAGCGAGCTGTGCCACCCATTCGCCCAGGTCGGTCTCGACCGCCTTAATGCCGCGCTCCTCCAAATAGTGGTTCAGCTCGATCTCCTCGCTGACCATCGTCTTCGATTTGACTACCAGCCTGATGCCCTTGCGCTGGCAAAGCTCGTACACATAGCGGCTGGCATCTTCGGCGGTGCGGGCCTCATAGACCACAGCGCCGGCGGCTGTAGCCCGCTCCTTGAAGAGGGCCACCAGCTCCTCCTGGCGAGCAATCGCCTCGTCCTTGGCGGCCCGCAGGCGTTGACGCAGATGGGCAAAGCTGTAGTCGGAGCCGTATTCCTCTGCCGCGACCTCGAAGAGCGCCTGACGCGACTGGCGCCAGCTCGGCGTGAAGCGCTCCAGTGCGCGGTGCATGTTCTCATCCTCCAGGCCCCGCTGAAGGCGTTCCGCGAAAGGAGGCATGTCGTGGACCACGGGGACAGCTCCTGCTCCGCTCGTCTGAGGGTCGAAGGTCTGCGCCTGTCTATGCTCCTGATGGCTCATCGTACTCGTCCTTTGCTTGCTGATGGGTAGAAGGAGAAAGCTCACTTGTGGGCGAAGCGACGACGATCACGCAGAGGTCTCGCGGCCCCTGAACGCCGATCGTCAGGGTACGTTCGATATCGGCGGTGCGGCTTGGACCGGTGACCAGAGAAATATAGTGCTCCTGCTGAGGACCGGCACGGGTCAATCGCTGGAGCAGAGCAGCTGCCTCGTCGAGCCGCGGAACCAACTGTCCGGCGGAGACGAGGACGAAATGGGTCAGCGTCAGCATACCCACAATGCGCGCCGCCAGGGCATTGTCGGCCAGCAAGACCGAGCCGGTCTCGGCGATCGCCAACGCGGCGCTGGAGAGGCCGGCGGGGGCATCGGCGACCTCCTCGGGCCTGCCGGCCTCTTCCAGATGGATGCCGCGCTCCCGCAAGAGCGACAGGATGGTTCCCCAGGGCTGGCGGGCTGCGAAGGCGGGCGGAATAATCAGGCGCTGTTCAGAGAGCGCGGGATGGGTTGCGATGAACTCAGCGGCCTGGGCCAGATCCTCGGCCCACTGGGCCACGCCGCCAGCGGCGCTCAGACGGCGCTGAAACTGAGCGAACAAAGCTAGATTATTCATCACGTGTAACCGGAGAATCAAGCAGATACAGGTAGCAGCGATTACTCAGATCGATGCCTGCAAGCGAAACGGCACGCCAGCAGTGAGGCGCGGCTGGCTAGTATCCGACCGAACTGCTGGACGCGCCGCAGAGCGAACAAAAAGGCAGAATCGCCCAGGGACCGAAGATGCCCGGCCTCACTGGCTCGCGTGGTCTCAGCGCGCGGCTGGCGTGGCGGGCGAGTGAGCCGGGGCAGAAGAGACCACGCCAGAAGAGGGCCGGACCAGGTCCAGGTACCACAGAGGCTGGCGCTTGCGCAACAATGGTTTGGCCCGGACCACGTTGCCCGGGATCGTCTCGCGGATATCGTAGGCTAGCTCGCCGGTCAGGGAGCCGGCTACATCGCCGGGCGCGTAGGTCGGCGAGAGCGTTGTCGAGCGCCGGCCAGTGCGTTGCTCGCGGGTGTCGATCGTCATCAGCATCAGGGTCGACTCGCCTTCCTCGGCGATCACCTCGCGCCAGGGATAGCTGGCGCAAGAAGGCGAGAAGATGCCGCTGAAGCCATTGGCGCGCACCCCGTTGGCCTCGCCGCTCCAGTTAGCAATTGTCAGGTAGACATGATGCTCAGCGGCTCGGATGCGCCAGGGCAGGTAGTGCAAGGGATCGTAGCCCTCGGGCGCCACGTGGGGGCCAAAGGGGACCGCCGTCGGACCTAAGCCGATGGGGTGGGGGAAATTGAGCAGCGTCGGAGCGCAGACCAGGTCGCAGCCCTTGCCGGCCAGCACGCGCAGCGTCTCCGGGAAGAGCACATCATAGCCCGTCGCCAGACCAATGCGCCCCACCGGGCTATCGAAGGTCGGCAGGCCGAGATCGCCCGGCGTGGCCCAACGCCGGTCGGCGCGCGTCAGGTGCAGCTTGCGATAGACCCCGTGAACTCCCTCGGGATCGAGCAGCAGCACCGTATTGTAATATGCCGGCTCGGCCTTTCCATCAATATATGTGCATTCAGCGACCCCCAGGACAATGCTAAGCTGGAACTCGGTAGCCAGGGCCACCAGAGCCTCGGTCTCGGGACCGGGCACGCGGATGGCGCCGGCCCGCATGCGGGCGGCAAAATCGGGATGAGTGGGATCGGATGGCCCCGGCAATGTCAGCTCCGGCAGAACCAGCACATCGGGATAAGCAGGCTCGTGGACGCGCAGGAGCGAGCGCACCACCGACCTCAGACGCTCCAGGCGCGCCTCGCTTGCGCTTGAGGGGGCGGTAGTTCCTGGCTGCTCGTCGGGCGGAGAGAGCAGCTCGCGCAGTTCAAACTGCACAAAAGCGGCGCAGGAGAGCTGACCGGGGGGCAGCTCATGGGTGTGATAGAGGCCGTGGAAGCGCAGCGGCTCCCAGAGGTAGGTATTATGCACCAGCGAGACGTACTCGCGCGGGCGGCGGTCCGCCAGCCGATCGCCCAACGGCTCTTCGCCGGCGGGCCCCCAGCTCTTCGTGCGGCAGCGCTCCAGATCGACCTCGCCGTAGACGATCCCCTCGCCATCGTCGCGGTAAGCCTGGATCGAGCCATCGGGGTTCAAGATGCAGCTCCCGCCACTGAACTGCACCCCGCGCTCACGCCCGTAGCGGTTAGCGGCGATCAGATAGAGGCCGTTTTCGAAAGCGCGCAGCATCCACCAACTGCTGGGGCACTTTTCATCCAGCCAGCCGCAGGGGAAGAGAAGGACCTCGGCCCCGCGCAGCGCGGCCAGACGCGCGGCCTCGAAATACATCGCATCCATGCATACCAGGATCGCCAGGCGTCCAAAGGGGGTCTCCCAGACCGGCAGGCCCAGATCGCCATCGCGGGCCCAACGAGGCTCGGCGATGTACGAATGCAGCTTGCGGTACTTGCCGAGCAGGCCCTGGGGTCCAAGGAGAGCCGTCGTATTATAGTAGACATCGGTTTCGGGATCGACTTCGGCCAGGCTGAGGGCGATGTAGCAGCCATAGGCGGCGGCCAGCTCGGCGAAGCGCGTGCAGGTGGGACCGGGGACAGGCTCGACGTAGGGGGCGATTTCCTCGCGCGACTCCCAGCAGTAGCCGGTCGTGGCCAGCTCGGGCAACACGATCAGGCGCGCGTCGTGACGGGCGGCCTCCTCGACGAGACGCAACAGGTCGCCGATATTCTGCTCCTTCTGGCCCGGCTGTGGTGCATACTGGATAGCGGCGACCCGGTACCTGGTAAAGGAGGACGCGGATGTACTCATGCTTGCAAGCTCCAGGCGTGATCGAGCAAGCGGCGCTGCTCGCGCCGCGCTCACAACCCCTATTATATACCATTGTGGCGAGGGAACGAGTCGGTGGGAACATGGGGTCACCCTCGTCAGCCTGGGATCCCTCGCGGCCCCTCCCCCGTTCGGCGCCCGGGCCAGGACTTAGGCCGGGCCATTTTGATCAGCGCTCGCCTGGTCCTCGGCGGTAGACGATAAACTCCAGGGCATCGGCGACGTGGTAGGCTTGCGAGAAGAGCACGGGCCGCTGTTCCAGCGTGTAGTCGACTTGCTCCAGATAGAGCAGAGGGGTACCCGAGGAGAGATCGAGCTTCTGCGCCAACCAGCTTTCGGCCAACAAGGGCCGAAGCTGGGCGATACCGTGGTGGACGGTCAGGCCGAGCCGCTGGGCGAGAAAGGCGTGGAGCGAGTCGCCATAGAGATCGGTCAATTCATAGTTGGCCTCTGCCAGGAGGATCGCCGGTAGACAATCCACCGAGAAGGCCACAGGCCGCTGATCGGCCAGGAAGACGCGCTCGATCACCAGCACCTCGTCCTCGGGCAGCAGGGAGAGCCGTGTCGCCACATAGGACTGGGCTGGCCTTGTCTGAATGACGATATCGCGCGTGGTGGACCTATGTCCCCCCGCGCGGATCAGGTCGCCGATGCTGAAGTTGCGATCAAAGCTGGTTGTCAGTTGCTGCGGATACTGGTTGACAAAGGTTCCATGACCATGCCGGCGCAGAATTAGCCCTTCTTCGGCCAGTCCCTGCAACGCCTCGCGCAACGTTGTGCGGCTGACGCCCAGGGCCTCGGCCAGCTCTCCTTCGTTCGGGAGGCGGGAGCCAGGGGGATAGATGCCCGTGCTGATCAGGATGCGCAGCCGCTGACGCACCTGGCTGGCCAGCGCTCTCCTTGCTTTGAGCGCCATGTAACCCCCTCCCTGCTCATGCTTGATTGTTGAGAGCAGAGCAGGTAGACTAGAGATATGGCACAGAGGCAGTCACGAGTGTTTGAGGTTGAGTTTACACACTCGATGCAGAGATGTCAAGTGGTTTATATGATTGGCGGTTCCTGCTGTAAAAAAGGTGATTGCTTTGAGAATCGGTGCGACCGCTGCAGGCCGGAGGCCTCCGGCCTGGAGGGCTAAAACGTCGGCTCCCGACGAAAACCGGCGCACTCGCCCCCCGCTTGAGCGACCGTTGCCCGGAGCTGGCCCTATCCTTCTCCCTCTGTGCCTCGCTTTCCGTGACCGGTAACCGGTTGAACGTTAGTTAGTTTATCGCCTGCTTGATCGGTCGATCTGTTCCCTGCTGGGCGGTCGACGGATCGCTAAAAAAGCTGACGAGATTACTTGCTGGTTGGGCCTTTCTCTCGAGAGGGTGGCCAGCAAGCTGATGGATAGAAGTGAGGCCGAGAGGAACCTGTTGCAAAGCAGACGCCACCCTGCAAGCCTCACTCCGTCTGATTGCCAGGGCTGAGGCCGAGGCTGAGCGGATGGCGTGCGGGGAGGCTGGCGAGGTTGCGATGCTTTCCACATTTGTTCCTCGACTTGTATCCCTCTACTATAGTGAGAAAGAACGGGAAGGCCGGCGGCCTGGCCTTCTCGCTGTCAGATCTGCGCCATCCGCTACGTTGGTGATCCATGCAGAGCAGCGAATCGTTTAGCAGTGCAAGCACGGACTCATTGAAGTTGCTCCCTCCCTATCTGGCCGCTGCCCAGGCTGACCCGGTGCAGTTCCAGCAGCTCAGGCAGCAAGAGCAGGCTATGAGCGCCACCAGTCTTTTGCCCGCGCCCTTTCGCGCCCGGCTCTTTACGCTTCTGACCTACCAGCGGCCTGTGCCCCACTGTCTGCACTATCTTCTGGCCTGGCTCCTTCATCAGGGGCAGAGGGTCACGACCATCGCTGCGCTCTTGCGAGAGCCTGTCAGCGATGAGGAGCGCGCGGCCCAGCTTGCGCTGCTGGCTGCTCAGCCCGAGCCATTGCAGCACTGGCCCGAGCCGGCCACTGCCCTGGAGCAGGCCCTGCTCTGGGCCGCCGCGGCTTTGCTCTTGCCGGGCGAGCAGAGCGAGCAGGCCCGGCAGGAACTGCGGCGTCTGCTGGTACCCGGCGCCTATGCCTCACTGCAGGCTTTTCTGGCCTTTGTGGAGACCTGTCATCTCTGGATCGCGGCCTATCCAGAGCAGGCCCGCGCTGCTGATGAGCAGGCGCGGCAGCATCTCCTGCGCCACCTGCCGGACTATGAGCCGGAGGAGCGGGAGCATCTACGTTCGCTGCTTGCTCGGCTCGACTCGTGCACGGACGAAGCCGTCTTGCGGCATGAGCTTGAGCTTTATCGTCGTCGGCTGCGGGCTGTCTTAGAGGCCAGTGGCGACAGTGTACTGCTCTACGATCATCGCGGGCGTCTGGTCTATCTCAACGCTGTGGCCCGTCGGCTGCTGCCCCTCTTGCAGCCTGATCATGCCCGACTGGCGGCTCTGAGCGCGGCCGGCGAGGAAGGCCAGCCTCGGGTAGGGGAGACAGTTGAGGCGGTCGAGGAGCTGCTACTCAGCGAGGCCCCCACCTCTGCGCCGCTCAAGCGCATTCTCCAGGAGGGGCAGGCCATCGCTGGGGAGCAGGCGGTTGATATCAAGATCAAGCTTGCTGGAGGTGAAGAAGCCATCTTCAGCTTCAGCGGCGCACCCGTGCGCGGCAGTCGCGGCCAGATCATTGGGGCGGTCATCATCGGACGTGAGGTTACTGCGCGGCGGCGGCTGGAGCAGCGCGCTCACAGGGCTCTGGAAGCTTTGCTGGCCATGGCTGAGGCCCTCGTCCAGCCCGGCGAAGAGCCGCTGCCCCTCCAGGCCCAGGGGGAACAGCAGAGCGGTGAAGGCCAGACACGTCTGGTCATGCTGCGTCTGGGGGAGCTAACGCGCCAGGTGCTTGGCTGTCGGCGGGTGGCCATGCTCGGACTGGAGCGTGGAACCGAGCGCATCCAGCACGTCGCCGTCACAGGGGTCACTCCCCAGCAAGAGCGACTCTGGCAAGAGATCGTGCTTGGGGTGCCGCTGGGCGCCTTTCTGAGCGCCCCCCTGCTGGAACGGCTGCGTGCCGGGGAAAGCCTGCTCATCGACCTCGCAGCCCCTGAATTTGAGCACCTGCGCCGCCAGGTCCGCAGCTACCCTCTGCGGGCCTTACTCGTCATCCCCATGTGCCTGCGAGAGCGGCTCATAGGTCTCCTGAGCGTCGACTACGGGCCTGAAGAGCACAGCTACAGCCCTGACGAGCTGGCCCTGGCGGCAGCCGTGGCCCGGATGGCCACCCTCGTCCTCGAACGCGAGCATTTGCTAGAAGAGCGAGCCGAGGCGCGAGCCAGTGTGCTGGCCCTGCGCGAGGCCAACCGCCGCATGGATGAATTCATCAGCTTCGCCAGCCATGAGCTGCGGGCCCCGCTGACCGTCCTTAAGGCCAATGCCCAACTGATCAAGCGGCTCCTGCAAAAAGCCAGCGTCCTTGGTCGCGATCTGGGCGGCGCGGCTGGCAGCGGCCCGACCAGGCAGTCCCCGCTCCAGGTGCAGCCTGTGCTCCAGCGCCTGGCCAGCATTCCCGAGCTGCTTGACCGCTCGATCGCCCAGGTCGATCTGCTGGATCGTCTCGTTGGGGACCTCCTGGATTTCTCGCGCATCCAGTCAGAGACCTTACAGTTGGTCCGTCGGCGCTGTGATCTGGCGGCGATCGTACGTGAGGTGGTACAGAGTCAGCAACAGGTGCACCCTGGACGCGACCTCCGCCTCAGTATCGAGAGCGCCGGGGAGGTCGTGGTCGAGGTCGATGCCGTCCGCATCGGTCAGGTGCTGACTAATTATCTGCTCAACGCCATTCGCTATGCGCCTCCTGAGCGCCCCATTGAGGTGCGCCTCCTCGTGGAAGGCCAGCAGGCTCGGGTGTTGGTACGTGACGAGGGGCCGGGCGTGCCGCCTGAGCTGCAGCAGCGCATCTGGGAGCGCTTCTATCGCGCGCCCGGTATCCCCGTTCAGGAAGGCTCGCCCGTTGGGCTAGGGCTGGGCCTGCACATCTGTCGGACCATCATCCAGCTTCACGGCGGGCAGGTGGGGTTGGAGAGCAAACCTGGCCAGGGAGCGACCTTCTGGTTCGCTTTGCCCCTGGCTTACTCCGACTAGGTGGGCAGCGCAAAGCTGGCCAGGCCCGATTGGACCGCCCTGGCGGCTTTCGGCTCTCGCTGGCCTTCACCCGGGCCAGATCTGCCTTGCTGCTGAGTGAAGGACATACCAGCGGCCACCTGGAATTGTAGGCTGAGCCGCTCAGACCAGCTTTTCCCTGCCCAGTCAGGGAGGAGTCTGCGATCCATTGCCTGGCGATCTTGCCTGCGCCAGCTACGCCTGCTCTCTGGCAAGCGGAACGCCCCACGGAGTGGAGAGAGGCCCTCTCAGCAGCATGCTTCTCATGTGCTCCAAAGACGTGATCCTGCATCCCAAGCCTGCTTATGACAGCCTCTTCCGCTGTGTGCAGGGCGGTGAACGGCCGGGCTATCCCGGCCTTCAGGGAGGGGAAAACCGTCCCTGCGCCACAGCAGCGAAGGTACGGTTAAAACCCTGACTATGAACAAAGCAGGGCGGAAACAAGTCGGTTCCCGATGCCGAAAAGGGTACGTTCACAGCGATGGTCGGCCTCAAGGCCGCATGGCCGGGCGCCCCTTCGTCTTCGTAGATCCGAAAGGCGCATCACAGACCTGTTCCAATGGCGGGACTGGGCGCGAGAGGATCTGAGAAGGACGAAGGCATTCTCGCGGATGCGGGGGGAACTGGATTGGAATATGGCATCGGCAAAGGTCAGCAGAGGTCTGGGAGGCAAGCAGCTTTCGGTCGGGACGCGGCCAGGGTCGGCAACGACGTCGAAGCCTCCGGCTGGCTAGTAGCCGGAGCTACGTTCACGAACCCGGTCAGGACTCTGTAGCGAGCGCCAGCCACAAAGGCTAGAGCAGGCGCGAGAGCCAGGTGAGAGGGAGGGACTCCCCCACTCTCCCTGGCTCATCTTCGGCTCGCTGGCTGCCAGGCAACCCGACACACCCTCACTCAGCTTCCCAGGACAGCCAGCAGCATTGCCACCAACCCGATGATACGTAGGCCGTCGCCGATGTTATCGACCAGCAGAGAATCCACGAAGAAATACTTCTGGAAGATCATCAGATAGCCCAGGCCCAGGAAGAGGAAGGCCGTCCCCATCAGAAAAGCGAAGCGAGTCGGCTTCTTGAGCAGGGCCGTGGTATACAAATAGAAAATGCCCAGGCACAGAAGCGAGCGAGAGCCGCTTAGGGTCGCGCGGAGGCCAACATTCGGCAGATCGGGCAGGATCGGGGAGAGCAGGCCGATACAGAAGGCCGCCAGCGAGCAAATAATCTGCAGGCGCAGCAGGGCGTTTAGATACTCGTCCGAATTATTGAGCAGACTCAGCAAAATAAAGAGATAGGCGCAAGCCTGGCCCAGGTAAAGGAACCAGTCGGTATGGAGCGTCACGCTCGTCACCAGCATCGACAGCAAATCGGCCAGGCCAGTAAGCGCGATCATCCCCATCGAGATTCCCAACATCAGCAGGCGTGTGCTGCGCACCTGGGGATAGGCGACCGCCACGCGCAGGGTCACAAAGAGCGTAATTGCGATCAGAATAATTGCCAGCACGATGGGCATCCAACTGAAACCCACGTTTGCCTCCTTCCTAGCGAGCGAGAGCTAGAAGAAACCAGGAAATAGCCAGAACCAGAAAGAGTGCAGTCGGACCAGGCGAGGACCGTCTCTGCGCGGCAGCGGAGTGGGCGTCGCGATTGATTCGCCGGTCGACTCAAGGCTCGAAGAGCCGTTCAGCGCTAACAGGGCGCCCGTTGGGATCAACCAGTTCCACACGCCGCATTTTCACCAGGACCTGCAGGGCAGCCAGGACATCGGCCAGCTCCATCCCCGTGCTCTGGGCCAGCTCGGCGATGCTCTGGATCCCATCGATGGCGGCATGAAGGCGGCGGGCCCGCTTGTCGCCGATAGCTGCCGAGCGCGCGAAAGGATTCTCAGAAGTCAACAATTCGGCATCCTCCTTCCGCCGGGGAATCAGGGCTGTCAGAGGCACCGGCTGCGATTGGCGGCCTGGGCCTGGAGTGCGGGCAAAAGCTGGAGATCCTGCCATACCTGGCACCATCGTCGCCGGTCCCGGCCCAGGTCCAGGAGCGGCTGAGGTCCCCGTCGGCAGGGGGAGAAGCAGGCCGCGCTGAGTGGCCAGGCCGATGGTCTGGCGCAGCAAGGTCGTGATGGCCTGTTGCAGGTCAGCCTGGGGCGGGTAGCCCACGAAGAACAGATAGGTCAGGGCGAAAGGCAGCGGCTCCTGGGGTCCTGGAGTGGCAGGCGGAGGAGGGAGCAAGACAGGGCTGCTCATGAAACCGCCGAGACAGTAATGGCAGGCATACTGATGCAGCAAGCTCACCTGCGGCGGAGGAAAGAGGGCCTCAATAGCAAAGGTCTGAATGGGCCGCTGCTCAAAGGCGAAGCGCTGAGCGATCAGCAGCATCTGCTCATTATAGGTAATCTGCTCTGGCAGAGAGGGATCGCGGGGAAGCATCGTGCGCAGATGGAGCACGGACGTGCGGGCCGGTGTCAGGAGCGGTGTCCAAAACTCGATCAACTCCGTCTGAAAGTGCTCGATAAAGGCATAACAGAGCCACTGGAAGAGTTCATCGATTGTATACATAGCGGCAACAGCGCGCAAGAGGAGGTTCATCACCACAAACTGTTGCCTGCGCGCATCTGGAGAACCGGCTCTGCCTTGAGGGTACTGGCTGCTCATGAGCAAAAAAACCTCTGCGTTCAGGTGACGATCTAACCCAGTTAACCAGCTCCGGCGGTTGTAGCTAGCTGCTTCCGCCTCTTCTTCATAACGTCAGGGAAGGGGAGAATTTGCTCTTTGGACCAACTCTATGCTCTGAAGAAAGCGGCTGCCAGCCTTTGGGCGGTGGGTGCGGCGGGACCCCGTTGCTCGCACAAGGCCCAAAACTGCCAGCTTACCATAGCAGGTAGCTACATATAGTGTCAATAAAAATCGTATTAAAGTCAAGTTGAGATATTGACACATTCTGGTCAACAATTGGTTATCAGCCGATCGGTGCTCGGGGAGTGGGCCTCGTCCTGGAACTCTCCCTGAGAGCTGAGAGTAGGGGTAGGAGGAGGAACAGAAAGCGGGGGACGTGAGCACACCCCTTGAAGAAAGACAGGTGCGGGCACGTCCCTCCGCGCAGCCAGCCGCTCGACCTGGATTGTGAGTTGAAGAAAGCGGGAAAGCCTACTGGGGAATGATGCCAGGCACCAGGTACTGCTGAGCCATGACGATCGCTCCCAGGAGGCAGGCCAGAATAATGCTGTGCCAGAACGTTCGGCGCACTACCAGGCCCTCCTTGCCTGTCAGGCCGATGGTCGAAGCGCCCGTCGTCAGATTCTGGGGGGAAATCATCTTTGACATCACCGCCCCGCTGGAGTTTGTGGCCGCCATCAGGATCGGACTCAGCTTTAATTGCTGCGCCGCCACCACCTGCAGATTGCCAAAGAGCGCGTTCGATGACGTATCGCTCCCGCTGAGGAAGCAGGCGATCCAGCCCAGGAAGACGGAGAAGAAGGGGAAGACCACGCCCAGCGAGGAAATGGCCAGGCCGATGGTGTAGGACATCCCCGAGTAGTTAAAGAGATAGGCCAGGCCCACGATGAACATCACCGTGAGGATGGCGTAGCGCAACTGGCGCCAGGTATCGGCCAGGGCCTGCCAGAGAATCGCGGGGCGAGCCCCGGAGGCGATCATGACCGCTGCCGTCAGCAACATGGCCAGCAGAATGGCTGTGCCCGTACCCAGTGGCTGGAAGGTGTAGATGGCGGCGTAGGGCTTCTTATAGAGCGTCAGATAGATGGCATTGTGCAGATTGGGCCAGGCCACATTCACCTGACCGATCTTGGCCACGCCGGCGAAGGTCCAGATAATCACCACGGCGCTTACCAGCAGCCAGGGCAGCCAGGCCAGCAGCGTCTGTCCCAGCGTTGGGCGCTCGGCGTCAGCCTGGCTGGCCGTCTCGCTCCCAGTGCTGCTACCGGCGTTGGGGTTGGCACTGGCGAAGGCCGCCATATACTCCGCCGTATCGCGGGGCCGCCAGACCTGGACGAAGAGGATCACGCAGAGCAGCGAGACCAGGGAGGCCAGCACATCCGGCAGCTCCGGGCCAATAAAATTCGAGACGGCAAACTGTGTCAGGGCGAACGAGAGGCCGGCCACCAGGGCCGCCGGCCAGCAGGTGCGCAGGCTACGCACGCCAGCGTAGACCACCAGGGCATAAAACGGCAACAGGAGACTGAAGATAGGGAGCTGGCGTCCCACCATCGCCGAGAGCGCCAGCGTCGGCAGATTCGTCACTCCGTGCAGGGTCGTAATCGGCACTCCCAGCGCCCCGAAAGCCACCGGCGTGGTATTGAAAATCAGCGTCATCACAATGGCGTCCAGCGGTTCAAAGCCAAGGCCGATCAGGAGCGCGCTACAGATCGCCACCGGAGTTCCGAAACCCGAGATGCCTTCCATCAGCGCCCCAAAGCTAAAGCCGATGATCAGCAGCAAGATGCGGCGGTCCGCCGGCACATTATGAACCATCCAGCGGCGAAATAGCTCGAATTTCCCCGAGCGCACCGCCACGTTGTAGAGCCACATAGCGTTCCAGACAATCCACATGACGGGCCAGAGGGCAAAGGTCATGCCGTTGATGGTGGAGCTGGCCGCCAACTGGAAGGGCATCTGCCAGACGAAGACGGCAATGAGCAGGCCAACGATCAGCCCGGCCAGGGCCGAGAGCCAGGCTGGCAGGCGAATCACGCCCAGCAGGATCAAGACGACGGCGATGGGGATGATCCCTACAAGAAAGGAGAGCAAGAGGTTATTAGCAACGGGAGTCAGTAACTGGTGAAACATCGCTGTTTGCTCCTTGCGTCCAGACTACGGTATCCTGGTTGCGCCCTCCTGACTGCACTGGGCTGACAACGTGGCGTTCGCCTCAGCGCGAACGCTGGCTCGCTGGAGGGAGCGGTCAGGAACAGAGAGGGCGCGCCTCACGTTGCTCAAGGAAGCCGGGTAGCGACCTTGCTTGTGGCCAGAGCGACGGCGAGCGTGAGCAGTGTTGTAGCATGAGTAGCCAGCGTACTGGCCGGGCCATCGCCTCCTTTCGTTGGGGGCTTCGCCGCCTTGTCGCAGCTCACCAGGGAGCGGGGCCAGAGCGGCGCGCCAGCTACTGGAGATGTCTTTGGGGTAAGCCTGGCAGACAACGGGAGGAGGAAGCTACAGGGGCAGGTGCTAACAGCCAGCCGGGCTAATGCCGGTTAGCCAGCCAGGAACCGGAAAGCCATCAGTGGCCCGTCTGAGAGGATTGCCGGTCAGCCGCCTGGCACTTCTCCTGGAACTGCTGAAGCCGCTTTATCCTTAAACAAAGCGCGGAGCGGCTGAGCTTTACAAGAGAGCTGAGAGCGGCTCACTCTGGCTGTTCCTCCCCTCCCTGTCATAAAGCCTGATTACTATAAAGTGTGGCATTACATGCCTTCAACTGTCAAGGTGTGCCGTGCTGTCCGCTCTCGTCGTCTGAGGGAGACGGGGTGTGATATAATGAATGAGAACACGGGCCGATCAACTGGCGTCATCGCCCCAAGAAGGCACTCACCAGCAACCAGCCAGGGATGCGGACGACCATGCCAGCCGGGCTGCAGGAGAAGAGAGCGACATGCAACTGCTAACCAAGATTCTGGGAGATCCCAATCAGCGCGAACTGAAACGCATCCAGCCCATCATCGATCGCATCAACGCGCTTGAACCTGAGATTCAGAAGCTGAGCGACGAAGAACTAGCCTCCAAAACAGCGGAATTTCGTGAGCAGCTCGCCCTTCACCTTAAGGGGGGAAGAGTCCTGGAGGAAGAGCTACTCAAGCTCTTCCGTGAGGCGGTGACCAGCGTTGATCGTCTGGCCGAGCGCTGCAGCGACGAGCAACTGCGGGCGGCCATCAGCGACTACCGCCAGAAGCTTGACCGGCGGCGAGACCAGGAGGAGGTCCTGCGCGACCGACTGGCTGACATCCTGGATGAGCTGTTTGCTGTTGGCTACGAGCAGCTCAATCCCACCCTCAACGCCCTGCGTGTCGAAGCCGTTATGGACCTGGTTGAGGAGCGCCAGGTCTGGCCTGAGGAGGCGCCCAACCCTGAAGAAGCCATCATGGGTCTGCTCCAGGAAGTGGAGCCGGATCTGGCGCAGCTCGGTCAGCAAGAGCGCCGGCGCGCCTTTGCCAAAGCCTGGGCCCTCTTCGAGGACGAGCGCCGCCAGGCCTCTAATCCCGATGAAGAGGCCGACGAGCGTCTAGAGCGGCTCCTGAGCCGCATTCTCACCCATCTGCAGCCGGAGCTGGTTGCCTACAAAGCCGAGGCCATGCAGGCTTTGAGCGAGGATATGGCCCGGCGCTACCGCCAGAAAGGCAAGACCCTGGACGACCTCCTGCCAGAGGCCTTTGCCGTTGTCCGCGAAGTGGCGCGGCGGGTCCTCAACATGCGCCATTTCGACGTTCAGCTCATCGGTGGTGTGGTGCTCCACCAGGGCAAGATCGCCGAGATGAAGACTGGCGAAGGCAAGACCCTGGTAGCCACCCTGCCCGTCTACCTGAACGCCCTCACCGGCAAAGGCGTCCACGTCGTGACCGTCAACGACTACCTGGCGCGCCGTGACGCCGAGTGGATGGGGAAGATCTACCGTTTCCTGGGCATGAGCGTGGGAGTCATCGTCAACGCCGTTGAGCCGCAGAGTCCCGAGCGGCGGGCCGCTTATGCTGCCGACATCACCTATGGCACCAACAACGAATTCGGCTTTGACTACCTGCGCGACAACATGGTCACCGACCTCAGCCAGATGGTTCAGCGCGAGCTGAACTATGCCATCGTCGATGAGGTCGACAACATCCTGATCGATGAGGCGCGCACACCGCTCATCATCTCCGGTCCCGGCCCTGAGTCGACCGATCTCTACGTCAAATTTGCGCGCCTGGTCCCGCGGCTCAAGCCCGAAGTCGACTATACCGTCGACGAGAAGTCGCGCACGGTCATGCTGACCGATGAGGGCATCGAAAAGATGGAGCGCATGCTCGGCACGCAGAACCTCTATGCCGAGGAGCACCTTGACCTGACGCGCTACATGGAGAATGCCCTCAAGGCTCACGTCCTCTTTAAGCGTGATCGAGACTACATCGTCAAGGATGGTCAGGTCATCATCGTCGACGAATTCACCGGGCGCCTGCTGCCGGGTCGGCGCTACAGCGAAGGGCTACACCAGGCCATCGAAGCCAAGGAAGGGGTCCAGGTCCAGCGCGAGAACCACACCTACGCCACCATCACCTTCCAGAACTACTTCCGCCTCTACCGCAAGCTGGCCGGCATGACCGGTACGGCCATTACCGAGGCGGAGGAGTTTCACAAGATCTACAAACTGGATGTGGTCGTCATTCCGCCCAACAAGCCGATGATTCGCCAGGACCTGCCGGACCTCATCTATCGCACCGAGGAAGCCAAGTGGCGAGCGGTGGTCAGGGATATCAAAGAATGCTATGAGCGTGGGCAGCCGGTGCTGGTAGGCACCACCTCGGTCGAGAAATCTGAGCATCTCTCGCACCTGCTCTCGCTCGAAGGCATTCCTCACAACGTCCTGAATGCCAAGCACCACGAGCGCGAGGCTCAGATCATTGCCCAGGCCGGGCGGAGCGGGGCCGTGACCATCGCCACCAACATGGCCGGGCGCGGCACCGATATTCTCCTGGGCGGCAATCCGGCCAGCTACTTCGACGTTGTCCTGCGCAAGCATGCCGAGAAGGTCAGCTACATCCGCGAAATGCCCGAGAATACCCCGGAGGAGCGCGAAGAGAAAGAAGAGGCCATCCGACAGTATATCGAGGGCATGACCGAGGAAGAGAAAGACGAGATTCTCCAGGACCTGATCCGCCAGTGCGAAGAGGACCACCGGCGGGTGGTAGAGCTGGGGGGCCTGCACGTCATCGGCACCGAGCGGCACGAGTCGCGGCGCATCGACAACCAGCTCCGTGGCCGCGCCGGACGCCAGGGCGATCCCGGCTCCTCGCGCTTCTATCTCTCGCTGGAGGATGATCTCCTGCGCCGCTTCGGGGCCGACCGCGCCTCAAAGTTCATGGAGATTGCCGGCATGGACGAGGACATGGCCCTGGAAAGTGGCCTCGTCACGCGCTTCATCGAACAGACCCAGGCGCGCGTCGAAGGTTACAACTTCGACATCCGCAAGCACGTCGTCGAATACGACGACGTCATTGCCAAACAGCGCGAAGTCATCTATGCCGACCGGCGGGCCGTCCTGGAACGGGCCGACATGCACGAGCGCGTGCTGGAGATGATCCGCAACGAGATCGCCGCTCTCGTTGAGCGCTGTATACCCGGGCATGCCATCAACGATGAAGGCGAGCTGGAGCTGCTCTTCACTCAGATCGAGCGCTGGGTCCATGTGCCCGAGGACTTCCTGCCGGAGAACCTGCATGCTCTGCGCAAAGACGAGCTGAAAGAGCGCCTGAGCGAGCTGGTCATCGAGCACTACGAGGCCCAGGGGCGCCGCCTCGATGAGCTGGCGGCAGAGCATCCAGGCCAGGGTCTGCCTGGCCTGCGCGATCTGGAACGCGCCATCACCCTCCAGGTCGTCGATCGTCTCTGGATGGATCACATCGATGCCCTCGACGTCATGCGCTCCGGCATCCAGTTCCGCGCCGTTGGCCAGCGCGACCCGCTGACAGAGTTCAAGAACGAAGCCTACCGCATGTTTGAGGAGCTGAAGCGCGCTATCCAGCACTACATCGTCGACGAGCTGCTCAAGATGTTGCGCGGCGAAATCACTGTGACCGTGCAGCGCCCGCAGCCGAAGCCGCGCCAGTTGCCGCGCAACCTGCGCACCAACGTCGATGAGATCGCACGCCTCAGCGGCCAGGCCAAGAGCGACAGCAACGGATCCCGCCCGCGCAGCGGCGGCGGACGACGTCCGGCCCGTGGTGCTACAGCCGTCGCCAGCGCGCCCGCCGCGCAGCCAGCGGGGCCACCGCGCAAGATCGGGCGCAACGACCTCTGCTACTGTGGCAGCGGCAAGAAGTACAAGAAATGCCACGGCGCCTAGACGACGCCGCCACTCAGGCCCCGATGGGGAGCCGGTTCAACCCCCCTGCGCAAAGCGAGGGCGGACCGGCTCCCCGTCTTTTGCTCTCCTATGTATAAGCCTTTGGTTATCGAAAGGCTCACCAGCTTTTAACTTATTTCGTAGCAACTTCGCCTGTTCGTGTGTTATCCTTGTTATGGAGCGAGCAGGCCCCCTAGATCTATAGGTCAAAACTTATCGAAGCGCTTCTGGAGAGAGGAGCAGAGATCATAATGAGCAGTCAATATACTATGAATGGCAATGGGGCACATGGAAAGCGGCAGACGCCATACAGTGGGCCTAGCGCCGAAGAGCTGGAGCGTGCCTGGCGCGAAGACCCGCGCTGGCAGGGCATCAAGCGGCCCTATAGCGGCCAGGACGTCGTGCGTCTGCGCGGCTCCATTCAGATAGAGCATACCCTGGCGCGTATGGGAGCCGAACGGCTTTGGGAGCTGCTCCACAGCGAGCCATACGTGGCGGCTCTCGGCGCTCTGACGGGCAACCAGGCAGTGCAGCAAGTCAAAGCTGGTCTCAAAGCCATCTATCTGAGCGGCTGGCAGGTAGCGGCCGATGCCAATCTGGCGGGGCAGATGTATCCCGACCAGAGTCTCTATCCCTCCAACAGCGTGCCGCACGTTGTCAAGCGCATCAACCAGGCGTTGCAGCGAGCTGACCAGATCCAGCAGGCCGAAGG
Organism: Thermogemmatispora sp.; assembly: GCF_042408735.1. Lineage (GTDB taxonomy): Bacteria > Chloroflexota > Ktedonobacteria > Ktedonobacterales > Ktedonobacteraceae > Thermogemmatispora. The sequence goes on from NZ_JBHOQV010000130.1 coordinate 27,007, forward strand.
GAAAGGAGACACCTACTGGTTTGCCCCGATCGTGGCCGATGGAGAGGCGGGCTTTGGCGGGCCGCTCAACGTCTTTGAGCTAACCAAAGCCATGATCGAGGCTGGGGCGGCGGGCGTGCACTTCGAGGACCAGCTTGCCTCCGAGAAGAAATGTGGCCACCTGGGCGGCAAGGTTCTGATCCCCACGCGCCTGGCCATTCGCAACCTGATCGCTGCTCGTTTAGCGGCGGACGTCATGGGGGTGCCGACCATACTGATTGCGCGCACCGACGCCAACGCGGCCACCCTGATCACCAGCGACGTCGATCCCGCCGATCATCCCTTCCTTACCGGTGAGCGCACCCCCGAGGGCTACTTCCGCACGCGCCCGGGGCTGGAGTCGGCCATTGCCCGTGGGCTGGCCTATGCCCCCTATGCCGATCTGATCTGGTGCGAGACCTCCGAGCCGAATCTGGACGAGGCGCGGCGCTTTGCCGAAGCCATTCACGAGCGCTATCCCGGCAAGCTGCTGGCCTACAACTGCTCGCCTTCGTTCAACTGGAAAAAGAAGCTGGATGCCCAGACCATTGCCACCTTCCAGGAGGAGCTGGGCAAGATGGGCTACAAATTCCAGTTTGTGACCCTGGCCGGCTTCCATGCCCTCAATCAGAGCATGTTCAAACTGGCCCTGGGCTATCGTCAGCGCGGCATGGCGGCCTATGCCGACCTGCAAGAAGAAGAGTTTGCTCTGGAGCGCGAGGGCTACACCGCCACGCGCCATCAGCGCGAAGTGGGCACCGGCTACTTTGACGAGGTGGCGATGGTCATCTCCGGCGGTCAGGCTTCGACCGTGGCCCTGGCCGGTTCGACCGAGGCAGAACAATTTCACTGATTATCCTTCCATCCATCCATCTTCTGGTCACTCCTGACGGGTAGCGGCGATACGCCGACGCGCTTGAGCGTGCCTGCTCCGATGTCGTACAATGGGGGGGAAAACGACGGAGGCTGGTGGGCGCGTTCAGGCGCGTCAGGCGTATCAGGCGTGCCCCCATTTGTTTGTCAGGCAGAAAGGCGAAGCGAAGCAGATGACGAAGCAGAGCTATCCAGACGGGCTTGAGATCAAAGCACCGGTTCCGCCCGAATACGCAGAGATTCTGACGCCAGAGGCATTGCACTTTGTGGTGACGCTGGTGCGCGAATTCGGGGGGCGTCGCGAGGAGCTGCTGCGCAAGCGTGTCGAGCGGCAGGCGGAGATCGATGCCGGCCGGCTCCCCGACTTCCTGCCAGAGACGGCCCACATTCGTGAAGGCGACTGGACGATCAATCCCGTCCCTGCCGACCTGCAAGACCGGCGCGTGGAGATCACCGGTCCCGCTGAGCGCAAGATGATCATCAACGCTCTCAACTCGGGGGCCAGGGTCTACATGGCCGACTTTGAGGATGCCCTCAGCCCGACCTGGGCGAACCTGGTCCAGGGGCAGATCAACCTGCGCGATGCCGTCCGACGCACCATCAGCTATGTCAGCCCTGAGGGCAAGCACTACCGCCTCAACGAGCAGACCGCCACCCTGGTGGTGCGTCCCCGCGGCTGGCACCTGCCGGAGAAGCATGTCCTGCTCGATGGCAAGCCCATTTCCGGCAGCCTCTTCGACTTTGGACTCTATTTCTTCCACAACGCGCGCGCCTTGCTGGAGCGTGGCACTGGCCCCTACTTCTACCTGCCAAAGCTGGAGAGCCACCTCGAGGCGCGCCTGTGGAACGATGTTTTCCTGCTCGCCCAGGAGCAGCTTGGCATTCCGCGCGGCACCATCAAGGCCACAGTGCTGATCGAGACGATCCTGGCGGCCTTCGAAATGGATGAGATCCTCTACGAGCTGCGTGAGCACTCGGCGGGCCTCAACTGCGGACGCTGGGACTATATCTTCAGCGCTATCAAGAAGTTCCGCAACCACGAGCAGTTCCTCTACCCCGATCGGGCCCAGGTCACGATGACCACGCCCTTTATGCGGGCCTATACCCTGCTCACTATCAAAACCTGTCATCGCCGCAATGCCCATGCCATTGGCGGCATGGCGGCCCAAATCCCCATCAAGAATAATCCGGCGGCCAACGAAGAGGCTATGGAGCGCGTGCGCGCCGATAAGCGGCGTGAGGCGACCGACGGGCACGATGGTACCTGGGTAGCGCACCCCGGACTGGTGCAGGTGGCGCAAGAGGAATTCGATCGCGTCATGCCCCAGCCGAACCAGATCGATCGCAAGCGCGAGGATGTCCAGGTGACGGCCGCGGATCTGCTGCGCGTGCCCGAGGGGACCATCACCGAGGGCGGCCTGCGCACCAACATTAGTGTAGGCACGCAGTATCTGGAAGCCTGGCTTGGTGGCCTGGGGTGTGTCCCGATCTACAACCTGATGGAAGATGCCGCCACGGTCGAAATCTCCCGCTCCCAGATCTGGCAATGGGTCCATCACCCGCGCGGCGTTTTGGAGGATGGACGCAAGGTCACCCTGGATCTGGTACGGCAGTTGGCCCGCGAGGAGCTGGAGAAGATCAAGGCGGCCATTGGCGAGCAGACCTATCAGGCGCGCCGCTACGAACAGGCTTATGGCCTGCTCGATCGCATTATCGCCAACCGCGAGTTTACCGAGTTTCTGACGCTGCCGGCGTACGAGCTCATCGATTGATGAGCCTGCCGATAGATGCGGGGGGAGGGAGAAGATCCCTCCTCTCGCTCGATTTTTGGGGATGAACGCAACCCTTTCTGGCCTTTGCCTGGGATTCGGCGACTGGCGCTGCTGGTCACCCGTGCGCTGACCAGTGAGCGGCCTCGGCCTCCACACGCCTGATAAAAGCCGTCTTGGCCTCAGTGTAGGCGGCGACATCCTCTGGGAAGCGCACGGCCAGCTCCCGCTTCAGGCGAGCATACTCCTGGGCTGTAGCTGGATGGGAGCGCAAGTAATCGCGGAAGAGGAGGTGGCGCCGCCAAAAAGGGCTGTCGTACTCCACCAGGTGCAGATGGTGGGTCTCTTGCTCGCCGCGAAGCTTACGAAAGTAGCGCCGCTCCGGAATGAAGCGCTCAACCTCCGGCTGGTAGGCGTAGCCGAGCGTGTGCAGCGGCTCGATGCAGTGAGCGGCCTGCGACAGAGCGCCCACGGCCACCATAATGTCGATAATCGGCTTGGCCGCCAGACCGGGCACCGAAGTGCTGCCAATGTGCTCGATAGCCACCAACCAGGGACTGAGGGCCTCCGCGAGACGTTGGCGCTCGGCGGCGTACTCCAGTGGCCAGCCTGGATCGTAATCGACCAGAATAACGCGGCGACTCATGATGAGCGATACCTTTCCAGGAGCGACCAAACTCGGCTCTGGATCTCCTCGCGCGGGCACAAACGTCCCTGCTCATCGACGCAAGAAATGGTCTCCCAGGGGCTGTCGACCTGAGAGCTGGCCAGCTCTTCATAGACCTCGGCGCAGCGTGCCAGGTAGCTGGCATCCTCCTCATGAATGTCACGTCCACCGCTGGCACTCTGCTGCTGCGCGCGCTCCGCGAGTAGCCTGCTGGCGACCGCCGGTGGCAGTCTCAGGTAAAGCGTTAGGGTTGGGCGCGGCAGCCCGAAGACCTCGTACTCCAGGTGAGCCAGCCAGGTCAGGAACATCTCGCGCTCTCTGCCAGCGAGGCGTGCGCCCTGGTGAGCCAGGTTCGAAGCCACGTAGCGATCGAGCAGGAGGAGGTCGCTTTCCGTCGCCAGGTGAGAAAGCAACTCCAGACTTTCCAACCGATCGCCGGCAAAAAGCAAGGCGGCTGAGCGCGCTGGCACCGCCGTCAGAGGACCAAACTCGCCGCGCAGATAAGCGGCCACACAGCGCCCAAAGACCGTCTCAGTGTAGCGAGGGAACGAGAGGCTGGCCACCCGCAGCCCCTGGCGACGCGCCCGCTCCTCCAGCAGGCGCAGTTGCGTTGTCTTACCCGCCCCGTCGATTCCCTCAAAGGCTACTAACATCAAGCGACCCACTCCTTTCCCGCTATTCTGCCGCTCCGCTCTGTGACTGACCAGCAACAGCCGGCTGGCCGGCCGGGCGGGCTGACCCAGGTCCAGACCAGGAGCCAGGCCCAGGGCGCGGTTCCCCGGTTCTGGCTGGCGGGCTGGTCCGGACCCAGGCAGCGTATCAGTTGCGCCAGTCATCCCTAGAGATCGCGGCTACGCGTGCGGATAATCTTCGTGATATGGGCCACAAAGTCGGCCAGCGGCATGGCACCGCGATTCTCATTCGTGCGCAGGCGCACAGCCACGCTTTCGCTAGCCGCCTCCTTGTCGCCGACCACAAGCATATAGGGAATCTTCTGGAGCTGAGCATCGCGGATCTTGGCGTTCATGCGCTCGTTGCGAGCATCAAGCTCGGCGCGCACGCCCACCTCCTTAAGGGCGGCAAGAACCTTGCTGGCGTACTCCAGATGGCGGTCGGCGATGGGAATGACCACCGCCTGCACGGGCGAGAGCCAGACCGGGAAAGCGCCGGCGAAGTGCTCGATGAGCATGGCCATAAAGCGCTCCGTCGAACCCGTGACGGCGCGATGAATGATCACCGGACGGTGCGGCTGGCCGTCCTCGCCGATATACTCCAGCTCGAAGTTCTCCGGCTGCACAAAATCAAGCTGGATCGTCGCGCATTGCCACTCGCGCCCCAGAGCATCGCGCACCATAAAGTCCATCTTTGGACCATAGAAAGCGGCCTCGCCGATCCCCTCGCGATAGGCGATGCCACGGTGCTCCAGAGCGGCCCGCAGCGAACTTTCCGCCAGCTCCCAGACCTCGTCGCTGCCGACATAGTCCTCTTTCTTCTGCGGATCGCGCAGAGAGAGACGAATCCAGTAGTCGTTGAGACCGTAGGTATTGAAGACCTCCAGCGTCAGATCGACGGCGCGGTCGAACTCCTCCTGAATCTGGTCAGGGCGCAGAAAGACATGCGCATCGTCCTGCGTCAGGCTGCGCACGCGGGCCAGGCCCGTCAGCACGCCGGGCTTCTCATAGCGATAGAGCGTCGCGAACTCGGCGTAGCGGATCGGCAGCTCACGATAGCTGTGCAACTGCGACTTATAGAGCAGGATGTGATGAGGACAGTTCATCGGCTTCAGCACATAGGCGTCATCCTCTGAATGCTCATCTTCGCTCTGCATCATCGGAAACATCGTGTCGCGATACGTATACCAGTGTTTGGAGATCTTATAGAGGCGCACCTTCCCTAGATGGCCCGTCCAGACATGCTGATATCCGTAACGCTCCTGCGCCTCGCGCACATAGGACTCCATCAGGTGGCGCAGCATCTCGCCGTAGGGCAAGAAGAGCGGCACCCCGGCGGGGACATCCTCGCTCATCATGAAGAGCTTCAGCTCGCGACCGAGCTTGCGATGATCGCGCTTCTGAGCCTCTTCGAGGCGCCAGAGGTACTGATCGAGTTCCTCCTGCGTGAACCAGGCCGTGCCGTAGAGACGCTGGAGCATAGGACGATGCTCATCGCCGCGCCAGTAGGCCCCGGCGACCCGCATCAGCTTGAAAGGCCCGATCTGGCCCGTGTGCTCCACGTGAGGGCCGCGGCAGAGGTCGAGGAAGTTCCCCTGCTTATAGATCCCGACCTCCTCGTCGGGGAGGTTCTCGATAATCTCGACCTTATAGACCTGGCCCTTATTGCGGAAGTACTCCAGGGCCTTCTCGCGAGGCCAGCGCTCGTGAATAAAGGGGTGCCTGGCCTCGATGATGCGGCGCATGCGGCGCTCAATCTCGGGAAAATCTTCGGGCGTGAGCGGGCGCGGCAGCTCAAAGTCGTAGTAGAAGCCGTCCTCGATAGCCGGCCCGATGGCAAAACGAGCCTCGGGGAACAGCTCCTGTACGGCCTCGGCCATGACGTGGGCCGCCGAATGGCGCATGCGCTGGAGCGGCGTATAATTGACCGTTTCTTGAATTTCGGCTTCCACCGATTCTGCGCACATAACTGACATTCCCTTTCTTGTTACTACTGAAGGACAACAGACTCTTGTTACTACTACTGAAGGACGACAGACCGGATATGGCCCTGAGTTTGGGCCTACCAACAAAAATGCCTTTCGCCCCACAGGGACGAAAGGCAAAAGATGCTTTCGTGGTTCCACCCATCTTCCGCAGGTCGCTTGCGTCCAACCTTTCTGGCTTTCGGTATCCACAAGCAAGCGGTTTGTGGTCTCTGGCGGACAACAAGCAGGGAGCAGATACACAAGCATGCGCGCTTGTAATATACATGCCCGTAATGACCTGCGCTCGTGCGACCGCTAACGGGGTCGAAGCGTGTACCTTACTGGCTCGGTACAGGCTGGCGAGGGGTATCCCAAAACCCACAGTGCTCCTCTCGCTGGGTCGGCCTGCTCTTGTCTTCTAACCGGCTCGATGGTCCACCGCCTGGCTCGCTGGCGAGCAGAACGACCAGAAACGACGAGAGGAGGAGGTGAGTCTCCTTTGGGCAGGCACGCTTGCAGCCGCTGGCGTTGCCTCTCTGGGTACCCTACGGAGGGGACATGTCTCGCGTGATCGCCGCTGTTGGTGATGTTCTCTTGTCTTTGGTGGTGTTGACGGTGTTCTGCTATCGTTGCAGTTCGTAACACTCGGGTCAGGAGAAGCATAACATATCTGTTGTCCGCTGTCAAGGGTGGATGTCAGAGCGCAGGGCTGGACCCCTCTACCCGGTCGCCAGCGTGAGTATTCCTCTGCGCTGCGCCCCTCATGCCCTACCAGCGTGATTTGCCTGGCCGGAAGAAGGTACGCGAGTTCCACCTCAACGTCTTGAAACGCTGGGACAGGCCGGCGGAAGAGCTGCTGCGCTCGGGCCGTCGTGGCACGCCGCCCCTATTGCCGTTGACGCGCGCGGGCTACGTCGCGAGCTGATTGTGGAGATGCAGCGGCGTCCAGGGGGATCAGGGTGCTATGCTTGGCTGACTATCGGCTTTTTAAGCGCTGCCCTGGCCTGCCCTGGTCTGGGCCGAGGCTCCTGATAACGAGCGTCTGTGGCTAAAGGAGCAGTTCGCTATGCTGACAGGTTGCTTTCAGGAGCTGAAACAAACAGACATTGACCAGATGATTCTGGCCGAGGGTTGTAGAGGAGAGAGAGAAGGGGCGCCGGAAGGAGCGCATAGAACGGCTCAATGAGCTGCGGCCCATGCTGGTAGTCCTGGTCTGTGCCCGCTTCCCTGAGCTGAGCGAGCTGGCCAGAAAGGTTGCTGCCTCCATCAGCGACCCTGTCCTCTTACCCGACCTGGTGATGAGCGTCGACCTGACTTGGGAGAGCCTCGCCCTGCGCCGACAGCTCCTGGAGCAGGCCGATGGGCGTCACCAGTCCCTCGATGCTAGGCGTGATCAAGGCGATCAGTCGGAGCGATACGGTAGCTTCCAGCTCTCTTGACGTGACTGCCCCTCTGCCGCGCTGCCGGCGACGGAGCGGGGGGAAGCTCCCTGGTTAGGCGGAGCGGCGCCAGCCCTTCAGCAGCGCGGCCAGGCGCACCTCGCCCATCACCATTCCCAAACAGATGCAGGCGCCGCCCACCCAGGCCAGGCCGCTTAAGGTTTGTCCTGCCAGCGTTCCAAAGATCCCCGCCCACACTGGTTCACAGGCGTAGATCAGCGCCGCATGTGTGCTGCTGATATGCTGCTGGGCCCAATTCATCGCTCCCATGCAGAAGCCGATATCTATCACCCCCATAAAAAGGACTGCCCCCCAGATCGGGAAGCTGGCCGGTAGCAACAGCCCCTCATGGGTGAACACAGCCGTCGTAAGGCTCAGCAGCGAGGTGGTAGCCAACTGGACGACTGCCAGGTTGAGCGCCTCGGCTCCCACCACAAACTTGCTAATGCAGACGATATGCAGGGCGAAAGCGACAGCGCAGCCCAGAATCAGCGCTTCCCCGAGACCGAAACTCAGGTTGAAGTCCTTGTTCACCGAGAGCAGTGTCAGGCCCAGCAGCGAAAAGACGAAGCCAAGCCCTGCCTCTAACGAAGGGCGCTGGCGCAGTAGCAGGACGGAGAAGAGAGGTACCAGAGGAATGTAAAGGCCCGTAATAAAGCCAGCCTTGCTCGTGATAGTATACTGCAGCCCCAGGGTCTGCAGCGCGTAGCCGCTGAAGAGCAGCAGACCGAGCACTATCCCGCTACGCAGCTCTGCTCCCGTCAGATGGCGTAAGCGCCGGCGAAAGAGCAAGGCCAGCGTCAGGGCACCGATGCCGAAGTTGTAGCCGAGATAGGTAAAGAGGCCGACGAAATGGATAGCATACTTCGTTACCAGGAACGTACTTCCCCAAACCATCGTCACCACCAGAAGCAACCCATCGATGCGCAAGCGCCACCAGAGTCCTCTGGAGGGTAGCGATGGCGTGGAGAGAGAGGAGAGCACTTCCGCAGACTGTTCTTGACGATCTGTGAGCTTCTCTTGTGGGGTCATTGTTGTGAGACAGGCCCTTTCCAGGGAGACATCAGCCTAAAGGGATGGTTCCCGCCGTCGTTCGTCGCCTGGCCACTGGCCCGCGGTTCCTGCAGTTGGTTCTTGCCTGGCTTCCCCCCAGCCCGATAATGGCGAGCCGGGCCAGGCACAGCCCTGTCGGCAGGAGAGCTGTCGGAGCGAAAAGACAGGTTGCCGCCTGACCAGGCAACCAGCCATCAGTCTAGCACAAAAACCCCTACCCCGTCAGCCTGTGCGTGACGTAACGTAAGGCCAAGAGGCAGGGGCAAACTGGACCAGGCTGCTGCTGACAGCAAGAGGGTAGCCTTCGCTAAGCGTGGGCGGCACCGGCCTCCAGGGTTGCCAGGTCGCTGAGAACGTCCTCGCGTCGCAAGGCTTCGACCAGCTCGCGCAGGAAAAGCTCGGCATCCGTCACCAGGCCAGCAGCCTGGAAACTGCCGCGATCGGCCAGCTTGGTCACTACCGCCGGATTGATGTCCACCACCACGGTCCGCACCGTGGCCGGCAGCAGGTTCCCGGTAGCGATGGCGTGCAGCATCGAGGCCACCATGATGGCCATCTCCACGCCTTGCAAAGCCTGGCGCATCTGGCGCTGCGCTTCCTGCATATCGGTAATCACACCCGGCATTGGGCCGTCATCGCGAATCGAGCCAGCCAGCACCATCGGCACCTTATGCCTGATCGCCTCATAGGTCAGGCCCTCGCGGAGCAGGCCCACCTCAACCGCCTTCTCCAGGGAACCGACCGCTCGGATAGCGTTGATCGCGCGCAGGTGATTGCGGTGGCCGCCCTCGACCTGTTCGCCGGTGCGCAGATCGACGCCGAGCGAGGTACCGAAGAGGGCCGACTCCACGTCGTGGGTCACAATAGCGTTCCCCCCAAAAATCACCTGCACGTAGCCGCGCCGGATCAGCTCCGCCACATAGCGGCCTGCCCCCGTATGGATGACCGCCGGGCCGAGCACAAAGAGAATCTTGCCCCCACGGACCCGGGTCTCCTTCATCTGGCGCGCGATATGCTGAATCATCAGGATCTTGGCCTTCTCTGAGGAGACATCGCTCTGCATAAAGGCGAAGATCTCGCGCTCGCGGGCCCGCTCGAAAGAGTGGACGCGGATGCCCTCATGGCCGACCACTACCTCGTCGCCGACCTCGACCTCGTGCATTGGCTTGCAGTAGGCGCGGCGGTGCTCGCGATCGATGACGATCGCGACGTCCATTTCGATGCGCTCAACGTCGATCCACTGTCCGTTCAATCGCACCTGGGTTGGCAGGTTGGTTGTTGAATAGAAGCCCTCGGGGAGGACTCCCCGCTGTTCCACGCGCGCGGTGCGCACGTCGTGGCCATTGACGAGCATCGCCCCAAGCTGCTGCAGTTCCGAGATAATCAGATCGAGGGTCTGCTCGTCGTTGGCCTTGATCTCCATGCGCACGTAGCTCGGCTCGCTCTTGTGCTTGCCGACCTGAATCTCCTGAATCAGGAAGTCACCGCCGCGGTCCATGATGATGTCCCAGGCGCGCGGCAACGTCCAGGAGTCGATGATATGTCCGCTGAGTTCTATGATTTCGCTCGCCATGAGAATGACTTTTCTCCCAGACCAAACAAGATGCAGTCAGTGTTTTCAAGCCATGCTGCTTGCTGGTGGCTTGTGCTGTTCTCTCTATCAACAGGGCAAGGACGGAACAGAGAGGAGAAGGGGTGACTCCGTTGCCCACCTGCGGCCCCGCGCGCTGTCCTTGTTCTTGGCTTCAGTTTAGTCCCCCCGGGCATGGCTGTCAACTCCCGGCTCCAGTCTGGGACTCCGGCCGCGCTGGCTACCAGCGCCGCCCGATGGGACAGATACTTTGGAAGGGACAGGAGCGACATTTAGAGGCTTTTTGGCGGGCGAGGGCTGGCGGTTGCTCGGCGCTGCAGCGCTGCATCTCTTCCAGCAGACGAATCACTTTGCGTCGCAGGGCCGGAGTGTATTCGACAGTAAACTCGTTGTCGGCGTAGCGCAAGATGCCGTGCGTTGGAGGAACCGGAAAGTAGTCCTCCAGGATCAGGCAGTAGGCGCCGATCTGAACGATGTGGTTGCTGTAGGGGGCGGTGGCATTGTGGACCTGCAGCTTCAGCTCGATGGGAACAGGCCGCCCATCCGGTAACTCGACTATGTAGTCGGGCTTACCAACAAGCGGGTAGCTGCTGGCGACCAATGGCTCCCCCTGGCCATCGGCGTCCTCATAAACCAGTGTCCCCTCGGGCAGTCCCAGAGCACGCTGGCGCTCGGCCAGCAAGCGGGCGCGCTGGGCGGCGCGCTCGTTGCGCAGCAGGAGCAAGAGCGCAATGGCGATGAGCAGTACAGCCAGGCCAAGCGAAAGCAGGATGCTATTGAGCATGGTTCATCCATCTGCTCTCTGTTGCTCATGGCGCGCTACTCGCTCGTGCCTGACAGGATTCTCCTGCTCCGGGCGGCCTTGAGCGAGGCGAGCGCGCGACCCCAGCCGACCGGTCAGCGTAAGAAAACGGCGGCGGCGATCAGTACGATGGCACAGATCAGGAGCGCCACGGCGGCCAGCGTCAGCCGGCGACTACAGCCCGAGAAGGGCTGCGCTCGCCCCTCGTCGTGCACGTCTTCGACTGCCTGCGCGTGCTCCCGGTGCTGTTCCTGTCCGGTGTCGAAGGCCCCTCGCCGCAGCAGAAGGCGCTCGTGAAGCTGGTACTCCGGCAGCGCTGTGGCCTGGGGACCATGCTCGTGCTCCAGTTCGACCATGCGCGCAAACAGCTCCTCGCTGTCCGCCTGCGCTGCCGGCTCGTATTGCTCGTGCCACCAGGCCAGTGGACAGTACTCGAAGGCTGCCACCTCGCTGGCGGTAAAGTAGCGCTTGGATTTCTCTTTTCCTCGCGGCTGGCGGTGCCCTGGCAGCATGGAAACTCCTTCCCTGACCGTGGCCCTCTGACGGCGCGCTTGCTTTCCCGACAAGGCGGGACTATTCGCTGCGCGCCGGCTGGTTCGCCTGACTTACTTGACGCCCAGGGCTGGGCGTGGCGCCATTCTCGGAACTCGTGCCGGCCAGCCCCAGCTCGTCGGCGATCGTCGACATGGCTGTGATGACGTTGGCAATGTGCTCATCAAGGTCGACGCCCAGCTCGGCAGCCCCGCGAATAATATCGTCGCGGTTAACACCTGCGGCGAAGCCCTTCGTTTTCATCTTTTTCCGCACCGACGAGACCTCTAGCCCAAGAATGCTCTTGTTGGGCCGCACCAGGGCGGTTGCTGTCACGAGGCCAGTGATCTCGTCGCAGGCATAAAGGGCCTTGGAGAGCAGATCGTTGCGTGGATGGGTCTCGGCGTTGAGATCGTTGTGGGCCAGAATGGCGTAGATAATGCGCTCGTCGTAGCCGGCCTCCCGCAGCCAGCCGGCCAGCACGCGGGTGTGCTGCTGTAGGTCGGGATATTCCTCATAGTCGCAGTCGTGCAGCAGGCCGGTAATGCCCCACAGCTCTTCGTCTTCTCCATATTTGCGAGCATAGAAACGCATGGCGGCCTCAACGGCCAGCATGTGACGCTGCAGATTCAAATTTTTTACGTGCTCAGTCACCAGACGGTAGGCATCATCGCGCGTTGGCATATGCTCTTCTTCTCCAGTCGCTTGTGTTTCTCTCGGGTGGCTCCCGCGAATCTTCCTGAGGATTGGCCGCCGGAGACCCCAGGACCCACTCAGGGGAGGAAGATGGCCTTCCTTCCTCCTTCCGTCAGCGTGGGATTGAGACGCCCCTCCAGAGCGCTCCTATCGAACGGGGAGAGGATAGGGACCCTGCAAGCCCTCCTCAAGCGTTGCGGCTCTTCTGGCTCAAGGTAGCCCTGGCTGCTCTCCCCCTATCGGGGCGTCGCCCTTGCGTGGGCTGACATTCCTAAATAAATAATATCTTGCTGAGGGCGCACAAGACTCCAATATGCTGTGCAGAAGTTGGGCGGGCGGCTCCGGATCTCTCTCCACGCCGCCAGTCTTTCTTGAGGAGTTGCGCCAACGGCCGGGTGCTGCTTCCTGCCTGAAGGCTCCCCTGTGCCAGCGGGAGCTTCCTGTGGAAGTACCTCCCGCCTTCTGGACCAGATCCCCTGTGTGAGGACTGCGGTTTCTCTCGGCTCTCTCGGGGCGACCTCTGCTGGCCCTTGCCCTTGCAATGATAGCTCAGTATACCGAGATGAACTTTCTCTGTAAAGTGCCCTACTCTCTCCTTGACTTTCTGGCGATTCTGGTTCTTACTCTTCCTGAGAAGATGAACGCAGTCCAATCTATGATTGATGGAAGAAAAAATACTATGCTCTCTTACAGCTAAGTGGGGCGGAAATGCCCACCTGGAAACAGCCGGATCGTGGCCGCAGGAGGCCGACCGTAGCTGGCCGTCGGTCCTCACTCAGTATGCTGGGTTGCCAAAGGATCTCGGCCATCGTGGTCCTTGCTGGTCGGCCTGGCCGGTCGGCAGGGGAGCGGGTGCCTGCGAAAGGCTGAGCTGACGCTGGGGTCTCTGGCCATGCTCTGGCTGGGCATCGCTGTAGTCTGTGGGAAAAGCAGAGAAAAGATAGCATCCCGCCTGCAAAGTATGCTATACTGGGAGCAATCGAGATGGGCGTGGCCCGCTCAGCCTCTTCGTAGCGGGGCGCTGGCTTGCGCTCCTTCCTCGTTGATGTTGTGAATCATTGCTGCCTTTCTCATCCTTCTATTTAATGCCTGTTACCGACGGCGGGCTGCATGCGGGCCGCTGCGGGTAGCGGCAGATCTAGATAGGGGCTGGTTTTCTCGATGAGCGAGATCAAGGTGAATCCGGGCGAGCCGTTTGATGTCGCCCTTAAGAAGTTTAACCGCCGCGTGCAGCAGGATGGCATTCTCTCGGAGGCCCGCCGTCGCGCGCGCTATGAGAGTCCGCAGGACCGCCGCAAACGCAAGGCGGCCAATCTGCGTCGCAAGCTCCGTCGCTCGCGCCGTGGGTGAGGCCGATCGCTGGCTCACCAGGTAATGGCGGCCGGCTGATGACCGCCGTTCGGCTGTTCCCCTGAGGGAGAGGGAAGGGCCGCGCCAAGAAGTGGAACCTGCCTGGGAGGCTCTCCCGTCAGGCCAGGGTCGTTCTATCCCTCTGCAACGCCTTTCAACGCCTTCCCATCTCCCTTTCTCTAGGGGTGCCTTCTCTCCTCTTGCGCTCGCCCCCACCCCCTCTTCTTGACCTTCTCCTCTCCCCTTCCTGCCTGCCTTCCTTCCTGGATTGAGCTTGCCTTCGGCTGAGCTGCCGCGTCCGGAGAGCGCTGGCTGACATCAGGGACGGGGGGTGACTCCCAGGCCAGGGGCCTCGGGCAGGACCAGCTTCCCCTCAACGACTCGTACTCCGCTGAAGGGGTCGTTGTTGATAAGGAGGTGGCCATCCAGGTCGGCGTAGTCGACAAGCGGTGTTAGATGAGCGGCGGCTGTGATGGCCAGCGAACTTTCGATCATACAGCCGAGCATGACCTGGAGATGATGGGCGCGGGCAGCGTGGATCAGCTTAAGGGCCCGGTTGATGCCGCCGCATTTCATGAGCTTGATGTTGATGCCATCAACACAGCCGGCCAGACGCGGGATATCCTCCAGAGAGACGCAGCTCTCGTCAACGATGATGGGGACTGGTACCTGCTGGCGGAGGAGGCGCAGGCCCTCCAGATCGCCGGGCGCAATGGGCTGCTCGACGAACTCGATGCCATATTCTGCCAGGGCGTTGATGGTGCGAATGGCTTCTTTGACGCTCCAGCCGGCGTTGGCGTCGACGCGCAGGATGGCTTGCGAGACGGCGCGGATGGCCCGCACGTTCTCGACGTCATGCCTGGTCCCAACTTTGATCTTGAGAATGGGGTAGTCGCGAGCGCTGGCTGCTTTCTCGGCCATGCGCTCGGGAGTGTCGAGGCCGATGGTGAAGGAGGTCAGGGCAGTGCGCTCAGGGTTGAGACCAAGCAGACGGTAAAGCGGCAGGTTCAGTTGCTTGCCAACGAGGTCGTAGAGAGCCATGTCAATGGCGGCTTTGGCGGCAGCGCTGTGCCCAATCGCCTGGTCGAGGCGCGCCAGAATGTCTTCAATGAGGAAAGGGTCGTCTCCCAGCTCCCCGGCAAAGCGCTCCAGACAGGCCCGCGTGGTGGCAAGCGTGTCTCCGTAGTAGGCTGAGGGCGCTGCTTCTCCATAGCCGTTGAGACCAGCGTGGCTGATGGTTACAAGCAGATTCTCGGCGACCTCTTCGACGCCGCGTGAGATGCGAAAGGGCGTGCTCAGTGTGAGCTGCAAAGGACGAGTCTCTAGCTGCATTGGTCGGCTACTCCTTGCTCTGCTCTCTGGTAAGACTGTTGCTGGTTGGCTCCCCTGGGGCGCCTTGCCTTGCCCTTCCCTTGTCTTCTCTTCTTCTTTCTCCTCCTCCTCCGGCCTTGCCCGGGCCTGTCGTGCTCTGGCTGGCCCCCAGCGATTCGCTCCTGGCCCGCCTGGCCTACAACGCCGAACCTTGGGGGAGCGTATCTTTTTCTGAGCATAGCATAAGCAGCCAAGGGCTGCCTGCCCCGGACCGCTCTGGTCCCTGGCCCGGCGATGACTTGATGATGAGATTGCGACAGGCTTGAGACAGGGCCTCGTGCCGATTGTGACAGGGCCGCAGTATGCTCTCTCCTGTACCACAACCGCTGTCGCCACTGCAGGCGGACGGGTGCTTGTGTGGTAACCAACCAGAAAGAACGATAGGACCTGGCTATGAGGACGATGAAAACGAGGCTTTATACATACCTGAAGCGTGTTGTCAGCTTTTGTTTTAATCTACTCAATATGCTGCTCGGCGGCAAGCTGCCGCCCCTTGGCAGCGCGGCAGTAGTGGTTGAAGAGCAGGGGCGCTACCTGGTGATGCTTCAGCCTAACGGACGAGTGGTCTTTCCTGGCGGCTTTCTGACCTGGCGGGAGCATCCGCGCGAAGCTGCAGAACGCGAGGGACGCGAGGAGACGGGGCTGCTGTTGGAGGCCGATGATCTGATTAATTTTTATTCCTTGGTGCCGACCGACTGGCGAGCTTTGAGCACGGTCAGCTTTGTTTATCGGGGGCGCGTGCGCGGTGGGCACCTGCGGACTGGGGTCGAGGGCCGTCCTTGCTGGCTCACGGAGGAGGAGCTGCGGCGGCGTATGGACCCTCATTCGCTGCGCGTCCTCGATGATTACCTGGGCTATTGCCAGCGGAGACGCCAGGAGCTGAGTCGCGTCAAGACGCTGGTACCCCTGGTGCGCTGAAAGCTGGAGGCCCCTGGCGGAGGAGAAACGGTCGCTCTGGCTCCGTTCCCAGAGCAGCCCTCTCCCTCCTCTCTGCCAGAAGTGGCAGGACCTATATATAACTATCGGATAGCTAACTACCGGAAAGTGGCTATTCCATCCTCCTCACCAAAGAAGGGCGTGACCTGTCTCAGAAGGCGGCCCGTACGGATCGTCGCCATCGGACTGGTCTGGCCCGCTCCAGACAGAGAATTATTCTTATAGTCTTTAAAATCGAGGCTGGAGGGAGAGAGGAGCTGATGCAGCCTGTCTAGCGGCTGCTGATCAGGGTTGCGGTGGAAGAGCGGGTTAGCCATGTGAGCGCAGTAAAGGCTATGCTGTGGCATCGTCGACGGGAGGGAACAGGAAGTCAAAATCGCTGGGGAGCCTGGCAATCAAGAGCGAGCGGGCAGGTGCCGATTGTTGAGAGATTCCTCCTGGAATGGACGTAATATCTATACAGCTCAGCCTGCTACAAGGAAGGGAGTCGAGCGGACGTTTCAGCGAGCGAAAGGAGGCAACGGTGCACAGGCAGAAACGTCGCGGTCCTTACGGGCGCGCGTAGCAGGAAGCGTCTTCTTTATTCTACCAGTCGGTGCCGGCTGGTAGAAGCCACTCATTACCATCTTCTCCGTCCCGACAGGACAGAAGCCAGAAGAGAGGTTACCCGTGCGTAAGAGCAGACCATTTCCTTTGGCCTTCATCCCGGCCTTGCTCTGCCTCATCGCGCTACTTGTTGCCTGTGGAGGCGGTCAGAGCGGCACCAGCAGCACACAAGTTGCGCCACCTGACAAGCAAGTGCTGCGCATTCCCATTGGGGCGACCGATTTTGGCACCCTTGACCCGGCGCTGGTGCAGCTAGCCGTGGACGCCAACACCATTCAGTCCATCTGGACTGGTCTGGTCGAGTGGGATCACAATGTGCAGCTCCGTGACCAGCTAGCCCAATCTCATGAGGTCTCCTCCGATGGGCTGACCTACACCTTCCACCTGCGGCCCAACCTGAAATTCAGTGACGGCACGCCGCTCACCTCGCAGGACGTTATTTACAGTATCAACCGCACCCTGGAGCCGGCCACCAAGTCTCAGGTTGCCTACTATCTGAACCTGATCAAGGATTACGACAAGATCACCAGCGGCAAGATCCCGACCCTGATCGGCGATAGCCTGCTGGCGCCTGACCCCAATACGGTCGTGATCAAGATCAGCAAGCCGGCGGCCTACTTCCTGCAGGCCCTGACCTACCCTTGCTCCTACGTTGTTGAGAAGAAGCTGATCGACAAATACGGCAGCAAGTGGACCGACCACCTGACTGAGGGTGGTGGTGCGGGGCCCTTCAAGGTCCAGAGCTACGATCACACCAAAGGAATTGTTCTGGTCCCCAATCCCAACTACTACGGTCCCCAGCCCAAGATCCAGAAGCTGGAGTACCTGATCTCCGGCGATCAGGACACGACCTTCCGCGCCTACCAGTCGCACCAGTTTGACTACACCGGCGTGATTGGCGTTCCGCCAGCTCAGATCGACTCTGTCCGCAGCTCGCCGGAGTTTCACGAG
The DNA here is from genome assembly GCF_042408735.1 of Thermogemmatispora sp. Lineage (GTDB taxonomy): Bacteria > Chloroflexota > Ktedonobacteria > Ktedonobacterales > Ktedonobacteraceae > Thermogemmatispora. The sequence goes on from NZ_JBHOQV010000130.1 coordinate 44,298, forward strand.
TACGTGAACTTCCGCATCCGCTACATCACCATGAACTACCTGGTGAAGCCCTTTGACAACATCCACATTCGCCAGGCGTTCGCCCTCGCTATCGACAAGACGCTGCTGCAGAAGACGGTCTTCAGGAACGCCGTCGAGGCCACCAACCACATTGTCCCCAAGGGCATGCCGGGCTACAATCCCAACCTGGTCGGCCCGGCGGGCGTCAGCAGCCTCTCCGGGGACAAGGCCAAGGCCAAGCAGCTCCTCCAGCAGGGCCTGCAGGAAGAGCACATGACCTCGCTGCCAACCATCACCTTTAACTACTACACCGATGTCCAGGCCATCGTCCAGGCCTCCCAGGCCATCGCCCAGATGTGGCAGAACGTCCTCGGAGCGAACGTGAAGCTGGTTGGCACGACTTACGAGAAACTCATCACTCTGGAGAACGCGACCGTCAACAATCCCAATGGCCTGCAGGTCTGGATCTCCGGCTGGCTGGCCGACTATCCTGACCCCCAGGACTTCCTGTCGGTCTTCTTCGACAAAGGCTCTGGCTACAACCAGATGAACTACGGTCAGAACAACTCGACCGACGCCGCGAAGCAGCAGCAGGTTCAGAAGCTGCTCGAAGAGGCCGACGTCAACCTGAATCAGACGCAGCGCATGCAGCAGTACAACCAGGCCGAGCAGCAGATCGTCGATGACGTGGGCTGGATTCCCATTTATCAGAACAAGATCCAGCTCATGCAGAGCACGAAGCTGCACGGCATTGTCTACAATGGCCTGTCGGTCATTCCACCCGACGACTGGGCCAACATCTACTTCACCGTCTGAGACTCTGCGCTGGTCGGCCCGCTCTGCCTCTGCCTCTGCCCCGGCAGTTCCTCGGCAGGCAGATAAACGGGCAAGGCAGGCGGCCAGCGCTCGCTGTGCTGGTGGGTAGAGCCTGGCATTCTGCACTCACTCACAGCTCGCAGGCGCTAGCCACGGGCGCGGGCCACGGAGTCCAGGATGCCAGGCTTTCCCTGTTACCAGGCCAGGCTGGACTGGACTGGCCTGGCCTTGGACCGATCTACCTGGTTGGCTATACTTATCCCTATGGACGAACCTGGCTGTGGACCATCCTGTGGACCATCGATCCGATCGCCCTGGCCTTTCCGCACCCGCGCTCCTGGCAACCGGTGAGGCGGGTGCCAGGGCGAGGTGAGGGAGCAAGCAAGGCAAGGGAACGCAACGCAACAGAGAGTGGGAGTCCATCGATGCTCCAATTTCTGGTCAAGCGCCTGATCGGGCTTATTTTTGTGATTGTGGGGATCACCTTCATCACCTTCATCATGGGCTATCTGGCCCCAGGTGACCCCATTCGGGCCCAGATGGGCGACCATTTTGACTATCACACCTGGCTGATGCTGCGTCACGCCTACGGGCTAGACCTGCCGTGGTATCAGCAGTACTACAACTACCTGGTGCACCTGGCCCATCTTGACTTTGGCATGTCCTTCAAGTACCAGAACCGGGCGGTCTGGGACATTCTCAAAGACGGCGTGCCGGTCTCGCTAGAGCTGGCTTTCTGGGGACTCGTCGTTGAGCTGCTGCTCGGCATCCCCGTGGGGATCCTCTCGGCCATCCGGGCCAATAGCTGGATCGATACCCTCAATATGGGTGTGGCCCTGATTATCTATGCCCTGCCGCCCTTTGTCATTGCCATTCTGGCCCAGGTGATTATCGTCTGGGTTGATAGCAAGACCGGGGCGAGCTGGCCCTCCTCGTCGTGGGGGACGCCCTGGCAATACGACTGGGCCGACCTGCAGCCAAAGATCGTTCCCATCATCGTCTACGGGGCGGCTGGCTACGCCTATTTTGCCCGCCTGGCCCGCACAACAATGCTGGAGGTGCTCCGTCAGGACTACGTGCGCACGGCCCGCGCTAAAGGGCTGCACGAGCGCATCGTCATCTACTGGCATGCTCTGCGCAACGCCCTCATTCCATTGGTGACCGTCCTGGGCGTGGCCATTGGCCTGCTGGTCGCGGGGACCTTCTTCATCGAGCAGATCTTCAATATTCCGGGCATCGGGCGCATCTCTCTGCAGTCCGTCATTGACCTCGACTATCCCGTCATTCAGGCCACAGTGGTCCTGTTGGCGGTCGGCGTCGTCATCGGCAATCTCATTTCCGATATTCTCTACACGATCGTTGATCCGCGCATCAGGCTCGAATAGGGGAGGCGAGGAAGGAGCAGACCTATGTCTATGGATGCACAGCGTAAACCATCTGAGGCTGCCGGCGAGAGCTTTATCAAGCCTGATGCGGGACTGCAACCGCCGCCGGCTGAGCTATTAGAATTGGCCGCCGGGGTCAGCGAGGCGCCGCCTCTCGCGACCCCGCTCGGAGAAGAAGAGGAGATGGAGCAGAAGCGGCGGGCGCCTTCGCCCTTGCGCGAATCCCTGCGCCGCCTTCGTCGTGACAAACGGGCGATGTTCAGCCTGGGATTGATCATCTTCTTTGTGCTGGTCGCCTTTTTTGGGCCCCCCATCTACCAGCACATCGGCGGCATCTATCAAAGTCCCCAGAATGGCCCGGTTCCCGCCAGCGTCTACCATAGCTACTACCATGAGGAACTGATTCGCCAGGACGAGGGTCCCTCGGCCCAGTACTGGCTGGGAACCGACGATCTGGGACGCGATATTCTGGCGCGGCTCATGCAGGGAATGCTGGTCTCGATCATTGTGGCCGCCCTTGTTGAGGTCGTCGACATCGTCTTGGGCCTGATCGTGGGCGTGCTGGCCGGCTACTTCGGTGGCTGGATCGATCAGCTGCTGGCGCGCTTCACCGACCTGATGTTTGCCTTCCCGGGCCTGCTCTTCGCCATTATGCTGACCGGCATCATTGGCCCGGGAGCCTCCGACGCTCTGGCCAAGCTGCCGATCATCGGCCCCAACGGCAACGGGCGCCTGCTCCTGGTCTCGCTGGCTCTGGCCATCACGGTCTGGCCACTGATGGCCCGCTACGTGCGCGGACAGACGCTACAGCTCAAAGAGCAGCAATTCATCGAAGCGGCGCGCACCTCTGGCAGCAGTGACCTGCGCATCATCTTTCGCCACATCATCCCGAATCTGATGAGTATCGTGGTAGTAGCCTCGACGCTCAACATCTCGAATACCATCATCGGCGAGGCCGGCATCAGCCTGCTTGGCCTGGGAGTCCAGGCCCCTGGCTCCAGCCTGGGCCTCATGATCTCCGATGCCACCCCCTACATCAATACTCACCCCTGGGAGATCCTGGTGCCCACAACCGTCCTCGCCCTCATCGTGGTCGCCTTCTCGTTCCTCGGCGACGGCCTGCGCGACGCCTTTGACCCGCGCTCCAAAGATTGAGGACCACGCTCTCCCCGTGGTCCCTCAATCGCTCGCGCGGCCAGGAGAGGTCTGACTTGCTGATCTTTGATGGCCTGGTGAAGGCGGGAGAGGGAGGCCCGCTCCGCCCCGGCCAGCAACGAACGGCTGCGGCTAGAGACGGGCGCTCTCCCAGTTGGCTTCACTGTTGGCAAACATACTCCCGATGGCGGCAATCACCAGGTAGGCGAAGGTCAGCACGCTGATGATGATGAACCACTGGGTGTTGCTGATCAGGCTGGTCCACGAGTAGAAGAGGGTGTCGAGAATAGCCAGGAAACAGGCCAGCGAGCCACAGAAGACGCAGCCCCACAGGATCGGCGCCGGCACGATGCGCCGCTCGCGGAGCAGGGGATGGCGCATGCCATGGAGCCGGATCAGGTTGAAGAAGAGGAAGCCCGCCGAGAAGGCCCAGACCAGGGTTGAGGAGGCCAGCATGATGTTGTAGACCTCTGTCGAAAGGTTGGCTGGGGTCGTTATCTGGACGGTGTAGGGCGCCAGCAGGAAGACAAAGGCCGTCACAACGATGGCTACCGCTGCCTGGAAGAGAATGGCGTTGGCTGGCACCCGCTGGCGATTCAGGCGAGCGACCTTCACCGGCAGGCGCTGATCGATGCCAGCTACCATCAGCAGGCGGGCATAGGCGTAGTTGTAGACGACCATTGCCATGACGAAGAAGCTCATCAGGCAGAAGGCCACGATATTGCCCGTGAACTTGCCAAGGGCTAGATCGACCACGTGGACCAGGGCGAAGGGCGCAGCCCCGTTCTGGGGACCGGCAATGACCAGCAGGGCGAAGGTGGCGATGCCATAGCCGGCAATGACCAGTAAAGCCCCCCAGAAGAGATGGCGCGTGATGACCCGCAGGCGAGCGACCTCTCCACCCATGTTGAGCGGCACCTCCGTTCCCAGGTAGGCCAGAGTGATCAGGCCGAAGAGGTAGAGGTTGCCGCTGTTCTTGTCTAGACGGATGCTCCAGTCGGAGAGATGGCCAAAGCTGGTGGCCGAAGGATGACCACTAAGCAGCCAGACCAGCCCCGACAGGCCGAGCAGGACCACCGCCAGTAAGGTCAGACCAGCCACAAGGTTCACCAGCTTCTGTACCGAGCTGTAACGCTGGATGGCCAGCGCGCTGGTCACAGCGATCAGGACGATGATAAAGAGGCCCTGCTGCCAGGGTTCGGTCAGCCAGCCTGGGTTGAGTCCCTGTAAATAGGAGACGATGACATCTCCGGCACTGATGATCACGAGGACACCGGGGAACCAGGCGCAGAAGGCGGCGAAGAAGCTCCAGTAGCCGCCAAAGGCTTTGTGGGTCCAGTTGTAAAGCGAACCTTCGTGCGGGAAAATTACGCCGAGCTGGGCTGTGGCGATGACGCCTGGGATAAAGAAGGCCAGAGCGCCCAGGACCCAATAGGTAAAGGCCGCTGCGCCGCCAGCAACGGCGGTGGTGGCGTTGGTGATGAAGAAGACAATCATGAGAAAGGTGGCGACCATGTCCCCCGTGCTCAGCAGGCGGGGCATCACCCGCGGTACGTAGCTTTCGGATGGTAAAGCCGCTTTCCAGGCTTCGCGCTCATCCTCCGGCTGCTCAACCTCGCCCTCTCCCAGCAAGCCATTGACCCGGAGCGTCGGTTCGCTGGGGAGGCCGCTCCTGCCCCGGCTGGCTTCAAATCCGCCTCGCTCCTGTTGCATAGGCATAGCCCTTCTCCTCCTTCTTGCCTGCTCTCTTGCTGATACTGACTATACCGCCGCTCATTCTCTATGATCGCAAGAGAGGGGTTCTTCTGCAATCTCGGGACGCTCAGTGAGCATCGATTGCATCGGCACTGGCTCCTTCTGCCCATGATATTACTCAGTGCGGCGGGAAAGCCGGGAGGCGACGTGCTGGCTGAGCGGGCTTGAGTACTGGGGCGCGTCAGCAGGGGAGGCGGGCTGCGTAGCAAAAAAGTACTTGCGGAGTGACTCGCGAGGGGTAGCTGTTGGCGGAGCCGGAGGTGGGCGATGAGGCGGTCAGGGCCAGCTCCTGAAAGGCGCTGATGGTGATGGTGGTGGTCGAGGTTACGACCAGGCGTAGCCCTCCGAAGCCGCTCTGAAAGGTCTCATCGCGCGCGCTCACCTGCCACTGGCTCGGCTCGGCGGTACCCACCGGCCAGGCCCGGGCCGCTAGCCTATCGCCCTGGACGCGGAAGCGCAGGTTGTAGAAGCGGTTGGCCTGAGCTGCAAAGGGCACGGCGGCCAGGCGCGTCTGCATGCCACCGCTGCTCTTGAGAAGCACAAGCTGGCTGCCGTCAAGGTAGGCTTTATACCAGTTATTGGTGTCCATCCAGCGCGCTACCGAGCCGAGATTGGCTTGTTGGAAGCTGCTGATAGCCCCTGTGAAGAAAATTTCCCCGTCGCTGAAGGTGGGGCCAAGGATGGCGTTGTAGGCCCCCTGGCCGTTGCTGAGCTGGCCCTGCTGGTGCCTGATCGCAAAGATAGCTCCCTGACGGGCATCGGCCTGCCAGGAATGACCGTCGCTGGTGGTCCCCCAGCCGCGTTGGTCGGGTCGCTGGAAGTTGTCCGTGGCCAGATAGCTCATGCCTGCCGGTAAGGCTGTGGGGGTCGCCTGCTGCCTACCGGACGAGACAGCGGGCGGAGGGGTCGCTGTCCCGCCCGTTGGTTTGGGGAGCCGCTCGGAGAGGGCGGTCTCGCCAAGTGACGTGAGCGCCGCCTCGATCGGGGGCAACACGATCAGGGCGTAGAGCAGGGTGGCGATGAGCAGTCCGGCCAGCAGAAGGCCGCCGCCTTCGATCGACACGCTGGCCGTCATCCGCTCTGCTGCTTGATCGCTGGCTGTTCCATTGCTCGCCAAAGTCCCAGGGGCGGACCGTCTTGGCCCGTTCCTGCTCTGAGTCGCTTCTTCCTGGAAACGGTCCCCTTTCCCTCCCCGACGCTGACGGCTCAGGAGCAGCGGTTGTGGCTCTGTGGTTGCCTGGCTGAGACAGGCGCTCCCCTGACGCTCGTCGTCCACGGCAGCGGTTGGAATAAACCACTCTTGGCGTTCTCCGTTATTCATAGTGCCTCTTTTGTAAGAATTGCTCTATCTCCTCGATGAGGGAGGCGTGTTCCTGTCGAGCGGAGGCCGCTCCTGATGGCGAAGGCTGGCCTTGCGGGTATCGCACTCGCTCCCACGGCGTGGGGCGCCAGACAGCAGGTTGGCTCTCTTTTGTTCTATACCTGATCATCTGCCAGGATCCAACCAGGCTTACTAAGAGTACCAGTGTGATCAGAAGCCCTCTTCCGGAGATGATCAGCAGGCCGTCGACGGTCCAGCGTTCGGTCAGCCAGCCGGCCAGCGGGGTCAGCAGCAAGGTCAGCAGTCCCTCGACCACAAAGAGGAAGCGATTGACATGTTCCTCCTGGGCACGCTCGTAGGCGAGCTGACCCTGATCGAGGGAGAGGCCGGGCGGCAGCAGGTGGCGCTGGGAGAAGATCACCGTGCTCAGGCTCGGTCTCAAGCGGGGGAGCAGGATGCCCCAGACCGTAGCGGCGAGGGTATAGAGGCTGAGGCTGATGGTCAGCCAGGCTGGCGTCTGGAGGTTGGGCAGGCCGAGAGCTAGCAGGCAGATCGCCATCAGGAAGGGCTGACAGAGGGCAACCGCCTGGCACCAGGGGCGCCATTGTTCGGGAATCAGGCGGTCGGGAGGCCCGAGGATGCCGCGCAGAGGAACCTGCAGGGCAAAGGCCAGTCCCAGGGCCAGCGCCTGCCCGAGCAGCAGCCAGAACAAGGTTGGCAATGTGCCCTGCTCTTGCAGGATAGAGGCAAAGGGTGTTGGCACGGCGTTCCAGATGCTGCCGAGCGCAATCGCCAGAGGACTGGCCAGCAGAACCAGCCCGAGTTGTCCACGGCGCAGCAGATAGCGCCACCAGCCTCCCTGGAGTAGCCAGTCAAACGTGAGCTGCAGGCGCCAGCGCCGCGCCCCCTCGGTCAGGTCGAACCAGTTATCGACCATGCGCCCTGGTGTCGGCAGGGGGGCGCTGGCCTCGGGCCAGTAGTCGAGGGCCAGCAGGGGGAGCAGGCCCATGATGGAGAGCAGGCCCGACCAGGCCGGCAGCAGCCAGACTACGCTTAGCCCGAACATGGTCCCCAGGGCAGCGCGCGTCAGGGCGATCCGTTCATCAACCGCCGGCCAGGGGCGACGCTGCAGCAGCCAGGCGTTGCCAAGTAAAGAGGAGAAGCCGGCGAGCAGTCCCAGCTCAGCCGTGGCTGGCCACAGTGAAACAGGCAGAGGTTGCAGCACGGGCAGGGCCAACTGCACGAAGGCGCAGAGCAGGAGGCCCGTCCCCCAGTGGCGGGCTGACCCGCGTCGGCTTCCGCTCAGCAGGGTAGTGGCCAGCAGTGAGCCGGCCAGCCAGGCGCTGGCTACCAGCGCGCTTGCCAGGGCCTCTCGACCCTGGACCCAGCTCTGGGCCAGAAGGCGCATCTGCAGGACGCTCAAGCCCAGGCTGCTACAGAGCCAGCCGGCATTTAAGAGGCGACCACCGATCACCGCGTCCAGGCGTTGCTCGCTCAGGAAAGCCGCTTTTTTCAGTTTTGGCGAATGAGATAGCATCGCTCCCTCTGGCAGTTGCTCTGCGTTGTCTTTACTTATTGCTCAGGTTACCTGTAAGAGCTGTGACCAGCCGCGAGCCAGGGCGAGCGGGGATCAGAGGGCTGAGGAAGGGAAGACCTCTGCCTCCGGCACTGGCTGCAGGCGGGTCCGCAGACGCTTGTTGAGGCTATCGGGCGAGGCCATCTCTGACTCCTCGCTGGTCACCGTTGTGATCAGCAGGGGAGGTTCCTGGTGATAGAGCAGGGCCTGATCGCACTCACGCAGCCAGGTGCGGATCTCGGGCAGGAACTGATCCAGCTCCTCCAGGCGCAGCGAGGCGTAGCGGTAGCTGGCATCTACATGGGCGGCGAAGAGGCTGTGGGCCCAGCCCAGATAGACGACCCACTCGGGGTGGAACTGCACGGCCAGCCAGAAGCGGCGCGGATCGCAGTCCTCGATGGCCTCGATGACGCCGTCGGGGGCGGTCGCTGCCACAATCTGGCCTGGTGCCAGGTAGCCAATCAGCTCCCCATCGGGGGTCACGTAGCCCACGATCTGGTGATGCATCGACAGCACGGCGTCGATGTAGTTCCGCTGCGGTCCCCGAGCCTCGGGTCCGCGCAAGATGCGGGCCAGGTGGCTGCGTGGATTGACGGCAATGGGATGCTCGACCCAGTTGTCGGCAGTGATGCGTCCCCGTGCCCGGTGGGGAACCAGGGGCGGCATACCGCGCGGCCACTGCGTGCGAATGTCTTGATAGAGACCACCGCCGCGTACCACGTTCATGACCTGCATGCCGCGGCAGATGCCCAGTGTGGGGATGCAGAGTAACCAGGCCAGCAGGGCGCAATAGCGCTCCCAGATGTCGCGCCACAGCTCGGGTGTCTGGGTCTGAGGATGCATCGCATCGCCGTAGAGGCAGGAGTAGAAATCGCCGCCACCCGCGAAGATCAGCCCGTCGACGTTGCGCACCACGGGCCAGATGATGCGGAAGACCTCCTCGAAAAGATCCTCGTTCCTCAGGATGTCGAAGGGGTCGCAGCTTGGCAGCATGGGCAGGGTCGGTAAGATCAACGGCTCCCCGCCGCTCTCGAAGATGGCGCTGACCGTGGCGGCGTCTCCGGCGTAGACGGGCCAGCCGCCGTCTCGCAGGCAGCCGCTGGACGAGAGCACCCCGATGCGGGGCCGATAGTGAGAGGGGAGCGGTATCCGCTGTCGGCTGCTGACGAAGCGAGCGAGACGCTCGGCCAGGGACGGGCCACCGTTCAGTGGTCCGCTTAGCTCCTCGGTGCGGCGCCGGCTGAGCGCGCCGCTCTGCCCCCGTTCCGCGTTCTGGCTCTGTCCCTGAAGGGCTGTGCGCGCCTCGCGTACCCCCCGCGTAATCATCTGCACATAGTAGTCAGGCTCGCGCGCCATAGCTGCTCTCTGCTCCTCTCTTGTATTCTTTTTATTTCTTTCTTTCTACCGGCTTTTATGGATCATGTGGGCATTCGCCTCAATCTGGCCCCACATGGGCGCTTAGTGGCTTGCTGGGCTTGAGCTGTTGTTGAGAGGGGTTACGTTAAGGGTCGCCAGACGCTCGATAGCGTAGTGGATCTGGGTGACGCCGTCCTGCAGCTCGCCGGTCTGCGGATCGAATTGGCCCACGAAGGCATCCTGGGCCTGTTTGACCAACGTATCCAGCAGGGCCAGGGCGGCGGGCTGGCGGAGCTGGTTGCCGCTCATGTGAACGAGCTGGATGGCCTCCTGGCGAATCTGCTGGTAGAGGGCCTGAACCTTGTTGAGCGCCTCGTTGATCTGCTGGGCCAGCTCGGCTTGCTCGCGTGTCGAGCCGGGCGATTGTACTACTCCTTCCAGGTGGATGCCGATGTGGTGAAGGTAGCCTGGCGGCTGCTGGTTGGCGTCGAACTGTAGCAGGCCCACCCGCCCAATGTGGGGATCCACCAATACCGGCGAGCCGGCAGGCACATCGTTGCCCAGAAACTCGATGCCATCGAGATAGTCAAGGATACGGATGAACTGGCGGTGCATCAGATCGGTGCTGCCATGGTTCCAGTCATCGCGGGCAGCTCCAGCCCATTCGAGAATCTTCTGCCCGTTTCGGAAAAGCCAGATATCGAGGCCGCCGGGTAGCCCCAGCTTTTGCAGGGTGGGATCAAGCGCTAATAGATGGCGAAGGTGGTCCAGGAGGCTATAGTGATGCTCGCTGTCCTGGGGATCGGGGATGTCGGGAATCGCCGCCTGGTAGCGCCAGGTGCTGCGGTCGAGGGAGGGGACCGTTGGTGTGAAGGCCGCGTCTTCCTCGGTCACCAGAAAGCGGCTGGCAATGGCCAACAGATTGGTATGCTGCTGGTCGCCCTTGTAAAGGAGGTGGGCGGTGCCGTTGCTCAGGGTCAGCTTACCCAGAAGGATAGACTGACTCTCAACGCTGTCATCGCTCCGTAGCCAGGCATAGTAAGCTTTGCCGGGCGCTGGGGGCGGAACCTTGCTCAGATCGACCTGCACCTGATCGGCGATACCTTGACTGGTACTCACGTTGACTTGACCACTGCTCAAGAAGAAGACATGACCGACAACCGCGCTGGCCGCCCCGGCCCCCGTTGATTGTGGAGAGGTCGTGCTGCTGCGAGCGAAGGGAAGCAAGTTGAGGGCCCCGCTGACCAGCAGGACCACCAGCGAGGCCACCAGGGCCAGGCCGACAACGATGGTTGGCAGCCAGGACCGGCGCCTCGAGGCGCTGCCGCCGAACTGGCCGAGCGGGCGGGTCGTCGGCAGTGTGCCAAGTGGCTGCAGACCGCTGCCGCTGGGGCTGCCACTGGGGCTGCCACTGGTGTGGCTGTTGCTGCCGCTGCCGGTCACTGGACCGGAGCGCGCTGGCTGCTCAAAACGAAAAGGCTTCACGGTGCATCCTCCAGTCTCTCTGGCCGCGCTTAAGCAAGTGAAACGAGAGATAGAGGCAGCGGATACCATCAACATCAACAAGTAGAAGCCACTTGATTGCTGAGCGAGATAGTCTATATGTGCAGCTCGCTGCCTCTGCTGCAAGTGTATGCGCCGTCTGAGGCAGCGGGCGCTCTTTTTGAAAAGGCTTTAAAGGACAGGCTCCCCGAAAATTTTGGACAAAGTGCCTTGCTTACCGGTCTCACCTATCGTCATATCTGGCAATTGCTGTTACGCTTGCTGGGGGCCTGCTTTGAGGTTGGGGGAATCTCTGGCCAGCAAGAGAGGACCGGAAGAAAAAGCAGCCTGCCGGACCGAAGTCGGCAGGCCATCGATGGGGTTGGGGATGAGCGAGAGAGGCTAAGAGCCTGGCTAACGGCTATGGGCGGCAGCCCTGGGCGCCTTGGGCGGGATGTGGAGCGGGCGCCCCTCTGCTGCCAGGATGGCCTCGCGTAGTCCCTCGCTGAGGGTCGGATGGGGATGGATGGTCTCAATGATTTCGTCGCCGGTCAGTTCGCCGCGCATCGCTACCGAGTACTCGCTGATCAGATTGGTTGCGTCGGGACCGATGATATGGGCGCCGAGAATCTCGTTGTACTTGCCCAGAATGACCTTGGTGAAGCCGTCGGTCTCGCCAATGGCCACCGCCTTGCCGATGGCGCTCCAGGGGAAGCGCTCCACGCGCACCTCCTGGCCGTACTGCTCGCGGGCCTGGGCTTCGGTCAGGCCGACGAAGGCCACCTCGGGGAAAGTATAGATCGGATTGGGCACCACGCTATAGTCCATGCGAGCGGAGTGGCCGAGAGCGTTTTCCGCTGCCACCTCGCCCTCCATCGAGGCCACGTGCGCCAGCCCTGCCCCATGCACCAGATCCCCGATCGCGTAGATGCCTGGCAGGTTCGTCTCCATCTGCTCGTTGACGCGGACCCGACCGCGATCATGATCGAGGCCCTGCTCAAACAGCTGCTCCAGGCCACTGGTATTGGGCCGGCGGCTGACGGCCACCAGCACATAAACGCCGTGGAAGACCTGCTCGCCCTGCTCGCCGCGGGCGATGACCTTCTTTTGCTCGCCGTCGTCCTCGATCGCCTCGACCCTGGCCCCGGTGGCGATCGTGATGCCGCGTCGGCTCAGAATGCGCACGAGCAGGCGACGCACCTCCTCATCGACAGGCGCCAAAATATCGGGCAGCATCTCGACGATGGTCACGCGTGAGCCGAGGGCCTGGAACATGCAGGCCAGCTCGACGCCAACCACGCCGCCGCCCACGCAGACCAGGCTCTCAGGCACCTCCGTCAGGCTCCAGCACGTATCGCTGTTGATGACGTTGCGCCCATCGATTCCGGGAAAGGGTGGCATCAGGGGGACCGAGCCATTGGCCAGAATCACTTTCTCGGCCCTGAACTGCTCGCGGCTGCCATCGCTCTTCGTCACCGTGACCGTGCGATTGGCCTCGACGCTGCCCAGTCCCTCGTAGATTGTCACATGGTTGCCCTTCAACAGGGCGCCCACGCCGTTGGTCATGCGCTTGACAACCTTATCCCTGAAAGCCGCGGCGCGCTGCATGTCGAAGCTGGGCGGCTGCGGCAGAGTGATCCCCAGCTCGTCCAGGGAGGCGAGGCGGTGCAGGCTCTCTGCGACGTGCAGCATGGCCTTGGAGGGGATGCAGCCCACATTGAGACAGGTCCCTCCAAGATACTGCTTCTCGACAATAGCAACGCGGGCACCAAGCTGAGCTGCCCGAATGGCCGCCACATAGCCGCCCGGGCCGGCACCAATCACAGCTACATCATACTGGCTACTGGTCATGGAACTTCTCTCCTGCAACCCATTTGCGTTGTGGGTACCTCAGTCAGTATAGCACGTTCCAGAGAGCGCGACCAGCAGCCCGCTTTCTTCTGTCTCCCGCCGCCTCTCTCCAGAGTGCAGAGCGCAAAAGAGCGCCCGCCCGGCCCACTTCGGGCCAGGCCAGACCTGGCCCGACTCGGCCAGGCTTAGCCACTCCTGGCCAGGGAGAGACCTGGCGCCGCGCCGCCCTCTCGCTTGCTAGGGACGCAGGAGAACCAGCAGGACGCCCAGGAGCAGCAGCACGCCGATGGCGGCAAAAACGCCGGCATTGAGGAGCATGTTGCTGCGGGCCTGCTCGCGGAACTGCTCTGACGGCAGGTGCAGCGGATCGGCTGATGAGGCGCTGACCGCCGCCTCGCCTTCTTGCCCTTCCAGGTAGCGCTCCAGCAGAGCTTCCAGGTCCCGCTGCATGGCGCTCGGATGGGGATAACGCTGGGCCCGCGACAGGCTGAGCTGACGCACAAGGATCATCTCCATCTGCGGGCTGACGGCGGGATTGAGGCGGCGCGCCGGCGGATGGAAGAAGACCAGGCGCTCGTTGGGATCGTAGCCGGTAACGGCGTGGTGAAGGGTGGCCGCCAGACTGTAGAGGTCGGCAGATGGATCAAGCTCGCCGCGCACCTCCTCCGGGGCGTAGTAGCCTGCCGCCACCTTGTCCCCTTTCTCGACGGGCGGATCGGGTGGAAAGAGAGGAATGTGGATCAGCCAGGCCGTCTGCTGGGCCGTGTTGATCACGATGGTTTCCGGGTTGATCGAGCCGTGCACGATCGGCGGCTGCTGCTCGGCCAGAATGGCCAGTAAGCTGCAGAGCTGATAGCCGTAGTGGACCACCTGGGCCTCGGGGAGCGCCCCGCCCTGGCGCTTGAGCAGCGTTCCCAGGCTCTCCCCTTCTGGCTGAGTGAGCACCAGGAAATAGCTGCCTCGCTCGCTGAAGCCGTCCACCACCTGGGGAAAGCCCTGGTGCTGGCCAAGCTGTTGCTGGCGCTCCATCACCTGGGCAATCACCTGGTTGGCACTGGTGCGCTGGAGCAGCTCCGGCGGCATCAGGACCTCGCGAATCAGAACCTGGCGACGCCCCAGCTCCTGATCAAGCGCCGACCAGGCCCGCCCCTGGCGACGTTGCGTCTCCGGCAGAGGCACCGGACCCAGAATGCGATACCGGCCCTTGGCCAGACTGTCGCCGCGCATCAGCAGATACTGCTGGGGTTGAGGCAATCCCAGCAGTGCCCCCGTGGTCGGTGGCGCCATTGCCGTCTGGTAGCCACAGCGTGGACAACGACCGTCAAAAAACATTCCCTCGTACGCGCAACGTGGACACCGCATACGCTACCTCTCCTTTTCCGGCATCCGAGCCAGAAGAACAGCTAACAACTTCGTTTTTCTCTTCTCGTCTCATAGTCACTGACTGATATGTCAAGAGAGGGATCTCGGGCTGTGGTCTTCCAGGCTTGCGACAACATGAACAGGTCGACGAGTATCGTGCCAGGCGGCGTATAGAGCGCATCAGTAGGACAGAGCCTTTAACGTCCTCGAGAGCCCCTGGTAGAGAGCGCCAGAGGTTCATCTTTGAGCGAGGGGAGAGGCAGGCCGCAGCCAGCAGGCCAGCGGCCCACCGATTGGTCAGGTGGGCCGGCCTAGGGCGATACCTCATCCAGGCGTTTCTGCCGGGTAGAGGGACCGAACTGGGCCAGCAGCGCCGCCAACAGGAGGAAGCTGCCGATCAGCACAAAGGTGCCGCCCGGTCCCAGGCGGGTCACAAGCGAGGTAACGTAGCTGACGCCGATGCCGCCTCCAACATGGCCGATGCCGTCAACCAGAGCGAAGCCGCTCGCCCGGGCGCGCGTTGGATAATTCTCCGTTGACCAGGAATAGACCATCGGGAGCCAGATGTAGCAGCCCATAGCCAGGACGATCGAGCCGAGGGCCGCCAGCTCAAAGTTGCTGCCGCTGCACGCGATGGTGACTTCTCCCAGCGTGGTCAGCAGAGCGGCGATCATTAGCCAGATCTTGCGCTCCAGATACTCACCAAGCAGATAGGCGGAGAAAGCACAGATCATGCTCCCGATGATCCCAAGCGAGGTAATCAGGCCGGCCTCGGCGACCGGATAGTGGAGGGCTACCAGGAGAGTGGTCAGCCCAGAAATGTTCGAGTAGACCGTGATATAGGCCAGTAGCCAGATAACCAGGAGCAGGATCGTCCGCTTGAAATAGGTAGTATTGCTAAAAATCTCCTTGTAGCCCGTGCGACGATCGTAGATGGGGACTTGTAGCTCTGGTTCCGGCGGCGGTAACTCAGCCTTCAGGTGCTCGCGGGCATAGTCCTCCATGCGCTCGACAACGCGCTCGGCCTCATAGACGCGCCCCTTGGTAATGAGCCAGCGGGGCGACTCTGGCAACTGGAAGCGCAGCAGGAGGCCGACGAAGGCCAGGGAGGCGCCGATGGCATAGACAACGCGCCAGCCGAAGGTAAACTGGGGGCCGGCCAGGGCGAAGGGCAGCCCATAGGGAAAAGGCTCCGGAGGGGTTGTCAGGTAAAAGCCGAGCCAGACACCAAGCGAGGCCCCGATCGAGGACAGAATGAAGATGAGGGCGGTATAGCGGGCTCGTGCCCCGCGCGGTGCCAACTCGTTCACATAGGTATTGACCAGGGCCAGATCGGCCCCGATGCCCACGCCGGTCAGGGTGCGCGCCAGGACAAAATGCGTGTAGTCGCTCACGAAGGCCGTGTAGAGGGAGCCGAGGCCGGTGATGGCCATAGTCACGACCATCATATCGCGGCGCCCGTAGCGGTCCGCCAGCGGGCTAAAGATCAAGGCCCCCAGAACGTAGCCCAGCAGATTCATAAGGACGGGGAAGCCCAGGTACTGGCTGGCCGTCAGCGGGAGGCAGCCGACGACGATTTGGGTGCAGGTCTGAATGAAGGAGACGTTGATGTCGCCGATGTCGTAGAACGTGAAGAGCAACCCCAGGCCAATCACCAGCAGCACCATTCGAGGGAGAGCCCAGACCGGAATGCGGTCCTGCCGGGCTACGATCGCCGCCGCGATGCGCGATTTCTTCTGGCCTGGGAAGACGACCTTGCTCGTCTGAGCTGACATACTGCACTCCTATTGCTTCTACGTCTGGGAAATCAGCTATTTTTACAAGGCAAAGCCAAGATTGCCTCTCTGATGTCCTAACAGCCTCCCTTACAAGCAAAAGAAAGAAACGCAAGAATACGCTCCTTCACTCCTATTGACTACGCTCAAGTAGCATGGAGAGAAGGTCACATATGCAGAGCCATTGTAGAGAAAGAGTGGCAGGCAGACAATGTTTAGAAGGACAAATTGATGGAAAGAAATTTGTGCTCAGCAACAAGAAGCACCACGGCCAGTTGGTCCCGCCCGTCGCCTCGTCCCTGATCTGGGGCGCTGCGAGCGGGCGAGACCAACCGCTGGCTCGTGCGGGCTGAGCATGTGGATGGAGAGGGGAAAGAGCTTTTTTCTGCCAGTGCCAGGCGATACTAAGGGCTATCGAGGTAGCGAGCAATCAAGGTCATGGCCTGCTCGCCAACCAGGGCCCGCAACTGGGCGTGGATCTCGCCCATACGCTCCATGCGCCGCGTGATAAAGCGGTGGCGACTCACTCCCAGGGCCAGACCATGCAGGCCGCGCTCTGCCGCCTCGTACTCGGCTTGCAGCTGGGCCAGCAGGCGTGCCACTTCAGACCCGTCTGCGCCGGGCTGCTCTTCGGATCCGGACATAGCCAGCTCCTTCTCTCTTCCGTTCTTACAACTGACTGGTGACCTCTTGCCAACCCATCCCTGGGCGTGACCTGGCCGTCCTTGCCGACAAAAGCTGGGCCTGACTGACCCTCCCCATCCTGGTGGTGGTGGCCGTCAGACAGGTCATTCGGCCAGTCAGCCAGAGGGAGGGACGTGGCTATGGCCTGTCTGATTGCGGTGAACGCTCGCCTCTCGGACTCGGCCCACGGGCCGGTTTAGAGGGTCTCACCGACTTTAACGTGGCCACGCAGCAGGTTGCGAGCGATGATAAAGCGCTGGATCTCGTCGGTCCCCTCGAAGATGCGCCAGACGCGCATCTCGCGATACCAGCGTTCGACCGGTAGCTCCTTGGTATAACCCATGCCGCCATGAATCTGCAGGACGCGGTCTACGACGCGATTGGCCATATTGGCGCCGTAGAGCTTGGCTACCGAAGCGGCCTGGCGGTTATCCATTTGTTGCTCTGCCTGCCAGGCGGCGAAGAGGGTCAGCCAGCGGGCGGCCTCGATCTCCACGTAGGAGTCGGCGATCATCCACTGGATGGCCTGGCGCTCAGCGATGGGCTTGCCGAAGGTCACGCGTGTGCGGGCGTAGTCGATAGCCATCTCCAGCAGGCGCTCGGCGGCGCCAACCGCGCGAGCGGCGATGTGCCAGCGACCGGCGCCGATCCATTTCATTGCAAGCTGGTAGCCCCGGTTCACCTCGCCGAGAACGTTCTCCTCGGGGACGCGCACGTTCTCAAAATAGAGGGCCGCCGGTCCCCACGAACCCATCGTTGGAATATAGCTGGAGCGCCAGCCCATCTCGCGGTCCACCAGGAAGCAGGTCAGGCCCTCGCGTACACCCTTTTCGGGGTCGGTGAGGGCGAAGACCATAGCGAAGTCGGCCTCGTTGCCGTTGGTGATAAAGATCTTTTCGCCGTTGAGGACCCACTCATGGCCATCCTTGACGGCCCGCATCTTGAGATTAGAGACGTCGGAACCCGCCCCCGGCTCAGTCAGAGCGAAGCAGGAGCGCCGTTCGCCGTTGATGGTGGGGATCAGGTAGCGCTTCTTTTGCTCCTCGTTGCAGCTGTAGAGAATGTTATCGGCGGAGCCGCCGAAAGTGAAAGGCACAAACGTGCGGTAGAGTTCAATGGTGATGACCGCCGTCATGATCGGGCCAAGATTAGCCCCGCCATACTCCTCGGGCGTATTGATGCCCCAGAAGCCCAGTTCTCGGGCCTTCAGCTGAAGCTCGCGGAGCCTGGCGCGGTCTAAACCGGGGCGTCCCTCTCGTTCATTGCGCAAGACCTCGCCTTCCAGTGGCATCAGCTCCCTCTTGACGAAGGCGCGCACCGTCTCCTGGATCATCTTCTGTTCTTCTGTCAGGCGAAAATCCAAAGTTCTCCTCCTCGTTGGTTACAGGCAGCGCGTTCTCTACCGGCTTATTGAGCAGGGCCTGACCGACCCTCTCCCCGGCTGGGAGCAGTGCCGACCTCCGGCCAAAGGCGGCTCTGGGACTGGGGACTTCCCAGACGGCAGATGGCTTGTCGGTCAGTCGATCGGCGGCCAGCCCGGCAACGGCCGGCGAGCAGACAGGCGAGACTGATCAGGACGCCTGGTCCGGGTACAGAGCTATTGTATGAGGAGAACAACGGGGAAGGGCAATGTTCTGATCGACAAATTTACTGCCGCTTCTTTGTGGCAGAGCACAGGAGGCCGCCCGCCGGATCGAGCTGGGTTCAGGCGGTTCCGCTTGGAAGAAAGGGAAACGAGCGTGAGCGGGCGGCCTCCTCGTAGCCTCGGGCCTCGGCGAGACAGGCGTTAGTGCCCGGCGGCGCTGGCGCCCTCTTCGGCGTGAGTGCGCTGCCAGATAAAAGCT
The DNA here is from genome assembly GCF_042408735.1 of Thermogemmatispora sp. Taxonomy (GTDB): domain Bacteria; phylum Chloroflexota; class Ktedonobacteria; order Ktedonobacterales; family Ktedonobacteraceae; genus Thermogemmatispora. The sequence continues at coordinate 62,660 of NZ_JBHOQV010000130.1, forward strand.
GCCAGCGCCATCGCCGTCTGTTCTTTGGGCGTCTGCTCATCGTTGCCCAGCAGGTCCTGGGCCCGATGCAGGCGGTAGCGGATCGTATTGACGTGGACCCCCAGGCGCTCGGCCACTGCCTGAGCCGAGCCGAGCGTTTGGGCCAGGACGAAGGTTTCGGTCAGGTGCGAGCCGGTGGCGCGATCGTAGTCAAGCAGGGGCTTGAGCAGTTTGGCGGCGAAAGCCTCCAGATCCTTTGTCAGGCGTGGATTCTCCAGCAGGCTATCCAGGCCGAACGTATAGACGTCGAGCAAATACTCGCCATAGCCCTCGCGGCGCGCCTTCTGCGCCAGCGCGATGGTATGTGTCAGGCCCATCTTGAGGTCTTCCAGCGAGTGGTAGCGCCCGCCGTAGACGATCCAGAGCGGCTGAACGCCGCAGTGTTGCAGCAGGGCATCGCGCACCTTCGAAGGCGGTTGCGGAGCCTGGCCTTCCAGCAAGACGATGGCCGTGTCGTCATCGACAAAGATCAGGGGACTCTTCAGGCACTCGAGGACCACGCTCTCAGCGATCATGCGCTTGCGGGCCGACTTCATGGCCTGCAGGCTCTCTGCCGGCCAGGCCAGCACCCAGAACTGACCGCGCTCCACCGGCAGACCGAGCCGATAGCCGTCTTGCTCCACATAGTGCAGTCCCTGGCCCTTCAACAGAGAGCGAAGCCATTGCTCGCGGCGGCGGTCGAGCTGGTCCTGCACCTGCTCCAGGCGCGTGATCACCAGGTTGCAGGCCACCACCAGATCGTAGAGGAAATCCGGCCACTGCGGCGGCGGAAGTGGAACCGCGGGGCAAAGGTAGACCGAACCAGGGCGCTCCAGACCGGAGAGCGCCAGCGGGACCACCTGCACCTTCTCCGGCTGGCGCGCGCGCTCAGCCCGTAGCTGCTCCAGCTCCTCGCTGCGCGCCAGCACATAGGGCTTGCCGCTGCCATCCGTCACAATCACCGGCCCCTTGATCAGTTGACTGGCCCAGTTCTCGACGGCTTCCACGCGGCTGGCGTGCAGCAGCAGCTCATACCAGGCGGTTTTGGCGTCGGGGGTCCGTGTCAGGCCGGGCCAGTGGATCAGGGTAGGACGCTCGCCGGGCGGCAGCGGTTCCAGCAGGCGGGTGAGGCGTTGGCCAAGGAGGAATTCGGCCAGGGAGAAGGGGGCGACGGTACGCCGCGTCGTATAGAGGACGGCGGCCACGTGGGCGCTCCCGTCGTGAACCGTTTGCGAGCGCACGGGCAAAGCCATGCCAGAGCGCACCTGTTCGCGATCAACGATGTCGCAGACGCTGGGATCGCGGTAGGGGGAGTTGCGATAATCGCCGCGCCCCATCGGGGTGCCGTAGGCGGCGACGCGGCCCCCGATGCCGCGTCCCAGGCCCAGGGCGAAGCCGAAATTGCTATGACGCGCCCCCAGGTGGCTGGCGATCTCCACCACATCGTTATAGGCGCGGCCCCAGAAAGTGAAATCGGCGCGCGTCACGACGCGGGCCAGGCTCAAGACAGCGGCCAGAGCCTGCGCGTCGCCGTGCGCCAGAGCCTCGATCAGAGCGCGGTCATGAACGGGCGAGCTGGGCGAGAAATAATGCTCCTCCTTCTCTTCCACCTCGAGCAGGGCCTCCAGGCTCTGGCGAACGCGCAGCAGCCCCTCGTTGAGAGGAAGGGGAAGGGAGCCGCTCGCCCCGAGCGTGGGCCAGAGAATCCAGAAAGCGCGCCGATTGCTCTCGGAGGAAGCCAGCTTTACGAGGAGGGCCGGGGGCATATCGCTGAGGCTGGCGCGCAGGTCACGTTCGAGTACGCCGGCCACGACCTCGGGGGAGGGATCGAGACGGGCCGAGAGCCAGCGATGCATGGCGTTGCGCCGGATACCGGCGTAGTAGACCTTCCACGGTCCCCTGCGCTGGGGGCAGGGCCAGATCAGAGCTGTGGCCACGGCGGGCGCGCGGCTCAGCAGCTCCTGGAGGGCGCGCGCGATCGCTTCGTCGCGCTGCTCCGGGTAGAGGGCCGCGCTCTTCAGGGCATGCGTCACGGCGGTCCAGGGATCTGGACAATGCTCTTGCATAGTGGCGCCCTCGCCATTGTGGAAGCCAACAAATAGCCATCCGCCAATTTGTAGATAGAGACATTGTATACCATTGCGCTGCCTGTTTACAATAGGCTTGCACGAAACGCCAGTGGCCGCCAGGGTCGGTGGCAGCAGCGAGGAGGCGGGCCTGTGGCGAGGCAGGCGGATGAGCGAACGTCAGGCCAGCTAGCCCGAATGGGCCATGTGGCTGGGCGAGAGGGAGAAGGAACCGCCTCAGCCTGCGAGCGTGCGCGAGAGGGCCGCAGCAGGGAAGCGGGCCAGAGAGAGTCAGCATCGCTGCCGACGGAGGAAGGAAGCGCCTATGCTAGTGCTGCAGGACGTTGCCGTCACCTATCAGAACGTCATCCCCGCCTTGCGGGGTGTCTCGCTTGAGGTCCCTGACAAGGTGGTTGTCGCCCTGCTGGGAACGAACGGAGCCGGCAAGACCACCTTGCTACGCGCCGTCTCGGGTCTGCTCCCGCTGCACCGTGGCGCGCTGGTTGGGGGGCAGATCAGCTTTGCCGGCGAGCGCATCGACCGTCTCTCTCCCACGCGCATCGTGCAGCTAGGTATTGCCCAGGTGCTCGAGGGGCGCCGCCTCTTTGAGGACCTGACCGTCGACGAAAACCTCCATGCCGGCGCCATCACGGTGCGCAATCCCGCCGCCGTACGCCGTGCCTACGATCGTGTCATGAGCCTCTTCCCCGTCCTGGCCGAGCGGCGCAGCAGTCGCGCCGGCTACCTCTCGGGCGGCGAACAGCAGATGCTGGCCATCGGGCGTGCCTTGATGGCCTCGCCGCGCCTGCTCCTTCTGGACGAACCTTCCCTTGGTCTGGCCCCCTTCATGGTGCAGCGGATCCGCAGCATCATTAGCGAGATCAATGCCGAAGGTACGGCGGTCTTGCTGGTCGAGCAGAATGCCCAGATGGCTCTCTCGGTTGCCCACTACGGCTATGTGCTGGAGACCGGGCGCGTAGCCCTGGCTGCCCCCGCGGCGCGCCTTCTGCAGGAAGAGAACATTCGTCAGTTTTATCTTGGGCTGCGCGAAGGGGAGCGGCAGCTTGCTCTGGGCCGCCTGCGCCAGCGAAGAGAGCGAGCAGCGGAGAGGAGGGGCCAGTCATGAACGAGATGAGGAGCGTCGGTCTGGCCGGTGGCAACCATCAGGCTGGCAGTGAGCCGCTGCTGCGCGTCGAGCGGCTCTCGGTCCGCTTTGCCGGGGTGCGCGCCCTCAGCGAAGTCTCCTTTGCGGTCTGGTCAGGGGAACTCTTTGCCGTCATTGGTCCCAACGGCGCTGGCAAAACCTCCCTGTTTAATGTGCTCTCGCGCGTCTACCAGCCCGAGGGGGGGAGCGTGACCTTTGCTGGCCAGGACCTGTTGCGCCTCAAGCCCCACCAGGTAGCCAGAGCTGGTATCGCGCGTACCTTTCAAAATATGGGTCAGTTCCCCACCATGACCGTCCTTGAGTACCTGTTGCTGGGACGCCACACACGCATGCATAGCGGTATGCTGCGGGCCGGCCTGTTCGTCGGCCCGGCCCGCCGCGAAGAGTGGGAGAATCGGGCCTATTGTCTCCATATTCTTGAGCTGCTCAACCTGAAAGACGTGCGCGACCGGCCTCTGGGGAGCCTCCCCTATGGGCTGCAGAAGCGGGCCGATCTGGCCCGGGCCTTGGCGATGGAGCCGCGCCTGCTGCTCCTGGACGAGCCGGTGGCGGGGATGAGCCTGGAGGAGACCGAGGAGATCGCTGAAGTCATTCTGGAGATCAAGGAGCAGCTTGGCATCACGCAGATCCTCGTCGAGCACGATATGGCCCTGGTCATGGGGCTGGCCGACCGCGTGCTGGTGCTGGACTTTGGCCGCGTCATTGCCGAGGGCAGGCCGGCGGAGGTCCAGGCCAATCCAGCGGTCATCAAAGCCTATCTGGGCGAGGAATCGGAGCAGCTACCGGCGCCTGCCGATGACCTGCCCGCCGTCTCCGAGAACTGACTTGAGGACAGGCTTGAGCTGCCAGGTGCGCTGGCTTGCCCACAGAGAGCCAGCGAGCGAGCCGGATCTACCTTTGCTCCGAGCCTGCCGGAGTGCCGGCGCAGTCGGCGGCAATCGATTGGACCCTTTTCGTTGTCCTGGCTTGTTGCTTGTGCCGGAGGAGCTGTAAGCGATGGCCTACTTTCTTCAGCTGGCCTTTGCGGGCGTGGCCCAGGGTTGTATCTACGCCCTCATCGGATTGGGCTTCAGTATGATCTTCAAGGCCAGCCAGGTGATCAATTTTGCCCAGGGCGAGCTGCTGCTCGTTGGCACCTATGTAGTGGCGAGCGCCGTTCTGAACTGGCACCTCCCTTTCTGGCTGGCTTTGCCGCTGGGGCTGCTGGTCACGATTGTCATTGGCCTGCTCTTCGAACGTCTCGTTCTGCGCAGGATGATTGGTCGTCCGCCTTTCACTGTCCTCATGATCACCATTGGTCTGGACATCATTCTGCGAACGCTGGTCATCGTCGGCTGGGGTTCGCGCACCATTCCGGCGGCGACCCCCTTCAGTGTCACCAGCGGCTTCAACGTTGCCGGCGTGCATCTGGGCAGCAGCGATCTCTGGACGATCGCCGTCACCATTGTGCTGTGCATCGCTCTCTACTATTTCTTCCGCCACACGCGCTATGGACTGGCCATGCGGGCCACGGCCCTCGATCAGGAAGCGGCCCTGGCCATCGGGATCGATGTGCGTAGCATTTACGCCCTGGCCTGGGGACTGGCAGCGGCCATCACCACCCTTGGCGGGGTGCTGCTGGCCATCGACAGTCTGGCCATTGATCCCAACTTTGGCAATGCGGCCCTGGTGGCCTTCCCTGCCATCATCTTGGGCGGTCTCGACTCGGTCAGCGGCGCTGTCGTCGGAGGTGTCATCATCGGCCTGACCAGCGTTCTGACGGCTGGCTACGAGAGCCGCCTGCCGGCGATCGTTGGCACGGGCCTGCACGAGGTGACGCCCTACCTGTTGATGATTCTCATCCTCCTGATCCGTCCTTATGGTCTCTTTGGCTCAAGAAAGGTAGAGCGCGTATGATCGCTAGACGAGAGCCTGGCCGCAGCCGCCTTTATCAGGAACTGCCGCGGGAGGCAGAGCCGCCGCGCTTGCTGGGGAACGTCGCGCGCTGGCTCTGGCTGGGAGTCGGGATTCTGGCCCTGCTCCTCTTCTTCTCGCTGGCCAGCGACGACTGGTTTAGCGTAGTCAACTACTGTTTGATCGCAGCACTGGCGACCCTGGCCCTCAATCTGCTCTCGGGCTATACGGGACAGATCTCGCTCGGTCTGGCTTTCTTCATGGGACTGGGAGGCTATACAGCGGCTCTTCTGGGAGGCAATCCGCCGGCAGGGCCGTCGGATCCCTGGGGCCTCGGTCTGCCGGCCTTTATCTGGCTGCCGGCAGCGGGCCTGGTTGCGGCCCTGGTCGGAGCGCTGGTCGGCCCGAGCGCCTTGCGTCTGCGCGGCTTCTATCTGGGGATTGTGACCCTGGCGTTGGTCTTTATCGGCAATTATCTGTTTCGTAACCTGAGCTTCATCACGGGAGGACCGCAGGGGCGCAACTTCCCGGTGCCGGCCTTTGGAGGCTTCTCGCTTGATCAGCAGAATAGCGTCTTCGGCGTCGCCTTAACCTCGGGACAGCAGTATTTTCTGCTCAATCTGGCTATTCTCCTGCTCTCGGCGCTCTTTGTCTACAATCTCAGTCGTTCGCGCGTCGGTCGCGCCATGCGGGCCGTGCGGGACCATGAAGTGGGCGCTGCCATCATGGGGGTGAACCTCTTTGAGGTCAAGATGGGGGCCTTCGTGCTCTCCTCGTTCCTGGCGGGCGTGGCCGGCGCGCTCTATGTCTCCTATGCTCGCTACGTGATCCCCGACTATTGGAGTTTGAGCCTGTCGATCCAGTTTGTGGCGGCCATTATCATCGGGGGGATTGCCGATGTCTGGGGGTCGATCCTGGGGGCGGCCTTTGTCTTTGCCCTGCCGCAGATTATCGACTACTTCTCTCTGCTCCCTCCCAGTACTGGCGGTGGGGGCCTCAGCAGCGGCGATCTGAATGCCCTCCTCTATGGCTTGCTGATCATCGTCTTCCTGCTGTTTGAGCCAGGTGGTGTCATTGGTCTGGTGCGCCGCCTGCGCCCTGCCGCGCCTCGAAGCCGTTGGTCAGGGGCGAGCGCGGGCGCCGCGGCGCCCAAAGAAGGGAGTGAGAGCATCGAGATGATCGATCTTCAGCACGAGGCACCTGGCGCCAGCGAGCAACAGGGAAGCGGCGGAGGCGGCGCGCCTTGAGCGAGAGGGCCGTGGCGGCCCCTTTCCTGGTCCCTTCTCCCCTTCCCTGGCCTGGCCGTTGCGCTGGGAGGTCAGCCTGCTCTGTTCTCCATGCCCAAGGGTCTGCGCTGTTGTAAGGGCAATCCAGCCGGATTTGATGCTGTATCTTATGCCTTTGGCTCGATAAGGGGGTAACCTGTATGGTCACCAAGCGCTTCGTGTTTGCCTGTATACTCATCCTTCTGGCCGGTCTACCGATCCTGACGGGCTGCGCGGGCAGCAGTACGGGAGGTAGCTCGGGTGGACTCAAGGCGGGACCCGGCGTCGATCTCAACAAGAAGACCATCACGCTGGGGATCCTCTCGCCCTACTCGGGACCGGTGGCCGGGCCGGTTGGTATTCCGATTGCCAACGGCGTTAAAGCCTTCTTCTATCATGTCAATGATCATGGAGGGATTAACGGCTTCAAGGTCCAGTTTATCGAACAGGATACGCAGTATAGTCCGCAGTTGGAGGTGCAGAAGTATAATCAGATCCGCAATCAGGTCTTGATGATCGCTGACAGTCTGGGGACCCAGCCGACCTTCGCCATCAAGGACCTGGCGGCTGCCGATCACATGCTGGTCTCTGCGGCCACGCTCTCGTCGGCGCTGGCGCGCGAGAAGTATCTGATTCTTGTCGGCACACCTTACCGTCTGCAGGTGGAGAACGCCTTCGATTACGTCGTTAACAAGCTTGGAGTCAAGAATCCGGCCACGGCTATTATCTACCAGAACGATGACTACGGCCAGGATGGGCTGACGGGCTATCGCGAGGCGGTCAGCGTCTACCATCTGCGCGACGTGGCCCAGGTCTCCTTTGCTGTCAACGATACGGATTTCACGGCTCAGGTGGCGCAGTTGAAGGCGTCAGGGGCGAAGTATGTCTTCATGACTACCCTGCCAACGGCGACGGCGACCATCATCGCTACGGCTTACAAGCTGGGCTACAATCCGCAGTGGATCTTGCAAAGCCCGGCCTTCTCGATTCAGCTGCTGGCGGTGCCGGCGCTCAAGCCCTTGATTAGCCGGGCCTGGGTGGTCTCACAGGGGGCGGCCTGGGGCGATACGAGCGTGCCCGGGATGGCGCAGATGTTGCAGGACCAGGCGAAGTATTTCCCGAAGCAGCAGCCCGATGGCTACTTCGAGTTTGGCTATGCCGAGTCCTATGTGACCTATGCCATCCTGAAGAAGGCGATGGAGAACGGTGATCTGACGCGCGACGGCCTCTTCCGGGCCTTCGAGTCGCTGCAGTCGGTAGATATGGGGGGCCTGCTGCCGCCGGCGCACTATGGCTCGACCCCCGACCAGCGGGTGCCGACGCGCGATTCGGTTATCTACCAGGTTGATGCTACTCAGCCCGCCGGGGTGAAACCGATCTCGCCCGATTTCACGGGAGTGGCCGCCAGCCAGTCGCATTTCTGATCAGGTTTATCGGCGCGCTCCTTCCTTTTCTTCTCTGTCTGCCCTGGTGTGTGGTTGCTCATGACGACCGGTGGCCCTATCCTGCTGGCCTGGCCCACAGGATGAGGCCACCGGTGAGCCGCTTCAATCCGCAGCGCGGCCCGACCGGACCCGGCTGGCCTTTCCCTCTCCCGGAGAGCGCTGTCCGGCCGGCAGACCGCCAAGCCACTCCTCGCCTGTCTCCCTCTCTCCAATAAGCTGCCTTACTGGCTCGCCGCCGAAAGCCCGTTCCTGCTCGCGGCCTGCCCTTCCCTCTTCCCGCCCCTTTCTTGCTCGCTTGCCCTTACCCAACTGGCCTATTCGGCGACTTTTGCGGCGATGAAAGTTAGCCTGGACACGTATATATAAGTGGAAGCTATCAAGCTTCCTGCTCGATGACCAGCACCGACTCTCTGGCCGGGCGGTAAAGCAGGCCCTGACTGGCTGGCCCCTTGCTGGCGACGGCCTCTGCGCTCCCAGTGGGCGGAGCACGGTCAAACAGAGCCTGATGTTATCGCTTCATTATTGAAATTTATCGAATAAGGCGTTTTAGCGAGCATATCCTGATGCAACATGGCTCTTCTTGCTGTTTGTTGCTGCAGGAGTGTGCCACTCGTGCGGGCTCTCTGCGTCCCGGGGCTGAGTGTCCTGCGAGAGGAGAGGGATCACAGAGCATGGCGACTACCGGTGAACTGAAAGCCATTATGCGAGAGCTAGAGCTGGTCGATGTCGGCGATGCTGCCAGTTATCTCGGTGAGGAAGCGATGCCGCTGCAGGAGCTGCCCCGCGAAGAGCAACCGCAATCGCTGCTTGAGCATGCTCCTGGTCATCCACCGACCTGTACCTGTATCTTCTGTCAATTATTACATGTCTTATAGGCTAAGATAGCTGCTCCGCTTCAGCGCTTCACTTTGACAACGGGGCCGAGGCCGTGGCGACTCCCCACCACTGCCGGAGCCCCGTTGCTCATTGTTCTGCTCCGCTTCCGCCTGGTCGGGCCAGAGCAAAGTAGCTGGTCCTGCCCGCCGGGGTTTACCCCAGCCCTAGTAGCGGGCTTCCAGCAGGATCTTGATGCGCCGCTCGGGATGGGGCATGCCGCTGCTGCGAATCTGGGCGACGACGGTCTCCAGGTCGTAGGGCACGCGACGAATCTCGCCTTCCCAGTTGCCGTCCTGCCAGCTCAGAATCCCGTAAGCGGCGCGCTGATCGCCATCGCGCGGCAGTCCGCAGCTAGCCACATCCAGCAGCAGCAGGTGCCGCCAGCGTCGCCGATAAGCGATATGCAGGTGGCCGAAAGCCAGGGCCCCGATGCGCTCGTCGAGTCCGCTCAGCAAGCGCTCTAGCTCCTGGTCGGAGGCCGTAGGCGCGATAGCCTCCTCCAGGTTGTGCGGATTGGCGTGGACGATGAGGGCGTCGCTGCCGTCGGGGTTGCTCACGCGATGCGAGAAAGGCAGCTCGCGCAGGTAGGCGATGCCCTCTGGGCCGATCTGCTGGCGGGTCCAGGCCACGGTGCTCTGCTTTTTACGCCCTTTCTCGGGGGCGGCGCTCACTACCTCCTCGTCGACGTTGCCCTTGATGACAGGGCAGCCGAGCTGTTGAACAATGGCGAGCACCTCGCGTGGACGGGGGCCATTCAGGCAGAGATCGCCGGCGATGACCAGCTGATCGATCGCCGGCTGGCGACGCAGATCGTCCAGTACGGCCTCCAGAGCCACCTGGTTACCGTGAATATCGGAGATAATGGCAATGCGCATGGTGAATCTGCTATCCTCTCCTTAGAGAGAGCAACAAAGGAAGGTAAAGATGGCTCCCTATGCCCGAAGGCAGGGGAGAAACCTTCTGACTGCCCATACTATGGCGAAGATGGGCTGGGCATAGGCGACAGGGCAGCCAGCGAGTCAGTCGCCGGCAGCGGAAGGGAGCCGAGCGGACTCGAGCAGCCAGACCTGCCCTCTGGCTGGGTAGCCCGTAGAGGTTGATTGCGGGAGGCCGAGGTCGGTCCCCGCCGCCGCCTTGCCTGTTTTTCATGGAGGCATCTGCCTGCTCCAACGGAGGTGAGAGCCGATGGAACACGTCATCGGCGTCCTGTCGGATACCCATATCCCGCGCTTCAAGGCTTTGCCCGAGGCGCTGTGGCATCATTTTGCCGCCGTCGAGCTGATCATTCATGCTGGCGACCTTTCGGAGCTGGCGGTAGTCGACGAGCTGGAGACCATCGCGCCCGTAGTGGCCGTGCAGGGCAACGTCGAAAGCGACGAAGTGCGGCGCAAGCTGCCTCTCAAGCGCGAGCTTGTGATTGGAGGCTGTCGCATTGGCGTCGTCCACATTCTCAGTCCAGACAGCGGGCCTCGCCGGCGCAGTGCTGACGAGGCCCGTCTGGCGGCGGCTCGCCGCGAGTTCCCCGAGGCGCGCTGCGTGATTTTCGGCCATACCCATGTCCCCTACTTGCGCCAGCACAATGGGCTGCTGCTCTTCAATCCGGGCAGCGCCACCGATCGGCGCTCCCAGCCGGCTTGCACAATTGGCCGCCTCTACATCGAAGACGCCAGCGGCAACCCGCGCGGGGAAATCATCCCCCTTACCTAGCAGCTCCACCTGGCCTGCTCGCCAGGGCGGCTGCCGCTGGCGGCCCTGCCCTCCCGAGGGTGCTTGCTCGCCTCGTCTGCCGGTGAGATCGCTGGCCGGCGGGTAAGACGGGACGACCAGCGGCGAGAGGCCGCAAGCGGCCTGTCCTCAGCGAGGCGCTCGCAGCAGCTCCTGACCGCCCAGATAGGGGCGCAGGGCCTCTGGAATGCGTACCGAGCCATCGGGCTGCTGGTGGTTCTCCAGCAGCGGGATCAAGATGCGCGGCGAGGCGATCGCCGTGTTATTGAGCGTGTGCACGAACTTCAGCTTGCCGTCGCGATCGCGGTAGCGGATATTGACGCGCCGCGCCTGCCAGTCATGGAAGTACGAGCAGGAATGTGTCTCGCGATAGCGTCCCTCGCTTGGGACCCAGCATTCCAGATCGTACATGCCCACTTTGCCATCACCCATGTCGCCGGTGCAGACATTGACCACGCGATAAGGAATCTCCAGGGCCTGGACCAGCTCCTCGGCGTTGCGGATCAGTTGTTCGTGCCAGCGGAGCGATTCCTCGTGCGAGGCCTCGCAGATTACGTACTGCTCGACCTTGTTGAACTGGTGCACGCGGAAGACCCCGCGCGTGTCCTTGCCGTAGGTGCCGGCCTCTTTGCGGAAGCAAGGGCAGAAGCCGACGAAGGTGAGGGGCAGCTCCTCGTAGCTTAGAATTTCGTCCTTGAACATGCCTGTGATCGAGACCTCGGCTGTCCCCACAAGAAAGGTGTCTTCGCCCTCCAGAGCGTAGACCTGGTCCCGTCCGCGCGGAAACTGGCCGTTGCCAATAAAGCAGAACTCGCGCGCCATCGCCGGCACAATCAGAGGAGTGAAACCTTTGGCCGCGATGCGATCGAAGGCGAAGTGCAAGAGGGCCATTTCGAGGCGCGCGGCCTCGCCCTTGAGGACATAGCTGCGCGAACCCGCGATTTTGGCGGCCCGCTCCATGTCGACCAGGTCCAGCTTCTGCATCAGCGTATAGTGATCCTGCAGAGGGAAGTCGAACTGGGGCTTCTCTCCCCAGTAGCGCACTGGAACATTGTCTTCCTCTCCCGTGCCGATCGGAGCCGAGGGATCGGGGATCTGCGGCACCAGGTAGAGGAGCTGCTGACGCTGCTGGCTGAGCGCATCGAGCTGCGGCTCCAGCTCCTTAAGGCGAGCCGCCAACTGCTTCCCCTGGGCAATAAGCGACTCGCGCAGCTCTTTGTCCTTGCCCGCCTGGCTGATGCGTTTCGAAAGCTGGTTCTGCTCTGCTCGCAGGGTTTCGACCTCGTGTTGCAGCTCCAGAACCTGGCGGTCAAGAGCCAGAAACTGGTCGACGTCAAAGTCGCTCTGTTTGAGACGTACAGCCTCCTTGACAAGCTCGGGATGGTTGCGAATGAAACCAAGGTCCAGCACGAAAATTCCTCCTTCCTCTCTTCTCCTGCCTGGGCTTGATGGGCAGATAGGGCGGGCTGTCGCTCAATCGGCCATCTTCCGTCCGGGCCTGGCCGACAGCGGCGATCGGGCCGGCTGGGCGAGCAGAACGGAGCGGGACAGCGTTTCAGAGAACAGCCCGGCAGCAACAAAAAAGCGTTATCGTCCGCCACGCGCAAGGACGACAACGCTGGTTGGCAGCGTAGCTCGTGGTGCCACCTTTATTCCTTTCTTTCTTCCTTCCTTCCAGTATCCTCCTTTCAGTGCCCTCAAGCGGATCGATGCCCTTGTAGGCTGGCGTGGAGGCTGGCAGCCGCAAAGCAACCCCTCGTTCGGCCTGTTAACGGGGGCCACCGCAAACGCTCATCGCGTGGGCTCCCAGGGGAATTCCCTCATGCCCGGCGCTGCGTTGCACCACCCGCGGCTCTCTGAGGCCCAGGTCCATGAGGTACTGGTCCTGTTCTTCGCCTTTGCTCACCTATGATTGTAGTGCTATTACCTGCTTCTTCTCCGCATCTGTGGGGATAGGATAGCAGAAGCGGAGCGCTCTGTCAATCGCGGCGGGCCAGAAAGTCTGTGGGGAGTCGGGAGTCAGAAAAGGAGATGGGCCACGCTGGCAGTCGCAGCCGCTGGTGCTACTCGTGAAGAGGCCAGACTCGGGCGTTGCTGAACTGGGCCACGCAAGGCTGCTGCTCATCGATGGCGGCGACGCCGATCGCTCCCGATGAGAGCGAATGGTCGTTCACGCTGCCCACGGCCTGCTCGTTGACATAGAGCACGAGCGTGTCCTGACTGGCCAGCACCCCCAGAATATTCGTCTGCGTCAGGCCGCTGCTGATGGCGGGACTGAAGCCGGTCAGCAGGGTTTGGGCCGTCTGGCCCTGATAGAGATCAAGGGCAAATGAGCCATTAATGTTCAGGCGGAACAGGTAAAAGCTCTGGCCATCGGCGCTGGCCCGCAAGAGCAGGCCGGCCTCCTCGCCGTGCGTGATGGTGAGCTGCACCTCGTAGACGAACTGGCTGAAATGGGTGCTGTGAGCAAGACAGGGCTGCAGCAGCCCGGGATGGCCGGCGCGGGCCTCATAGGCACCATTGTTGAAGAAGCAGCCTGTGCCGGCATCGCTGAAACCCTGGTCCCAGCCATGGGCCTCGTCGGGGGTACTCAGGTCATCGCTGAAGCTGGGCTGGCCCTGAGTAATCTGGCTAAGGCGCTCATCGTAGGCCGTGGCTGTTGCCGTGAGCTGGCTGCTCTGAACGGTGGCCAGGCTCTGAGCCGTGGCTGTGGCATAGATCGCCGCCTGCTGGGTGGCCAGAGCCTGAGCGGTGCCCGCGGCCTGGGCGCTCGCGCTGGCGAGGACATGCCCCGTCGCCTGGGCGCGGGCTGTTGCCTGGGCCTGAAGCAGCGTTGTGGCCTGGCCTGTAGTTTGCATCACCAGCAAGACCGTACTGGCCAGCAGCAGCAGGGCGGCAAGCGTTCCATAGAGCCACCACTGGCCACGTGAGAGTCCTGCGGGCCGCTGCCGGAAAGGCTGTGGCGCGATTGCTGGCGTCCTCACGAGGGCCGTTGTCTCGGCCTGCTCCCCCACCTCGGTCGGGCTTTCTGCTGACTCCTGGCCCTGCCCCGGCGTGAGGGACCCCCTCGCCAGGGCCGCCGGCTTCCCCTCCGGGTCGCGATCGCTGGCGCTCAGCGGCGGCTGACTCGGTCGCTGCTTTCCTGGCATAAATAGCGCTCCCTCGCTTGACAATAGGCGTCTCTCCTTGTGCTCCTTTCGTCTCCTCCTACTATAGCACGGAGGCCGCTTGCAGGACTAGCTGTGAGCTTGATAAAAAGGTGAGACCGGTGAGCTGGAACGGCGGCTTGGAGAAGGCTGCTGGCAGGAGAGAGAAGAGGAGGAAGATGCTGGCTGGCTGTCTGGCTCGGGAAGCGCCAGAGGCGTACTATCTCCGTGTAGGCCAGCGTTCCTTCTTGGGAGCTGGTCAGGGCTGTGCCAGCTCTCGGGCCGTCCTTCTGCCCTTCCTCCCATGCCAGGGTGTCTTATAGTCTTATAGCTGCCAGATTTTCAGGTTCTGGAAAGCAGCATCGACGGCGGTCTTGCCCGTGCCCAAGGCGATCAGTCCGATCTCCCCACTTGTCAGAGTGCTGTCATGAACGGTAGCGAGGTAATGGCCATTCACGAACAGCATCAGCGTACTCTCCTGGGCGATAATGGTCAGCGTATTGCTCTGGCCAAGGCTCGCCCTGATGGCGTTGCTGAGACCATCAGCGAGACTGGTGAAATTGCCGCCGTCGACCTTGCTCAGCAGATAGGCGCCTGCCGGGCTGATCGTGAAGCTATAGAAGCTTCCTGCTGTCGCATCGAGGCGAAAGACCAGGCCGCCCATCGTCTGGGCGCCGCTTGTATCGCCCTTGAGTATGGTCATATCGACCTGGAAGGCCAGATTATGATATGTCAAGGCAGCAGCGGCGCAGCCCCAGGCCCGTGTGCTGCTGCTAGTCAGGACATGCAAGGCCCCGTTGCTGAATTGGCAACCGCTGCCGTCACTATGGCGAGTCTCATCCCATTGGCTGGCGCTCTGGCTGGCCAGCGAGTCGTTCACCTGGGGCGTCTGGGCAGTGAGATAGTTGTAGAATGCCTGGGGATCGTTCTGCAGGGCGGTCACTGTCGCCGTGGCATTGGCCCGAGCAACGGCTGTGGCCGTCTGATGGCTGCGAGCCAGGGCAGTGGCGCTCTGAGCTGTTGCCGTGGCGGCGGCATGCTCCTGGCCAGGGCGAATGACGCCAAGGTAGATGGTGCTTCCCAGCAGAATCAAGACACAGATGAGCAAGATGGTCAGGACGAGCAGCAAGATCGGCCTGCCTCCCCTGGCTTGACCTGGCGCAGAAGGCGTCGGAGCGAAAACCGGACCGGGGACCGGCGTCCCCGGAGCCCCCGGAGTGGCTTGAGGCAGGTAAGATGGCCAGCCCGGCTGTCCCTGCTGAGGCCAACTGGCGCCCAATTCCCTGCTGGCTCCTCCGGCTGGTGTTGGACCGGGTCCAAAGATGGGAGGCGGGTAGCCGGGGTAGGAAGGAGTGGCAGGCCCTGGCTGCTGTGGAAGCGAAGGCGGAAAGCCCGGCAGGGAGCCTCCGCTCTGGCTGACAGGACCGGCGGGAGCCGCTCCTGGCTGTTGAGGCGAGGAACCGCCTGCGGGCACCGGTGTAGGCGCTGGTGGATAGGCGCCGCTCAAGCCTGGGTAAGAAGGAGTGCCGGAGCCAGGAGATGGCGGTATCCAGCCATAGCTCGTGGCCGCATCTCGTGGAGGTGGTACGGGGGGCGAGCCTGTGGACGGGGGAGAAGAGGCGGGCGTCGGCGCGCCGGTGGTTGCTGAAGTGCCAGGAGGAACCGTCGGCGTCGGCTCTTCCCCCGCTTCGGCCTCGGCCCGGCTGCTGTCAGAGCGCTCGCTGCTTTCTGACCCCCTGGCTGGCTCCTCTGGCGGTTGGGATGCCGTCCTCTCTTCTCCACTGACAGGCGGCTGCTGCCAGCGCGATGGCGCGCGTACCGTAGGCTCATTGTAGGGCGCGCGCAGCGTGCGCTCGCTGTCCTCGGCGCTGATCTCGCTGCGGCGCTTAATTAGCGTATCCTCCGGACTACCGAGAGAGGACGACGGGGCCTGCTCCTTCTCAGGCTCCAGCACGTTGTATGGGGTGGGAGCGCCACAGGAGGGGCAGACCCGTGCCCCCGCAGGCAGCTCGGCCTTGCAGATCTGGCATTGCATAGCTAAAAAGAACCTCCTCAAAGGCTGAGCATAGAGACTCCCTGAAGCATCATCAGCATAGCATGCTTTTCAATCTATGCCAAGTGATCTCAGCGTGGCTGGCAAGAGGCGCACCGGCGACGACCACACGGCTCCAAACCGGCCCTGGCTCTGCCCGCTCTGGCCTGATCCCACCTCGCCTGCCTGTCTGCCTCCCTCCCTCCCTCCCTCCCTCCCTCCTTTCGCCTCCCTGTCCGCGGCGAAGGGGAAGGGAGAGCCGAAGAGGACCGGCGCAGGCGGGGCGGCTAGCGCGCCCAGACTTGCAGCTGAGAGAAGGCAGCGTCGGTCACGTGGCCAAGATCGATGGCGAAGACCCCGATTTGTCCCGAGCTAAAGTTTGTGTCTTGAGCGCTACCTACATATTGCTTGTTCACGTAGAGCAGAATCGATGAGCCGCGGGCGATCACGGTGAGCAGATTATCCTGGCCAGCCGCTGTATGAATGGCCGGCGTTGGGCCGCCCACCAGAGCGTTGGCCCGTGTGCCGTCGGAGAGCATGAGGCTATAGTTCCCGTCGCTGCCCACGAAAAAGAGATAGCCTGTGCCACTATCCGCGTTAGCACGGAAGACCAGGCCGCCGCCGTCTCCTCTGGCCAGGCGCATGTGGACCTGCAGCGTAAAGTCGGCGAACCGCGTGGCCCGTGCCAGGCAGGGGATAAAGGCATGGTCGCTGGCGACCAGCGAATGCAGGTTAGCGCCGGAGAAGAAGCAGCCCTCGCGTAAATTATTATCCAATGTCCACTGATTCCCATTCTGCCCGCTCAAGGGATCGACCAGGGTTGGATTCCCCTGAGTGGCCTGGGTATAAGTGGCCTGCTGAGCGGTGGCCGTGGCGGCGGCGACCGCCGTGGCCTGAGCGGCAGCCGTGGCCGTAGCGTGTGCTCGGGCGATGGCCGTGGCCGTGGCCTGGGCCCGCGCCTGCGCGGTACTCTGACTGAGGGCTGTCAGGGCGGCGCTGACCGTGGCGGTGGCCCCCGCTCGTAGCTGGGCCGGATGGTAAATGCCACCGTAGATGATCAGGCCGATCCCTGACAGAAACAGCAAGAGCATCAAGGTAAAGCCCAGTTGCAGCGAGCGGGGCAGAGAAGCGCCACTCTTCATCGCGAACTCGCTGCGATGGAGGTGAGGCGAACGCCGCTGCTCCCCTGGCCGCAGCCCGGGCCCTGCCGCTGGCGAGCCTGTCGCCGCCAAAGAGCCGGGTTCCTGATCTGGCCTCAGGCCAGGGCCGGCCCCGGGACCGACAGATGCGACAGGACCCGTCTCGCTCCCGCTGGGGGCGTTGGCCACAGGCGCGTCCGGCCTGGTCTCCGCCAGAATGGTAGGCGTGTCGCTGGCCGATCTGCCTTCCGCGGCCCGCATCTGGCCCTCGCTTGGGCTTAGGGCTGCTCCACAGACAGGGCATGTGCTGTAACCTTCGGGCACGGCTGCATAGCAAAACTCACAGTGCCTGACCATGAGACCTCTCGAACCTCCTGCTCTCTTTCTTACTTGATTTTCACTGACTTTGTGCAAATCGTCTCCTCGGCAGAAGACCCCTGGCCCACATCTGGAGAGGCTCCTGTTCCCTATGTTCCCGCTCTGCTGGGGCTGCTCGCCTGCTCATCGATCGCTTGCTTGCACTTCAAACAAGCTGTTTGCGAAAGGTCAAGACCAAATCGTCCCCCATAGTCACAGGCCGCCTGATTAGCTCGCTGACTCTCTCAGGGGGTGGACGCCATCGCACTGTGCCCACCGCGCTGCCGCTACAGCGCTTGCTCCCTCGTTCCTCCTTCCAGGCCGGGGCCGGCGATGCCGCGCAGGTAGCAGAAGAAGGCAAGTGAGGTATCTCTTCCAGGGCTGAGGATAGTTCTCCTCATCCATTCATATTATGAAGATAAATGTATTGATCGATGGCATCCAGTATAACACACTGCTTTGTCCAGGGGAAGAGTAAAAAGAGAAAAAAATAACACGTGACGGACAGCAACCGGCGGGCAGAGGGCCAATGTCGCGGGTAAAGCGGACAGAGGCGGTAGAGCGCCGTCGGGCTGCAGTCACGTGTTGATAGTGGATCCTATAAGGGGGCGGGGTCGAGCGGCGCAGCGCCTGCTAGATCAGGCCCAGCTCCCACTTAGCGTCTTCGCTCATGCGATCGGGGCTCCAGGGGGGATCGAAAGTCATCTCCACATCGCACGACTTCACGTTCTCAACCTGGCTGACGCGCATCTCGACCTCGGACATCACGTCGCCCACCAGCGGGCAACCCATTGAGGTCAGCGTCATCTTAATATGCACATGCCCTGTTTCCTGGTTGATATCGATCTCATAGACCAGGCCGAGGTCGTAGATATTGACAGGAATCTCTGGATCGTAACATTCCCGCAGAGCCTCGATCACCTCGGCCTCATTGATCTGCGGCATAGCCTGCTGCTCCTTCCCTGCTGATATCCCAATATTCCAAGTACCATAGTAGGGATTACTCCACATAAATATAGCGCACGAGGCCGGTCTTGTCAAAAAGGTCAGCGAAGGTGGTCCGGCCAGCGCGCAAGGTCCAGGTCCTGACTGGCAGCTAGCCCAGGGGTGGGTTGGCGGCCAGGAAGGCCTCTACCGCGGCGCGCTCTGGCAAGCCGGACTGAGCGCCGAAGCGCGTCACCTTCAGCGCGCTGGCGTAAACCGCAAAGCGCAGCGCCTGAGCAGGTGGCTGGCCCTCCACCAGCAGGGCGAGCGTCAGGGCGGCCACGAAGCAATCGCCCGCCGCTGTCGTATCGGTCACCTGTACTCGGGGGGCTGGCTCATAGAGGCAGAGCGGAGCGGTCTGCTCCTGGCTGCCGGCGATCTGCCTTTCCCGCGTGACCAGCAAGGCCCCGGCGGCTCCGAGGGTCACCACCACCGTGGCCACTCCCAGCTCATGCAGGCGCAGTGCCAGTGCGCGCCCCTGGGCCAGGACATCGCTGGTCTCGAGTTCTGCTGAAGGTCCGGCGGAGCCTCTGGTTGTCTCCAGGGCGGCCACCAGGGCCTGGGCCTCATGCTCATTGACGATCAGCAGCTCGACCTGGCGGAGCAGCTCGGAATCGAGCGCCTGCGCAGGGGCGGCGTTCAGTACCACCGGAACAGCCGCCAAGCGCGCCGTCTTCACCAGGTGCTCCACGGTAGCCAGAGGAATTTCAAGCTGCAGAACCAGGGCGGAAGCCCTGCCAAGAGCCTCCTCGATGCCTGCCAGGTGTTTGGGGTCATGTCCCAGACGGCTATTGGCGCCCGCTGCTACGATGATGGCGTTATCCTGCTCCACCAGAAAGATAAAGGCCGTGCCGCTGGCCTCCTCCTCGTCGACGGCTACCAGCTCGGTGGAGACACCTGCCGACTGCAGGGCGGCCAGCAACTGCTGTCCGAAAGGATCGCGGCCCACTCGCCCTGCCATCGTCACTGCTCCGCCCAGGCGTGCCAGCGCCACCGCCTGGTTGGCCCCTTTCCCGCCAGGCACCAGCTTCAGCGAACCGGCGCCCAGCAGCGTCTCGCCGAGCGTTGGCAAGCGCGGCAGCTCTACCACCTGATCCATATTCAGGCTGCCAACCACTAAAATGCGCTTCTGCTCCTCCATCGTTTAGCTCGCTCCTATTCCGTTGAGATGAAAGCCTCCAGCTCGCGGCAGTACCTCACAAGGTCGCCCAGGATCGGTAGCCCCTCCAGGGCGCTGGCGTGCCCCACCAGGATCAGCTTGCGCTGGGCCCGCGTCAGGGCCACATTGAGGCGATGGGCATCGGTCAGAAACTGGTAGAGCAGGCTATCCGCTGGGGGCGCCTGCGTCGTTGCGAACGAGATAATGATCACGGTTCGCTCGCCGCCCTGAAAGCGGTCGACCGTGTCGATCGTCAAAGCGGGATGGGGGGCGCCGTACTGCTTCCAGACCAGGTGTCGGCGCAGGTTGGCCACCTGGGCGCGATAGGGGGCGATGATGCCGATCTGGGAGGGACCGACTCCACGCACCAGCAAGGCCGTCACCAGCTCGCGCACCAGACGCGCCTCGGCCTGGCTGACGCGCGCCTCGCTTTCCGGCGTCGGCACATCGAGAAAAACCACTGGCTGGTCGGGCTGCAAGGCCCGCGCGATGGCCGGGCGCTCGCCCAAGGGCGGAGCAGGGGGCCTGCGTAGAACGAGCTGGCGCCAGGCCACCGTTGGGTGGGCGCGCAGCTCTCCCCCGTAGAAACAGCGCGAGGGGAAAGCCGCGATCTGCTCATGCATGCGGTACTGAGTCTTCAGGGCCACGCAGGCGCTCTCAGCCCCTGGATGGCTGGCCAGATACTCCTCATCCTGCCGTTTGAGCAGATGAAAGAGCGACTCGCGCAGCCCTTCCTCAGCCGCCTCGCGACTGAGCACCAGCGGCGGCAACTGCTTTTCATCGCCAACCAGAATAAAGCGCCGCGCAAAGCGCAAGGCCCCGAGCAGGGCCGGTACCGTTAACTGACCGGCCTCGTCGATCAGCGCGACATCGAAGCGCAGGAGCGAGCCGGGGTCATTCTCCTGGATCTCCTCGGGCGCATAGCGCTCGGAAGACCAGGTAGCCGTGGTTGAGGCCACCACGGGCCGCGACTGGAGGGCGGCCCGCAGCTCGGCGGTCGCCGGAGCGCTTTCGCCTCCACTCTCGCCCTCCCGCCCCAGCTCCGAACCCGAGGCCACTTCCAATGAGAGGGGGACCAAATGCTTCAGGAGGTGGTCCTGAACGCCCTCGGCCACGCTCCGCTCGTGGCCGAGGCGCAGATAGTCGTGAAAGCCCTCAGCCTCCAGGCGCAGCAGCATGTTATCCACCGCCTGGTTCGTAAAGGCCGCCAGCAAGACCCGCTCTCCGCGCTGGCAGAGCCGCTTGACGATCTCTGCAATGACGGCCGTCTTGCCTGTTCCCGGCGGACCATGGATCAGCAGATAATCCTGCATCTGGAGCGCTCGCTCCACAGCGAGATTCTGCTCGCGATTGAAGTCTGCCCGCGGCGCTACAGGTTCATGGCTAAAGCGCGGACGCCGCAGGCCAGAGACCAGATCGCGCAGGCCCGGCTCGACGTGCAGCCAGCGCCAGAGATTCTGCAGCGTGCGCAGATGGACCACATCCGTGGCGTGGCGCTCGATCAGGGTCGGGTGGGCGATCAGCTCAGGTGTCCAGACAGTCACCTCGCGAGCGCCGATCTCCAGGACCGTCCCCGTGACCACTTCCCCGTCGAGAGGATGGTCATCGCAGAGCAAAATCTCGTCGCCGCTGCGCAGCTCCGAGCGGTTTTCACAGCGGAAACGCTGGATCCACTCGCCCTGTTCCGTAGGCTGAGGTGGCTCCAGGGGCGTCAGTCCGGCGATCGCCATTCCCCGGGCCACATGCTCGGCGACCGGTGCCCGCCAAAGCAGAGCCTGTTCTTGCTCGCTGGCCCGCCCCTCGGCGTGCAGCAGGCGATAGTAGCGGGCGAAGAAGGCGCGATCGTGCTCTGTCAGTCCGGCGGCCGGCGGCTGCTCAGGCTTGCGCGATTCGGCGCCCGCCTCCTCTGTCGAAGGGAGGGCCGGCGGCTCCCAATCCAGCAACCAGGAGACGAGGCGACACTCCTGAAGCAGCGCGCACTTCGTGCAGCGTGCCGGGCCGGGAGGAGCGCACGGCTCTCCAGTCACGTGGCTGATCGCCAGCAGGTTGCGTTGCTCATTCACCTGCTGCAGCTCACGGACCGAGAACGGAATCCCGAAAGCCTGGGCCTCGCCGGGCGTACCGCTATAGAGCAAGGTCGCCAGCGCCTTCTGGGTGCGGGCCTGCCGCCGAACGGTTAACAGCGCGTGATAGCCGTGTACCTGCCAGCGGTGATTGCGGCGCGGCAGCGGTCCCGTGGCGCCGCCGGTCTTCAGCTCCAGCAGGCGCCGTCGCTCCCCTTGCTGCCAGAGCAGGTCTAAGCGTCCCTTCAGACCAAGCTCAGGGGCCAGCAAAAACGTTTCCGCGCGTACCACGTGCTCGCCGCTCTCCGTCGGAGCGGCGCCAGCGCTCTCAGCCGGCTCCGAAGCATCCCACAGGGTCGTCCGTTGCTGCTCAAACCAGCTCGCCAGGCTCTCCAGGTGGGGCATCACCTCCGCCTCCAGCCGCTCTGGAACGATATTCAACAGAGCCAGCTCGACCCGGCTGCGCTCCATAGCCCGGCGCAGTTGCTGGCGCAACATAGCCAGGGCCTGGCCGTCTTCGCCGGCCAGAGCGCCGCGATCGTGGGCCTTGAGCAGCTCCTTAAAGCAAGCGTGGACCAGGGTCCCGCGCAGCGTCTCCAGGCTCGCCCCGCTGGGCAGCAGACGCTGAAGCAAATACTGGCGAGGACAGTACTCTGCGTAGAGCAGGTCCGTAATATTAAGCAGTGTATCTGGCTCCACTACGACCAGCGTCCATGGACTGGCGCGGTAGGAGAGCACGGGACGCCCGTGCTGCTCGCCGCGCTGCCCCGCCTCCGGCAAGTGATAGGCGCGCAGCAGCAGCCCTCGGACGCTGCGCCCGCGCGCTCGCAGCTCCTGCACCAGGCGCCGATAATCGCGAGTCAGCTGGAGCGAAATCAGCCCCTCGGCGCTTTGCAGGAGCAGGCCAGGCAGGCGCTCGCTGGAGGCCGGGCCTGCAGGACGCTCCCAGACAGCCAGCAGGCGCCCCTCGAGGCGGGGGACGGCGCAGGGACGGGGCGAGGAGGTGAGCGAACACAAAAAGCAGGTGCCGGCCTGCTGCGCGCTCTCGGCTCTCGTAGACATAGCGCCTGGGGCTCACCTCTCTCTCTAGCCAGTGGCTGGAACCTGACCTTCGCGCTCGCAAGTGGGGCGGGACCGCTGGCACGGGCCGCCGAGCCAGCCAGCCGGCCGGCAGGCCGGCCGGTTGACCCTCTTCTCCTGGTTCCCGCGGAGAGCCTGCTAGCGGCCCGTCGCGAAATCGCGTATCCTGGAGATATTGTATACGGATAGCAACGAGGGAGGAAAGGAGTCAGCAACAATGGTCCCCATTCGCACCATTACCCTGGGAGTGGCCGAGCCGCACCCATTGAGAGCCGCGACGATCGGGCGCGTGGCCCGGCAACTGCGAGCCATTGCCGCCCGCCTGCAAGAGGCCGGCTATGAAGTGCAGACTCTCCGTCTCGCCACCCGTCCGCTGCTCAGCGACCTGGCGGATTGGTCGGCGGCGGACATCGCGCGCTACGGACGTGAGCTACAAGAGATGCTGACCGAGGCCGAGATCGCTTTCTGCTCCCTTGGCCCGGCCCCTGTGCTCCAGGCGAACTTCCCGCTCGAGCGGCTGGCCCTTCTTGCCGACCTCCTCGTAGCTGGTCCAGCCCTCAACGCCAGCGTCTTGCTCGCCAGCAGCGAGCAAGGTCTGCGCCAAGAAGCGGCTCCCTACGTGGCCCGCCTCATGCTCCGTCTGGCGCAAGAGACTCCCGAAGGCGATGGCAACTTCCGCTTTGCCATGCTGGCCTGTGTCGAAGCTGGCTGTCCCTTTTTCCCTGCCGCCTACCATTGGGGGCCGGCCAGCCTGGGCCTTGGTCTCCAGAGCGCGCCGCTGCTCAGCCAGGCCCTGAGAGAGGAGGCGGCGACGGCCCAGCAGCCCTTAAGTCCCGAAACCATCAGCTCCATCGTGCGCCGCGTGCTCGAAGAGCAGCTAGGGGCCCTGTCCTCCCTGGCGAGCGCCCTCAGCGACCAACACCGGCTGCGCTACAACGGCCTTGACCTTTCGCCTGCCCCGCTCGGCGAAGAAAGCATCGTCCCTGCGCTAGAAGCCTGTGGCTATGGTCTTGTCGGCGATCCCGGTAGCCTGGCCGTTGCCGCCGCCATCACCCGCGGCCTCCAGAGCACCACGCTGCCCACCTGCGGCTACTGCGGCCTGATGCTCCCCGTTCTGGAAGATGCCCTTTTAGGGAGGCGCTGGGAAGAGGGGCGCCTGCACATCCATCAGCTCCTGCTCTACTCCGCCGTTTGCGGCACAGGGCTGGACACCGTTCCTCTCCCCGGCGACAGCTCCGAGCAAAGCATCGCCGGCCTCCTTCTCGACGTCGCCGCCCTGGCCACCCGCCTGCGCAAGCCGCTGGCGGCCCGGCTCTTTCCCGTCCCGGGCAAACGCGCGGGAGAGCGCACGACCTTCACCTCTCCCTATCTCACGAATACCCTTATTCGCTGAAGCACAGCGGCCTGATCGGCACAACAAAAAGCCAGAGCTGATGGGCCGGAAGCGAGCAAGGACCAGAGACGGGCAGGCACAGGGTCGAAGCGAGGACTGGGAGAAAGTTGAGCAGCCGAGGCGCCAGCTTACCCCTGGCGGCTGAGGCTGCTCCCCCACAGGGCATCCATCACGCCATCGTAAGAACTCTTCAGATTCGCGTACAGTCTGGCGTTCTCAATGGCGAGGGCCGCCAGGCTGGCAAGCACGGTCAAAAACTGCACATCGTCCTCATGGAAGGTAGTCGGCTCGGCGGTATAGACGCGCAGGACACCAATGGCCTCGCCACGCACCTCCAGGGGAACACAGAGCAGCGAGACCAGGCCCTCGCGTCGCGCCGCCTCCTGGTACTGGAAACGCGAATCGACGCGCACGTCGGGAATAAAGACCGGCTTGCCACTTTGAAGCACTTCGTGATCGATCGGGCTATGGGAGATATCTACGGGGCCTTTGCCCAGATAGTCGCTGCTCAACCCATAGAAAGCGCTGATCTCGAGCTGACCTGTGCGCCGGTTGAGGAGGCGCAACACGCAAGCCTTGACCTGCATGGCTTCGGCGATGCTTTTGGCCACGCTGTGGAGCACCTCGTCCAGCTCAAGGCTCGACGAGAAAGTCAACGCCGCCTGATGAAGGGCAGTATAGTAATCTTTATGGGAGCGCGGCGGTGGACCGGCATTCTGCGGACTGGTCGTCATGGCGAGACTCCTCCCACGATTGAGCCAGTGATAGCTGGTTGAGTCAATAAAAAGAAGAATTCCGCTCACCTCAATTATAGCATATCAGCATGCTGGCCGTGATGAAAGGGAAGGGCGGTCTCCCCGGAAGCAAGCGAGCAAACGAGAAGAGAGAAAAAGGGACCTTCCCGGGCCGCAGGCGGTCACCGTATCTGAAGAACGGGAGGCACCCGTGGGGCTGGGCGGCGTAACCTGACGTGGCGCGGCGTGGCGCGACGCGAGGAGGCCCTGAGACGAGCCTGACAAGAGGAGCAAGCCACCTTCCCTGCAGCGCGCCGGGTATTGCGGGCGCTGGGGAGGAAACGCTCTCTCGCTCGGCCAGGTGAGAGCACAGCCCAGGATGGAGCGCGCGCTATGCGCCTCGCCTCACCCGTAGTCGGCGGATCCTGAAGCAATCATAGGCTCTTACGACGGCACGCTCAGCATAGATCCAAAACAATCAATCTCGCTTTCACTGTAAGCTCAGGCTTTTGGGGCGCTGACATCGCTGCTGCTTGTCGCGACGGTCGCGGGTGTGCCAGGGTTTGCCGTGCCATTGGGGTCCTGAATGACCCAGACGCGGCAGGGTGCATTGAGCAGCACGTAGGGAATCGTCTTGCCCAGATTATTCTGTGAGCGATGGCTACGGACCAATCCTAGCATAATCAGGGCGCAGCCATGATCGCGGGCCTCGTCGACGATTGCCGGACCAGCATCGCGGGCCTGCACAATCTCGGCCACGGCGTCGCAGCCGGCCTCTTCGGCGATGGCAATAGCCTCGGAGAGTAGCTTATTGGCGGCGTTAGACTTCTCTGTGAGGACTGCCTTGAGGGGGAGGGTACGAGGAACTTCGATGATGTGGACCAGGTGAACCTTGCGTTTAGCGCGCTTGGCCATCAGACAGGCCAGCCTGACCAGTTCCGTATCCAGTTTCTTCCCCTCAACGATGACTGCGATATCGCCGGTGGCTCCGACCCCGGGCGCCTTGGTGGTCTCGGCCTCCTCTTTCGTTCTTGAGCGCCATAGGTGAACCATAGTGTCTCCCCTCTTCTCGATCGCGAATCTGACAAAACAGCATCATCTTCGTTGGGATCTTTTACAGGCCCTGCCTGTTGCGCCTCTGCGAAGGCTTAAAGAGCCTGCTTGCTGCATCCCTGCAGACCCTTCTACAGATTCTAAGTGGAAGAGACTGGCAGCGTCAATGGTAGTGGGCGCTGTCTCGTGAGCGTGCTGCCAGCCCTTGTTGTCCCGGCTGACGGGTCAATCAACCGACGAACCACCAGTTGGCCTGTCAGCTAGCGAGCCGACGAGCAGGCTGGACGCCTGCCCTGGGGGCGGACCAGAGCAGAGCAGGCCCGGTCCGGCCAGGGGCGGTCAGCGGCTAATCCGGCTCGATAGTTGCCGTCAGGCCGTAGCTTAGCAGGCGCTCCTGGTAGTACTCGGCCAGCTCCTTGGGACAGACCACGACCACCGCGCTCCCTGTCACATGGGCCGTGAGCATGATGCGCTCTGCCTCTGGCAGCGTCAGACTGTTGACTGCATGCAGCAGGGCTGCGACGACGTAATCCATCGTATTCTCATCGTCGTTGAAGAGAATGACCTTATACGGTGGAAAGAGCGCATCCCGCATGCGCGTGAGCTTCTCCAGATCAACCTGCAGTCTCGCTGGTGGCACGGTATCCCCCTTCATACGCTCTTTCTCCCGCACGGACGGCTCTGCGCTCTCGCCCAGGGCCGCCGGCGCTTGCCTCTGCTTTCTTGCAAATCTATTCTAATTCTAATCGAGAAACCAAGAGATTACCAGTGTTTGCCTAGCCGAGTGGTAAGAACCTCACCTGCCTCATTATCGCTATGACATTGCTTGATGGGCAGACGGGCACGGGCGCTGCGCCATTGCTGGCGAGCGAAAAAAGCGGGAGCCGGAAGAAGAGAGCTTCCGGCTCCTGTCTCCTACTCTCGACGACCGACGCTCCGGTCGATACGGCCTCCATTATTGAGCAGGATGGCCCGGGCCCGGGCCCTGCGGCTGATGTTCTCTGGATCGAGCAGGCGCAGGGCGATCACCGTTCGCGCCTCGCGGGTGGAAGCTGGTGCCGGAGCGAGGCGCGACAGGTCCTGGCCGATGGCGCCCCGCACCCGGCTGCCGCGGACAAAGGCCAGGACCACGCCGCCGATCAGGCCCACCGCCACACCGATCAGCGTAATCAGGCCGTGCTCGGAGGCGGGAAAGGCGAAGCCCAGCGCGAAGGCCAGCAGGCCCACCAGCAGGCCCGTCACCAGAGCCAGCACCAGCAGCAGGACCAGTGAGGGGCCGCTGCGCGTGGTCCGCAGGAAGAAGGCGCTGCGATCCTGGCGCGGGCCGTGATCGCGGAACTCCCCTCCTTTGACCGCCCCGGCGCTCAAACGATAGATCTCCTCGTCCTTGAAACCCTCCCGACGCAGCTTCCCCTCTGCCGCACTCGCTTTCTCCTCATCGCCGAAGACGGCCAGGAGATCGTAATCGGCCAACTGTTGCTGTTGTTGCTGTTGTTGTGGCATTGCAATGGCTCCTGCTAGGGATGGAAATGCGCTCTCTTAGCACCAGACATTATAGCCAATCTGTGGGCCGGGAGGTAGCAAGGCCAACAAGCGCTAGCGGGAGGAACTGCCCTCGCTTCGGTCGCTGGCAAGACGAGAGGAGGAAGAGCGCCAGGCTCGGCGCCGGCAGGGGCCTGCCCTTGCCTTACATGGACATGGACGGACGGGCCTGGCGATCCTGTCCTGAATCCATACCACAATTAAAAAGGAAGGCCCGCCGGAGCGGGCCAGACCTCTTTCTCTTTTTGCCTGGCGGGCTGACTGACTGGCTTTTTCCCTCGGAGACTCGCCGATCTCCCTCACCTCCCAGAGCGGCCAGGGCTGGGGCCGGAGGACTCACGAAGACCAGCTTGCGCGCACCTCGCGCAGTTGCTCTGGAGTCAGGATGCGGAAAAGGATGAGCAGATTCTCCAGATCGTACTCCAGACCCATCGAATGCAGTTCCTGGCGGATGCGCCCCAGCGAACGAATCTGGGCCGTATTGAGCAGGCCATAGCTCACGAGGCTGGCCGCCAGCAGCTGATCGGGGGTCAGCAACTTGAACATGAGCAAAATCTCCCCCAACTGGTAATTGAGATCGACCCCGCGCAGCATGCGTTGAACGTTCTGGGCCACCTCCAGGCGCTCAGGTGGCACCAGATGGCCCTCCAGCAGGACGCTGCCGAGCGAGCGCGTGGCCCGCCCGTTGAGAACCGGAGGCGACTGCTGCTGCTGCTGCCGCTGCTGGGGTGGCTCCATCGGTGGCAGGCTCTGCACGATATCCAGCAAGGTCGTATCGGACGTGATCGACTCGCGCTCAAACGAGGGACGGCGAACCGGCTCGACTGGAGCCGCCTCGGCATGCGTCATCTCCTTCTTCGTCTCCTCATCCGCCGCGCTAGCCAGGTCGCTGCTGGCCACAGGCTGGCCAGCGGGAGGGGACGCCTCTCGCTCGACCCGCTCGACCTGCCCCTGCCCATTAGGACCTGGCTGGCCGGAAGGCTGGCGCTCGACAGGTCCTTCGCTGAGGCTGCCGTAGGCCGGACGTCGATCAACTGCCGGCTGCTCAGCGGTATAGGCCCGGGCCTGGGCTGTGTTGGCTGGCGCTGGCGCTGGACTTTGGGCAGAGGCTGGCGCCGCGGCTGCCGACGGCGAGGCCATGCTTGCCATGCGCAGCGACGACAGCTCTCCAATAGCCGGGCTGGCGTTGGCCAGGGCCTGGAGCTGGCTGCGGACCGCGGCGTAGGCATCCGAGCGCGAGGGGCGATAATCTGGCTCCTGATCAGATTGCAGACCCTGAATCGGCGCCGCGCGCAGCGAGGCTGTACTCAGAGGCGAGCCTGCGGGTGAGGCCGGAGCCGCTGAGCCGCCCGGCGCTCCGCCTGCCAGCGACTGGGCCGTTCCCGGCTCCGGCGCCCGCTCCTCGTGCGCGGAGGTCGCGGAGCGCTCGCGCAGCAAGCGTGTCAACTGAGCCAGGCTCGACTCCCCTTTCTCCTCGGGCGGCGCGTACTGCGTATAAGCCTGGTTGGGCTGATAGGGACTCTCCTGAAAGATCGGCGGCTGGTAGGCGGGAGCCGGCTGTGGCTGAGGGACCTGGGCGGTAGCGCCAGGCCCAAAGGGGGATGGGCTGGACTGGGCCAGCGAGGAAGGCTGTGGTGCCTGGGGCATCTGCAGCTCCTGGGCCGGAAACCCACCCTGAGGCTGAGGCAAAGGTCCCGAGGCCAGCGAGCGCGAGGCATGATAGAAGGTCTCTGCTGACTCCTGGCCAGGCGGCTCCAACGCTTGAGAGCGCTGCTGGGCGTAGAACTCCAGCGGCGCGGACTGAGCTGCGGGGGCGTAATAGACCTGGGCGGACGAGGGCGGAGGCGAGCCATGAGGAGCGGGAGAGAACTGCCCTCCCTGGTTCTGAGGCACCTGACGAGCGCCGATGCTGGCCGTTGGCGAAACGGCGGGCATCCGAGCCGAAGATGCGCCCGAGGACATCAGCCCATCGGGGACCGGAAAGCTGCCAGCCCCGGGGGCGCCTCCCCAGGGAACTTCCTGCGCTGGAGCGGACGCCGGCGCTGGCGAAAAGCTGCGACTGCCCGGATAGATCACGGCCCGAATCTTGTCGGTGAATGTCGGCGGTGGAGGGGCGGCGGGAGCAGGTTGGGCGCTGGCCGCGTAGGCCGCTGGAGCGGGAGAGAACTGCCGCTGAAACTCGCTGATCTGGCTCTGTCCCGGCGAAAAAACTGCCGGATGCGGCACCGTCTGCTGCAGACTCGTCAGGGTAGGGGCGGGCGACGCCTGCGTTGGCAGATCGGCCAGGCGCACTTGGGGATGCGAGGCCGTCGCTGGCAAAGGTACCTGGGCCCGCACGGCCTCGACCAGACGCATGATGCCGAGCATGCCGTCGACCTCGACGTCAACCGTCTGCCGATGCTCCTCGGGGTCATACGGGCCATAGCCGGCCAGGTTGGTGCAGCGATAGGTCAGCACCAGCACGCCGCGCCCACGACGCTGAGCGTCTAATGCCACCCAGAACTCACGGCGCCCTGCCGCCGCCTGGGCCAGGTTGACCAAGACAAGCCGCACCTGATGGCGTGCAATCGCGTCAAAGACTTCCACTGCCGTGCGAGCTACATGGCACTCATAGCCAGCTAGCTGCAGCTCGCTACCGAGCAAGGCGGCAAGTTGCTGATCGCGTTCAAAAATAAGAATATGCGAGCCACCGGTACTGACATTCATCGGCTCTTGCAGAGCGCATCCCCCTGACTGCAGACGTGGGGAAGAAGCGCCGCCTCCTTTTCCATCGAGTTTTGACTGTCTGTAATGATCGGGTACAAATGAATCGATAGGGAACGTTTCACTGCAAGGATGCGTTTCTGGCCGGGAATACCCAGACCACCCGCTCGTAGCGCAAAGAGAACAGGCTCAAGAAAAGCTGAAATCGCCTGGACTATTCTTCTATTCTACCTGTATTCTTGTCAGGACTGCTCTATATCGTGGCTAGTATAGCATACAATGGCTAAGGTAGGGTAGTTGCCAGTACCATTGAGCGATTCGGCAGCCCTCTCCTATTGACAGCCCAGCCGAAAATGACTACACAGAAAGGAGAAAACCCCGGTCCTTCACCAAGGCAGGGCCGGGCAAGACAAGAGAGAAGCCTGCATGGTTCACCACAAACAAGAAGAGCAATCTCGGGCGGCCAGCCCTGGTCAGCAAGCCGCTGTTCGAGTGCCGATTGTCGCCCTCATGACCGATTTTGGCCTCCGCGACGGCTTTGTGGGCATCATGAAGGGGGTCATTGCCGGCATTGTCCCGCAGGCCCAGCTGATTGACATCAGCCACGATATCGCACCTCAGAACGTTGCCGCTGGGGCCTGGTTGCTATCAACCGCCTATCGCTATTTCCCGGCGGGGAGCGTCTTTCTCTGCGTTGTTGACCCTGGTGTGGGGAGCCAGCGTCGGGCCATTGCCCTGGAGGCTGGCGACTGGTTCTTTGTCGGGCCGGACAATGGCCTGTTCAGCTATGTACTGGCCGAGCAGCCCCTGCGCCAGGCTGTTGTGCTGGAAAACCCGGCCTATCGTCTGCCGCAGGTCAGCACGACCTTCCACGGGCGCGACATCTTCGCGCCAGCGGCGGCCCATCTTGCCCGTGGGGTACCGCTGGCCGCCTTCGGGAAGGCGCTTGATCCCCGCTCGCTGCAGCGCCTCGATCTCAGTCAGCCGCAGCGCCTTGGAGGGCGCATCGAGGCCAGAGTGATCTACATCGATCACTTCGGCAATCTGGTGACGAACATTCCCCTGACGCTGGTGCCTGACCTTTTCTCGGCCCCGCGGGCGCGCCTGCTGGTGCCCGCGCGCGGGCTGGCCATCGAGCGGCGTCAGCCCTTCTTCGCCGGCGAGGCCGGTGAAGGGGAGCCGTTCGTCTACAGCGACAGCGCCGGCTATGTTGGGGTGGCTATTCGCAACGGCAATGCCGCCGCCACGCTCGGCATCACCGTTGGGGAGGCCGTGACTTTAGTCATAGAGGAGACCTAGTTCTTTCGACACTGGCGTCCCCCAGCGCCGGGGACTATACTGGTCTCTGTAGACAGGGACTGGGATACGAACTAGAGAACGCGGGTCGACCCATCTCTGCGATGGATGGGACTGTTCTCCGAGGCGTCCCTCAGGATGGGTCGACTTTCTCATTCCCCTTGCTGGAGAGCCGGCCAGCGAAGAGCCGCAGAGCGGTCCTCACCTTCAAGCTCTGGAGAGGAGGGTGGCAGAGCACTATGACCAGCGTGAACGAGAGCGAGGAGCAAATGGCGGCTGCCGTTCAGGCGGAGCAGGCCTTACGGCGACGCTTACGACTCTTCGGTCTGCAATGGATGATTTTTATCGTTGTGGCCCAGGCAATTAACGTTTACGCTGCCCTGAGCGCTCACCCCACCTATTGGCAGGAATGGCGTGCGCCGGTCATTATCCTTCTCTCGCTGGCCCTCATTGGCCTCTTTTTCTTCCACTTCTTCCACTTCTCTGCCTCCTCCTGGATCCCAGGCAGGCAAGGCTGGCCGCCGACCCTGGCCTATGCCTTTTCCCTCTGGGGGGCTGCCTATTTGCTCTGCCTGGCCCTGACCTTTCTCGATCGTAACCTGGTCTGGAGCTACTGGATACTCTTCGGTCTCTGCTTTGCCCTTTTCTCCATTCCTACTCTTTTAATTCCCCTGATAGTGTGTCAGCTCACCTTCTTCTTTGTCAGCGGCACTCTTCGCTGGCCGCTGGATACCAGCGATCTGGGTTCGCTTCTGGGCTTTTCCCTCCTCATCATCTCTTCGCTGATCTCGGCGATCACCATCTCGCTGCTCTTTAGCGAGCAGGGGCGCAACGTCAGACTACTCAGGGAGCTGGCTCAGGCCCATAGCGAGCTGGAGGAGGCCCATCGGCGTCTGGCGCTCTCGGCGGCCCAGGAGCAGGAGCTGGCCATCCTGCGCGAGCGCACGCGCCTGGCGCGCGAGATGCACGATACCCTGGGCCACGCCCTGACCCTGGTCAGTGTCAAACTAGAGGTAGTCCGTCGTCTTGTCAGGAGCGACCCAGAGCGCTGTGAGCGCGAGATCGCCGAGACCCTGCAGATCACGCGCGGAGCCATGAGCGAGCTGCGGACCTCTATCGCCAATCTGCGTTCGCCCGTGCTGGCGCATAGCTCGTTGCGGCAGGCCATCGCCTCGCTGGCCCAGCGTCTGGCGGAGCGCTGTGGCTGGAAGCTAGAGCTAGAGCTGGCTCCCGAGCTGGAGCATCTGGCTGGCGAGCGGCAGGAGGCCCTTCTCAAGGTGATCCAGGAGGCCCTCACGAACATCGAAAAGCACGCCCAGGCCACCCAGGTTGCGCTGCGCCTGCGGGCAGAGGCTGGCCGGCTGCTCCTGGCCATCGTAGACAACGGCCTTGGGCTGCCGCCAGCCATTGAGGCCGGGCTGGCGGCCCCGCCGGATGGTTCCGCCTCCGCTGCGCCTCCAGGTCACTACGGTCTTCTAGGCATGCGCGAGCGCATCCACGAGCTGGGAGGCGAGCTGGCGATCTGTCGGCCGACCGGAGGAGGATGTCGTCTGGAGGCCAGCATTCCCCTGATCGAGGTCCCGCATGAGAGTGACCTCTCCGGCCAGGACTCTCGGTGAGCGGCAGGAGATCTCCTTCTGTCCAGCAAGCTGCCGGCTGGCGTTGTCTCCCCTCCTCGCGTGAGAAGGAGGAGCGGCTGACCTGTCCTCTCCCCTTGCGGCTCGCTCGCTCCTGGCGACCTGGCTGTGCGGCCTGGACCAGCCGCGCCGGAGGGCCTTGCCGCCTTTCCTTGCCGCCAAAAGAAAGAGTCGGGTGCGGCCTGGGTTGAAGGATGGCGAGTGACCCAGATGGGGGATGCCGAAAAGCAGCGCTCGCCACTTGACAGGGGCCGGTCTGTACTGTATGCTACGATTACCGTCACTGTTTACTCTAGAACACGTTGGAATCAAGCAGCATATGGCGTTCGACCAGGCAAGATACCCCCAGCAGGGGGAACAAAGGGGGCCTCTCGGGCGGGGAGCAAGAGCGCTCGTGGGGGGGAAAGGGAGGAACGGAGCAAGGAGAGGGCGCTTGCTTCAGGCGACCCGAGGGCCAGGCGCGCGGCGGCCCATCTTCTCAGCAGCTTGGCGAGCCGCAAGAGGGTGTTGAGGGCGAGAGGAGATGCGGAAGGAGAGCGAGCAGAAGATGCAGGCAGCAGATATAATCGCAGCGCATGTTGCAACGTAGAAAGGGCTGGTTCTCTAGCTTGGCATGCAGATCGAGCAGAAAACCAGCCCTTTGATATCATAGTTTACCTGTTTTTCGCGCCGGAAGGAGCAGCAGTCATTGTAGTCATAGCAGGCATAGAAGGAAAGGAACCTCGGCAAAGGCGTACACCCGGTGTAACGGTCAGTAAGCGTTCTTCC
>NZ_JBHOQV010000132.1:0-1025 GCF_042408735.1 Thermogemmatispora sp.
GCGAGCAGGGAGCCGTCAGGAGACCAGACCAGGGAGTCGGAGAAGAAGGCGCGCCAGCAGTGCAGGAGGCGTTCGGAGGAAGGATCCCAGACGTGGATGAGGTAGGCGCCTACGCCGAGGGAGAGGTTTTCGGAGGAGGAGGCGAGCAGGGAGCCGTCAGGAGACCAGGAGACGGCGTGGACGTCGTGGGGGTGGTGGCCGTGGTAGTGCAGGAGAGGCTGGCCGGAGCGGGGGTCCCAGATAGAGAGCATGGAGCCCTGGTAGTCGGAGGAGGCGGAGATGGCGAGGCGAGAGCCGTCAGGGGACCAGGAGAGGGAGGTGATGTGGCATTCGTGGTCGAAGAGGTGTTGGAGGGGGGGCTGGTCGGAGTGGGGGTTCCAGAGGGAGAGGAGGCCGTTGGAGTCGCCGGAGGCGAGCAGGGAGCCGTCAGGGGACCAGGCGAGAGCGGTGATAGAGGAGAGAGGATGGGAGAGGTAACGACGGAGGAGCTGGCCGGAGCGGGGGTTCCAGAGGCAGATGGAGCCGTCGTCGGAGGAGGAGGCGAGCAGGGAGCCGTCGGGGGAGCAGGCGAGGGAGGTGATGAAGGAGGAGTGGGCAGAGAAGTGGCGGAGGGTGCGGCCGGAGCGGGAGTCCCAGAGGAAGATGGAGCCGCTGCTGTCGCTGGAGGCGAGCAGGGAGCTGTGTGGGAGCCAGAGGGTGGCGGTTAGCCAGCCGCCGTGGCTGGGGAACTGGAGGGCAGGCCGGCCGGAGGGGAGCTGCCAGAGGGAGAGGGAGCGATCGTCGGAGAGGGAGGCGAGGAAGGAGCCGTCGGGGGACCAGGAGAGGGAGGAGATGGAGGAGGAGTGAGGAGGGAGGGAGAGGAAGAGCTGGCCGGAGCGGGGGTTCCAGAGGGAGAGGGAGCCGTTGGAGTCGCCGGAGGCGAGCAGGGAGCCGTCGGGGGACCAGGCGAGGGAGGAGATGGAGCGAGAGTGAGAGAGTCGGAGGAGGAGCTGACCGGAGTGGGGGTTCCAGAGGGAGAGGGAGCC
>NZ_JBHOQV010000134.1:0-30011 GCF_042408735.1 Thermogemmatispora sp.
GCGGGAACCAGGTGGGAAGCTGAGCGTGCTTCCCCTGGAGACAGGTGGTTGCCAGTTGAGGCAGACAGGCGGTCACAGCCGCCAGAGAAAGGGAACACTTGTGTCCGCCACCGCTGAGCGAGGCAGGTGGTCCTTGCACCAGGGAGGCAAGTGGTCGTTGCAGGGGAATAAGGCGGTCCCCAAGACCGCCGTCTCGACAGCCCGGCTTCCCCGTGTGGCGCCGTGAGGCTTGAGAAGCGGGTTGAGACGGTGGTCCTGGCGGGTGGGCGCACCTGGCAGGACTCGAACCCGCAACCACTTGATCCGAAGTCAAGCGCTCTATCCAATTGAGCTACAGGTGCAGCGCTTTCATAATAGCATAGTTCCCAGCCAATCTTCAAGTCCCTCCCTCCTGACCCGGCAGAAATCGGCCTGACAGAAGAAGGCCACTTGTTCCCTGACACCTTCCCGGAAGGAGCTTTCTCCACTATGCCAGGCAAGAGCAGGTACACTGGAACGGGAGTAATTGGACACGGTTAAACGGACATCGGTAACTCAACCGTTTCCTTCCTCCCTTCCAACTTACCGCCAACAAGCAGCTTGAACGGCTGGGGCTGTCGTCGCCAGGCGCCCAAGACTGCAAGAAGAAGCGAGCGACAGGACAGCATGTTAGAGAGATAGGACATCTTTCGCAGGAAGAGGGCACAGACTCAGAGTGCAAGCCTGCATGATGGTGGTATGCTTTCAGAGAGAAGAGGGCGTCGCGGTGAAATGTCGCGATCATGTCACCTATCCATAGGAATAACCGTTAGACTACAATGTAGTTATCGGTTATCCTTTCTCTCTCCATTGAGCTGACAGAGACAAAGGGAAGGAGTACACAATGTCAGGGCTTGTCTTTCCACCGGCAGCCCAACGCCCACGCAGCGCTATTATCTTGATTGTCGAGGACGATGCCGACTTCGGCAAGTTTCTGGAGGAGGTCATCAACAGCGAGACCCCCTATCAGGCGGCTCTTGCTGACAATGGCTCCTGCGCCCTGGAGAAGGCCAAGCGCCTCCGTCCCTGCCTCCTGCTCCTTGACTATAAGCTTCCGGATATCAACGGCTTAGAAGTCTTCGATCGCCTGCAGGAAATGGAGGAGACCCGTGGCACCCCAGCCATTATGATGAGCGCCGACCTGCCTTATGAGGAGCTGCAGCAGCGCGGCATCCACCCCCTGCGCAAGCCTATGGACATCCGGCGCGTGATCCGTGTGATCACCCATGCCCTGGCGACAAGCGAAGAGCAGCAGCTAGCCCGCACTCAGCAGCAGCCCCAGCCATCCCAGCAGCAGCCACGCCAGCAACTGGTCCGCGCCCAATTCTAACAGGCAGCGGCGGAGTCCAGGCTCTGTGCTAAGATGGCTCCTGCCAGCAGGATGAGCAGCGTCTTACCAGCGCAGCATGCCAGGCATCGATTCCTCTCGCAAGCGGCTTTCCGTAGGCACGAGCAGCCAAAGACAAGGAAGGTAGCAGCGGGGCCAGAGGAAGAGCAGCACGGGGCTGTTTTCCCCCTGGCAAAGAGAGCCAGCCAGCAGGAAGACAGCCCCTCACTCGCCCTGCTCAACTCGCTTCCCTCCCATCTTGTTTTTTCTTTCTCTCCATCTTTTCTCTCTCTTTTTTCCTTTTCCTTATCGATCCTGTCCTGCGTGCGTATTGCTATACGATCGGTCAGGGCGACCGACGGCCTGCCTGCGCACGGCTTGGGCAGGCCCAAGAGGTGACCTTTTGCTGCTGCTTCTACGCATCTGCCCTGCTCTCCGTAATATCTGATAGGGGGTTCGCATTTTGAAGAAGAAGGAACGTCTTGCCATCCCTTGACACACTTGCTACAATGCGCTTAGAACGCCTTTCGGCAACATACTACCTGCTCATCGCAGCACCCAGACAAGGGCTGCTCGCTCACAGACAGAAGAAAAACGGGGGTCCGCATGCAGTCGATATTTCATGGCGATCGCTACGAGAGAGGGAGGCCCTGGGACCGCCAGGTGCAGGCGGGGAACGAGGGGTCAGACTTCTACGATGAGCAGGCGAACCGCTGGGCCGTACTCCGACATGAGGTAGAGGTGGGAGAGGATATGCGGGAGGAGCACACCCTGGCCGGCTGGGAGCAGCGGGATACGGAGGAGGAGGAGATTATCGCCACCCAAACGCCCGCCGAGGAGCGCTGCGATGAGCCGCGCCATGTTGACATCGTGGTGGCCGGCGTGGGCGGCGGAGGCACCAACGCGGTGAATCGCATGATCGATATGAACGTCAGGGGCGTGCGCTTCATCGCCATGAACACAGATGCCCAGGTGCTGGAGCTGTCTCAGGCCCCGCTGCGCATCAGCCTGGGCTACCACTATACCAAGGGATTGGGAGCAGGCGGCAACGCGGCTGTGGGCATGCGCGCCGCCACAGAGAGCGCCGCCGAGATTCGCGCCGCCCTCAAAGATGCCGATCTGGTCTTTATCGCCGCCGGTTTGGGAGGGGGCACCGGCACCGGGGCTGCACCAGTGGTGGCCTCGATCGCCCGAAAGCTGGGCGCCTTGACCATCGGTATCGTGACGCTTCCGTTCACCTTCGAAGGCACGCGCCGCCGTCGGGTCGCTCAGGAAGGCCTGGCCGAGCTGAGCAAAGAAGTCGATGCCTTGATCACCGTCCCCAACGATCGCTTACTGATGTCAAGCACGCGGGACCGCAGCCTGGCAGAGGCCTTTAAGGTCGCTGACGATGTGCTGCGCCAGGGAGTACAGGGAATCGCCGAGGTTATTAATGTGCCGGGACTGGTCAACGTCGACTTCGCCGATGTGCGCAACGTGCTCCGCGGCGCTGGCAGCGCTTTGATGAGCATCGGCGAGGGGAAAGGCCGCAACCGCGCCCAGATCGCCGCTCAACAGGCCATCGCCGGCGGCTTTCTGAACGTGACGATCAAGGGAGCGCACCGCGTCCTATTCAATATCAGCGGCGGCGAGGATCTGACCCTCTTCGAGGTCAACGAGGTGGCGGAGTGCATCCGCAACGTGGTCGATGAGGCAGCCGATATTACCTTTGGCGCGGTTATCGATCCGACCCTCCAGGACAGCCTGCGCGTGACCCTGATCGCCGCCGGTATGGAGGAGTCGCTTTCGACCCAGACACCGGCCCTGCTGTCGGGAGTCCCACGTCCGGCACAGTTGCAGGCTCCCGCCCAGGCAAGTCAGGCCGTCAATGACGCGGGCACACCGGAGCCAGCCCGGGCGGCCCATCAGATGGTGCCCATGCCGCCTTTGACTCCGCGCCCCTCCCTGCCACAAGGAGCCTCAGCCGCCCCCCTGCGCCCGCCCGCGCTGCCGCGTCCACAGCGCAGCCTGGAGGATCTGCGCGGCTTGCGTAGTCTGGCGCGCCGCTACCAGGAGCGGCTCGAGCAGGAACGAGAGATCAGCGCTCCTCCCTTTTTGCGCCGTCGCTAGGACCGGCCGACGCTATTGGTCACCCTGTCGATCTCGCCAGGTCTCCACGCCCGGCTTAGCGGGAGAGAGGCAAAAAAGGACGGTTGGGGTCTTCTTTCTGACCAGCTCAGGGGAGCCGCCAGCTCTCAAAGCCCCATCAACAGGGCGTACTCGCCTCGCAATAGATCAGTCAAGGGAAGCTGGCCACCGCGGTGGTCAGCTTCCCTCTTCGGCTAGCACCCTCGCTAGCTGACCTCTGCCTGGCTCCTGCGCCGGAGAGCGCGCGCTCAGCACCGCACTCTGGACCTTAATCAGTCAACTCCTGCCCGACAAGAGAGAAGCAGCAAGCAAGGAAGCCGCTTCCCTTATATACCGGGATACCAGGGGCCTGGCCCGGAAGAACAAGCAAACAAGCGACCAGTTTCAGGTCTCGGGGCTGTTCTCTTGCTGTGGCTCCTCTGGAGCGGCGGCGGAGCTGGCAGCCCGTCCGCGCTCGCCGCCTTTCTTACCGATGCGCGAATAGAAAGCCGAGCCTTGCTGACGCTTCGTCGACTCTCCCCCCTTCTTACCGATCTCCGAGTAGAACTGAGGGCCGCGCTTTTGCTTGACTGCTTCGCCTCCCTTCTTGCCAATTCTAGCGTAAAACTCCGTACCATACTTCTCGCGCACAGCCTGACCGCCATGCTTGGCCTTCTGCGATCCGGGTTCCGGTCCGCGTTTATTATTCGCCATAGAAGGTCCCGCCTCTCTTTCACTCAAACTCCACGTTTACCCAACAACGCGGCGAGACAGTCTCTGCCCCAGGGGAGGGAGAGAGACAGCGATCTCGCAGCCTTCTAGCAAGCTAGCGCAAGGGATTCTTGCGGGCCTGAGCCACGCGGTTGGCGATCAGGGCCGCGGTGATGCCGGCCCCGACGCCGTTATCGATGTTGACGACGGCGAGGCCCGGCGCACACGTCTGCAGCATCGACAGGAGGGCAGCCATGCCTTTGCCGCCCAGGCCATAGCCAACCGAAGTGGGCAAGCCAATGACAGGGACAGGAACCAAGCCTGCCACGACCGAAGGGAGCGCCCCATCCATGCCAGCGGCCACCACGATGGCATCTACGTCGTTCGAGAGCAGGTCACGCAATGGGCCAACCAGACGGTGCAACCCTGCTACCCCCACGTCATAGATACAGGTCACGCGGCAGCCCATTTCTTCGGCAACGAGGGCCGCCTCCTCCGCTACCGGGACATCGGAGGTACCCGCTGTGATAATGCCAACGTGCCCTCCGGTGTCGGGACGTACAAAATCGGGCCTGGAGATGACCATCGCCCTGGCGGCTTCGCGCAGACGAATGGTATAGTCACGAAAGACGTCGAGGAGTGCTTCCTTTGTATCCGAGCGCATGCGGCTGATGATCGCTCGCCCTGAACCTGCCAGCAGCGCCTGGGCCATGGCAATCACTTGCGCTGTCTCCTTGGTCTCTCCAAAGATCACCTCCGGCGCTCCCTTCCTACGCTCACGACCAGGATCAGGGCGAATGGTGACTGGCCCAGGCTCCACCCGAGGCGAGGCCGCTTGCGGCCCCCCACCGGTCTGCTCTCGCCAGCCTTCACTTAGCTGCTCCAGCTCTCCGAACAGCTCCCACTGTTCGTCAGCCTGATGGCTCATAGAAATGTACACTCCTGATTGAGAAAAATAATTGTCTTCCTATCCAGGAATTCTCCAACGCCCAGTAGTGTAACACATCTCGATAGCAAGAACAAGGCCATGATGCCAGATCCTACGACCGCCAGGTTTTCGAGACCCCTGGACCCCTTCCTGGACAGGCAGATCTGGAAGGGCAAGCCCCGCCTGGCCCGGCCCAGCCTTCGCGCACCGCTCCGCACCTGGTCAGTTGCCAATGCGCCGGAGGGTGACTCTAATGAGGCAAGCCAGCCTGCTTTCTGCTCCTCGCCCCACCAGGCCTGCCCATGCTTCAGTGCCTGCCGGCTTAGCCGGCTTAGCGCAAGCTCTCCTATACTACCTGTCTATGATATAATGTACTCGCACCTCCAAATGTGGTCTATTTCGAACAGGTGCTATGGCTTCGCTCCAGTAACCGCTACTCCGGGCCGGCGAGTACTCAGCACTTCTGCGCGAAATACTTTTCTTCTGAGGTCACCCGGGACAAAGACGTTGGCGACCGCGGCCTGCTCTGGCAGAGCCTGGCGCCCCGCCAGGGGAGAGTCGGGCCAGTCTCCCGGCAATGGGCTTGCCAGATGGCCATTTCAGATGTATCCTGCCTGTCAGCGTGGAGTGAACACCGCAGGACGGCTGAGCGGGCCGCCCGCTCTTGTTGGCTTCCGCCCGGACCGGAAAAGGGAAAGGATGACAACGATGCCTTTGAGAGAGGTTCAGGGTGACAACCTGTATGAGCAGATCCCAGCATAAGCGCCTGGGCGCCTGGCTCTGGGGGTTGGCTGCGCTCTGGCTGCTCCTGCTGAGCGCCTGCGGCCCAGCGGCTAACCAGCTTTCGCCAGCGGCGACGGTCACTATTAATCCCGGCTTCCAGGCAAAGACCTCGCCCCTGCCGACTGAGCCGCCTTATCGCTGCGGCGCCTGGGCTTCGAACAACGCCCCCTCACCAACGGCGGTAATTACGATCTACGCCCGCTTGACAAAAAATATGCAGGGCGTTCCTGGCGCCACAGCCACGGCGGTGGTCCACTTTAGCAGCGGCGATGTTCCCTTGCCACAGCAGGCTGGCAGTACCAGTGACCAGGGGGGGTATGTCCATTTTACGCTGCCTCTGGCTGGCCGCCAACCGCGCAATGTGCCGGCGACCGTCGATGTGACCTTTACAAATATCCCCGGCGGGCCTGCCAGTCTGCGTTGTAGTCCAGCCTTTTTTACGCCTCAGTGAGGGAGCTTCCTGCCGCCGGCACTGGCCACTGAACTGGCCGGCTGACAGCGCGGACAGAAATGGGTGCTCCGTTGGGCGACTGTGATCCGCTGAATGGGTGCGCCGCAGCGTCGACAGGGCTGGCCGGTGCGCTGGTAGACCTGCATATGGGCATAGTTGCTGCCAGCCTCCCCCCAGAGGCCGCGATAGTCGTTGAAGGAGGTTCCTCCGTGCTCGATTCCGCGCAGGAGCACCGTGACAATGGCCTGGCGCAGAGCCGCTACTTCTTCGGAACTGAGGGTCTCTGCGCGGCGCAGGGGATGGATGGCGGCCATAAAGAGGGCCTCGTCGGCATAGATGTTTCCCAGGCCGGCGATCAGCTCTTGCGCCAGCAGTACCTGCTTGATTGGCTGCCTCCTGCCTTGCAGCAGCCACCCCAGGCGCTCGCTGGTGAAGTCGGGAGCCAGCGGTTCGAGACCCAGACCTGCCAGAGCCTGGCTCTCTTGGGCGCGCGGCCAGAGGGCTAGCTTGCCAAATTTGCGCAGGTCGTTGTACAGCAGGCGCCGCCCGTCAGCCAGGGTGAAACAGACACGACAGTAGAAGGGCTGATCGTGTTGCAGGCAGAGAGTCTCTTCATACTCCTTCTGCCGTTTCTCGTGGCAGCAACACTGGTAGCGGTCGTTCACGAAGGTCGGCCCCATTCGCTCCCAGGCGGCTCGGTCCTGGTGCTGGAGTCGAGAGTCAAGGCGCCAGCCCGGCGGCAGGACCAGCAGATTGCCGGTCATACGCCGATGGATGGTCAGCAGGTAGTCGCCGCTGAGGTCCAGCAAGAGCAGCTTGCCGCGGCGGCGTACTCCCTCGATGCGCCGTCCAGCAATTTCCTGGCAGAAGGCGGCACTATCAGGCCGGGCAATGCTTCGCTCCCAGAAGACCTGCGCCTCACTGATGCTGGCCCCTAGAAGGGCGGCCCGGACCTGCCGCGCTGTATATTCTACTTCGGGCAATTCTGGCATGTTCGCTACTCGCCTGTACCGTATCAAGAGTTGAGGCCCGGAGAAGCCTCTCGCTCGCTCGGGCGGAAGGGAGGGCGTGGTCTGGCCGCTCTCTGTCGGGCTGCTTTCCCTTCGGCTCCTGAGATGCCAGTCTGTTTCAGTCTGGCTGGATCGTGGAGTTAAGGTCAGGCAGGAGCGGAAAAATTTCCCATACTCTGAAGCCCATCTCTGTATCTTCAACACAGAGATGGGAGGGATAGCGCAGGAGCAGCCAGATGGCCAGCAAGTCGCCAGCACAGCCGGAGAGGTGGCCGGCCCCAGCCAGCACCAGGTAGGGAGCTGCCGCTGGCCAGCAGAACATGAGCAGCGCTACCAGAAGGGTGAGAACCAGACAGGGGGCCAGGCCCACCAGAAGATACTGGTTGCGCCGAAAGAGCTGCTCACGCGCGCCGCAGTAGAGGGCCACTGGGAAGCGGATGCCATAATAGGGCTGCCCCCCCCACAGCCGAAAGACCAGCCCATGCAGAAGCTCGTGAAGAGGCAGCAGGGCAACATAAACGAGGCAACTGATCACAAGCCAGATAAGCAGGTGCAACAGATCGGCGCTTCCCGAGTTCCACCCGGGAAGAG
This sequence comes from Thermogemmatispora sp., assembly GCF_042408735.1. Lineage (GTDB taxonomy): Bacteria > Chloroflexota > Ktedonobacteria > Ktedonobacterales > Ktedonobacteraceae > Thermogemmatispora. The sequence continues at coordinate 7,926 of NZ_JBHOQV010000134.1, forward strand.
ATCTCCAGATGAGCGCCAGTATAGCCAGAGCGCTATAGCCCACCAAACCAACCACCAGAAGCAGAAAACCGAGCAGGGTCAGCGGATAGAGGAAAGGTGGTTCGAGCAGCGAGATCTCTCCTCGCAACAGAACGAGGCCAGCGTCGAGAGAAGCTTGCAGCTCCCGACGTTGCTCGGGATGGAAACGATCGATGACTCTCACAGGCACGCCTACTCTTTGCTGTTTTTGCCTGGACGCTTGCTTGCTTGCCGGGCCTTCTTCCTGGTTGGAGACCAGGTTTTCTGCAGATTGATAATACCACAGCTGTTGGCTTCGAGATAGAGGGAAAGCGACAAGGGTCGGGTAAGGGGGGAGGTCCGGCAGACCCTTCGGGGAGTTTGCCTGGTGCTGGCCTTTGCAACCGGAGGTGGAGCATCCTGGTTGCAAAGGCCATCGGGGCGTGCTACCATACGAGGGAAATGGCGCGAAAGGATGCAACCTATGCGGCGGATTCCTGCCCTTGTCTATCTGGCAGGTGCCTTGCTCATCTTCTGGCTCTTGCTGGCCACGATGATGATCTTCTCCGGCTTTCCTTTCATCGTGGTGATGCTCAGCCTCAGCAGCGACCTGATGATCTCTCTTTTCATTCTCGGGCTGGCCTGGGCCTACCAGAAAAATCTCTGATCGCGAGCGGACGATGATCGACATCTGCATGTTGGGAACAGGCGGTATGATGCCATTACCGGGACGCTGGCTTTCGTGCGTTTTGGTGCGCTGCGGAGCCACGCTAACCTTGCTGGACTGCGGGGAGGGGACGCAGATCCCCTGGAAAAGCCTGGGCTGGGGCTTTCGTCAGCTCGGAGCGATCTGCCTCACACACATGCATGCCGATCATGTGGCAGGGCTACCGGGGGTGCTCTTTATGGTAGCCCACGCCGGGCGCACGGAACCGCTGCTGCTCTACGGGCCGCCCGGGACGGGCTACGTGGTCGAGGGTCTGCTGCGCATCGCTGGCGAGCTGCCCTTCCCATTGCAGGTACAAGAGCTGCAGGGCGGCGAGCGGCTGGCTTTGCCTGGGGGATTGCAAGGTTCGTGTGCCCCAGCTCAGCATGGTGTTCCCTGTCTGGCCTACCGCCTGGAGCTGCCCCGGCGTCCCCAATTCCAGGTGGAGCGCGCTCAGGCCCTGGGGCTGCCCGTCCAGTACTGGTCTCGCTTACAGCGCGGCGAGAGCGTCGAGTACGAAGGTCGGCTGATCACCCCGGATCAGGTGCTCGGCCCTCCCCGACGAGGCATCTCTCTGGCCTTCATCACCGATACGCGCCCGACGGCCAGACTGAGCGCCTTTGCTCATGACGTCGACCTGCTCATCTGTGAAAGTATGTACGATGACCCCGAGGATCTCCCCCTGGCCCGGGCTCACGCCCATATGCTGGCGGAAGAGGCAGCTCGCCTGGCGAAGGACGCCGGCGCACATGCGCTGCTGCTGACTCACTTCAGCCCAAAAATCAACGATCCTTCCAGCGTCGAAAAAGCGGCCCGGCGCGTTTTTCGCTCAGCGCGGGCCGCACGGGATGGCGAGATTCTGACCTTGAGCTATTCACCAGCCCCTGACGAGCAGCGGGCACGCTCCTAGCCAGCTAGCTGGCCTCCGAGAGGCCGGTGATTTCTTCCGCTCGCTCAGCGGGACGCGCAAGCAGGGATCCGGCTCCACCTCCATCACCATCGATGAGCTGTAGACGAGGGCGCGGCTTCTTTAAATGCTCCTCGAAGAAGGAGAGCACTTTATTCACGTAGGCGCGCCGGTCGGCGAAGTAGGCTCCGCAGTGGTCGGCGTCGGGAACGATCCATAGCTCCTTCGGTTCTCCGGCCGCCTCGTAGAGGAGGGGCGCATCGCGCGGGTCGACCAGTGAGTCTTTGCCTCCGTGAATGATGAGAATGGGGCGCGGAGCGATCTTGCCGATATCGCGCAGTGGCGCCACCTGGTCGAAGCGGTAGCCCGCGCGCCACCAGAGCAGGTAATCGGCGACCCAGGTGAAGGGAGCGGCAGGCAAGTGGAGTACGCGATGGACGTTGTAGTCGATGACGCTCCAGTGGGTGGCAAATGAGCTGTCGGCTACAATGGCCTCAACATCCTGGCAGCGGGCGCTGCACATGATGGCGACAGCCGCCCCCATCGAGTAGGCGATGACTCCCAGGCGGGCATGAGGAGCACGCTCCCTGGCGTAGGCCACAGCCCCCATGAAGTCGTTGATCTCGCGATAGCCAAGGGTGACCGGCTTGCCAACCTCCTGCCCATGCCCGTAGTATTCGAAGACAAGAACGTTGTGGCCGGCTTTCCAGAGGTGGGCACACATTCCCAGCACGTCAGCCATGCCCGAGCGATAGCCAGGGCAGACCAGGACAGTTGTGGTCGCCCCCGGATAGGGAATGTACCAGCCAGTTACCATGTGGTCGCTGTTGGGCGCCGGGAAGGTCACCGCCTCGGCTGGCAGTTCAAGCTCAAATGGAGAGATTTTGTAGAGGTCGGCAAAACTGACGACCTTCTTGGGACGGATCAGCGTTTCGACAACGTAGACTGCTACTGTGAGGATGAATCCCGCCACTCCGATGACGCTCCCCAGGCCGCCAACCAAAAGCTGCTTCAGAGAAGGCTTGCCTACACGAATCTTGCTCAACTCTATCACAGAGGCCGCCAACCTTTCTACTCGCTAGCTGATTGGCCCAGAGGGACGAGATGACGTTGGCCCAGAGGGACAGCTGAGCAGACTAACATAACCTTCGCTATGACTCTCTCAACTCGCCTCGCCTCCTGCCGCGCACAAGGCGACGGACGGAGCCTCTCTTGCCCGCTCCGCGTGGGCGCGTTGCGCAATTGTTACCCTGGCCTGGCTTCCAGGTGCCCCTAAGCGGTGCGAGAGGTGAAAAAAGCACCTTGCTACGGTTGGGCGTACGCGAGTCGATGCACGCTCTTGCAGATGCACTGCCCTTCCAACACCTACCCACCCCAGAGAGAAATAGAGGCAGCGGCGCGCTGTCGGACCTGTTCCGCCCCTGCCGCTGCAGCAAATCAGGAAGTTTGAGGTTGCTAGTGCCAGCTTGATTGCAATGGTAGTAGACATACCACCAAATTAGCTCATTAGCTATGATACTATATCGAGGACGGGCTTGCAAGGGGCGTCCCTGGGCCGATGAGCGGGCGCCCAGCCAGCCACTCAGGTAGAGGAACCTTGAGGGCAGCCAGTACGGTTGGCACGATGTCGTAAGCTGAGGCGGAACGAAGTAGGGTTCGCTGGCCTTCCGCCCCGTAGAGACAGAGCAGTCCATCAGGATGGTGCATCCCCAGCGCTGGCTCTCCCCCACTCCAGAGCTGCCGCTGGCGTGTGAGGCGCGGCGAAAGGACTACGCCATCGTGAGCCAGGAGCACGAGCGAGCGCGCCCGCGCGCCAGGGGGAACTGGCTCCTCCCCCGGCCCCCACCGCTCCATGCAGATGTCTTCGCGATAGAGGTCACCGATTGCCGGATAGGCCGTCATCGGATCGACCTGGGCCTGCAGATCGGCGATGAACTCTTCGATCTGCCCTTCGGTGAGATGCCCGGCCAGGGCAATGGCCGCATAGCCCCCCAGGGGCGCAGAAGTTGGGAGCATGGCGAAAGGACCATCGGCTAAGGAGCGCCCAGCCTGCCTTTCGAGCGGCACTTCCAGGCGCCAGGTTCGCCAGCGTCTCTCTCCAGGTAACCAAGGCAGCAATTGAGAAGGTCCCATCCGCGCCTTCCCTCGCCAACAAGCGGGCTGGCTGCTGCTCAGGCGAAAGGCTGTCTCTTGACCAGCACACCCCTTGTTATAGCGCATCAGAAATTCGTTTAGATGGAAGGTGCGCCTGGCGCCCTGGAAGCTATAGGGCGAGAGCAGGATCAGCAGGTCGGGAGGTCGCAAAGCAGCTAAAGCTCGCCCAAGCAGCTCATCCAGAAGGCGATAGCAGGCGACCACATCGCTACGGAGATCGAGGACGCGGTCCCAGTAGAGATGCTGCAGCAGATCGATCTCATGGAGTACGAAGAGACAGCAATCCCAGTCTTCACCGAGCAGCAAGTCTAATAGAGCGGAGCGCATCTCGAGGAGGCGCTGAATTTCCTTCAGCGGTTCTCTGAACCAGGCCCGCAGTCCTCGCCAGGAAGGAGTGAGCTGATAGGTCGGGATCGCCTTTAGCACCCTGGCAGCGAAATCGGGTGGGTAGGCTAGACCGGCGTAGAATGGGGGCGCTGGGGGACCACTGAGCATGATACCGTTGAGGGGACGCGGCGGATAGGTCGCGGGAACATTGGCAACCAGAACGCGCCGTCCCCAGGCACTGAGAAGGCTCCAGAGGGCCTGGTCCTCTTGGGCCAGATTGAGCGAGGGCCGCGAGAGCCTTTGAAGCAGTCCGGTCGTCTTCAGCAGGCGGCGCTCGCCATAATCGCTCTGAGCAATCTGGTCCTGCTGCCTGGGTGGAAGGCCGGTCATGATGGCCCACCAGCGAGTGATGGCCGCCGGAGGCAGCGGCGCCCGCAACAGGGCATGGGCTCCCCCCTCGTAGATCTGCCGCAGATGGGGGAGCAGTCCTTGCGCCATCAGCGGTTTTACAATGCGCAACGTCAGACCATCCACCCCAATAAGCAAGACCCGCATGATCCCCCTCAAATTGCTATGCCGTATTATATCCGACAGGCAAGGCCACAAAAGAGCGCAGAGCAGTCAAGATCTGGTTAATGCCGGGCTGCCCCTATAAAGATTTCTCCATAGGCCAGGCTGGACCGGGGGCGCCAGCCGGGAGGCCGGAACGCGACCCTGAGGTGGGCGGAGGAAGCGTTGTCCTCGGACTGCGCACTGTGATAGGGTGTAGAAGCGTAGAAATGCAGTGAGCGGAGGCAGGCAACCAGGGTCCTTTGGTGCACCACACGGGCCCGGGCGAGCTTCTCCGTTCGCGCCACATTGAGAGTTGCAGCCTCTTCAGTAAGGAGCAGCAACAGCCATGCAAGAGCGCCAGAGCGATCGCCAGCCCCTAACGCTGAGCGATGTCCATCAGCCCGAATACCTGGCTAATCCTTACCCTCTCTATCACCGTCTGCGTGAGCACGACCCCATCTATTGGGATGAAGAGATGCATGCCTGGGTACTGACGCGCTATGCCGACGTTGTAGCTGTGCTGCGCGACCCGCGTTTCTCGTCAGCCTGGGGCACATTAGAGACGGCCTGGATGCCAGAGGAACTGCGTCCGCGGTTGGAGCCTGCTTTGCGGGCGGTCTCGCGCCAGATGCTCTTTCTGGATCCTCCCGATCATTCGCGGCTCCGCGGCCTTGTAGCCCGCGCTTTCACGCCGCGCATGGTAGAGAGCCTGCGCCCGCGTGTGCAGCGCCTGGTCGATGAGCTGTTAGATGCGCTGCAGGCCCAGGAACGCATGGAGTTCGTAGCCGATTTCGCCTATCCTCTGCCCGCCATTGTGATCGCCGAGATGCTCGGGGTGCCGCCCGAGGATCGCAGCCAGTTCATCGTCTGGACCCGTGACTTTGGTCGGCTGCTCGATGGAAGCAACCTGAGCTTCGAGGAGCTGCTGCAGACCCTGGATGGCATCGCAGAGTTTCTGGCCTACTTCCGACGCCAGATCGAGCAACGGCGCAGCGCCCCCCGCGACGACCTGCTGCAGGCATTGATCATGGCCGAGGAGCAGGGCGACCGCCTCAGCGAGGAGGAACTCCTCGGGAACTGCGTCTTGCTGCTCGCCGCCGGCCATGGCACCACGACCCATCTGCTCGGTAATGGCCTCTATGCCCTCTTGCAGCACCCCGAACAGCTTCAGCTCCTGAGGGACAATCCCAGCCTGGCCGCGACAGCCGTGATGGAACTCCTGCGCTACGATAGTCCAGTACAGCTGACCTCGCGCCGCCTCAAGACAGACGTTGATTGGGCTGGGCGTCGCTTCAAGGCCGGCGATGAGGTGCTGACCGTGCTGGGAGCAGCCAATCGCGACCCTGAGCAGTTTCCCGATCCCGATCGACTCGACCTCCGCCGGGCAGACAATCGCCATGTGGCCTTTGGCCATGGCCCACACTTCTGCCTCGGGGCCCCCCTGGCCCGCCTGGAAGCGGAGGTAGCTTTTACCACCTTGCTACGGCGTCTGCCCGGGTTGCACCTGGAAACAGAGCAGGTTGAGCGCTTCCCGTCTCTGGTCTTCCGCGGCTTTCAGGCCCTACCAGTGGCCTTCACAACAGTCCTGCCAGCCAGCAGCACCCCGCTGGACCGCTAACGCCTGGCGCTAACCGACAGCAGCCGTGGAGAGAGAGGCCAGGCCAGCGTCAGATGATCGCTTGCTTCTCTCTCCACCTCGGATCCAGAGGAGTGATGAAGGGCCAGGGAGGGGCAGGGGACAGTAGCCTTCACGAGCCAAAAAGACCTGCGCGCCAGATCTGCCCCGTTCCCCAGGCACAGGAACCCAGAGCAGCAGCCCCGGCAGGGTCCGCTCTCCTCGGGAGGAGAGAGGGTCCTGGTCAGCAGGCTCACCTGTTCCTCAGCCAGTCGCAGCAAGAGGCCTACCCAGGCCCCGACGGCGATAGTCGGAATGCACAAGCAGACGCGGCCAAGACAGCCGACAGATCAAGCCCGAGAGATCTGCGGCTGCTTCGTTCCCTCCTTCGCAAAGATCAGCACAGGCAATCGGCTCTCCGTCGGGGAACCTGACAAGCCGGCTTTCATCGGCGCTGCCCGGCGGCTCGCCCCCATCGTCGGCCTCGGAGAGAGCGTAGCCACAGACGCCAAAGAGCCGCCTCAGTTCCTGGCGGTCCGCCAGATTGGGCGCTGCCAGATTCAGACCACGCAAGAGAGCGTTCATGGCCATCCGTCCCTCCCCCTTCGCCTCCCTCACTCCAGCTCAGGCAGAAGGCTGTCCCCCAGATACGGCCTCAGCAGCGCCGTCCTCACGACCGGCAGGCAGCTTACGAGCCAGCACCATGCGCAACGGCGGAAAGACGCGCCAGGACGGTCGCCCAACAGTGAGCTGGCTCGCCCCCAGGTCCTGCAGATCACGAGCGTACTGCTTGACGTGAGCCAGATCGAGAATGGCGATGCGCCCATCGGGCTTGAGGACCCGCAGCATTTCGCTCAAAGCCTGGCGACGTTCCTCTCGTCCGTGGATATTATGCAGCGCCAGACAGGAGACGATAACATCGAACCGCTCAGCTGGAAAGGGTAGCTGGCGCGCATCAGCGGTGACGACGCTGACACGCTCGGCCACCCCAGCCAGGCGCGCGTTTTCCTGGGTGACCAGGGGGCTGTTGCCGCTCTGGTCATGCTCGCTCCAGATATCAATGCCAGTGACGTGCCCCTTGGGCAGGCGCCGGGCCGCTTCGATCAAGAGCATCCCTCGCCCACAACCCACGTCAAGCACCTCCTCATCGCCACAGAGAACCAAATGATCGAGCATGCGCCGCATCTCGAGCAGCTTTCCAACACGCGAGGTCCACAGCATGGCCAGAGCCTCGGCCAGGCAGCAAAAGGCCCAGAATAACAGCCAGGCAGCAAGCCAAACCCAGCGGAGACCGAGCAGTAGCCCAAATCCTAAGACGCACAGGCCAAGCGCCACCAACAGGAGTACGCGCACCACCCCCGGAGCATCAACACCGTAGTCGGGCTTCCTGGTAACCGATTGAGTCAACATAGCCAGTAACTCCCTTCACTGATCTTTGCCTGCAGGAGGTCCCTTCCGCTCCGCCTGCCATAGCAAAATTCTCTCCATCGATAGTTTTATTCGCCATCCAACAGGTCAATTTTACCATCTTATTGTTGACTTGTCAAATATCAAACAAATATTCGCAAAGATGATAGCGATATATAGCTGACGAGCTGTCAGGCAGCGCTCGGCACGGCGGGCCATCGGAATGATATAATACAGTCGAGAGGAGACCCCTATTTTCGTTCCCTGGGAGTTGTGCCGATGACCATCCAATCGACCAGGCCGACCATTCAGTCGATCAACCCGGCGACCGAGGAGGTACTGGAGAGCTTCGACCTCTTTACCCAAGAGCAGATCGACGCAGCACTTGATCAGGCCCGGAGCGCCTTCCTGCAGTGGCGGGATACCAGCTTTGCCGAGCGCGCCGCTCTTTTCCAGCGTCTCGCAGCCTATCTACGCGAGCACAAGGCGGAGCTGGGGCGCCTGATCACCCTGGAGATGGGCAAGCCCATTGCGGAAGCTGAGGCCGAGATCGTCAAATGTGCCTGGGGCTGCGAGTACTACGCCGAGCACGCCGCAGAATTCCTGGCCGACCAGCCCACCGAGAGCAGTGCCAGCGAGAGCTATGTGGCCTTCCGGCCTCTGGGCGTAGTCCTGGCCTTGATGCCCTGGAATTTCCCTTTCTGGCAGGTCTTCCGCTTCGCCGCCCCCGCCCTGATGGCGGGCAATACCACAGTCCTCAAGCATGCCTCCAACGTCTCGCGCTGCGCCCTCGAGATCGAGCGCGTCTTTCGCGAGTGTGGCTTCCCCGAGGGCCTCTTCCGCACGGTGCTGGTACGTGGCTCTGAGACGGAGAAGCTGATTGCCGACCCGCGCGTCGCCGCCGTGACTCTGACTGGCAGTGCCGAGGTGGGTATGGAGGTGGCCGCCGCCAGTGGGCGCGCTCTGAAGAAGCATGTGCTGGAGTTGGGTGGCTCCGACGCCTTTATCGTGCTGGAAGACGCCGATCTCGAGGCCGCCGCTGAATGGGCAACGCGCTCACGTTTCCAGAATACCGGGCAGAGCTGCATCGCCGCCAAGCGCTTTATCGTAGTGGAGTCGGTGGCCGCCGAGTTCGAACGCCGCTTCGTTGAGGTCGCCTCGCGCCTACGCATGGGCGATCCTCTGCAGCGGGAGACTCAGATCGGTCCGATGGCCCGCGGCGATCTGCGCGCGACCTTGCAGCGCCAGGTCGAGGAGACGCTTCAGATGGGTGGGCGCCTGCTCCTGGGAGGCAAGCCCGGCCCGGGCCGCGGCTTCTTCTACGAGCCAACGATCGTCAGCGGGGTGACGCCGGCCATGCCGATGTTCCGCGAGGAGACCTTCGGCCCGGCGGCGGCGGTCATCTACGCCCGCGATGCAGAGCACGCTCTGGAGCTGGCCAACGCCTCGCCTTTCGGCCTGGGCGGCAATATCTGGACGCGCAACATCGAGCGGGCACGCCAGATGGCCCGTCACTTCGAGACCGGTGGCGTCTTCATTAATGGGATGACCGCCAGCGACCCGCGCCTGCCCTTTGGCGGCGTGAAGCACAGCGGCTATGGCCGCGAGCTGTCGATCTTTGGCATCCGCGAGTTTGTCAATATCCAGACAGTCTGGATCGGCCCCGCCCGCCAGTAAGCAGTTCGGCGGGCAAACAGGCAGACCGGACCTTCTTCCAGGAGGGAGAGCTGGCCAACCTCCGAACGATCGGCCGGCTCCCCCCTCCTGAGCAGTTCGCTCCGCGCTCTCTTCCTCCATAACGACCTGCCGCCGGGGCCCCCTGGCTTCATCCAGGGGAGGAAGGCGGCTCCCTCCTGGCGCTCCATATGGGGTTGGCACAGCCGTCTCTCTGATGGGATCCTGGTCCTCGTGAGGCCAACGGCTCTGACCAGTGGCCCGCAACAGCTTCGCCTCACCTCGCAAGGGGGGAAGCGGGTCAACCCGGCCCAAGCGCTGACTGTACTGTTCTGGGGACTGCGGGCGGCCGTCAACCAGCCCTGAAGTCCGGGCCGATCAGGCTGCGGGCCAGCCCCGGGCTTGAGCCAGGGGCTGTTGACCCTTACAGGCTTGCACCTCCTTCAGAGAGAATGCTACAATCAGGACGCCTGCTGCCAGGAAGAGCTTCCTCGTCTGGCGCACACCTTGAGCGATGGAGGTATGGACGCAATGAGCGCAGCGAGCGCGGACGAGCTGCACTGGTGGGCCGAAGGCGATACGCCGGTGCGCCGCGATTCGCGCGTCACCTATCTTGTCGATGGCCACGCCACCTTACTCGCCTTCTGCCTGGCCTGTTTTAAAGCCCGACACTATATTTATCTCGCTCATTGGGGTATTACTCCCTCGATGCCTCTCGTGCGCGGCAAAGATCAGCGCGCCGGGCCTGATGATAGCCCTGCCCAGCAGGAGCTGGTGGCCGAGCTGCGCCTGGCTGGTCTGAGCGAGGAAGCCATCGCCTTCTGGTGCAACCACGAGCTGACCCTGCAGACCGTTCTTGGCTACGCCGTTCAGCGCGGCCTCGAGGTACGCGTCTTGCTCTGGGATTGCCCAGAAATCTTTTCGCACTACCATCCCCAACAAGCCTACGAAGAGCTGAGCGCCGTCGGTGTGCTCTGCCTGCTCGATGATAGCTCGCGTGGCCTGCTCCATCATCCAGCGGAGGCTTTACATCAGAAGACCAGCGTGATCGACGGACGCTACGCCTTCGTGGGCGGGATCGATCCCCTGATCGAGAACGACGGCGAGTTTGACCGCTGGGACGTGCATCCCCACCCCCTCTTCACGCCCCTGCGTCGCCTGCTCGCCAAGCCCGCTTCACCCCACCCCTGGCACGATGCCCATGCGTTGATCGAGGGACCGGCAGCCGCTGACGTCGAGCTGAACTTTCGTCAGCGCTGGAACGATGTGGTGGAGCGCAAGGGGCTTGACAAGGCGCTCCTGGTAGGGGAGCATCCGCTGCCAGAGCCGCTTGAGAGCCGCACGCTGGTCCAGGTTGCCCGCACCATCCCTCAGCATACCTATGGCTTCGCCCCAGAGGGAGGTATCCAGGGCATCGCCCAGCTCTATGCGGCGGCTTTCCGCAAGGCGCAGCGCCTGATCTATCTGGAAAATCAGTACTTCTGGCTCCGCTCTTTTTTGGGCTTGAACATCTCCTTTATCGGACCGGACAGCCCCGACATGGAGCAAAATATCCGCCTGCTGGGGGAGGCGCTGCGGCGCGGAGCCAGGCTAGTGATGGTGCTGCCAGACCATCCCAACGTGGGGCGAGCCTTCAGCGATGCCGGCCTGCAGCGCCTGCACGAGGAGGCTCCCGAGGCCGTCCAGGAGGGGCGCCTGCTCGTCTTGACGCTGGCAACCTCCGATCTGATTGACGGGCAGGTCCGCTATCGCCCGATCTACGTCCATGCCAAGGTCGCCCTTGTCGATGACCTCTGGGCCACGGTCGGCTCAGCCAACCTGAACAACCGGGGCATGCGTGATGACGCCGAAATGAATGTAGCGACGCTGGATAGCCAGCTAGCTCGCGGCCTGCGCTTGCTCCTCTGGGGCGAGCATCTCGGCCTGGTCCCCGATGAGGATATGTTGGCCCTTCTGCGCTACCTCGGAGACCAGCCCCTCCATCCCGCTCGCCAGGCCCGCGCTCGTGATCTTTTCGCGGAGCTGGAACGTCAACTGGGGGAGAGCGAGCAGGCTATCCTGCGCCTGGCGGAGCAGGCGCAGGCCAATCTAGAGCGCTATCGTAGCGGTCAGCTCCTGGTCGGGCACCTGCTGCCCTATCTGACAGCGGACGAGGCCCGAGAACTGGGCCTCAGCTGTGATGAGGCTCACGGTTGGATCGAGCAAGAACAGCCTTCCTAGCCAGCCAGGGATACTCTGTACTCTGCCCGCGCCTCCCGCTGGCCCGCTTCTCCATCTTGCTCAGGATAAACCAGGTCAGGACAAGGAGAGCCGTGCAGCATGGCGCTGAGGGCCTATGCAGCACGGCTCTCGCTCTTGATTGTCTCGCCTCACCTGCCTGGTCGGCCTGGCAGGGCGGTCGGCAGACCGCTCGCCCGCAGGCGGTCCAGTGGCGGCGCACCCTTGGGGAGCAAGCAGCCAAGGCCGGCCGATCAGATCAGCTCGAAATAGCGGCGGCGCTCCCAGTTAGTCACGGCGCGCTCAAACTCGCTGACCTCCCAGCGTCGTGTAGCAGCAAAGTGCTCGACAAATTCGCTCCCGAAGTACTCGCGGGCGACCTCGCTCTGCTCAAAGAGATCAGTGGCCAGCGTCAGGTTGCGCGCCAGCGAAGGAATAGGCCCACTCTCAGAGGCGCGCGCAATGGTAGCGGGGTCATAAGCATTTCCTCGCAGAGCTGGCCCCAGCTCCAGCTTGCGCTCAATGCCATAGAGGCCGCCCGCCAGCATGGCGGCAAAGACCAGATAGAAATTGGCGTCGGCCCCCGGCACACGGTTCTCGATGCGTATGGCCCGCGGACCATTGTTGATCACGCGCACCGCACAGGTGCGGTTATCCCAGCCCCAGGTAGCGTTGAGCGGCGTCCAGGTGCCGGCCACATAGCGCTTGTAAGAATTGATCGTCGGGGCATAGAGCGCCATGAGACCCGGCATCGACACCAAGACTCCGGCCAGGAAATGGCGCATGGTCGCCGACATATGGCCCTCGGCCTCCTCGTCCCAGAACAAATTGCGCTCCATATCCAGGTCCCAGAGGCTCATGTGCGAGTGGCCGCTGCTCCCGTCTTCCTGGTCATGCCACTTGGCCATAAAGGTCGCAGCATAGCCCAGCTGATAGCAGATCTCTTTTACCCCGGTCTTAAAGAGCATGGTGTAGTCGGCAGCTATCAGGGCCGGCTGATAGCGCAGGTTCATCTCGTACATCCCAGGACCATGTTCGCGGTTGTAGCCCTCGACGGCGATGCCGTAATCGCGCATCATGCGCGCGATGCGGCCCAGCAGATGGTCGTCGGCACTGGCCTGGCTGATGGCGTAGCAATTCATACCCGGGTTGAGCGGCGTCAGATTCGGCCCGAAGTCCTTCTCACGCAGAGAGACCTGACTCTCGCGGAAGAGGCGAAACTCCAGCTCGGCGGCAGCCGCCACGCTATAGCCAAGCGAGCGCGCGCGCTCAACAAGCTGGTTGAGCAGGTAGCGCGGCGAGAGCGTCACCGGCTCACCTGCCTCGGTCCAGAGGTCACAGATACAAGAGGCGACATGCTCTTCCCAGGGGACCAGCGCAAAGGTCGAGAGATCGGGGCGCATGACCAGGTCGGCGAAGCCGCGCTCCCAGTTGCTAAATTTGAGATTGGGCAGGACATTCTCGGCGATATCCCAGCCAAAGAGCACATCGCACTGTGCAAAGCCATCGTTGAGCGCATGCAGGAAATAGGTGGCATCGACACGCTTGCCGCGGTAGACCCCTTCCATATCGGGCGTTCCGATTTTGACATACTCCAATTTGCCATCGCGCACAAGCTGCTCAATCTGAGCGAGTTCCATTCGATCTCCGTCCTTTCTTCAGCAACTGAGGGCTGGCGCCTCGTTGATTCTCTGCAGGGAGCCAGAGAGACGGCTGAGGTATCGAGGCATTGGTTGCAGAGTAGCATGCCCGGCCAGGACCGTCAAGGGCCGAAAAGGTGGACGGCTGCCTCCCCCTCTTGCAACAGCCTCCCTTCTTCCTCTTGAAGAAGTATGCTAGACTAGAACCGGTGTCGCTGAACTAAGATAGAACGGAGAGATATATCTCGATGCAACGCACGCCGCTTAATGATGACGAGCAGCGCGCCTATCCGCCTGCCTCTTCTCCGCGGCAGGCGCCCCAGTATGCCAGGCAACGCGCCCAGAGATCGCGCCGGTTGCCGCCTCTTGACGATTCCGATCCTTCATCGACGATCAGCACCAACACCGCTTCCTGGCGAAGCGTCCCAGTTCCAAAACGTCGAGCCTCGCTGCGGGCCAGTCGAGCTGCCGATCAACCTCGCCTGAGCAGGCGAGGCATGGGCGCCGCTCCCCTTCCTCCCGAACAGGATGAGGAGAGAAGCCAGCCAGGCCCGACGACGAGCACGAACCGTCACCAGGTACTCGGCGGCGCGAGTCCCAGCCAACGCGGTGCCTCCGGCCGGCTCACTTTCGATGATGATGACGATGATGAGCTGCCGGGCTTCACCCAGCAGCGCCGTCCTCCTTCTCCAGCTACCAGCTCCGGCAGAATGCGTGCGGTGACTCCGCCGCCCCGACCGCCTCGCCCTGCGGCTCCCCCCCCTCCGGATCTGTTCCGCCGCCTGCACGATCTGAGCCATAACAAAATGCTACTCCTCCTGTGCGCAGCCGTTCTGGTGGTGCTTGTCTCTTTGATCCCGCTGCTCGTTAGCTGGCTGGGCACCCCGAGGCCTATGGGCCTCAGCGTACAACAGAATACCGCCACCGCGGCAGCCACAGCGCTCAACCAGGCTCCCGTTAACCCTCACCAGGTGGTGATCATTCCCAGTGACACCGATCATCCGCCCCCGCCGGTTCTGGCAACGGCGGCCTACCTCATGGACATGGATACAGGGGCGACGCTCTATGCCTATAACCCCTTCATGCACTTACCGATGCTGAGCACCACCAAGCTGATGACGGCCCTCCTGGCTGTGGAAAAGGGGAATCTCGACCAGAAGGTGACGATCACCAGCGCCCTCTACAGCGATATTCAACAGCATATTTCTTCCGATAGCAGCCTTTTCGGTCTGAAGAAGGGTGAGACCTATACGCTGCGTGAACTGCTCTACGGGCTACTGCTGCCTTCTGGCAATGACGCCGCAGTGGCGATCGCCGACGCGGTTGGCGGTTCCTATCAGCACTTTGTGGATATGATGAATCAGCGCGCTCGCGAGCTAGGCATGTACGATACCCACTACATGAATCCCAGCGGCCTGCTCGCCACCGGTCACTACTCCAGCGCTCACGACCTGGCAGTCCTGGGTCGCTACACCATGAGCAACCCCGTTCTGCACCAGATCGCTGGCACGCGCATGTACAATATCCCCAAGACCGCCCAGCATGCCCAACATTACCTGGTCAACGGGAACCAGTTTCTCTGGTGGTATCCCGGCGCCGACGGGGGTAAGCCCGGCTGGGATGGCAACACCGACTTCGTGCAGGTGGTCTCGTGCACGCGCAATAATCGCCACCTGATCGGGGTCACAATGAACACCAAGGACTGGTGGACGGATATGCGCGATTTGATGAACTGGGGTTTCAATAATTTCCAGTGGATTTCACCCTACGATGTCGATTTGCAGCATCCTATTCCCTACGACTATGACTGGGACTACTTCGCGCGCGATAAGAAAACCAACACGCTGCCAACGGCCAATCATGGCCGCTACTACATCTATACGGGCTACAGCGTCTCGCCACCCATCCTGACTTTCTTCGACAAGAACGGTGGCCTGGACAAATTTGGCTTCCCGATCAGCATGCCCGACTACAGCCAGGGGAACGTGATCAGCCAGCGCTTCCAAAAAGCCACTATTCAGTGCGACTTGAGCGGCAAACAGTGCAAACGCCTCTAGGTCAGGCGCCATGGCAGTCGCGTCCTTCCCACCCACGACCGGCTGGGACCAACTCATCGGGGGGACGGGAGCCAGCCAGCCAGAAAGCTACCTACGGGCAGGATCATCCTGGCACCCCTTCTCGTTCAAGTGCCAGAGAGCCGGCGTTTCCAGGCAGGGCGGAGGATGGGGCGCGGACGCCGTGGGCCGCCGCGGCGAGAGGCGTTAGCGCGGTTGCAGCACAAGGGCGATGGGCACCGGCGTCAGCGAGTCCACCCCAAAGCGCTGGCCTCCGGCGTTCAGATACAGTCCTGTCGACGAGCCGCCGTCAAGGTTGAGGGCCACATCGATCTGCAGGTCAGAGGCCAGCAGCAAATCGTCAAACTCGTCTAACGAGAAGGCGGCTTCGGGACTGACGATGAAAAGGAGGCGTCCCTCCTTATCGAAGGCCACTACCGTCCGTCGGTTACTTGAGGCATCGGCGTCAAACTGGGTACGCTTAGCGCCCGGCAGGACCAGCATGGGCGATGACTGGGTGGCCTGCTGAAGCTGCTCGCCAGCACTGTAAGGGTACTGGCTTAAAGAGCGGAGGTGAATGGCTCCCTGGCCGTCGACGTAGAGCATGCCCCCAAAGCCACGGTAGGAGGTGCCGTAAACCTGGCCATCGGAGATAACCAGACCCGTGGCCTGCCCCTGATCGTTGAAATAGCCCCCATTGACGACCGCCAGCGCCCCTTTCTCCTGCTTGAGCCAGTCACTAATGAAATGCGGTGCCGAGGGGCTGTAGAGCACCCGCAAGGCGATATGTCGCGGATCGAAGCGGGTGATCATGACGGTGTCCTCATTGCCACTCGGTCCTTTCCAGTGCTCATAGCGTAGCTCGACGCCTGTGGCGAGCGTCAGCCAGCGATCCAGCGGGCGACCGGTCCCATCGGCGGAGGCCAACGCGGTAGGAGAGGGCGTACCTGGCCCGGTCACACTAATGCTGATCGGTATTTGACAGGCCGTCATGAGCCAGGCACTCAGGAACAGCCATTGGAGCAACAGCCAGAAAAACCCTTTCCTGCCTTTGTCTCTGCCGCTCATCCAGGGCATAACAAGAGTTCCCTTCCTGCCACAATGATAAGTAATAATCAGCTCTTACGGCCTGCTCTCAAGCCATCACCGGACCCGTCAGGTCAGGAGGGCAGAGCAGAGCCGGCCTGATCGATCCGATCCATGCTCATCCGGGCCGGTAGCAGCCTTCAGATAACAGGGCGCGTCAGGCCCTACACCGTGGGCGAACCAGTCGGCGCGGCGCGCAAGCATAGCACAGCACAGCAGCGCAGTGAGCTAGAGGGAGCGCGGAGAAGAGCCAGGAGAGAGGCGTTCGCGCCAGGGAGTGGCATCGATAGCCGAGACTGTCCCCTTAAAAGCCATCGCCAGCTTGAAGGCCGCGGCGTGGGCCGCCTGCTCCGCCGAGTCATCCAGAGGCGGCAGTGCAACTTGCCCGTAGCGCCGCGCCAGCGCGCGCATAATCAGCAGATCGGTGAACCAGGGATTCTTTGGCAGGACAGGCCCATGCAAATAGGTGCCGAAAACATTTTTATAGACCGCCCCCTCATAGCCATCTTTGCCATTATTGCCCCAACCGGCCAGGACCCGGCCCAGCGGCTGGGCTCCCGGACCCAGATAGGTCCGCCCACTATGGTTCTCGTAGCCGACCAGCACCTGCTTGCCGCATTCAGGAAAGTCACACTCGATAGCGATATGGGTCATGAAGCGGGTGCTACCACCCTCGGTATGCAGATCGAGGATGCCCACACCCTTCAGCTCGGGGCCTTCGAAGGGCTTGTATGAGTGCCCCAATAGCTGGTAACCAGCGCAGACGGCCAGGAAGACAGTATTGGACTCGGCAGCTTCGCGCAGCGAAGGGGCCTTGGCCTCCAGGTCGCGAGCAGCCACTTCCATCTCCCGATCGGCGCCGCCATGGAAGAGAATCAGATCGTACTGCGTGAAGTCCGGCGTCTGCTTGACAAAGATCTGGTCGATGGCCGTCTTGATGCCGCGCCACTTGCAGCGCTTGACAATGGCAAAAAGGTTACCGCGGTCGGCGGCCACGCTCATCAGCTGCGGATAGAGATGCCCAATGCGCAAGACCAGACGTGTATCTTTTCCCTGCTCATTCGTCATGTCTGCTTACTCCTCCCAATAGGGCTTGACCCAGCCGCGCTTCTGCATGATGCGACGCAGCTCCTGCGTTGGCGTATAGCTGGCCATGATGTAGAGCGTTCCGCCCGGGCCAGCGTTCTGCAGCGCCGCGTCGAGCGCCGCCTCGCGCTCATGGACGATACGTACGCGATCGAGCGGCACCTCAGCATATTTGAGACGCATAGCCAGTTCTTCGGCCTTGGTCCCGCTGCAGATCACGTCGGCCACCTGGGGCGAGATCTCCTCAAGATCCACATCCCAGAGCCAGGCGAAATCTTCGCCGTCGACAACCGTGTTACTGGCGACCAGCAGGAGGTGTTTCTCGCCCGGATGCTGGGCAATCAGGCGCAGCACTAGATTGAAAGAGGTAGGATTTTTGACAAAGGCCAGGTAGACAGTCTGATCCCCAGCCTGGATCTTCTCCAGGCGTCCGAAAGCGGTACGAATATTGCTGAGGGCCGCCGGGACTTTCTCGACGCCGAAGCCGGCCGCGATCGAGGCGGCGATGGCGGCGGCAGCGTTGTAGACATTGTGCACCCCGGGCAGCGGCAGCGTTAGCTCCAACTGACCCAGCGGTGTCTGCAGCGTCACCTGTGTGGGTCCATCGCCCCGCGGGTCCAGGCGGATCGAGGTGGCAGCCACATCCAAAGGCGGCAGCTCGTAGCCGCAGTTGGGACAGCGATACAGCCCCAGATGGGAGAGATAGGCCACTTCGTAGACCAGGTCCTCGTTGCAGCGAATGCAACGAATGACGTCAGCAGCATGCTCGGGCACAGGGCGACCGACGTCGGTGGTATGCAGGCCGAAGTAGAGCTTCTTAGCGCGAGCCTGCTGCCCAAAGCTGGCCACCTGGGGATCATTGCCGTTCAGGACGATCGTGGCCGTCTCCGGCAGGCTCTCCAGCAGCTTATCAAGAGCTTTCGCTACCGAATACAGCTCACCATAGCGATCAAGCTGGTCGCGGAAGATATTGGTAATGACCACCACATCGGGCTGAATCTCGGGCATGGCCACGGGCATGGTGCCCTCGTCGATCTCAAAGAGCAAAAGATCGCTATCGAGTCGCCCGAAGATATCCGCGAAATTGACGACCACGGAGGTCACACCCTGCAACAGGTTCGAGCCGGTGCGATTATGAGAAACGCGCCGACCGCTGGCATCGGCGATGGCGGCGGTCATGCGCGCGGTAGTGGTTTTGCCATTGCTGCCGGTAATAACGATTTTGCTGGCTGCGGTAGCCGCCATAACGGAGCGGAGCACGTTGGGATCGATACGCCGTGCGATCATGCCCGGCAGGCTTGTGCCGCCGCCGATGCGGAAGAGGCGGCCCGAGGCCCCCGCCAGCTTACCGGCGGAGATAGCCAGGGCCAGGCGAGCACGGCCCGGCCAAGAGATTCCCCCGCCACCAGGTTTTGAGTAGTCTGCCATACGAAAAGAGCCTCCCAGCACTCAAGGCGGATAGTTCATCGTGAGCAGTATAACAAAGGAGGCTCAGGTGGGCAAGTCAGATAGGTCTTCTTGCTGGCTTTCTGCCAGCCAGCCAGCAAGTTCGCTTCATCGCCCCCGGGGATGGCGACGGTCCGGTTGGGGCCCCGTCGAGCCTTGGTTTCGGCTCAGGTTTCTCACCGGTAGGCAAGGCGCTGGGGAGTCCTCGGCCTGACATCCTCCCTCAGCGCCCCTCAGCAGGCAGGAAGGCGGGCAGAGAGGCGGGAACATCTCAGCGCCTAGGCGTGGCGGTAATGCCGAGGCCCCTCTTCCTGCCAGCCGCCCAGCGCTCAACTCAATCAGTAGGAGCGGGCAAAGATGGCCTCACAGGTGGCTGGCTTCCCTGTATAGAAGCACTTCCCCTGGACGCCGCCCTCGGGCTGATCAAAGGGGATTACACGCAGCGTTGCCTTTGTCTCCTCCTTGATTGCCAGCTCAGCCTCGCTATCCTCTGCCCATTTGACGCGCACAAAGCCGCGTTTCTCGCTCATAATCTCCTTAAACTCGTCGTAGGTCTCGGCGTAGTAGGTATGCTCCTCGCGGAAGGCCAGGGCCCGCTGGAAGAGGGCCTGCTGCAACTCCTCCAGCAGCTCCGGCAGGCGTGTCTCCAGGGCATCGATGGCCACGGTCTCTTTGGCGCGGTTATCGCGGCGCACCAGCACTACGCTATTGTTCTGCAGATCGCGCGGGCCGATCTCAATACGCACCGGCACTCCGCGTAGCTCCCACTCATTGAACTTCCAGCCAGGAGTATTCTCGCTCAGATCAACCTTCAGGCGCACCTTCCCCTTAAGCATGCGCTCGATGCGTCCGATGGCCTCCATAATGGCCGCCTGATCGGCATCCTTGCGCCAGATCGGCACCACCACGGCCTGATAGGGGGCGACGCGCGGAGGCAAGATCAGGCCAGACTCATCTCCATGCACCATAATAATGGCGCCGATGATGCGCGTGCTCAGGCCCCAGCTCGTTGTCGCGCAATACTTGCGCTGGCCATCGGAATCCAGATACTGGATATCGAAGCTCCGGGCGAAGTTATGGCCCAGATTATGGCTGGTAGCCGACTGCAGAGCCTTGCCGTCGCGCATCATGGCCTCCAGCGAATAGGTGCGCAAGGCCCCCGCAAACTTCTCATTCTCGCTCTTGCGTCCATGAAAGACGGGAATCGCCAGGTCTTCCTGGACAAACGAGCGGTAGACTTCGAGCATCAGGCGCGTGCGCTCCTCGGCCTCTTCCAGGGTGCGGTGGGCCGTGTGGCCCTCCTGCCAGAGGAACTCCGCGGTGCGCAGGAAGAGCACCGTGCGCTTCTCCCAACGCATCACATTGTTCCAGAGGTTGATCAGGAGCGGCAGATCGCGATAGCTTTGAATCCACTTAGCGAAGCTATAGCCGATGATGGTCTCGCTGGTGGGACGAATGGCCAGAGGCTCCTCCAGCTCCTCGCCACCGCCGCGCGTCACCCAGGCCACTTCGGGGGCAAAGCCTTCCACGTGCTCGGCCTCGCGCTCCAGAAAGCTGCGCGGGATCAGCAGGGGAAAGTAGGCATTCATCACCCCGGTTTCTTTAAAGCGAGCATCCAGCAGGCGCTGAACATGCTCCCAGATGGCATAGCCGTAAGGGCGAATAATCATGCAGCCGCGCACCGGCGCATAATCGGCCAGCTCGGCCTTACGCACCACCTGGTTGTACCAACGCGAAAAATCGTCGCTCTGGTCGACAAGCTCCTCGACGTACTTCTCCTTTGCTCCTTCGGCCATAGTGAAGAACACCCTTTCTCTCGCAGAGAGCAGACAGCACCAACAGATAGCATGAGACAGTAGATGAACAGAAGGGAGCCGGCCCAATAAAAAAACTCGCCCTTTGGACAAGGACGAGCACCGAGACCCGTGGTACCACCTTACTTGAGCTACCTCTCGCGAGATAGCTCCACTCGTACGACCAGGTAAGGCAGCCGGGCCGCTTCCGCCGCAGCTTGCTCCAGCCCGCTCGTCCCACTTCTTCATCGCCTCTCTCCCCACACCGCTCAACCAATCGGACCGGCCTGGCGCGCATGCAGCCGGGATCTGCCTGGCAGACAGCCCTGATCGCCTCCTCCGCTAACGGAGAGGGAACCGGTCGACTCCTCGCCGACGCTCTCAGGTGGGTTCAGCGCGGTCACATTCGCCGGCTCACACCATCCCGGCTCGCTGTTGAACGGTCACCACGCCTACTGGTCCTGATCATCGCACTCCAGTATACTCGCTCTGGCCGGACTGAGGGGCCAGCCGCGCTTCGCTCTGTTGTCTGGCGCTCAGGATACACCTTTTTGCTGTGGGCTGTCAAGCAGGAGAGGGAGCAGCCCGGGCAAGAGGCCAGACAGAGCTGTCCCGCCTCCTCAAAACATGCGTCCTCCAGGGGGAACCTCCCTGGTCGGGGTCAACAGGATGACCTTCCCATCGGCATCGGGGACGCCCAGGGTCAGCACTTCCGAGCGGAAGGGGCCGATCTGTTTGGGCGGGAAGTTGACCACCGCTACCACTTGCATACCGAGCAGCTCTTCTTTGGCGTAGTTGGTGATCTGCGCCGACGAGCGCTTGATGCCGATCTCAGGACCAAAGTCGATGGTCAGCTTGTAAGCAGGCTTGCGCGCTTGAGGGAAGTCTTCGACGGCGATGATTTTGCCCACGCGAATATCGACTTTTTCGAAATCTTCATAGCTGATGGTGGCCATAGCTACGAACTTCCTCCTTCTGTTGTGGGTGCTCCGCCGCGTCTTCTTCTGCCGCCGCGGCCCCCGCGTGGCGCCTATTATAGCACAGGGCCTGGTCGCTGGCAGCCGCCGCCCTTATCCGGCGCCAGAGCGTCCAGAGGAGACGCGACCTTCTCCCCCTTCCCTCAAGCCAGCCAGGCAGGCACAAGAAAAAAACACCCGGACCGGCGATCCTTCGCGCGATCCGGGTGCCTCCGGATGGTATGGTCCAAGCAGAATGGGTACGCCAGAACACACAACTGTCGATCAGCTCAGGCCGCTGCTCTCACCTCCCGTTCCAGTTGGAGTATCATGACAGAGATCATGTGCGTGCAAATCGTGTGCCAATCCGCCGGCTAGAGAAGCCGCATCGCAACTGCTTCGTTGTGCAGGGCCTCTATCGTTACACCAGGATCATACGCCGAGAAATTCAAGAAAGTATGGGGAAGTT